>CAYVFF010000020.1:0-47837 GCA_964450965.1 uncultured Eubacterium sp. | reverse complement strand
CAAATCGCGTCGCTCTCTCCGGTCGCGCCGCTTTTTTGCTCATACCACCTTGCCCATCAAATGTCCATGCAGCCTGGCAAGCAAGCTTGCCATCTGCATGGCCGCTTGATGGGGCTTTCAAAATAATATACTAAAATATTGGAATTATGTCAATTATTCTGTCTGTTTTTGCGTCTTGAAAAAACCGAAAGAAGATATATCATAGTATTAACGAATGGGGCAGCAGCAAATGAAAAGAGGGAATAATCAATATGGAAAAGGCAAGGGAAATAGAACCGGGCAATAGCGGCAGGAACCGGAAGGGATGGAAGGCGCGCGCCATTTTCGCGGCGTGCGCCGTCGCGGCATTTGTCTGCATCGGCCGGGGGATGGTCGCGCGCGCGGGCAGCGGCGGGGCCGCGCGGCTTATCGCGGACAATGTCTATATCGGCGACATCGCGGTGGGCGGTATGACCGAGGCGGAGGCTATCGAGGCGGTCGACGATTATGTGGCGTCGCTGGGCGACACGCAGTTCACCCTGTCGGCCGATGGCAAGAGCGTGGTCGCGACAGCGGCCGACTTCGGCGTGGCTTGGTCGAACCGCTCCGTTGTAAAGGACGCGGCGAACATAGGACGCACGGGCAACCTGATCGAGCGCTACAAATCCCAAAAGGACCTGGAGCACGAGAATATGGTATACGGCATCGAGTATACGGCTGATCCGGAAAAGGTGCGTTCGTTTTTGGAGGCCAATACCGCTGACATGAACCAAAAAGCGATAAATTATGGCCTTGTCCGCGAGAATGGCGCTTTTACGATTACGGATGGACGCAACGGCGTTAAAGTGGACATAGACGCTTCCGCTGACGATATCGTCTCATTCATTGAAAATGACTGGACGCAGGCCGATGCGTCGCTGGAGCTTGCGGCGTCCGTGGTGGAGCCGGAAGGCACGAAAGAGCAGCTGGAGCGCGTGACCGATTTGCTAGGAACGTTTACAACGGACTTTGGCACCTCCTCCGCGGGGCGGGCGCAGAACGTCCGCAATGGCGCGAGCAAGATCAATGGGTCGGTGCTTTACCCGGGCGAGCAGTTTTCCGTCTATGAGGCCGTCAGCCCGTTTACAGCGGAAAATGGCTATGAGCTGGCGGGTTCTTATGAGAACGGCACGACCGTGCAGACCTATGGCGGCGGCATATGCCAGGTGTCCACGACGCTGTATAACGCGGTCATCCGGGCGGAGCTGGCTATCGATGAGCGGTACTGCCATTCGATGATCGTCAGCTACGTGCAGCCGTCGATGGACGCGGCAATCGCCGGCACTTATAAAGATTTGAAATTTACGAACAACTATGATTTCCCTATTTATATCGAGGGATATACGAGCGGTATGACGATCACGTTCAACGTGTTCGGCGAGGAGACGCGCGATCCGGGCCGCGAGGTCGTTTTCGAGAGCGAGACTACCAGCGTGACCGAGCCCGAGGTACAGTTCCAGGCATCCTCGCAGTTCCCGATAGGCTATATGCAGTCGACGCAGAGCTCGCATACCGGCTATACGGCAAAACTCTGGAAGATAGTCAAGGAAAATGGCAAAGAGGTCAGCCGCGAGGCTTATAACAACAGCACCTACCAGGCATCGCCGCGCATTGTCGTGGTCGGCGTCGGTTCGGACAACGCGGATGCCGTTGCGGCGGTAAAGGCCGCGATTGCGACCGGGGACGAGGGCGCGATCCGGGCTGCGGCGAACGCGAACACATCCGAGGCTTTAGCGAAGAAGGACAAAGAGGAGGAAGAGCAGGCTGAAGAAGAGGAGAAGGACGCGGGAAAAGATAAGGATAAGGGGAAAGAAAAGGAAAAGGACAAGGCCGGGGATAAAGACAGCGGCAAGGAAAAAGATGACGGAAAGCAGGACGGAGAACCCGAGCGGGACGAATCCGCCGTTAAGGAATCGGCCGACGGCGCGGATCCCGATGGCGAGTAGCGATTCATTTTTTAAAGGATGACGGATTTATGGAGATAGGCAAAGTACCGGAGGCGGTGCTGGAGAGGTCCGTGATCGGACGGATAAAGACCGCCCGTCCGGAGGCGCTAATAGGCGCGGCAGCCGGCGAGGATTGCGCGGCGCTTTCCCTGAATGATGATGAGATATTCGTTCTGTCGGCCGATCCGATTACCGGAACCGCTAAAGATATCGGGCGCCTGGCGATAATGGTCACGGCGAACGACCTGGCCAGCGCCGGAGCCGAGCCGGTCGGCGTGATGCTGACGGTCCTTTTGCCTGAGCAGGCCGACGAGGCGCAGCTTAGGGACATGATGGATCAAGCCGAGCTTGCGGCGCATGCCGCCGGCGTGCAGATTCTGGGAGGGCATACCGAGGTGACGCGAGCGGTCGTCCAGCCGGTCATTTCCGTGGCCGGCATTGGAAAGGTGAAAAAGGGACGCCTGATATCCACTGGCGGCGCAAGGCCCGGGATGGATATAATAGTCACTAAATGGATAGGTCTGGAGGGTACTTCCATCATAGCCAAAGAAAAGGAGAGGGAACTTTTGACGCGGTATCCCCATGCCCTGGTCGATGAGGCAAAGTCGTTCGACCAATATCTGTCCGTCCTGCCCGAGGCAAGGATCGCGGCGGAATATGGAGCGGCCGCGATGCATGACGTGACAGAGGGAGGCATTTTCGGCGCGCTCTGGGAGATGGGCGAGCGGTCCGGCGTAGGCCTTGAGATAGACTTGAAAGAGATCCCGATCCGGCAGGAAACGGTGGAGGTATGCGAATTTTTCGACATAAATCCCTATGAACTGATTGGCAGCGGGAGCATGCTCATCGCGGCAAATGACGGAGGCGGGCTAGTGCGCGCCCTGCATGACGCGGGCATAGCGTCCGCGTGTATCGGGAAGGCGACGCGGGGCAATGACAGAGTGGTCATCTCCGGCGCCAGGAGGCGGTTCCTGACGCCTCCGAAAACGGATGAATTGTACAAGGTCGTGGGTTGAAATGCAATGCGGAGCAATCCGCGGGCTTTCATTCATGGCGGTGCCCCGCTTGCGGGGCATGAGCTTTTATATAGAATATGATAGAAGGAGAAAAAGCATGCGAGAGAAGATACTGACCTATATCGAGAAAAACAGCCGCGTGGCTCTGCATGACCTGGCGGTAATCCTGGGCGTGGACGAGCAGGCGGTGCGCGACGAGCTGGCCGCCATGGAGGAGGAACACGTCATATGCGGCTACCATACGCTGATAGACTGGGACAAGACCGATGTGGAGAAGGTGACGGCCATGATAGAGGTGCGAGTCACGCCGCAGCGCGGCATGGGGTTCGACAAGGTGGCTGAGCGCATCTATAATTATCCCGAGGTGAATTCCGTATACTTGATCTCGGGGGGCTTCGACCTGATGGTGACGCTGGAGGGCAAGACGCTGCGCGATATATCCACATTTGTGACGGAGAAGCTGTCTACGCTGGATTCGGTACTCAGTACGAAGACCAATTTTATCCTTAAAAAATACAAAGACCATGGCACAGTCATGGCGGAACCTGCAAAGGACGAAAGGATGCTGGTGGCGCCATGAGAGATCCGCTGAATGAAAAGATTCGCTCTATCAAGCCATCCGGCATCAGGCGTTTTTTTGATATCGTAAACGAGATGGACGACGCCATTTCGCTGGGCGTGGGCGAGCCGGATTTCGATACGCCGTGGCATATCCGCGAGGAGGGGATCTACAGCCTGGAAAAGGGTCGCACTTTTTATACGTCTAATTCCGGGCTTGCGGAGCTGCGCGCGGAGATTGCGAAATATATGGAACGCAGGTTTCAGCTGGAATATGACCCCAGGACTGAGATTCTGATCACCGTGGGCGGCAGCGAGGCTATAGACGGCGCGTTGCGGGCAATGCTCGACCCCGGAGACGAGGTGCTGATCCCGCAGCCGAGCTACGTATCATATGAGCCATGCGCGATCCTGGCGGGCGGCATCCCGGTCATCATAGAGCTTCGGGAGACCGATCGGTTTCGTCTGACGCCGGAGGAGCTGGAGGCGGCTATCACGCCGAAGAGCAAGATTCTCGTGATGCCTTTTCCAAACAACCCTACCGGCGCGGTGATGGAAAAGACTGATCTGGAGGCCATCGCGGAGGTTGTCAAGGCGCATGACCTTTACGTCTTAAGCGACGAGATATACGCGGAATTGTGCTATCTTGACTGCCATACGTCCATCGCTTCCGTTCCGGGCATGAGGGAGCGGACGGTGGTGATAAACGGTTTTTCCAAAGCCTATGCCATGACCGGCTGGAGGCTTGGATACGCCTGCGGCCCCAGGGAAGTCATCGAGCAGATGCTGAAGATACACCAGTTCGCGATTATGTGTGCTCCGACTACCAGCCAGTATGCGGCCGTAGAGGCAATGAGAAACGGCGATGCGGACGTGGCGGCGATGCGAGAGCAGTATGACCAGCGGCGCAGGTATGTCATGCACGAATTTGAGGAGATGGGCCTGCAATGCTTCGAGCCGTTCGGCGCCTTCTATGCGTTCCCGTCTATCAAGGAATTCGGCATGACGTCGGATGAATTTGCCAGCAGGCTCCTGCAGGAGGAGAAAGTGGCGGTAGTGCCGGGAACTGCCTTCGGCGACTGCGGCGAGGGGTTTTTACGAATCTCCTATGCCTATTCGCTGGACAGCCTGAAGGAAGCTCTGGGCAGACTTGGGCGTTTTGTCGGAAGGCTGCGGAATGCCGCGGATGATTAGCGCGGATGCGATGGGAGCGGCAGGAAATGGCTCTGATGGTAAAGGCGAGGCAGCTGGTGCATGAATACATCCGCAGGGACGAGGATGGTAACGAGCGGACAGCAAAGGTCGCGCTGGATCATGTGGATCTTGACATTGAGCGGGGTAGCTTCGTGGCGATCCTGGGGCAGAATGGCTCGGGAAAGTCCACCCTGGCCAGGCATCTGAACGTCCTCTTGCAGCCGTCCGGAGGCACGCTCTGGGTGGATGGGAAGGATACGGGAGATCCGGACAGTGTCTGGGATATCCGCCGTGACGCCGGGATGGTGTTTCAAAATCCTGACAACCAGATTATAGGCAGCATCGTTGAGGAGGATACTGGATTCGGCCCGGAAAACCTGGGAGTCCCTACGGATGAGATCTGGCGGCGCGTCGAGGAGAGCCTGGGTTTGGTCGGAATGCTCGCATGCCGTTCGCATTCGCCGAATAAGCTCTCCGGCGGACAGAAGCAGCGCGTGGCGATCGCGGGCGTGATGGCGATGCGGCCTGAATGCATCGTTTTGGACGAGCCTACGGCGATGCTGGATCCTGCAGGACGGGCGGAAGTATTGGACGCGGTCCATGAGTTGAACGTAAAAGAGGGAGTAACCATTATCCTCATCACGCATTACATGGAAGAGGCCGCGGGCGCCGACTATATATATGTGATGGATGGCGGCTCGGTCGTGATGCGGGGCGTGCCGCGCGAGGTTTTTGCACGGGCGGAGGAGCTGCGGGCGCATCACATGGAGGTCCCGGAGGCCGAGCTGCTTGCACATGAATTGAGACAGGCCGGCCTGCCGCTGCCCCGAGGGATCCTGACGGGGGAGGAGCTGGCCGCCGCGTTGGAGGCAATCAGGCCGGATGTCAATCAGATTTGAGGGAGTCAATTATATATACGGACCGGGGACGGCATATGAGACGCATGCCTTGCGGGATATTGACCTTGAGATAGAAGACGGGCAGTTCGTGGGACTCATCGGGCATACCGGTTCCGGCAAGTCAACATTGATTCAGCATATGAACGGCATATTGCGGGCAACCATCGGCACGGTATATTTCAATGGCGAGGATATCTACGCCGACGGATATGACATGCGGGCGCTGCGCGGAAAAGTCGGCCTCGTTTTCCAATATCCTGAGTACCAGCTGTTCGAGACGACAGTTATAGGGGATGCGTGCTTTGGGCCGTTGAACCAGGGCCTGGACAAAAAAGAGGCCGAATCACGGGCAATGGAGGCGCTTGCCGACGTTGGCATTCCGGAGGAATTGTTCTATGCGTCGCCGTTCAATCTATCCGGCGGACAGAAAAGGCGCGCGGCCCTCGCGGGCGTGCTGGCCATGCGCCCGGACGTACTGGTCCTCGACGAGCCGACGGCCGGGCTGGATCCGCGCGGGCGGGAGGAGATCCTGGAAAGGATCGCGGCGATGCATGCCGACAGGCATATGACGGTGATTCTGGCGTCGCACAGCATGGAAGACGTGGCAAAATACGCGCAGCGCATATTGGTCATGGACGGCGGGAGAGTGGCGTTCGATGATACGCCGAGGAACGTATTCCGGCACGGCGACGAGCTGGAAAAAATCGGGCTGGCGCTACCGCTTGCGGCCCGTCTCATGCGGGATTTGCGTAAAAAGGGATTTCCGGTCGGCGACGCCATCACGCTAGATGAGGCAAAGGACGGGATCCTAGGCGCGATGCGCGAGATGGGCTGGCGGGCTCCGGAGGGAAGCCATGCTTAGAGATATCACGATTGGACAATATTATCCCGCTGCATCTATCCTGCACAGGCTGGATCCGCGGGTCAAGCTGTTCGGCACGTTAGTTTTTCTTATATCGGTGTTCGCATTCAAGGGTATCCCCGGATTTGCCGCCGTGACTTTTTTTCTCGCCGTATTGATTGTCGTGTCGCGCGTTCCATTCCGGTTTATGGTAAGGGGATTGCGCTCGATTTTAGTCTTGATGCTCCTCACCGCGATGTTTAGCCTGTTTTTGACCCCGGGGGAGCCGCTCGTGAGTTTCTGGAGGCTGTCGGTCACCCGGGAGGGCGTCTATTCCGCCGCGCGCATTGCCGTCCGGATGACGTATCTTATATTGGGGACGTCCCTGATGACGCTGACTACGACGCCGAACCGGCTCGCCGACGGCCTGGAGGAGGCTTTGCGTCCCCTGGCCGGCATCCATGTGCCGGTGCACGATATCGCGATGATGATGTCGATCGCGCTGCGATTTATACCTATACTCACCGAGGAGGCGGACAGGATCATGAAGGCGCAGATGGCCAGGGGCGCATCTTTCGACGAGGGAAACATTATCCAAAGGGCCAAGTCGATGATTCCGGTCCTGGTGCCGCTGTTCATCGCGGCGTTCCGCAGGGCGGACGACCTCGCGCTGGCGATGGAATCACGGTGTTACCGGGGCGGAGCCGGCCGCACCAAAATGAAGCCGCTTCGCTACAGCGGTGCGGATTACTGCGCATATGTCGTGCTGATAGGCTATCTCGCGCTGCTGATCGCGATGAGGGCGCTCGCGTGAGCGAGAAGCGTCGCGTGATGCTGCGCGTCGCCTACGATGGCACGGCTTATTGCGGATGGCAGTACCAGCCGGGCATGCCGACCATCGAGGGCGCGCTCTGCGGGGCGCTGCGCAGGCTATTGCGCGAGGATGTCCGGATAGTCGGAGCGAGCCGCACGGACGCGGGCGTGCACGCCATGGGGAATGTCGCGGTCTTCGATACGTCTGCCCGCATACCTGCAGAGAGGATATCCTATGCCCTAAACCGATTTCTGCCTGGGGATATCGCCGTGCAGGAATCGCGGGAAGTGCCGCGGGATTTCCATCCCAGGCATTGCCACAGCAAAAAGACTTATGAATATCGCATATTAAACCGCGAATTTCCGCTGCCGGCATTGCGGCGCGACACATATTTTTTCCACCGGCCGCTAGACGCGGGGCGTATGGGCGCGGCTGCCGCATATCTAGCCGGAACGCATGATTTTGCCAGTTTTTGCTCCATACACACGCAGGCCTTGTCGACCGTGCGCGAGATATACTCCTGCACGGCGGAAAGGGAGGGCGACATCGTCATAGTACGCGTTACCGGCGCGGGCTTTCTGTATAATATGGTCCGAATCATCGCGGGCACGTTGATCGAGGCGGGATATGGCGCGAGGGATCCGGAAGGGATGCCAGCCATACTGGATGCGAGGGACCGCGCAGCCGCGGGTCCTACCGCTCCGGCGCACGGACTGACGCTGATTGGAATCGAATTCGCCCCTGGGGATTTGGAATTAACCGTTGACAAGCCCGCAATCAAGTAGTAGAATATAAAGGCTTATTTAGCAGGCGGATGCCCTTGCCATAGCCCCGGCAGGGCATTTCGGAGATATATCTTGTGAACAGGGTGGTTCGGACATTTCCACCCGGCAGACATTGTTTATTATCATTCAGGAGGAGTAACCATGAACACATTTATGGCAACCCCGGCCGACATACAGCGCAAATGGTACGTGGTCGATGCCGAGGGAAAGACGCTGGGACGTTTGTCTGCGGAGATTGCGAAGGTTTTGCGAGGAAAGAACAAGCCGATTTTCACCCCCCATATGGACTGCGGCGATTATGTCATAGTCGTCAACGCGGAGAAGGTCGCCGTCACCGGCAGGAAACTGGATCAGAAGACGTACTTCAGGCATTCAGAGTACGTCGGCGGCGTAAAGATAACCACCCTGCGGGAGATGTTGGCAAAGCATCCCGAGCGAGTTATAGAACATGCGGTGAAGGGCATGCTGCCCAAAGGCCCCTTAGGACGCGATATGTATCGCAAGTTATTCGTATATGCGGGTCCGGAGCACAAGCATGCGGCACAGAAGCCCGAGGCTTTGACATTTTAATCGAGGGAGGTAGAGACAAGTGGCAAGCGTGAGATATTATGGAACAGGCAGGAGGAAAAGTTCGGTGGCCAGAGTGTACATCTCTCCCGGTACCGGCAAGGTTACGATAAACAAGCGCGACATTGATGATTATTTCGGAGTCGAGACGCTGAAGGTCATAGTCGGCCAGCCGTTCGTCGCGACCAATACCGTCGGCAGGTTCGATGTTACGGCCAACGTCAAGGGCGGAGGATTTACCGGGCAGGCGGGCGCGATACGGCACGGCATCGCCCGCGCCCTGCTGCAGGCAGACGGCGAATATCGGCCTCTGTTGAAAAAAGCGGGTTATCTGACCAGAGACCCCAGGATGAAGGAGCGCAAGAAGTACGGCCTCAAGGCCGCGCGCCGCGCGCCTCAGTTCTCAAAACGTTAGTACCTTTTCCCCGGGAGGCAAAGCTTTCCCGGGGATTTCTTTTTGCCTTGTATGAGCGCGGAGGCTATGTTAAAATATAGCGGTAGGAGGCAGTTTCACATGAGGAAAAAGATCAATCGAATGCTGGTGGCGCTTTTGCTCGCGTTTTTTGCCATATATGCCGTTTTCGCCGAGATTGCGCAGCTGTTCGGGCAGCAGGAGGCGGCGGAAAAGCAGGCGGGCCTTATCGCCGGTTATCTCTCGAGGATGGCGGCCTATGCCGGGGCCGGCGCGAATACGGACCGCGAAGTGTGGGACGGGCTGCTTTCCGTCGCGGATCCGGGCGATGGCAGCATACTGCTGGTCGCGGATGGGGCGGACGGAATGGTGCTGGGCGCGAGTGATGCCAGGTTCGAGGGGAAGGCTCTGGACGAGGCGGGATTCAGAAAGCAAAATTATAACCGGAGCGGCAGCGGGTTTCATGTGAAGTTTGAGGGCGAGACGTATTTTGCCACTTTTTTCAAGCATGAGGGGCTGCTGTACGGCCGGCTGGCGGAATGGGATTCCATATACCGCGCGGTCAATCCGATGTGGATTCTTTCTCTGGCGGTAACCGCGGCGATGCTGGCATTGCTGGGCATGGGCATCGAGCGGTATCTGCGCGCGAATATGATAAACCCCCTGCTCCAGAACGGCGGGGCCGCCGAGCGTCTGGCAGACGGCGACATAGACGCTCCGTTTACGAGCGGCAAGTCCGAGTTTTCAGAGGTGCAGCAGCTCACGGGCCTCTTGAACCGTATGCGCGAAACTATGCGCGGCTTGCAGATGCAGCTGGATGAAAACCGGCATCTGCTCGTCATGGAGGCGGAGAGGGCGGATATGGCGAATGCCGCGAAAAAAGTTTTTCTGTCCCGGATGTCGCATGACGTCCGCACTCCTATGAACGGCATCATAGGGATGACCATGATCGCGGAGCAGCATATCGACGATAAGGAGCGGGTGCTGGACGCCCTAGGCAAGATTGATGCCGCGAGCAAGCAGCTTCTGGGCATGATGGAAGACATCCTGGATATGAGCATGCTTGAATCGGGCAGGACGGAGCTGAAAGAAGAGGATTTCCAGCTCGCGGATCTCATAAATGATGTGATTGAACAGATGCGTCCCTCTGCCCAGGCGCGCGGACACGGCCTGACCCTGGAGGTGAAAAACCTCGTCCATGAACACGTTGTGGGCGCTCCCGAGCGCGTGCGGACGATTTTCGTGAACATCATCGGGAATGCGATAAAGTATACTCCGAAGGGCGGCGAGATTCGGGTGTCGGTGCAGGAGCTGCCATCGGAGATCCGCCATGCCGGGAAATATTGCTTCGTGTTCGAAGATAACGGCGTAGGCATGTCGCGCGATACTGTGACGCATCTCTTCGAGCCGTTCCAGGGAGTTCCCGACGGCCGCCGGGATGAAGAGGCCCGGGGAGTGGGCCTGGGCCTGCCGATCGTGAAAAACATCGTCCAGATGATGAACGGGACGATCGAGGTGCAGAGCGAGGAGGGCGAGGGTTCGAGATTTACCGTGACAATCAGCCTGAAGCTCCAGAAACGCGCTGAGGGGGTCGCTACGCGCATCCCCGGCAGCGAAATCAGGCTGGATGAATTCCGCAAGGAAAACTATACAGACAAGCGTGTCCTCGTTGTAGAGGACAACGAGCTTAACAGCGAGGTCGCCGCGGAGATCCTCGCGCAGACGGGCATCGAGGTTGAGAGGGTGTATGATGGGCAGCAGGCGGTCTTGCGCATAGCGGAGGTCCCGGAGGGATATTTCGACATGGTCATGATGGATATCCAGATGCCGGTCATGGACGGATATATCGCGACGAGGATGATTAGAAATATGGAGCGCGATGATGTGAAGCACATGCCGATTATCGCGATGACGGCACTGACGCAGGGAGAGGAGGCCGAGGAGGCACGGCGTTCCGGCATGGACGAATACCTGACGAAGCCAATCGAGCTGGATCGCCTGAAAGAAGTGCTGATGAAGTGGCTTTGAGCGGAGGCGTGTAAGCCGTGGAGGGATAAGGGAATGGAAGACGAGCTTTGGGATATCTATGACGGGAATAAGCGGCCGACCGGCAGGACTATGCGGCGCAACGATTGGAACATGCGCCCGGGCGACTATCATCTGACCGTGCTTGCGGTTGTCCGCCATCCGGACGGACGCTTTTTGATAACGAAGCGGGCAATGACGAAATCGTGGGCTCCGGGTTGCTGGGAGACGCCCGGAGGCGGAGTGCTTTCCGGCGAGGATTCCGGGTCGGCGGTGCTGCGCGAGCTGCGCGAGGAGACCGGTCTGGACGTCTCCGGCTGGGCTGGGGGATATCTGTTTACCTACCGCAGGGACAATCCCAGGGAAAAAGACAATTATTTCGTGGACGTATACCGCTTCACCGGAGATTTTGATGGGAGCGATATCCGCCTGCAGGCGGAGGAGACGGACGAATGGATGCTGGCGGATGCGGGACAGATAGAGCGTCTCGCAAAAAAGAACGCGTTTTTGCACTATGACAGCATCAAAAACGCGTTCTCGATGGATTGAAATATAAGAATGCAGGTTCAATCGCGCTCCGCTATTACCTCGATTTCTGCCAGAACGTTTTTCGGCAGGGATCTGACGGCAACGCAGGAGCGGGCGGGTTTCCCGGTGAAATATCTGCCATAGACATCGTTGAAAGCGGCAAAGTCGCCCATATCGGCCAGAAAGCAGGTCGTCTTTACGACTGATTCAAAAGTGCATCCAGCGGCCTTTAGCAGTTCGCCGATGTTTTCGCATATGCACTCCGTCTGCTCTTTGACATCCTTTCCATTTATCTCGCCGGTGGCCGGGTCGAGCGCGATCTGTCCAGAGAAAAATACCAGGTTTCCCGCGGCCTTGCCCTGCGAATAGGGTCCTATGGCAGCGGGAGCTTTTGTTGTTGAAATAGTTTCCATATCTTTTACCTCTTTTCTAAAATAAATTTCATGCCCCGCAGCGTGTCAGAAGCTCCTCCCAGCGGCGGTCGGTCTCGGCCTGGAATGCTTCTATCAAATGTTCGTTTCCTGGCTTGAACAGGTGCTTGAAACGGCCCTGCTTTCGCAGGAAATCCTCTAGCGGCAGCTTTTTTTTCGGTTCATAATTTAATATCCATTTGCCATCCACGACCTCGAACAGCGGCCAATAGCAAGTCTCCACGCCCAGTCGGCAGATTTCGATGATATCCGGCGCGTCATATTTCCAGCCGCGCGGGCAGGGGGCCATTATGTTCAGAAATGCGGGGCCCGGAGTATAGATTGCCTTTTCCGACTTTGTATACAGATCCTTCATGTTTCCAATGAACGTCGTCTGCGCGACGTACGGGATGTTGTGCGCGGCCGCGATTGCCGCCAGATCCTTGCGCGGCTGCGGCTTCCCGTCTGATTTCACGCCGGTCGGAGTAGTGGTCGTGTCCGCATACTGCGGGGTGGCGGAGCTGCGCTGTATGCCGGTATTCATGTATGCGCCATTGTCGTAGCAGACGTAGACCATGTCGTGCCCGCGTTCCAGGGCTCCGGAGAGGGACTGCAGGCCGATGTCATACGTCCCGCCATCGCCTCCGAATGTAATGAATTTATAGTTATCCTTGATTTTCCCCTTCTTCTTCAGCGCGCGGTAGGCTGTCTCCGCTCCGGATATGGTCGCGCCCGCATTTTCAAAAGCGCTGTGGATGTAGCTGTCGGTATATGCGGTGTATGGATACATATAGGACGATACCTCGAGGCATCCGGTGGCGTTGCCTATGACGGCCCGATCGCCTGGGTGCAGCGCCTTTAGGACGTTGCGGACGGCGATAGTCCCGCCGCATCCTGCGCACATGCGGTGCCCAGGAGCCAGGCGTTCCGGGCGTTCCTGTATCTGCTTATAATTAAACGCATTCTGCTCCATCATCTCACCTGCTCTCTCAGCCCCAGATACGGGCATGGTCCATAAGGCGTTTCGCCATCGCCGATTCTTACCAGGTTGTCGAATACCGTCTCGAGGTCCTCGACGCGTACGTCGCGCCCCGAAAGGCCGTAGATTATGTTTACCGTCTCCGCCTTGGACTTCGCGCGGAACAGGGCGGCGCCGACCTCCGCGCCCAGCGGCCCTCCTGATGCGTTGTAGCCCTCGCTGCGGTCAAGGATCGCGATGGCGCGGCAGTCAGCGAGCGCGGACGCGATCTCCTCCGCCGGGAAAGGGCGGAATACGCGTATTTTCAATAATCCGGCGCACAGCCCGCGTTCCCGCATCGCGTCGACGGCATCTTTTGCCGTGCCGCAGACGGAACCTATCGCGACGAGGGCATATTCCGCGTCGTCCAGGCGGTAACCCTCGAAAAAGCCGTATTTTTGGCCTGTTATGGACTCGAACTCCCTCGCCACGTCCAGGATGACGGATTTCGCCCTCCGCATGGCTTCAGCCTGAGCTTTCTTCGCTTCCATGCAATAGCTGGAGGCGGCGTAGGGACCTACGGCCATTACCTCGGATTCGTTTAGGAGATAATGCTCCGGATTATATTCTCCCACGAATTTTTTTATTTTGGCGTCGTCCCACAGCGTGATATTTTCCACGGCATGGCTCGTTATGAAGCCGTCCTGGCAAATCATCGCGGGGAGCTTTACATCCGGATGCTCCGTTATGCGGTATGCCTGGAGAAAATTGTCATATACTTCCTGGTTGTTCTCGGCATATATCTGGATCCAGCCCGAATCCCTGGCGCCCATGCTGTCGGAATGTTCCGCATTGATGTTCAGAGGCCCGGTCAGCCCGCGGTTTACGACGGCCATCACGATAGGCAGGCGGCTGGAGGCCGCCACATATAGCACCTCCCACATCAGGGCCAGCCCGCATGACGAGGTCGCGGTCAGCGTGCGCGCGCCCGCAGCGCTCGCGCCTATGGCGGCGCTCATGGAGCTGTGCTCGCTCTCTACGGGGATAAATTCGGTATCAATCTCCCCGTTCGCAATCATAGCCGCTACGAACTGCGGGATTTCGGTCGACGGGGTGATAGGGAATGCCGGCATGACGTCCGGGTTGATCTGTTTTATCGCGTGCGCCACCGCCTCGTTGCCGGACATGCGCGTTTTCAACATTTATTTGCCCTCCTTCATCGTGATCGCATGGAACGGGCATGCTCTTTCGCAGATGCCGCAGCCCTTGCAATGGTCGAAATCAAAATTCTGCCGCTTTCCGCCCGAAACAGGTATGCAGCTGTCGGGACAGTAGGGGACGCATAGCAGGCACTGCTTGCATTTGCCGGTATCCCATACCGGGGAGCTGGTCCGCCATTCCCCGGTATTAAACTGCCTTGAAGTGCCGGGCTCGTAGATCTGCAGTCCCTCTGTCAAGTCCTGCCAGGGGGATGACTCGTTGATGAATTCCGCGCGCTGATTTTTCGCTGCCATTATTGACGCACCTCCTCGAAAGCCATCCGCAGCGCGGCCATGTTTCCGTCCAGCACCTCGGGCTTCCTGGAAAACTTGTGCCGCAGCGAACCTTCCATCTCTTTAAGGAAAGTATCTTTTTCCATGATGCCCGAGATTTTGACGATGGCCGCGAGCATCGGGGTGTTAGGGAAGTATTTTCCCAAAGTCGCCATGCAGACCTTGTGCGCGTCTATCGTATAGACCCTGCCTTTATAGCCGTTCAGCAGAGGCAAAAGCTGGGATGCGGACCGCTGGGTGTTGATTAATATCGCGCCGTCTTCTTTCAGCCCCCTGGTAACGTCCACCGAATGCAGCAGCGTGTCGTCGACCACTGCCACGAAATCCGGATCGTAAATATTAGAGTGGACGCGAATCTCCTCCGCGCTGATGCGGTCGTATGCGGTGATGGGCGCGCCCATGCGCTCAGGACCGTATTCCGGGAATCCCTGGACGTGCATCCCGATGTTGAACGCCACGTCGGCCAGCAGGAGCGCGGCGGTCTTTGCCCCCTGCCCTCCGCGCCCGTGCCAGCGTATTTCTGTCATCTGTCTCATTTTTGTTTCCCGCTTTCTGCGTTATACTGCAAATATCGCAACTAGGCAATTATACGCTAATCCCGCGTTGTTGTAAAGGCTTTGGGCTCTAATTTCCCAAGATTGACGTTGCTATTCACAGCCATTTCAGATAAACGAACTGGCTCTCCGAGCTTGCTCGTAAGAGACAGTTCCTTGCTCTGATGCGCCTGCGAAGCGGGAACTCCGCACTTGCGCCGGACCGCCCGCCGGGGTATAATTATGGACAGCAATGTAACTATTACCGCCGGCCGGGTAAGGGAAACCGGCTGGCAGAAGGGCCCGCAAAGGGCAAAAGGAGGAAGGGCATATGACATACGAGGAGCTGGTGAAGAAGGTAAAAGACGCGGCGGAAGGCGCGGACGTATCCAAGACAGGGAACGCGGCATTCCAGTTTAACGTGGAGGGCGAGGCAGCGGGCGCGTTCTACCTGGCGATAAAGGATGGCAAGGCCGACGTGCAGCCATACGAATATCATGACAGGGACGTGCTGATTACATGCAATGCGCAGACCCTGGCGGATATCGCGGGCAGGAAACTCGATCCCGTCAAGGCCTATACGCTGCATAAGATTAAGGTAGACGGAGACCTGGGCAAGGCGCTGCTCCTGAAAGATGTGCTTGGAAAGAAGAAATAGGAAAAACTAACGCGCCTGACTATTCATCGAACAGCATGCGCACGCAGCCGTACATCCCGGCATCGTTTCCCAGCCCCGCCAGAGCGAAGCGGGTATCGCGGCAGGCGTGGAACGCATGCCGCCGGAAATACTTACTGACAGTATCAGTCAGGATATTGCCTGCCCTGGACACGCCGCCGCCTATGACTATGACCTCCGGGTCCGCAACGCAGGCGATATTTGCCAGCGCGGATCCAAGTATCGCGCAGGCCTCATCCACTATCTGCAGCGCGACGGCATCCCCCGACTTTGCCGCGTCGAATACATCTTTTGCGGTCGGATTCGCATTTGACCGCAGGATGCAGTCCTCCGCAGACGCGGCAAGTCTTTTTCCCGCGAGCCTCGCTATGCCGGTCGCGGACACATATTGCTCCAGGCATCCGTGTTTTCCGCAGTTGCAGGCCTCGGGCTCGTCGGGGTTTACGCCGATATGCCCGATCTCGCCTCCGGCGCCGTGGTATCCCGACACGACCTTGCCATCTATGATTACGCCTCCGCCCACGCCGGTGCCCAGCGTCACGACCACGACATCCCGGCAGCCCTTCGCGCCGCCCTGCCACATCTCGCCCAGCGCTGCCACGTTCGCGTCGTTCCCGACCTTGACCTTGCATCCGGTGATGCCGCCAAGTTCTTTAGCGACATCGACCTCGTTCCAGCCCAGATTCACGCAGCGGCATACCACGTCGCCCTTGACGGGTCCGGGCACGCCGATGCCGATTCCCTGCATGTCGTCTTTGCTTACGCCCTCCTTTTCAAGTTTTTGTTCCACGGCCGCTGCAACGTTAGGGAGAATCGCGATTCCGTTATCCGCTGTATCCGTTCCGATTTCCCATTTGTCCAGAAGTGTCCCGTCCGTGTTGAAAAATCCAATCTTGCACGTCGTTCCGCCGACATCTACCCCGAAAGCGTATTTTTTCATGGCCAAACCCCCATTTTATAAGGATTCTATCGAACCCCGGATTATACGCATATGATACCTTTTATGAAAATGCATGTCAAGACATTACGCCGTTTCATCGGGTTCATCAAGGAAGCGGTGGATTTCCTTTTCCTGTTCCGGCGTATAGCCGTCGATTACCAGAAGCTTTTCAGAGCTGAGATTCAGAATGTAATCGGATGTCACATGGAAGATTTCCGCAAGGCGTTTGACGCTCTCGGGCGAAGGATAGTTTTTTCCGTTTTCCCATGACAGCACGCTCGTGCGGGCGACATGCGCTAGCCCTGAGAGCTGGCTTTGCGTCATCTCGTTCAGATAGCGCAGGTGGGCAATCCGCTTGCCGATTGCCTCTTTCTTGTCCATAAGTTCAGCCTCTTTCTAGCATTCCCTGAAGAGGGATGCCATGTTTTTTATGAATTCGCCGTTAGTCGGCCTTCCGGTCTCCTCATCGTAGTCGAATGGATAATGGTCCAGCAGAACATCCGCGTCGGCCTCGAGGAATACCGCCTCGATCGCGTTGCGCAGCCCCCGCTCGATACCGCAGCGCGTAGTGGAGTATTTCTCCGCGAGCATTGGATACAGGTCGCGGGAGACATGCAGCCTTTTGCCTGTATTTTCGGAAAGCATCCAGATCGCCTCTGCCGCATATTCGAATCCGACGCGCTGCCTGTCGAAGCCCATAGTTTCGAGTTCGCGCTCAATCGTGGGCCGCGCACCATTTTTAGTACCGCCGTCCATTGCCATATCCATCCCCGCCCTTCCGGCATATTTCATGCCCGTCTATCATTATATCTTGAGAAAACGTGTTTCCGCAAGATTGGAAGCCGGAGGGCAAAAGCCGGGAAACGCCCATTTTGCGCGGTTTCCACGAGATGTATAGAATTACCGTCATTCCATCTGTGGTTAACGGGCGCTTAAACTTGTTACTATTATAAAGACATAAATATTTTCAAGGAGGCAGGATATGGACGAAACATTGGGGTCGCGCATTGCTTTGCTGCGCAAGGAACGGGGCATGACGCAGTCCGAGCTCGCGCGCCTCGTCCGGATGACGAGGGGAGGCGTGCAGCTATGGGAGAGCGGGAAGACCTCGCCTAGCACGGAACACATCATATCGCTGGCGGAAATCTTTCAAGTGACGTCGGACTATCTGCTGGACGTCACGTCGGAAAAGACTGTGAACCTGGAATTGTACGACGAGGGAGTGCAAAAACGCGCCTTCCGGCTTCTCCAGTTCCTTGACGGGATATCCTCGCTGGAGGACAGGTAAACTCCCATACCCCGCTACGCGGCGTGTGTTCTGCTCATGTAGGCGGAGTTCCTGCTTCGCAGGCGCTTCAGATAAAGTCACTGTCTCTTCCGAGCAAGCTCGGAGAGCCAGTTCCTTTATCTGAATCGGCTGTGAATAGTAACAAAATCTTCACAAAATAAAAGAATCTGCATATTGAAATCGGGCGTGTTTGAACGTATAATAAGTTGGACAATGTCCATCGCGCCTGCCGGCGGGGCGGAAGCCGTATAAGTAACACGAGAAAGCTGGTACATACAATGGGAAATGGGAGTTTTGGCGGCACTAACGGGCCGCGGAACAATAATGGCGGCAACGGGAACAACAATAATAACAATAACAATAACAACGGCCAGGGGCCGCGCAACAACCGCAACGGCCAGATGGTGATTATGTTCGTCCTCATCACGCTGCTGGCCCTGCTTTTCATGAGCCTCATAAGCAAATGGCAGACCCAGATGACGTCGCAGGAGATTAGCTATACCGAATTCTTGAAGATGGTCGAGGAGGGCAAGGTCGAGAGCGTGGTTCTGGGCAGCCAGCAGATTGACATCGTGCCTAAGGCGACGAGCATCGAGATGATGGTCATGACGTATTATACGGGTTATGTAGGGGACGACGACCTGATTCCGGCGCTCAAAGAGGCCGGGGTGGATATCAAGGGGGAGATACCGGACAATACGGCCGGCTGGATATACAATATAGTGAGCTTCCTGCTGCCGCTCGTGCTGCTGTGGGGGCTTATGGGTTTCCTGATGAAGCGCATGGGCGGCGGCCCGATGGGCGTCGGCAAGAGCACCGCCAAGGTCTACGTCGAGAGAAAGACCGGCGTGACGTTCAAGGACGTGGCGGGGCAGGACGAGGCCAAGGAGTCGCTGCAGGAGGTCGTGGATTTCCTGCACAACCCGCGCAAATATACGCAGATTGGCGCGAAGCTCCCCAAGGGCGCGCTGCTCGTAGGCCCTCCCGGCACAGGCAAGACATTGTTGGCGAAGGCGGTCGCGGGAGAGGCCGGCGTGCCGTTTTTCTCGCTGGCTGGTTCTGATTTCGTGGAGATGTTCGTGGGCGTGGGCGCGTCCCGCGTGCGCGACCTGTTCAAAGAGGCCCAGAAGCAGGCTCCGTGCATCATTTTCATAGACGAGATCGACGCCATAGGCAAGAGCCGCGACACGCGTTTCGGCGGCAATGACGAGCGCGAGCAGACGCTGAACCAGCTGCTTGCCGAGATGGACGGTTTTGACACGTCCAAAGGATTGCTCATCCTGGCGGCGACTAACCGCCCGGACGTGTTGGACAAGGCTTTGCTTCGGCCTGGACGATTTGACCGGCGCATCATCGTGGACAAGCCGGATCAAAAGGGCCGTCTGGAAACGCTGCGCGTGCATTCTAAAGACGTCAAAATGGATGAGTCTGTGGATCTCGAGGCGATCGCGCTCGCATCCGCGGGCCTCGTGGGTTCTGACCTCGCGAATATTATCAACGAGGCCGCGATTATCGCGGTCAAGCATGGCAGAAGTTATGTCAACCAGAGCGACCTTTTTGAGGCATTCGAGATCGTGGCTGTGGGCGGCAAGGAGAAAAAAGACCGCACCATGAGCGATCAGGAACGCAAGATAGTCGCCTACCACGAGGTTGGCCACGCGATGGTCGCCGCCCTGCAGAAAAACACGGAGCCGGTGCAGAAGATTACGATAGTGCCGCGCACAATGGGTGCGCTTGGCTATACATTGCAGACACCGGAGGAGGAGAAATTTCTGCAGACCAGGGACGAGCTGATCGCTAAGATTCGCACATATATGGCCGGACGCGCGGCGGAGGAACTTGTATTCAACTCAGCGACCAGCGGCGCGGCGAACGATATCGAGATGGCGACCCGCATAGCCCGAGCGATGGTTACCCAGTATGGCATGTCCGAGGAGTTCGGCATGATGAGCCTGGAGTCTGTCGAGGATCGATACCTGGACGGGCGGGCGGTATTAAACTGCGGCGAGGAGACGGCGGCGCAGATCGACAAGGTCGTCCAGCGGATGATAAAGGATGCCTATGACGCCGCGACGGATCTGCTGCGCGATAACCGCGAGATTCTGGATCGCATCGCGGATTATCTCTATGAAAAGGAGACGATTACCGGCAAGGAATTCATGAAGATATTCCGCGAGATGAAGGGCCTGCCGGAACCGGAGGAGGAGAAAAAGGGGATAATGGATGCATCCAGGGCGGCGAACGCGCCCGGACGTCCCGAGGAGAGCCAGGTGGCGGACGTGGTCATCGCAGAACCGGCCGAAAAACCGTCTGACGCGCCAGTGCAGGGAGTGCAGGCCGCGGATACTGTTCCAGTCGAAGGAGGACAGGCAATCCCCGCGGGAGATACGCGGCACGCGGATGAGACGCGGCAGGAGATTCCCGATGGAGACGGACAGAAAGAGTAAAGGTAGCGGGATATGGCATTCGATATAGAGCAGGAATTGGCGAAGCTCCCGAATAAGCCCGGGGTCTATATCATGCATGACAAAAAGGACGCGGTCATCTACATCGGAAAGGCGCTGTCTTTGCGCCACCGCGTCCGCCAATATTTCCAGGCGGGGCATCATGAGGGCGTCAAGAAGGACCGCATGGTGCAGCAGATTGAGCGGTTCGAATATATTGTGACCGATTCAGAGCTGGAGGCGCTGGTTCTGGAATGCAACCTCATAAAGGAACACCGCCCGAAATATAATACGATGCTCACGGACGACAAGACGTATCCGTATATCAAGGTGACGCTGGGGGAGGCTTTCCCCAGGGTCCTTTTTTCCCGCCAGTTGAAAAAAGACAAATCCGCATATTTTGGCCCATACAGCAGCGCCGGCGCTGTCAAGGATACCATAGGCCTCATACATAAGATATATAAGATTCGAACATGCAGCCGCAGCCTGCCGAGGGATGCCGGACGCGAGAGGGCATGCCTGAATTATCATATCCATCAATGCCTGGCGCCCTGCCAGGGCTGCGTATCGCAGGAAGAATATCGCAAGCAGATCGATGGCGCGTTAGATTTCCTGAACGGGCGTTACCAGCCTGTTCTCGCGATGTTGCAGGAGAGGATGGAGGAGGCATCGGCCAATCTGGATTTTGAAAAGGCGATAGAATACCGCGATTTGCTGGGCAGCGTGCGGCAGATTGCGCAAAAGCAGAAGATTACGCATTCTGACGGCGAGGATCGTGATATCCTGGCGTTCGCCGCTGACGACCGAGATGCCGTCGTGCAGATTTTTTTCATACGCGAGGGCAGGATGATCGGGCGCGATCATTTCTATCTGCGCGTTGCCGAGGAGGATGGGCCAAGGCAGATACTCGCATCGTTTATCAAGCAGTTTTATGCCGGAACGCCGTATATACCGCGCGAGATTATGCTGCAGACGGACGTTGAGGATCGAGAGGTCATAGAGGAATGGCTGGGCAAGAAAAAGGGACAGCGCGTCTATCTGCGCGTGCCGAAGCGCGGCGGGAAGGAGAAATTGGTGGAACTGGCGGAAAAGAACGCCCAGATTGTCCTTGCCCAGGATCGTGAGAAGATAAAGCGCGAGGAGGGCCGCACGATTGGCGCGGTCAAGGAACTTGCGGACCTGCTCTCGCTGCCGCGCGATCGGATCCGGCGGCTGGAGGCATACGATATATCCAACACGAACGGATTTGAGCCGGTCGGCTCGATGGTCGTATATGACCGGGGCAGGCCGAGCCGCAGCGATTATCGAAAGTTCAAGCTGCGCTCGGTCGCTGGCCCGGATGACTACGCATCGATGCACGAGGTGCTGACGCGCCGTTTCGAGCATGGGCTGCGGGAACGCGCCGACCGAAAGGGACGCCAGCTGGACGATGAATACGGCAGTTTCACGCGTTTCCCGGATCTGATACTGATGGACGGCGGAAAAGGACAGGTCCATGTCGCGAGGCAGGTGCTGGATGAGCTGGGACTCGATATCCCGGTATGCGGGATGGTAAAGGATGACAGGCATCGCACGCGCGGCCTGTATTATAACGATATCGAGCTTCCGATTGATAAGAACAGCGAGGCATTCAGGCTGATTACCCGCATCCAGGACGAGGCGCACCGGTTCGCTATCGAATACCATCGCTCCCTTCGAGGAAAAGAGCAGGTACATTCCGTCCTAGACGACGTGCCGGGTATCGGCCCGGCGAGGCGCAAGGGGCTGATGAGGGCGTTCCAGTCGCTGGACGCGATACGATCCGCCAGCGTGGAGGAACTCGCCGCCGCGGACGGCATGAACGGGCGCGCAGCCGAGGAAGTCTATCGTTTTTTCCATTCATAGGCCGCCCCGCTTGCGGGGTATGACATGGAACGGGATCGTATATGGGAGGGGCATAATGACAAAACAGGAGGTATCGGTCGCGAAGATCGCGCGCCTGATGGAACTGACAAACTTTACAGAGGATGTCGACCTGGGAAAGAAAAAGGTGAGCGTCAACGAGGTGAACCGCCCCGCGCTGCAGCTCCACGGCTATTTCGAGCATTTCGCCGAGGGACGCGTCCAGATTGTCGGGATGGTCGAGTTCGCCTATCTCCAGCAGGTCGCCAAGGAACGGAAAAAGGAAGCATACGATAAATTCATGAGCTTCGATATCCCCTGCGTCGTATTCTGCCGCGGTTTCCAGCCGGACGAGGATCTGCTGGAGGCGGCGACAAGGCACAATATCGCGGTTCTTGGCACGGACAAGTCCACATCCGCGGTGACCGCCGAGATGATCCGGACGCTGAACGAGGAACTCGCGCCATGCATCACCATCCATGGGGTGCTGGTCGACGTCTATGGCGAGGGGCTGCTCATAATGGGCGAGAGCGGCATCGGAAAGAGCGAGGCCGCGCTGGAGCTGATTCGCCGGGGGCACCGACTCGTCTCGGACGATGCCGTGGAGATAAAGCGTATTGACGACAGGACGCTTATGGGGACGTCTCCGGAGATAACGAAGCATTTTATCGAATTGAGGGGCATCGGCATCATCGACGTCAAGTCGCTATACGGAGTGGAATGCGTCAAGGATAAGCAGCAGATTGACCTTGTCATAAAGCTGGAGGACTGGAGCAAGGACAAGGAGTATGACAGGATGGGCATGGAGGACGAATATACCGAATTCCTTGGCGTCAAGGTGGTCTGCCATTCGCTCCCTATCCGCCCCGGGCGCAACCTCGCGGTAATATGCGAGACCGCCGCCGTCAACCACAGGCAGAAAAAGATGGGATATAATGCCGCCAGAGAGCTTTATCGGCGTTTCCAGGCCAACCTGGTAAAGGGAGCGGGCGGCGGCGACGATGAATAATTTTAAAGGAGGCATATCGCAAATGGAACGAAATAATGCGTGGGACGCATATCCGGGAGAAAAAAAGCAGCAGGTTTTTGATTTTGCGGAAGGTTACCGCGCGTTCCTGTCTGAAAACAAGACGGAGCGTGAATGCGTGAAGACATTCATAAAGGCGGCCGAGGAGGCAGGATTTGCCAGCCTGGAGCGCGCCATCGCGGAAAAGCGCAATCTTCATCCCGGCGACAGGGTTTATTACTCGCATATGGGCAAATCGCTGGCGTTGTTCGTTATCGGCAGGGAGCCGATCGAATGCGGCATGAATATTCTGGGCGCGCATATCGATTCGCCGCGGCTCGATTTAAAGCAGAATCCTCTCTATGAGGATACGGACATGGCCCTGTTGGACACGCATTACTACGGCGGCATCAAGAAATATCAATGGGTGACGCTGCCGTTGGCATTGCATGGCGTGGTTGCGAAAAAGGATGGCTCGCTAGTCGAGGTCAATATCGGCGACAAGCCGGGAGATCCGGTGTTCGGCGTGAGCGATCTGCTCGTACACCTGGCGCGGGAGCAGATGGAAAAGAGCGCGGACAAGGCCGTAGAGGGCGAGAGCCTGGACATCCTCATCGGAAATCTGCCGGCTGATAAAGACGAGGAGGCCGCGGGGGATAGCGACGAGGGCGGAAAGAAAGGAAAAGAACGCGTGAAAAAGCGCATTCTGGAACTGCTGGAGCGGGAATATGGCATCGAGGAGGAGGATTTTCTCTCCGCGGAGATCGAGGCGGTGCCCGCGGGCCCTGCCAGGGATTATGGCCTGGACCGCAGCATGATCATGGGCTATGGTCACGATGACAGGGTGTGCGCGTATCCCTCGTTCGAGGCCATACTGCGGATGGAGGCGCCCGTGCGCACCAGCGTCTGCCTGCTTGTAGACAAGGAAGAGATCGGCAGCGTCGGCGCGACGGGAATGCAGTCGCGCGTATTTGAGAATACGCTCGCCGAGGTGATGTCGCTTTGCGGCCAATATACAGATCTCGCGCTTCGCCGCGCCTTGCAGAACTCCCGAATGCTCTCTTCGGACGTGAGCGCCGGTTTCGACCCTAACTACGCGTCCGCCAGCGAGAAGAAAAACTCCGCATATCTCGGCAGGGGCATCGTGTTCAATAAATATACCGGTTCACGCGGGAAATCCGGCTCAAATGACGCAAACGCGGAATATATGGCGGGCCTGAGGTCGATTTTTGACAAAAACGGCGTGGCATTCCAGACCGCGGAGCTTGGGAAGGTGGATCAGGGCGGCGGCGGGACCATCGCCTATATCCTTGCCAATTATGGCATGAACGTGATCGACAGCGGCGTCGCCGTGCTGAATATGCACGCGCCGTGGGAGATTATCAGCAAGGTAGACCTGTACGAGGCGTACAAGGGCTATGTGGCATTTTTGACGGAGTAGCCGGGGATTATGCAAAACGGGCTATTCGAGCGGGAGCTGGGCGATATCCTGCCGCCCTCGCGGATAAAAAGGGGAGAGCCGCTCGGCCTCCACACTACCTTTCGCGTCGGAGGGCCCGCGGATTATTTTCTGGCTCCGGACGTTTCCAGGGTTTTAGACGCGGTGGAACTCTGTCGGCGTCATGAAATGCCATATATGGTCATCGGCAACGGCAGCAACCTGCTGGTCGCGGATGCCGGCTTTCGCGGCGCGGCAATATGCCTGGGGCGGGCCGCGTCAGGCATACGGATTATCGATGAAGACGCCTCCGGCGCGGCGCTGGCCGTGCTGGCCGGGACGCTCCTCTCGGAGGCGGCGGCATTTGCGGCAAAGCGCGGCCTTGCAGGTATGGAATTTGCCGCCGGGATCCCGGGCTCCATGGGCGGGGCCGTGCTTATGAACGCCGGGGCTTACGGCGGGGAGATAAAGGATATTCTGGAAAGCGCGGCGGTACTTGCCAAGGGCGGGCGGATTCTGGATATGCCGGCCGGACAGCTGGACATGTCATATCGCCATAGCGCGCTCATGGAATCCGGCGGCATCGTCCTTGAGGCACGGATTAGGCTGGAGCGCGGCGACACGGATGAAATATATGCCCGGATGGAAGATTATGGGCGGCGGCGCAGGGAAAAGCAGCCGCTGGAATATCCTAGCGCGGGCAGCACGTTCAAGCGCCCGCCGGGGCATTACGCCGGACGGCTCATTCAGGACGCTGGCCTAGCGGGCTTTAGGATTGGAGACGCCCAGGTGTCCGAAAAACACGCGGGATTCATCATAAACCGGGGGAACGCGACGGCGGCTGATATCGCGGAACTCATACGCCTTGTGACGCTTCGGGTTGAGAAGAATAGCGGAGTCGTACTGGAACCCGAGGTGCGGTTCATAGGATTCTGACAGGGCGGGGCGGACATTCGAAAAGGGGGATGCAAATGCGCTGCGTGATTTTGACCGGCATGTCGGGGTCGGGAAAGAGCACTGCCTTGAAAATGGTCGAGGACATGGGATATTATTGCGTCGGCAACCTGCCGATATCCCTGATGGAGAGTTTTGTCGAGCTGGCGGAAAACGACCCGGAGCTGGACAAGGTGGCGATGAACGTGGATATCCGCAGCGGCCAGAACATCGGGGATCTCGTGGAAGTGTTGAACCGCCTGGAAAATCGCGGGAAGGGTTTCGAGATGCTCTTCCTGGAATGCGACGACGAGGTCATCGTCAAGCGCTATAAGGAGACGAGGCGCAGCCATCCGCTGGCGGAGGGCGGCCGGGTAGGCGAGGCGATTTCGCTCGAGCGCGAACGCCTGCAGCCCGTGAAGCGGCGTGCGGATTATATTCTGGACACGAGCCGCCTGCTGACGCGGGACTTGCAGTCGGAGCTGCGCAGGATATTCGTGGAAAACCAGTCATACAAAAACCTCTATATCACTGTTCTCTCGTTCGGATTCAAATATGGGATACCTACGGACGCGGATCTGGTGTTCGACGTAAGATTTTTGCCAAATCCTTATTATGTGGAGGGATTGCGGAACCTGACCGGGCTGGATCCGGCTATACGGGATTATGTCAAGGCTTGCGGGCAATACGATGAATTTCTGGACAGGCTCTCGGGCATGATTCAATTCCTGATCCCTAACTACATCAAGGAGGGGAAGACGCAGCTGGTCATCGCCGTAGGGTGTACGGGAGGCAAGCACAGGTCGGTTACCGTCGCGCAGGGGCTCTATGAGTGCCTGAAGTCTCACGAGGATTTCGGCCTGCGAATAGAGCATCGCGATATAGAGAAGGATGCCCGCCGGGGAAAATAGGAGGGATCGCGCCAATGTCATTTTCCAGCGAAGTAAAGGCGGAGCTGATGAAGCAGTACGGCAAACGCCATTGTCAGATTGCGGAACTGGCCGCGATCGGCGATTTCGCGCCGGAGCACGCGCATCTGGGGGAGAAATGCCTGACTTTGGCAAAAATGATTTCCGGAATGGACGATGATGATGAGGCGCTGATGCAGGCGTCGCTCGCGGTCAGGGAAGCGCGGGGGCGGCTTCTGGAACGCGAGTGCTGCAGGCGGGCATATCTTAGGGGGGCGTTTCTCGCGTCCGGATCCATTTCAGATCCGGCAAAATCATATCATTTCGAGATTGTCTGCCAGGATGGGGATCTGGCCGCGATTCTGCAGCGCATCCTCCTGTCTTATGGAATCGACGCCAAGACCGTGCTTCGCAAGAAAAGCCATGTCGTATACCTGAAAGAGGGGTCGCAGATCGTGGACGCGCTTAATATTATGGGAGCGCATGTAGCGCTCATGAACCTTGAGAACGTTCGCATCTTAAAAGAGATGCGCGGCTCGGTAAATCGCATCGTCAACTGCGATACAGCGAATATCAATAAGGTGGTCAGCGCGTCCCGCAGGCAGTCGGACGACATAAGGCTGATTGAAAGCAGCATGGGGCTGGACGCGCTGCCGCCGGCGCTGAGGGAGACGGCGCTGCTGCGCCTGGAGCATCCCGACAGCTCCTTAAAGGAGCTGGGCAGCCTATGCGACCCGCCGGTCGGCAAATCCGGAGTAAACCACCGGCTGCGCAAGCTAAGCGCGATTGCCCGGAAGCTTGAGGGGGAATAGCCACCTTTTTCTTTACAACCATCGGGGTTAGTGTTATATTTAACAGAGATGCATAAAAATATTAAAACGGAGGGAATGTCATGTTAGTATCTGCAAAAGAAATGCTCGTAAAGGCAAAAGCCGGACATTATGCGGTCGGCCAGTTCAACATCAACAATCTCGAGTGGACGAAGTCGATTCTGCTGACTGCCCAGGAGCTTAATTCGCCGGTGATTCTCGGCGTATCTGAGGGCGCGGGAAAGTATATGACGGGATTCAAGACCGTGGCGGCCATGGTAAAGGCCATGGACGAGGAGCTGGGCATCACCGTGCCGGTCGCGCTGCATCTGGATCACGGCACGTATGAGGGATGCTACAAGTGCGTCAAGGCCGGATTTACATCGATCATGTTCGATGGCTCGCATTATCCGATCGCCGAAAACGTGGAAAAGACCAAGGAACTGGTGAGCGTGGCGCATAACCTGGGCTTGTCCATAGAGGCGGAGGTCGGCGCGATAGGCGGCGAGGAGGACGGCGTCGTGGGCATGGGCGAGTGCGCCGATCCAGACGAGTGCAAGGCGATCGCGGATCTGGGCGTGGACATGCTTGCGGCCGGCATAGGGAACATCCACGGCAAATATCCGGCGAACTGGCCCGGCCTTAGCTTCGAGACGCTCGACGCGGTCCAGCAGAAGACGGGCGCTATGCCGCTCGTATTGCATGGCGGCACGGGCATTCCCGAGGATATGATAAAGAAGGCTATCGACCTTGGCGTGTCCAAGATAAACGTGAACACGGAGTGCCAGCTGTCTTTTGCGGACGCGACTCGCAAATACATCGAGGCCGGCAAGGATCAGGAGGGCAAGGGATACGACCCGCGCAAGCTTCTGGCTCCCGGCGCGGAGGCAATCAAGGCTACCGTCAAGGAGAAGATGGAGCTGTTCGGTTCAGTCGGGAAGGCTTAATATTATTAAGAAAATAAAAAAATAAGGATTTTCTCTTGATTTTTTTGCGGAATAGGTGTATTTTATGGCATGAAGCGAACGAGGGCGTTCCGAAAGGGATGCCCTCGTTTTCTATTATGAAAGCCCCGTCAAGTGGCCATGAAGACGGCAAGCTTTCATTCATGGCATGGGGTTTATGCGCGGCAAAGGGCAGAGCCTTATCTGGCCGATTGCAAAAACAAAAAGGGAAAGGATGAATGATGTTATGAGCGAGATGGAGAAATTCAGCGTTGCCGATATATTCGGCGAGAACGTCTTTAACGACGCGGTGATGCAGGAACGCCTCCCGAAGAAGACCTACAAGCGCCTGCGGGAGGTAATCGAGGGCGGCCAGGAACTGGATCTGGCTACGGCGGACGTCGTAGCGCACGAGATGAAGGAATGGGCGATAGAGCAGGGAGCCACGCATTATACGCATTGGTTCCAGCCGCTGACCGGAGTGACCGCCGAGAAGCACGATTCGTTTATCACCGCGCCTATGGATAACGGGAAAGTGCTGATGAGCTTTTCCGGGAAGGAACTGATAAAGGGCGAGCCGGATGCGTCGAGTTTTCCGTCCGGCGGGCTGCGCGCGACGTTCGAGGCGCGCGGATATACCGCCTGGGATTGCACGAGCCCCGCGTTCGTGCGCCACGATGCGGCGGGCGCGACGCTATGCATTCCGACGGCGTTCTGCTCCTACACGGGGGAGGCATTGGACCAGAAGACGCCCCTCCTGCGTTCGATGGAGGCAATAAACGACCAGGCGCTGCGCCTGCTGAGGCTGTTTGGAAACACGACCTCTAAGAAGGTGACCCCGTCTGTCGGCGCGGAGCAGGAGTATTTTATCGTGGACCGCGAGAAGTATCTGAAGAGAAAAGACCTGATTTTTACAGGACGCACGCTTTTCGGCGCGATGCCTCCAAAGGGGCAGGAGATGGAGGATCATTATTTCGGGGCGATTCGCGAGCGTATCGGCGCCTACATGAGGGATGTCAACAAGGAATTGTGGAAGCTGGGCGTTTCCGCGAAGACCCAGCACAACGAGGTGGCTCCGGCGCAGCATGAGCTTGCCCCTATTTTCGCGGAATGCAACATCGCGACCGACCACAACCAGCTTATCATGGAGACGCTCAAAAAGGTGGCCGGCCGCCACGGCCTGCAGTGCCTGCTGCACGAGAAGCCTTTTGCGGGCGTGAACGGCTCCGGCAAGCACAACAACTGGTCGATTACCACGGACGACGGCATCAACCTGCTTGATCCGGGTTCTACGCCGCATGAGAACGTCCAGTTCCTGCTCGTGCTCACCTGCGTGCTGAAGGCTGTCGACGAGCATGCGGATCTGCTACGGGCGTCGGCGGCGGATGTGGGCAACGACCACCGCCTGGGCGCGAACGAGGCTCCTCCGGCCATCCTGTCGATTTTCCTGGGAGCGCAGCTAGAGGATGTTATAAACCAGCTGATTAACACGGGCAGCGCGACGCACAGCCTGCAGAGCGAGGTGCTGGAGACCGGCGTGAAAACGCTGCCAGATTTCATGCGCGACGCCACCGACCGCAACCGCACGTCGCCGTTCGCGTTCACTGGCAATAAATTCGAATTCCGCATGGTGGGTTCGCAGGCTTCCATCGCGCAGCCGAACGTTGTTTTGAACACGATAGTGGCGGAGGCGTTCGCTGAGGCTTGCGATGAGCTGGAAAAGGCGGACAATTTCGACGAGGCGGTGCATAACCTGATTAAAAAATATGCGACGGAACACCAGCGCATTATCTTCAACGGCAACGGCTATTCGCAAGAGTGGGTCGCGGAGGCCGAGAAGCGCGGGCTGCCTAACATCAAATCCATGGTGGACGCGATTCCCGCGTATGCGACGGACAAGGCGGTCAAGCTGTTCGAGAAGTTCGGCGTGTTTACCAAGGCCGAGCTGGAGTCCCGGGTGGAAATCGAATATGAGACATATGCGAAGACCATCAATATCGAGGCGAAGGCTATGATCGACATCGCGAGCAAGCAGATTATCCCGGCGGTCATCCGCTATACCACGAACCTGGCGAACTCGATTAACGCGGTGAAGGCCGCCGGCGCGGACAATGTATCCGTACAGGTCCAGCTCTTGAACGAGGCGTCCGATTATCTTGCGGAGGCAAAGGAAGCCTTGACGAAGCTGATCGAGGTCACGAACGGCGGCGGCGCGATGGGCGAGGGCCGGGAGCAGGCCGTCTACTACCGTGACGTGGTGAGGAGCGCGATGGACGCGCTGCGTTCGCCGGTCGACAAGCTGGAGATGATTGTCGACAAGGAATTGTGGCCGATGCCTTCATACGGCGATCTGATTTTTGAGGTATGACCGGCAGGCGGCGTTTATTGTGGCTAATCGGAAGATTAGTATTTATCTAATCCCCTTTTGAAAAAGGAATCTCCCGGATTTTCCGGGGGATTCTTTTTTTGCGTATTTCAAAATAGCAGAATGCACAAAACCTCGCCGCATATCGCGCCGGGACGCGGCATACGAAAAGCGCGGCGGCCGGAACGGGGGGTTTATGCGGCGTGTTATCAACAATTACGAAAGCGGATTTATCGGACAAATCTACTTATTCACCGACTTATCCACGTTATCCACAAAAATCGTGATAAATTCGTCGGTTTACATAGTCTGAAGACAGAACAGACGTTTTGTGCAGATTCGATAAAGTTTATCATTTTCGCATCTTTTTTGAAAAAAGCTTGACAAAACAATAATGAAAAAATAACCATTTTTGTCGAAAAATGTGATACAACAAGGCTGAATTTTCTGAAAACAGTCAGATGTTGAAATATCGCGCGCAGTCTGCTATACTATGCAAGATGACGTTCTGACAAAGAGGCGGCAGCGGCTTTTATCCAGGCAGGTGTATCATGGCAAAGAAAATACGGCTTTTGGGCTTGGAGTTTTTCAATTACCCGCTTCGCGAGGAACTCCAGATAGCGCAGGAAGCGCTCGACGACGAAAAACTGCAGATTATTCTGACCGTATCGATGCAATCGCTGGTCAAGGCCGGGGAGCTGCGGCAGGTCGCGGAGTGCGTGGAGCAGGCGGACCTGGTCGTGGCTGACGACCCCGAGATATTGCGTGCGGCGGGCATCACGTCCGTCCAGCGGATCCGGGAGGCCGAGGATCATCTTTTTTTCAAGGAATTGATGAAGCGGCTGCAGCGGCTGCAGCGCCGGGTATACATAGCTGCGTCCAGGACGGCCGCTCTGGAGAAGGCGCTGGAGGTTCTGGCGGAGCATTATGAGAAGCTGCCGATTGCCGGCACGTACAGCATAGAGGAATATCCGGACATGGATCGCATGATAAATGAGATAAACAGCGCGGCGCCGGATGTGATACTGTCCGTCATGCCGACTCCGGAGCAGGAGGAGTTCCTTGCGGAAAACCGCGGCAAGCTTTTGGCGAGGCTGTGGTACGGCCTGGGGGAGGACTGCGGCATTCTGCTGGAAAAGAAAGGGTTGCTCTGGCGCGTGAGGCGGTTAATCCGCCTGGGGATGTTTCGTATGCACGTCAATGAATACGAGGACGGGTCGGATGGCTAGAATCCGTTCTTGTGATTGTGACGGACGAAAAAAACGTGTTTTTTTATGATATTAGCATAAAAAATATGCTTTTTCCTCTTCCTTTTTTTGCACTTTTGCATTAAACTGAGAACAGAAAAGACGTTTTTGCTATTTTTAGTTTGATTTTTTTTGTGAAAAATGTATATTGCAAAAGCGCGGGGGAGGTTTTTATGGTATCGAATCAGATTCTGCAAAATACGATTGACGGCCTGAAGGCTATCGCGCACAACGACCTGTGCGTGATAGATACGGAGGGCCAGGTTCTCGCGTCGACTTTTCCCGACGCGGAGAATTATTCGCCGGCGGCGCTCTCGTTCGTGGAATCGCCCGCGGAATCCCAGGTGGTGAAGGGATGCCAGTTTTTCAAGGTGTTCGACGATCATCAGCTCGAATACGTCCTGCTGGCCCGCGGCGACGGGGAGAATGCCTACATTCTGGGCAAGATAGCGGCGTTCCAGATACAGAGCCTGCTGGTGGCATATAAGGAGCGCTTTGACAAGGACAATTTTATCAAAAACCTCCTGCTGGACAATCTGCTGCTCGTAGACATATATAACCGGGCAAAAAAGCTCCACATAGAGATAGACGTGCCGCGCACGGTCTATATCATCGAGACCGACCGCGAGAAGGACGGCAGCGAGCTTGAGAAGGTGCGAAGCCTTTTCCATGGTAAAAACCGCGATTTCGTGACGGCAGTCGACGAAAAGAACATCATCGTCGTCCGCGAGTTGATGGAGGGAGAGGGAAACGCGGAATTATACAAGACCGCCGAGGTCATACGCTCGCTTTTTGCGGGCGGCTCAGGCCAGGACGTGCATATCGCCTATGGCTCGATCGTAAAAGAGATAAAAGAGGTCTCGCGCTCGTACAAGGAAGCGCGCATGGCCCTGGACGTAGGCAAGATTTTTTTTGAGGACAAGGATATCATCGCCTATTCGACGCTGGGCATCGGGCGGCTGATCTACCAGCTGCCGATTCCGCTGTGCAAGATGTTCATCAAGGAGATCTTCGGCGGCAGATCGCCGGATGATTTCGATGAAGAGACGCTGATGACGATCAACAAATTTTTCGAGAATAACCTGAACGTGTCCGAGACGTCGCGCCAGCTCTACATCCACAGGAATACGCTGGTCTACCGCCTTGACAAATTGCAAAAGAGTACCGGGTTGGATCTGCGTATCTTTGAGGACGCGATTACGTTCAAGATCGCGCTGATGGTCGTCCAATATATGAAATACATGGAGACGACGGATTATTGATTTCCGGACCGGTTGGGAGGTTTTATGATAGAGCTGGAAAATGTGAGCAAGTCCTACTCACAGGGCATTCCCGCGCTAAACGACGTGTCGCTCGAGATCGGCGAGGGGGAGTTCGTGTTCGTGGTGGGCGACAGCGGCTCGGGCAAATCCACGCTGATTAAGCTGCTGCTCAAGGAGATAGAGCCCACGAGCGGCAGGATTGTCATTGACGGGATAGATATCCGCAAGATTCCGCGCCGCAAGATTCCGATGCTTCGCAGGAACATAGGATGCGTATTCCAGGATTTCCGCCTGCTGAAGGACCGCAACGTCTATGACAATGTGGCGTTCGCGCAGCGCGTGGTGGGCGCGTCCAACCGCAGCATCCGGCAGAAGGTGCCGGTCATGCTCTCGATGGTGGGGCTTGCGGCGAAGTACCGATCGTACCCCAGGCAGCTCTCGGGAGGCGAGCAGCAGCGCGTGGCCATCGCGCGCGCCCTGGTGAACAATCCCGGGATCCTGCTGGCGGACGAGCCGACAGGAAACCTGGACAACAACAACGCATGGGAGATCATGAGCCTGCTCGATCAGATAAACGCGCGGGGGACGACCGTGGTCGTCGTGACGCACAATCTGGAGATTGTGCGGGGCATGGGCAAACGCGTCATTACGATCCAGAAGGGGACCGTCGTTTCGGATTCGCTCGCGGATGATGGCGGCTACGGTGACGATGATGAGTATTAGCACTTTTTTTTATTCGATTAAGCAGGGATTCAAAAATATATGGCGCAATAAGATGTTCTCTCTCGCGTCAATCGCGACGATGGCGGCGTGCATCTTCCTTTTCGGCCTGTTTTATTCCATCGTGACGAATTTCCAGTCTATGGTAAAGACGGCCGAGGAGGGCGTGGCTGTGACGGTGCTCTTCGACGACGACATCACGCCGCAGCAGATTGCCGAGATCGGCGACCGCATAAAAGAGCGTCCCGAGGTGTCCGCGTACAATTTCAAATCCGCCGAGGACGCGTGGGAAGAGTTTTCGCAGGTCTATTTCGAGGGACATGAGGAGCTCGCGGAGGGCTTCGAGGGCGACAATCCTCTGCAGAAATCCGAGAGCTATGAGATATATCTCAACGACGTGTCGATGCAGGATTCCCTGGTGGAATACCTAGAGGGCTTAGAAGGGGTGCGCGAGGTGAGGCGTTCCGAGATCGTGGCAAACACGCTCTCGGACTTCAACCGGCTGATTAGCTACGTGTCTGTCGGAGTCATACTGATCCTGCTGGGCGTGGCGGTATTCCTCATCAGCAACACGGTCATAGTGGGCATCGCGGTCCGCAGGGAGGAGATAGCCATCATGAAGCTGATCGGGGCGACCGATTATTTCGTGCGCGCGCCGTTCGTGGTGGAGGGCATCCTGATAGGGCTGATCGGGTCCGCGCTGCCGCTGGCGCTGCTCTATGTCCTATATAGCCGCCTGATCGCCTATGTCATGGAGAAGTTCAACTTTCTTAGCGGGATGATGAATTTCCTCCCTGCATCCCAGGTGTTTGGCACGCTGGCGCCGATAGGGCTGATACTCGGCGTGGGCATCGGCTTTTTGGGCAGTTTCATGACGATCCGCAAGCATCTTAAGGTATGACGGCGGCAGACGGGGTTTTATCGATATGGATATGTATAGCAATGACAATCAAGACGCGGGTTCCGGGCGGCCTGATGTTTCCCCCGATGTCGAGGCCGGGGCGCAGGCCATACGCGAGGATATAAAAAGCGCCCGCCGCCAGCGCAGGCGGGATATCGCGAAGGGGGCGGCCATAGGGGCTCTCGCGTGCCTCGCGCTCTGCTTCGCCGCGCTGCTCGCGTTTTCCGTATACTTGCGTTCGTCGCACAGGGCAGAGGCGGCTTCCGTCAGGGTCTTGACAGACGATGTAAGGAGCAAGATAGGATATATAACGAATATCGTCGACCAGCTCTATTACGAGGATATTGATGACGAAGAACTCGCGCAGGGCCTTTACAAGGGCCTGATGGAGGGCGTCGGCGACAAATATTCCGTCTATTATACGCCGGAGGAATACGAATCGATGATGGTAGATGCCACATCCACTCTGACCGGCATAGGCGCGCTGCTCCAGCAGGATCCCGATACGATGCAGGTGAGCATCGCGCATGTATATGAGGGCAGCCCGGCCGAAAAAGCGGGCCTGATGGATGGAGACGCGATTGTCAGCGTCGGCGACATTGATTCTGCTTCCATGGAGCTATCTGAATTAGTGGCGCATATACGCGGCGAGAAGGGCACAGTGGTCCATCTATTGGCTTATCGGGTAGGCAAGGGCTACATGGAATTTGACGTGGAGCGCGACGAGGTGAACGTGCCGACGATGGATGGCGAGATGCTGGGGGACGGCGTCGGCTATATCGCGGTGTATGAATTCGGAGACAAGACCGGCGAGGAATTCGACGGGCTGGTCAAAGAGCTGGCGGCATCGGGCATGAAGGCGCTGATCATCGACCTGCGGGACAATCCCGGCGGCATGGTGGCCTCGGCAATCAACGTGCTGGACCGGCTCATGCCCGAGGGAGTGATGTTCTGGACCGAGGACAAGGCCGGCAAAAAGGTCGAATATACGTCGGATCCCTCATGTCTGGACTGCCCGTTCGCGCTGCTCGTAAACGGGAACAGCGCGAGCAGCTCCGAGATCGTCGCGGGCGCCGTCAAGGCCGGAGGGTATGGCACGCTCATCGGCACCAAGACATTCGGAAAAGGGATCGTCCAGACTATCCGCCCCCTCCCGGACGGCAGCGCTGTCAAGCTGACTACGGCCCGCTTTTTCACGCCGGACGGCATATGCATACATGGCGAGGGGATAGCGCCGGATATCGAATTGGAATATAAATACATGGATCCTTCGGACACGGAATACGATCCGCTGGATGACAATCAGGTCCGCAAGGCGATAGAAGTATTAAAAAAACAGATATAACGACAGCAAATTAAGAAAGAAGGTGACAGAATGGTTGAGCTAGATCAGTACCGAATGCTATTAAATACGTGGAAAGAACCACTTCTGGAAGTGAGGGATGCACTTTGACCTCGCTAATAAGGCAAAGCGCATAGAAGAGCTGGAGCGGGAGATGGCTGCTCCTGATTTCTGGAACAACGTCGAGGCATCGCAGCAGAAGATGAAAACGCTAAAAGGCCTCAAGGACGATGTGGAGGGTTACCGTTCGCTGGAGGGCCGCTTTGACGACATCGCGACGCTCATAGAGATGGCGGAGGAGGAGAACGACGCCGGCCTGCTTCCGGAGATAGAGGAATATGTGGCGGACTATGAAAAGGCCTATGACGACCTACGCATTAAGACGCTGCTTTCCGGAGAGTTTGACGCGGACGCGGCGATAGTTTCATTGAACGCGGGTGCAGGCGGGACGGAGTCCTGCGACTGGGCCGCTATGCTCTACCGCATGTACGCCCGGTGGGCGGCCGCCAAGGGGTTTACGGTAGATGAGCTGGATTTCCACGAGGGAGACGAGGCCGGAATAAAGTCCGTGACGTTCCAGGTGAATGGCGCGAACGCGTATGGCTACCTGAAATCCGAGAAGGGAGTGCACCGCCTGGTGCGCATCTCCCCATTCAACGCGGCTGGCAAGCGGCAGACGTCGTTCGTCTCCTGCGATGTGATGCCTGATATCGAGGAGGACATCGACGTCGAGATAAGGGACGAGGACATCAGGGTCGACACGTACCGCTCGAGCGGGGCGGGCGGCCAGCACATAAATAAGACATCGTCCGCGGTAAGGATCACGCATTTTCCTACCGGCATCGTGGTGACCTGCCAGAACGAGAGATCCCAGCACATGAACAAGGACAAGGCGATGCAGATGCTGAAGGCGAAGCTGCTCATGCTTCGCCGCCAGGAAAATCAGGAAAAAGAGGCTGAGATTCGCGGCGAGGTGACGGAAATTGGCTGGGGCAACCAGATTCGCTCCTACGTCATGCAGCCATATACCATGGTCAAGGATCGGCGCACGGGGTATGAGACCTCGAACGTGGACGCGGTATTGGACGGGGCTCTCGATCCATTTATAACCGCTTATTTGAAATGGCTCTCGCAAGGCGCGAATATGCCGGCGGATGACGAAGAATAACGACGGGGGAGTAAGAAAATGGTAAAGATAGCAGTTATGGGGTATGGGACCATCGGTTCCGGAGTCGTGGAGGTCCTGGAAAAAAACAGGGCGCGCGTCAAAATGACGTCCGGCGAGGACCTGGAGGTCAAGTACGTGCTGGACGTGCGGGATTTTGACGGGGATCCGATACAGAGCAGGATAGTGCATGATTATCGCGTCATCGTCGACGATCCCGAGATCCGCGTCGTGGTTGAGACCATGGGAGGCGTGGAACCGGCATATACGTTCGTAAAGGCCATGCTCCTGGCCGGCAAGCATGTCACCACATCCAACAAGGCCCTGGTGGCCGACAAGGGGGCGGAACTTATCGCCATCGCGAAGGAGCAGAACGTGAACTTTCTCTTCGAGGCCAGCGTCGGCGGAGGCATCCCTATCATCAGGACGCTGATGAGCTCCATTACCGGCGACGAGATAATGGAGATCAGCGGCATCATGAACGGCACGACAAACTATATGCTGACCAGGATGGCGCGGGAGGGCCTGCCTTTTGAAGAAGTATTGAAAGAAGCTCAGGAGCGCGGCTACGCGGAGAAGGATCCCACCGCCGACGTGGAGGGCCATGACGCGTGCCGCAAGATCGCGATTCTCACTTCGGTGGTATGCGGCCGCCAGGTCAATTTTGGCGACATACATACCGAGGGCATCACCGGCATAACGCCCGCGGACATATTGTACGCGAAAAAGATGGACCGCGCCATCAAGCTCCTGGCCGTCAGCCGCCGGTCGGAGGGGGGATACGTGGCTATCGTCGCCCCGTTCCTCCTGCCGCACGATCATCCTCTGTATAGCGTTGACGGCGTGTTCAACGCGATTTTCGTGAAGGGGAATATGCTAGGCGACGCCATGTTTTATGGCAGCGGCGCCGGAAAGCTGCCCACCGCGAGCGCGGTCGTGGGAGATATAGTGGACATCGTCAAGCACATGAACAAGCATATAATACTGAATTGGGACGCGGAGCCCATGCGGCTGGGCGATTACAAAAAAGTCGAGACGCGCTTTTTCGTCCGTACGCGGGCTTCCAGAGAGGAGGTATTGGGCGCGTTCGGCAGCGCGGAGTTCGTGAACGTTGAAGAACTGGAAGGAGAGACGGGCTTCGTGACGGACCGTATGTCCGAGGAAGCATACGACAAAAAGGCGGCGGCGCTGTCCGGCGTGCTGCAGATGATCCGCTTCAATTAGAATGCAACAAAAATCGAGCAGGGGCAAAACCGCCCCTGCTCGCTAGTTTTATGAAGAGAAGAAATGATTCGGTCAGGCCACATAGTCGATATTCGCGCCTATATTTCTAATGGCGTCAAGCGACTTTTTATTCTCCAGGTAGGGGTTGCGCCTGCCGCCGTCCTTAGGATAAGAGATGACTGTGCGGGTTTCCCCGCCCGACACGTAGGACGTGCCGCATTCCGGACATACTGCCGTGTGCAATACGACTGTGGCGGAACGAACCCTCCCACCGCGCCTCACGGCTTTCTCGTAGGCGTTTCCAACGTGTTCCTGCTCATGCGAGCGGACTGCCCCGGCTGAGGCCTGCGGCGAGATATGTCCCGGAGCTTTGAAAGAAACGTCCGACTCGTTGGAACCGTCCTGATATTTTCTCGATTTGCATGTCTTGCATTCGCTCGGGGAAGACCGGCGTCCCGGCTTGACCTGGTCGTCGGGATTCGCGCTCTTTTTGGCATCCCCGTCAATGCCGGAGATATTTCCGTTCGCGCCTTGCGGCGCATAACCTTTCATCGAATAATAACCGCCTGTGCCATAGCCGCTTATCGGCATCGTCCCAGCCATAAAAACACCTCCCGCTAATCTATTCTTATGGCTATCGTATCACGTTTGTGCATTGTTTGCAAGTTACTATTCACAGCCCTCCGCCTTCATTCGCAAAACCCGGTTGCATGAACGGCGCGATTCGGCTATAATGTGATTGTATATAATTAACAGAAAGAAAAAGGAGCGGGACTTGTGAAACCTGTAGAAGTTGACATAAAAATGACATTTGCGGACATGTATCGCTTTAACCTTTACCATGCCTACCACCACTCCCAGGGGATACTCTCGATCGTGCTGGCGGTGATGCTGGTGGCGCTCTCCATCCTGACATGGAATGGCGAAAATCCGGTGTACAACGTGATATATCTGCTGGCAGCCGTTTTCGTTGCGTGCTATGTTCCGCTCAGCCTGCGGGCGAGCGTGAAAAAGCAGATGTCCGCGTCGGACGCATACCGCGAGCCGATACATTATACGTTCGACGAGGAGGGCGTCACGACCAGTTTCAAGGATCAGAGCGCGACGATGCCATGGAAACAGATGTACAAGATAGTGAGCACAAAGCGCATGGTATTGCTATATGGCGGGCGCATACGGGCGAACGTCATTCCGCGCGACCAGTTAGGCGAGGCGTACAACGACGTTTACGAGCTGGCGCGTGCCGGGATGGACGCTAACCGGTTCAAGATGAAGAAGGAGAGCCCGCATGACTTATGAGACCTACTCGCCGGAGGAGACAAAACGCATAGCGATGAATATCGGCGAGACGGCAAAGCCCGGCATGGTTTTTTCCCTTACCGGGGAGCTCGGAGTCGGGAAAACGGTATTCGCGCAGGGCCTGGCGAGGGGGCTTGGCATAGAGGAGGCCGTCAGCAGCCCGACGTTTACGATTCTCCAGATATATGACGGCGGCCGGCTGCCTTTCTACCATTTCGACGCCTATCGCATATCCGACGTCTCCGAGATGGACGAGATAGGATATGACGACTATTTTTACGGGGATGGCGTGTGCCTGGTCGAATGGGCTGAACTTATCGCGGAATTATTGCCTGGGGATCGCGTGGAGGTCTTGATAGAAAAAGATCTTGAAAAAGGATTTGATTACCGCAGGATCGTGCTGGACGGGATATAGGGCTGGTTACCATGAAAATACTTGCAATCGATACTTCCGGGCTCCCGGCGACCGTTGCCATAGCGCGGGACGATGAGCTGATTGGCGAATTCACCGTCAATTATAAAAAGACCCATTCGCAGACCCTGCTGCCCATGCTTGACGAGCTGGCGTCGATGATCGACCTGGATCTGGGCACGGTGGACGCAATCGCCGTTGCCGCGGGGCCCGGTTCCTTCACAGGGCTGCGCATAGGTTCGGCCACCGTAAAGGGGCTGGGGTTAGCTTTGGACAAGCCGATCGTGGAGATACCTACAGTGGACGGGCTGGCCTACAACCTGTGGGGCGCGCGGGATCTGGTATGCCCGCTGATGGATGCCCGCAGGGGGCAGGTCTATACCGGCATTTATGAATTTGAAGGCGGCAGGATGCATTGTATCGAGCCGCAGTGCGCCGCCGCGCTGGATGTGATTCTGGAAAAATTGAATAAAATGCGCAGGGCGGTCGTATTTCTGGGAGACGGCGTGCCGGTTTACCGTGAGGAGATTTCGGCGGGGGCGAGCGTGCCATTTTATTTCGCGCCTCCGCATCTGAATAAGCAGCGCGCGGGAGCCGTGGCCGCGCTGGCATTTTCTTATCTGAGCGAGGGAAAAACGGTTTCTGCCGACGAGCATCGGCCATATTATCTTCGCCTTCCGCAGGCGGAGCGCGAACGCCTGGAAAAGGAACGGCGCCTGCCGGGGGATGCCGGCGTATGACAATCCGTGAGATGGGGGCAGCCGACGTGCCGTCCGCCGCGGCGCTTGAGGCGCGCGTATTTTCTATGCCCTGGTCGGAGAATGCCTTTTTACAGTCGCTATGCCGGGATGACGTGATATTTCTCGCGGCCTGTGGAGAGGATGGGCTGATAGGCTATGCCGGCATGTACCTTGCGCTGGACGAAGGCGAGATTATGAATATTGCGGTAGATTCCCGGGAGAGGGGCCGCGGCATCGGCAGCGCGTTATTGGCGCGGCTGATAGGGGCCGCGGCGGATCGCGGCGTGTCGCGGATAGTTCTGGAAGTGCGCATATCTAACGATACGGCGATCAGCCTTTATAAAAAGGCGGGATTTGCCATAGCGGGGCGTAGAAAGGATTTTTACGAAAAGCCCGTCGAGGATGCCTATGTGATGGCGTTGGACGACATACAAGGAAGGAAACGAAGATGTTAGATGTCTGCCTGCTTGGGACCGGAGGCATGATGCCGCTGCCATATCGGTGGCTGACCGCGCTATGGACCAGATATAACGGGAGCGCGCTGCTGATCGATTGCGGAGAGGGTACGCAGATCGCGCTCAGAGAGGCAGGCCTTAGCGCGAAGCCGATCGACGTCATGTGTTTTACGCATTATCATGCTGATCACATCAGCGGGCTGCCCGGCATGCTGCTGACAATGGGGAACGCGGAACGCGCCGAACCGCTGGTTATGATAGGCCCTAAGGGGTTAGAACGCGTGGTGGGCGCTCTTCGCACGATTGCGCCGGAGCTGCCTTTCGAGATACGTTTTCTTGAAATCGGGGGAGCTTCGCAGCATTTTTCCGTCAATGGCTACGAGATCGAGGCATTCCGGGTGAACCACAATGTGCCCTGCTACGGCTATGCGATCGAGATCCCGCGGGCCGGCCGGTTCGACGCGGAGGCCGCGCAAAAGCTTCCTATCCCGCGCCGGTGCTGGGGAATGCTGCAGCACGGCATGACCGTGGAATACGAGGGGATGCTATATACCCCGGATCTGGTGATGGGTCCTCCGCGCAAAGGGATAAAGGTCGCCTATTGTACAGACACGAGGCCTACGAAATCCCTGGTCGCGGCGTCTGCCGGCGCGGATCTGCTGATATGCGAGGGCATGTATGCGGAGCCGGACAAGCTGGATAAGGCGAAGCAGTACAAGCACATGACGTTCTATGAGGCCGCCCGGGTCGCGAAGGCGGCGGGCGCGCGCGAATTGTGGCTGACGCATTTCAGCCCGTCGCTGGTACATGCGGAGGATTATATGGGACTTGTCCGGGATATTTTCCCTGCCGCGTCGCTGGGCAGGGACGGGCGGATGGCGGAATTGAATTTTGAGGATGAAGCCGATGAGGAGGGGAAGGCAGATGCGAGGCGATAAAAAGAAATCGGGAGGAATAGCTGTCGTACTGATTGTCGTACTGGCAGTGCTTGTGGTGGGATTGTTTGCGTTGGTGTCGTTCCGCACGTCGAAGTCGGCGGATGAGACGACGGAGGTTTCGGAGACGGATGAATTGATGAACCGTGACAATGACGCCAATTATCCGTCTACGCCTCGCGAGGTGGTGAAACTCTACAATCGTTACGTGACATGCCTTTATGGCGCGGACGGCGAGGAATTGACCGAGGAGCAGATACGCGCGCTGGGCACGAAACTGCGCGACCTTTACGACCAGGAGCTGCTCACGGCTAATCCGGAGGAGACGAACCTGCTGAATCTGCTCAGCGAGCTGACGTCTTTCCGGAATGACGGCAAGACGCTGATCCAGGCTAACGTAAGCAGCTCCAACGACGTGGAATATATCGACGTGAAGGATGCGGACGGGGCGCGGGTGGAGTCGTCCTATTTTGTAAAAAATGGCAACAAGGATTTTACCCGCACTTACGAGCAGTTCCTGCTGCGCAAGGATGATGCCGGGAGATGGAAGATTCTCGGCTTCAAAAAAATTATCCGGTCCGGCGAATAAAGGGGATAACCGCTCCAATGGCAATGAACAGCTTGAAAATATTGGCAGTCGAGAGTTCCTGCGACGAGACGGCGGCGGCGGTCGTGGCGGACGGCAGGGCGATGCTCTCGAACGTGATTTACTCGCAGATTGAGCTCCACACGCCTTACGGCGGGGTGGTGCCCGAGATTGCGTCCAGAAAGCACATTGAAAAGATTAACCAGGTCATCAGGCGGGCGCTGGACGACGCGGGCGTGACGCTAGGCGGGATTGACGCGGTCGCGGTGACATACGGCCCCGGCCTTGTGGGCGCGCTGCTCGTGGGCGTGGCGGCGGCAAAGGCCATCGCCTATGCGGCGCGCAAGCCATTAATCGGCGTGAACCACATCGAGGGGCATATATGTGCCAACTATATTGAAAATAAGGATCTGGAGCCGCCGTTTTTATGCCTAGTCGTATCTGGAGGCCATACGCATCTGGTGAATGTGCGCGGATTTGGCCAATACGAAGTCCTGGGGAGGACGCGCGATGACGCTGCGGGCGAGGCGTTCGACAAGGTGGCCAGGGCAATCGGCCTGGGATATCCGGGCGGTCCCAAGATCGAAGAAGCCGCACGCGTGGGAGACCCTCTGGCCATCCTGTTTCCTCAGCCAAAAGTGTCGGACGGCCTATATGATTTTTCGTTCAGCGGGCTTAAGTCCGCCGTCCTCAACTATCTGAACGGCGAGCGGATGAAGGGAGTCTCCCCCTCGCGGCCGGACGTAGCCGCTTCATTCCAGCGCGCCGTAATAGATACTCTGATTGACCGCGCGGGCAGGGCGATCGATGAATATGGCGCCGAAAGGTTTGCAATCGCCGGCGGCGTGGCATCTAACGGCGCGCTGCGGGCCGCTATGGAGGCGATGTGCGCCAAGCGCGGCGTGAAGTTTTACCACCCGTCGCCCATATTGTGTACGGACAATGCAGCGATGATCGGCGCGGCGGCCTATTATGAATATCTCGACGGCATATGTGCGGGCCTCGACCTGAACGCCGTTCCGAATCTAAAGCTGGGGGAGCGCTGATGGCTGGAAAAACTTATGGCGCGGTGGTGCTGGCGGCCGGCTCCGGCAGCCGCATGGAATCGGATACGGAAAAACAGTTTATGATGCTGGATGGCAAGCCGATGATCTACTATCCGCTGCTCCGCTTCCAGGAGAGCCCCGTGCAGTCCATCGTCCTGGTGGTTCCGCCGGGGAGGGAAGAGTATTGCAGGGAAGAGATAGTGGCGAGCTACGGCTTTGATAAGATTTGCGATGTAGTGCCCGGGGGCAGCGAACGCTACTTTTCCGTCTATGCCGGACTGAGGGCTTTAAAAGGAGCGGATTATGTGCTGATCCACGATGGCGCGCGTCCGTGCGTGGATTCCGGAGTCATCGGACGTATAATGGCCGCAGTGGCCAGTCATGGGCCCTGCATAGCGGCCATGCCGGTCAAAGATACGATTAAGGTAGCGGACAAGGAGAACCGGGCGGTCCATACTCCTGACCGCCGCAGCCTCTGGCAGGTGCAGACGCCGCAGGCATTTCCCTACAGATTGATTCGCGATGCTTATGAAAAGGCTATCGGGTCAGAGATGCGCGGGCTTACCGACGATGCGCAGGTGCTGGAGCGGGTGTCCGGCATAGCGTGCCGGCTTATCGAGGGTTCCTACCGCAATATCAAGGTGACGACCCCCGAGGATCTGGAGATAGCGCGGCTGTTTCTGCAAAAAAACGGTTGACATATACGTAAGCCGATGTTATCATGATGATTGCTGATTGCGTAATGGAGCAGGGAGAGGTATCGAAGTGGTCGCAACGAGGCGGTCTTGAAAACCGTTTGTCCGAAAGGGCACGTGGGTTCGAATCCCACCCTCTCCGTTGATTATGAATATTGCCTATATATTTCGGGCAGAGCATGGAGAAGTACCCAAGCTGGCCGAAGGGACACCCCTGGAAAGGGTGCAGGTCGTTAATAGCGGCGCGGGGGTTCAAATCCCCCCTTCTCCGGTAAATGCAAGCCGGCAACGCCGGCTCGCTCAAGCAAACGCCAATCCGAGCGAAGCGAGGATTCTTTCATGGCGTTTGCTCAAGTAAATGTGGGCCGGCGTTGCCGGCTCACATTTAATTGTGCAAATTCTTTTCGCTTGTCTTAAAACTCCGCAAAAGTAACAAAAATATAGAATTGTGTTGCAGATATGCGTGAAAAAGCGTAAAATATCCCTTAACATTACGGAAAAGAGGGTATAGCGCTATGCATATTCTGGTACAACTAGTCCTCCTGGCGGCAGGCTTTTTCCTGCTGATCAAGGGCGCGGACATTTTCGTGGAGGGGTCTGCCGGAATCGCGGCAAAATTCGGCATTCCCCAGCTGGTAATCGGGCTGACGATAGTCGCGATGGGGACCAGCGCACCGGAGGCGGCTGTGAGCATCGCCGGCGCGCTTAAGGGGACCGCGGACATCACGATTGGAAACATTGTCGGCAGCAATATCATCAACATCCTGATTATTCTGGGCATCACGTCCGTCATCACGGCGGTGGCGGTCCAGCAAAGTACGATCCGCTACGAGATACCGTTCGTCGTGCTGGTGACAGTCGTTCTTTTGGTGATGGGCTTCGACGGCAGCGTCGGACGTCTGGACGGCGTGATTCTATGGGTATTATTTATCGCATATCTCGTATATCTTTTTATGATGGCGAAACGCAACAAGCAGGAGGAGGACGCCAAGGAACAGCAGCCAATATGGAAGCTGCTGCTGTTCGTTGCAGCCGGAGTCGTGATGATCGTATTCGGTGCGGACGTGAGTGTGGACGCCGCTTCGGAGATAGCCCGCGTCATCGGGATCAGCGAGCGCGTCATCGGGTTGACGATCGTGGCGCTGGGGACGAGCCTGCCAGAGCTGTGCACATCGGTCGTGGCGGCCGCGAAGGGGGATGCCGACCTCGCGATTGGAAATATAGTCGGCAGCAATATATTCAACATTTTGTTTGTAGTTGGAACGGCGTCGCTGATCGTTCCGGTGCCGTTCAATCCCGATTTTATCATTGATACGCTGGTAGCGGTCGGAGCGGCGGTATTGCTGTGGCTGTGCGTTATGCCGAAAAAGAAGCTGACGCGGGCCGGCGGCATCGTGATGCTCCTCGGCTATGTCGGTTATTTCGTATATCTGATGGTGAAATAAAATCAGGGGAGCGTAAATTATGCGCAAGGATCGCATGAGTTACCATGATATAGAGGACATAGAAAAAAATAAAAAGACATGGGGCCGGTATAGCGTGGTCATACATGTAATCACCGTGGCGATTATACTGGCGGCGGCATTCATCGCGCTCGTGCATGCGGGCGTGATACCGCGTTTCTGGGAAGGATCCGTGAAAAACGAGGCCGAGGAGTCCGGCGGGGATAACGCGGATGACGCGGATGCCGGGAATCAGGCGGCTGCGCCGGAGACTCAGCCGGAAGGCGGGAGCGTGGCTGACGCCGGCGCGGATAGCGCGGCTGACCGGCAGAACGACGCGGGCAATGCCGGCGCCGGGGTTCAGGGAACGCCGGACGATAGGCAAGACATCGGCAGCGTCCCGGAGGATTCTACGGAGGCCTCTGCCGGCGTTGATGGCCAGGACGCGCTCGCATCAGATCAAGGAGGGCAGGTTTCCGAATCGCCCAGGACTCCGGCACAGATTCTGGAAGATTACCTCGCGGACGACCCCCGCACGCCGGTCGAGGCAAAAGGCATCTATGTGACCGGCCCGATATCCGGCACGCAGAAGACGATGCCAAAGCTCGCTAAAATGGTCGAAGATACCGCGTTAAACGCGATGGTAATAGATGTAAAAAACGATGCCGGGGAGGTCACTTATAAGATGGGCCTGCCACTGGCGGAGGAGATTGGCGCCGAGACGCGCTACGTTTCCGACATGCCGGGGCTGATATCCAGCCTGAAAGAAAAAGGCATATATCTCATCGCACGCATCGTGGCGTTCAAGGATCCTATCCTGGCGGAGCAAAAACCGGAATATGCCGTGAAAAATCCAGACGGCAGCGTCTTCCACGACAACCAGGGCATGCCGTGGGTCAATCCATATAAGGAAGAGGTCTGGGACTACCTCATAGATCTGAGCAAACAGGTGGCATCCCTGGGGTTCGACGAGATACAATATGACTATATCCGCTTTTCCACCGGCGACGGCATCGCGGATGCTGATTTCGGAGAGGATGCCGAGGGAAAGGATAAGTGCGACGCTATTAACGGCTTCCTGACGAAGGCATACGAGACGCTAGCCCCGATGGGCGTATATGTGTCGGCGGACGTCTTCGGGACGATTATCTGCAATAAATCGGACGGCGAATTGATAGGGCAGGACTATGTGGAGATGGCGAAGCACTGCGACTATATATGCCCGATGATGTATCCGTCGCATTATGTAAACAATGCCTACGGAATAGCGGTGCCTGACGCGGATCCGTACGCCCTCATCAACGCCGCCGCCGCTGACGGCGAGGAGGTGCTTGCGGCCGCAGGTAAGGCGGATCCGGACGCGCATCTCGCAAAACAGCGCATATGGATGCAGGCATTCACGGCTACCTGGGTAGACGGACATATTTCCTATGAGGAGAAGCAGCTTTCCGACCAGATCCGTGGGGCAGCGGACGCTGGCGTGAAGGAGTGGTTCTTATGGAACGCGTCCAATGAATATGATTATGTCGGCGGCGCAAAGCTGGAATAAACGCTCATGCCACGCAAGCGAGGCAAAAGTGTCATGGACCCCGATCCCCCGGAAGGACCACCGGGGGATTATTTTTTGTCTGTCAGCTGTTTGTACATCTTCATAAGTTCCGCCACGCACTGGCTCTC
>CAYVFF010000019.1:0-48108 GCA_964450965.1 uncultured Eubacterium sp. | reverse complement strand
TTTATAAAGTGCAAGAGGCATTTTCAGCCGTTGATTTACCGGAGCAAAATGTGTACCGTGACGCAATTTGCCGGTCATTATATGACTAAAGACGAATAAATCCATGCTCATATGCATGCATAACACTCAGGCGTAAAAATTAAGTGCTTTTACTTTGCCATATCATAGTCGCGTGGAGATGGCCGGCAGGAACCACTGGGCCGGCAGCATCATGATAGAGAGGCGGTCCATAGGGTGGTGGCCCAGGAGCTTTAAACACGAGGAATCCGACCGATTATATCCGGTCAATGCGCTTATTTGAAGCTGCCGGCATATATTACCATCTTCAGCTCCCTGTCATAAAGCACTATATTGATTCCTTCCTCGGCCGCGTCTTTCCTCGAGTTGTCCGTCATTATGTAAGACTCCGCATCGGGGTCGATGCCGCCGCTGCACAGCTTCGCGTTGCCGTATTCCGCCCGGGCGATCCCGCCGCGCCTCTTCTCCAGGCGAGCCGCTCCGTTGCGCATCACGCCGACATAGGCATCCCCCGCCTCAAAGTCCGCAAGTTCCGAAAGGCCCGCGGATTCAAGCCTCTCGCGGCTTTCCGATGACAGGATCCCGGATATATCTCCCTTTGTTGTTATATACGCCGACACGTTCGCATCATCCTCGAACGCCTCCAGCAGCGCGAAAAATCCTTCCATCTCGCCATCGAAACTACCCGCCCTATCGCCCCAGAGCGACTGCTCGATCTTCCGCTCCTGTGCGCACCGATAATCATATAGATAGAGCTTTTGCAGATTCGCCGACAATTCCGCGAATGGCTTCCATGAGGATTCCTCCTCTAGCAGTTCCGGGAGATAGCCTGCCTCGCGCTCCGTGGAAACGAACGTGTCGAACACTGTGGAATCCACTATGGTATTCGTCCGCTCATTGTAGACGACGATATTGACTCCCCTCCTGTTCGCCGCGCGCTCCGCGCCGTCTATGGCAATGGACGCAATCATTCCCCTCTGGATATGTTTTTTAAAATTAATTTATCTTGTGGAAAAACCGCCCGATCGGGCAAAAAGATTTAGAAAAAATCAAAAAATAAGATTACGGCTGCCGGAAGCCCGCGGCTATTACGGGCCTCCGGGGAAATATTTCGGCATGGCGCGTCATATTTCCACGCCGTTTTTTACCAGCAGCTCCCGCGCACTCTCCACGGAATCCACGCCAGTCGCGTTCTTTACCGGGGCGAACTCCTTTTCGCGCACGACCTCGAACGGCAGGCAGCTGTCCATCTGGTGGATCATATCCAATATAAGGCTCTCGTATTTATAACCGTTCGGCGACGCGGGCTTTACAGTCTCTCCCGACTCGTCCAGATAAGGGATCTGTTTCTCCACGACGTGGAGAGGGAGCTTCTTTTCCAGGATTCTCTCAAGTCCTTCCACGCTGAACAGGTAATTCAGAATCGCGCCGTAATAATACGCCGGATTGCCGTCCGCGTCCCTCGCGTTCATCAGCTCGTCCGTCAGCTCGTAGTACTCCACGATGGAAGGCCTCCCGTCCTCCAGGCAGATCACGCCCACCTTCTCATCAGGCGCGTTTTTCCGCACCACCTTAGCGCCGGCGGAGCAGCCTTTCTGTATGACGGCCCCCACGAAGCACGGATCCGCTATCCTCTGCAGCACGTTGTCGACCGCGAACGCGTTGAGCCACTCTATTCCGGCGGCATGCACGATATCGAGCATCCCCGTCTTTTTCATCGACGCGAACCATCCGCCGTTCCCATTGGGAGAGGTGGATATCCTGCCCTTCTCCTCCAGATATATCTTCCCATCGTAATCAGTGGCCGGCGCCATGTCTTGCATAAAAAAATGGACGTACTCGGGCGCATAGCCGAAGAATTCATGTGCCGTCAGAAAATCCACCGTGGCGTCATGATTCCTGTCGCTGGTCATCACGAATAGGTGGATCCAGGCTCCGGCGAGGCGCACGACATCCAGCAGATTGCCAATCAGGCACTCGAATATGTATAGATCCCTTGTCAGGCCTATATTGTACGCGCCTTTAGGGCCGTCCATACCCAGCCTGGTGCCCATCCCGCCGGCCAGCAGCACGGCTCCGACATGGCCTGCCCGGATAGCCTCAAGGCCCGTCCCGGCAAAGGACTCGCGGTTCTCCTCTATCTCGGAGAGCCGCATCACGCTTATTGGCGATATCCTTCCCCGGGGCGACTGGCCGCGGCGGCTTTCAGCCAATTCCATGTCCGCGGCGTCGATCTGCGCCAGCAGGGACGCCCGCCCCTCCGCGTCCAGCTCGTCATAGTACCTCAGGAGATGTTCCTGCCCATAGGCCGCCAGCTTTTCCCTAGCCTGTGCGAGTGTCATATTATTTTCCCTCCATAATCAAAATGATAGCGCGACATACGCGGACTCTCCACGCTATACCGGGCGGGCATCTACTCTGTATCATGAATGTCCTCTATTGCCCGCGCGACGGCCCCGGCCCGTTCCTATTTGCCGGCGATTTCCATCCGATCTAACACTCCGCGCGCATCGATGCCGGGATGCGTGAAATATATCTGGCAGATCTGCTCGGCCGTCCCGCGGCCGATGCCATACGTCTTAGTAATATCCTCGAGCGTTTTTCCTTTTTTCAGGTCGCGGATCACTGAAGGCATCCTCGCCTGCAAATCGGGCGGGCAAAAGCCTGTGGAAGATTCTCGAAATGCATTGCCGTCATCCTTCACAGAAGCGCCGCCGTCTGCCAGTTCGATTCGCCGCACGGATATATCGCCCGTCGTCTCGCCCAGGCACAGCATCGCCATGGTGGCCGGGCGGCCTCGGCGCCTTGGCCCCGCGCTGCCGGGATTCAGCCACAATCGCCCGTCCTTGCGCGCCGCCTCATATTTATGCGAATGCCCATAGATAATGATGTCCGCGCGTCCCGCCAGCAAAGATATATTCTTTTTATTATGAACCATATAGATCTTGCTGCCGTATAGTTCCAGCAATGCCTCGCCGGGGATGTCCTCCGCCCAGTCTCCGTCGCAGTTCCCCCGCACCGCCGACGTCCGCGCGAGATTGCCCAGAGCATTCAGCACATCGTGGCTGTCTATGTCGCCCGCGTGCAATATCATATCCGCAGACGACAGGATCTTCGCCGCCTCCGGCCTGAGCAGGCCATGAGTATCCGATATCACCGCTATCTCGCGCACCGTCTCCATATGCGTCCTTTCCGGGCCGGCTGGAAACCTATCCTCCGGACACTCCCTTCCGGCGTCTTCGCCTATCTCCCTATAACGACCATAGTACCAGAAGGCAGGGTTTCTGTCAATTGATTGCTCGGGGAGCCGGACGCTCCACCGCCGGCCCGCAGCCCCCATATCTTGCGAAACTGATCCTGCAAGTCTGAAAACTGCCACCGTCTGTTGCTCCGCAGGACGCTGTTTGGATCGTTTACCTTGAAGCCGTCGCCGTCATAGCCGTAGATGACTATAAAGTGCCCATGAAGCGTGAATTCTCCCTTGCCCAACGCGCATATGATGATTTCCCCGCCGTCCAGCGTCCTGCTGCTGTCCTGATATTCCCCTCCCCAGACTTTCTCGTAAAGCGCCTCGCGGTACATCGCGACATTTTTATTGCGTACCAGTTCTGACAGAAGGTCGAATTCCTTAGGGGTCAGTTCCACCTCCCGGCCCGCTTTATATACGACTCGCGAGTCAATATCCACCTCCACGTCGTCCGCGTGCAGGACGCACCCGGCCTTTCCGTATCTCCGCAGCACAGCCTCCACCCTGGCGGTCAGCTCTCCCACCTGGAAAGGCTTGGTGATGTAATCGTCCGCGCCATCGTATGCGCAGACGCACGAATAGCCCTCCGCCGCGAGGCTGACCTTTATTAGGTTCGCAATCGGCCTGTCGTCCTCAACGATAAGTATTTTCTGCATTTATTAAGACCTCCGCGCATAATATACCACGGACTTGTGACGGAGTTGTAAACCTTCCTATTCCAGCCCCTGCAGCCCCAGGGGCAGCTCCAGGCCGTTTTTCTCGAGCAGCTCCCGGTCGCGCAATACCTCTTTCGTAGGGCCGTCGTAGACAATACGGCCGTCCGAAAGCAGTATCGTCCTCTCGCACGTCTCCCAGAGCATGTCCAGGTCGTGCGACGCGATGATCTTCAAATGCTCAAATGAACGCAGCACGCGGATGATATTCCTGCGATTTTTCGGATCCAGCGCTATCGTTGGCTCGTCCATCAGTATAATGTCGGGCGTCATGGACAGAATCGTCGCGATAGAAGCGAGCTTTTTCTCGCCGCCGGATAGCTTATAGATCTGCCGTCCCGCCAGATGGGATATGCCGACATTCTCCAGGGCATGGGCCACGCGCGCCTCCACCTCGGGCTCGGGCAGCCCGTAATTGCGCGGCGCGAAAGCGACGTCCTGCTCCACCGTGGACATAAAAAGCTGGCTGTCGGAATCCTGAAAGACAAAGCCGGCCTTTTCGCGGATCAGCGGCAGCGTCTCCTTCTGCATCGGGATCCCGGCCACGCGGACGCTGCCCGAAAAATCAAGATTCAGCCCGACCAGCAGCCTCAGCAGCGTGGATTTCCCCGCTCCGTTCGCGCCGGCCAGGCCAATGGATTCGTTTTCCGACGCATGAAAAGAGACGTGCTCCAAGACGCTATGCGACGCGTCATATCCGAATGAGAGATCCTCCACGTCGATGCAGATATGGCTCATAATATCCTCCCAATATATAAAACTACCGGTATTTTTCGAAAAAGGAAAATAATGGCAATCCAGATAAAAAATAGAACGCGTCTGACGGCCGCATCCTTTGGCGGTGGCAGGGCGCTCGGAACTCGCCATCATAACCGCGCAGCAGCATGCTCTCGTATACATTGTTCGCGCGGTCGACGCTGCGCATCAGCATCTGCCCCGCGAGGGATCCCCATACCTTGAAATGGACGCCCCTCTGTCTCGGAGCGCGCAGCTCATACGCCTGCGTCACGCGGCCGGCCTCGCCCAGCAGCACCGTGATATAGCGGTATGACAGCAGGATCTGCGTGACCAGGACTTTCGGCACGTGCAGCATTCGCAGTGCGCCGCATATTTTTTCGATGGAAGTCGTCGCGATGAGCAGATACGACGCGAAAACCGCGAACGCCCCTTTGAGCATCAGCGTCGCCATAGACAGAAACCCGGCGCGCATACTGATGGGGCCAAACGCCACCGTGGCGCGATCAAAAAATGGATTTGCTATTCCCGCCAGGCAGACGATCGGCAGCACGACGCGCAGGCGCCAGATACATTCACGGAAGGACAGTTCCCCCAGGATAAAGCCCGCGATAAGATAGACCGCCATGCCGGACAGCCCGAATATGTCATATTTTTGAAAAGAAACGGATACGGCGATATAGGCTATCGTCAATAAAAGCTTGGGCAACGGGTGGATCCGGTTCATCCACAGATCCCTCTGCGCCAAAGCGTCTATCGCGTGAACCTCGTACAATGCATGGCTAATCCGCATCCTTCTTCCTTCTCCTAATGTAGCGCAATAACAGGCATGCTCCAGCGCAGATACCGCATACCGCCGCGCATCCCACGATGCCCGAGACCGCGGTTCCAAATGGCGTGTCGGACGTCTGGAAACCGTAATCCGGCAGGATCGCCGACGCGTCCTGCAGCGCCGCCGATGCATTATACGCCCCGCCGTCCGCTTCCAGTTCGGACGTGCCGGCCACGCGCTCCATAGACCATTCCAGGCCGTCCGGATATGCCGATGCAAACAGCGACAATCCGCCTCCCATGAGCAGCGCCGCCGCCGTCAGTATGGCAAGAGTCGCCTTGCGGGAGAGCCTGCCCTCCTTTCTTGCGGAAGAATCAGTCACGGCAGGCCAGAGCAGCTCCGGACGGGCCTCATATACGAAGATGAGCACGGCCGCCGTGATAAGCCCCTCTACCGCGCCGATTGCCAGATGGATCGGCTGCATCACTCCGGCGAACAGGCCGAACGGCAGCTCGGCGACGCGCGACGCCTTGGTCTCCAGGACGACGCTGAACGCGCCAAGCTGCAAGGTGGCTACGCACCCCAGCATGGATGCGGCAAAGATTTTCTTTTTAGAACAGCCGCTTTTCATTATCGGCCGCCAGATGAGCATCGCGCCCACGAAACAGCCGTAAAAGGCCATGTTCCACACGTTGCAGCCCAGGGCGAGCAGGCCTCCGTCCGCGAACAGCAGCCCTTGTATGAGCAGGACGCCGATCATAGTCAGAAAGCCGGCGTATGGCCCCAGCAATGCCGAAAGCATCATGCCCCCGCACAAATGTCCGCTTGACCCGGTCCCCGGAATCGTGAAATTAATCATCTGCGCCGCGAAAACGAACGCTCCCATGATTCCCATCAGCGGAATCTTCCCGGGCTCGTTTTCCATCCGTACCTTCTTTATCGAATAAGCAGCCGCCGCCGCGGAGCAAACATACATCGTCCCGGCCACCGCCGGCGACACCAGTGCATCCGCCATGTGCATAATATCCCCTCCGATTCTAACTCTAAAAAAGCTATTCACGGCCGCTCCGCCCTGCATTCGCAAAACATCTATTGACAATCCGATGTTATAATGTTATATTTTCACGGATTAATGAAAATCAGATGATGGCGACGCCCTCGCCGTCTGGCAGGATGGAAACCAGGAGGAACGGATATGATGATATCGACGCGCGGCCGTTATGCGCTGCGAATCATGCTTGATCTGGCGGAAAACCGGGAAAAAGGCTATATCCCCTTGAGAGAAGTGGCGGAACGGCAGGAGATTTCGCTCAAATATATCGAACATATCGTCCCGAACCTGGTCAAGTCCGGATTCGTAGAAGGCGTCCACGGCAAGGGCGGAGGATACCGGCTCATAAAGGAGCCGGAGGAATACACGGTCGGAGAAATCCTGCGCCTTACCGAAGGAGATCTGGCGCCCATAGCCTGTCTTTCCCAGGAGGCGGAACCGTGCAGCCGGGCAGGAGACTGCAAGACTCTCCCCATGTGGACGAAGCTGTACGGCATGTTGAACGATTTTTTTGACAGCGTGAAGCTAAGCGACTTGCTGTAATCTCTTTCTTCCGATACGGGCGATATCCGGACTATAACAAGATCTTCGATTTGCCGGCAATCAGCCTGGCGCCCGACACAATCATAAGGATTCCCGTCGCGATTCCGACAACCAGCGTGACGACGCCCGCCGCTATATTGACGGCTCCCGCGCTCCTCATGATTTTGTATACTTTCTGATCCATGGCTCTGATTCCTCCTGTTTTCTTTTCATACTACCACTAAACAGCCCAAAACGCAACATCGTTTTACATGTCGCTCGTAAATCGTGAGCAGTCAAATTCCTTACGTTTTCAACTACCCTCTCACCGGATCAGGCATCGGCATCGCGCCTCCCGGCCAGGCGCGCCGCCAGCAGGAGCGACAGAGCGGCAAGCCCGGCGGTAACCGGCCAGAATAGCGGGCTTCCCGGCTGCAGCCAATCCAGAAACCGCGTCTCGCCGCGCAATATAGAGATTATGTTCGCCGAAATATGCCCGCACATCGGGATACGGACGTCCCTGTAATGCTCCATAAGGATGCCAAGTAAAATGCCCAGGACGAATGCATAAATGCCCTGCACGATATTCATGTGAAGCAAGGCAAAAATCGCCGCCGAGCCGAGAATGGCGGCGGCGCGCCCCCATTCGCGCAAGCGCGAGAAGACGATGTCGCGATAGAGCAATTCCTCCGCCACCGGAGAGATGATACCCAGCCCTATTATCTCCCAGACAAGGCTCGAAGAATAAAAGGCCCGCTCGACCGCCTGGTATGTGTCCGAGCGCCCTGCCAGGCCCATGACCGCGATGACATTGTTCATGGCGATGCCCGCGCAGCCCAGCATGACCGCTGAACACGCGATGCCGGCAAAGAGTCCGCCATATATCCCGCCCACGGCCGGGCTGGCATCGCCCCTCTTTTTCTTGTATATGGCCAGCGCCGCCAGGCCGGCAGCGGCATCCGCCGCCTGGCGCTGCACGGCATCTACCGGCAGGAATTGCAAGATGATGTTCATTATCTGCGTAGCTGCAAAATATATGAATACAGGCAGGACGACGCCCATCAGCACGTCACCTGGGCTTTTCCGATTCATCCAGATACGCCTCCACCTCGGGCAGCGAGTCAAACACGGCCTCGGCGCCCGCCGCGTACAGCTCCTCCCTCGTGCCGAATCCATATGTCACGCCGATACAGGAGATTCCGGCCAATGCCGCGCCCTCCGCGTCATATTTCGTATCGCCGACAAGGACATACTGCCCGGGATAATACCCTCCCATGCGGCGGAACGCCTCCCGCAGCACCTCGATTTTATCCGTGCGTCCCGGGCCAAGCGTCGCGCCGACTATATAATCAAAATATCCCGCCACGCCTTTCATCTCCAGGATCCGCTCGCAGCTGGGCTCCGGCTTTGAGGATGCCAGCGCGAGAGTATATCCTTTCTTGCGCAGCGACGTCAGAATCTCGACCACGCCCGGATACAGGACGCACTGCGCCTCTCCTTCCCCATTATAATATTCCCTGTATTTTTTAATCAATGGCGCGATCTGGTCGTCGCTCACGCCATACTTCCGCTTAAACATCAGCGACAGCGGAGGCCCGATAAAGCACCTGAGCTGCTCTAAGTCCGGCTCATCTATTCCCAGGTATTCCCTCAGGGCATATTGCACGCCTTTGGTCACTCCCTCCTGCGAATTGATGATCGTGCCGTCCAGATCGAACAATACATTTTTCACCGCTTTACCCCTTTTGTGTCCCTGCTGCATACGTGCAGGCGGTTTAGCGCGACGGTACCGTCTTTTCCCCCGAAGCGCGGTTCCGTATCGCCGTCCGGCAGATAATATGCCGCAGACAGCGCATCTCCCTGGCTAAGCCGCATGCCGCGCACGCCGACGGCCGTCTTTTTCTTCTCGGGCACGGTATCGCGGGAGATACGCAAAAAAACGTTTTTTTCGGATTCCATGACTATGGTGCCGCCCGGCCCGGCCGGCCCGACATAAAGCAGGGCGTCCCCATCCGCCAGTTTAGTCGCGGCGGTCGTCCTCTTGCCGACGTCGAATTCGGCGCCGTCCACGATCTTAACCATCGCGGCCCTCGTGACGAACAGCAGCTTGCGCCCGACCAGGCTGCCCATCGCCTCCACGTACACGAAGCTCTCGCTGCCGCTGTCATAATTGCTGACATTGTCGATAGGCTTGCCTTTTTCGCGGAATTTTCCAAAGGGCAGATCGGACACTTTGAGCAGGTGCATGTTCCCCCTGTCCGTGAAAATGCACAGCTTGTCGGTGCTCTTGCAGGAGATGTGGCAGCAGCTCTCCGCGTCCGCCGCCTCCTTGTTGCGCTCATAAGATGCCGCATCCACGGCCTTGGCATATCCGAATCGGTTCATGAGCACCACGACGTCCTGCTCCTCGGCCCGGGCCTCTTCGACCACGGCCTCCGCGACGTTGTCTATGGAAGTCCGGCGCGGACGGCCGTATTCCTTTTTATATCCATCCAGTTCTTTTATTATGGCCTTTGCCATAGCGGCTCGGCTCGTCAGCAGCTTTTCGTATTCCTCTATGTTTTTCAGCGTGGCCTCATGCTCTTTCATAAGGGCCTCGACCTCGAGGCCTATCAGCTTGTACAGGCGCATCTCAAGGATGGCGGACGCCTGCCGCTCGGTAAAGCGCAGCCGCGCGGCCTCTTTTTCAGATGATTTATGCTTAAAGGAGATGTTCGATGTATCCCCGCTGATAAGGCAGGCTCTCGCGTCCTTGATATTTTTACTGCCGCGCAATATCTCGATGATGAGGTCTATCACGTCGCACGCCTTTATAAGGCCCTCCTGCACTTCTTTTTTTTCTAATTCCTTTGTCAAAAGCGTGCGGTATTTTCTGGTCGCGATCTCATATTGGAACTCGGCATGGCGGCGGATCATCGGCACGAGGCCCATCGTCTCGGGCTTGCCGTCCGCGACCGCCAGCATGTTCACGCTAAAAGTGTCCTCCAGCTTCGTCTTCTTATACAGGAGGTTGCAAATATTTTCCGCGTTAGCGCCTTTGCGCAGCTCTATGACGATGCGTATGCCCTCCTTGGACGACTGGTTCGAGATATCGACGATATCGTTCGTGACTCTTTTTTCGACCAGGGCATAGGCGTCGTTCAAAAATTTGCCGATGCCTGCGCCGATCATCGTATAGGGGATCTCCGTGACGACTATGCATTCCCTGCCGCCCTTCATTTTTTCGATCTCCACGCGCCCGCGGATCTTTATCTTTCCGACTCCGGTGGAATAGATCGCCGGCAGCTCGTCCTGGTTCGTCACGATGCCGCCCGTAGGGAAATCCGGGCCCGGTATATAATGCATCATCTGCTGCGTGTTTATGTCGGGATCCTTCATATAAGCCTTGACGCCATCGATGACCTCGGCGAGATTGTGCGGCGGGATAGACGTAGCCATGCCGACCGCGATGCCCTCCGCGCCGTTTATCAGGATGTTCGGCACCCTGGCCGGCAGCACCTCCGGCTCTTTTTCCGTCTCGTCGAAATTCGGGACGAAATCCACCACGTCCTTGTCAAGGTCCGATAGAAAGGCCTCCTGCGTGATCTTCTGCAGGCGCGCCTCGGTATAGCGCATCGCTGCCGCCCCGTCCCCCTCGATAGATCCGAAATTGCCATGGCCGTCTATCAGGGGAATCCCTTTTTTGAAGTCCTGCGACATCACGACAAGCGCCTCGTATATCGAGCTGTCGCCGTGAGGGTGGTATTTGCCCATCGTGTCGCCCACGATGCGGGCGCTCTTGCGGAACGGCCCGTTATAGCGTATGCCCAGCTCGTACATATCGTACAATGTACGCCGCTGCACCGGCTTGAGCCCGTCGCGCACATCCGGCAGCGCGCGGGATATGATGACGCTCATCGCGTAATCGATATAAGATTTTTGCATGACGTCCGAATACTCGGTGCGTATCAGCCTATCCTCTTCCGTTGAATCCATAGATGCGGCCTCCCTTAAAGTATGCTATGAAAGCCCCGCTCGCGGGGCGTCGCGGGTTTCTCCTAAATATCCAGCTGCGCGTCCCTGGCATGCTCGTATATGAAAGCCTTGCGCGGCGGGACGTCCGTCCCCATCAGCATGGCAGTCACGTCGGACGCCATGCGTCCGTCCTCGATCTCGACCTTCTTAAGCATGCGCGTAGCGGGATTGAGAGTGGTCTCCCACAGTTGGTCCGAATCCATCTCGCCAAGCCCCTTATATCGCTGCAGGGTGAATTCCCCTTTGTGGGATTTGCGGTATTTCGCCAGCGCCTCGTCGTCGTAGAGATATTCCTCCCGGCCTTTTTTCGGCATCGCCTTGTATAGCGGAGGCATCGCGATATACACGTGGCCCTCGAAGATGAGTTCCGGCATGAAGCGGTAAAACAGCGTAAGAAGCAGCGTGGAAATATGCGCCCCGTCCACGTCCGCGTCGGCCATGATGATGATTTTGTCATAGCGAAGCTTTGAAATGTCGAAATCGTTGCCGTATCCCTCGGAAAAACCGCACCCGAAGGCGTTTATCATCGTCTTTATCTCCGCGTTGGCGAGCACCTTGTCGATGGAGGCCTTTTCCACGTTCAATATCTTGCCCCTGATCGGCATGATCGCCTGATACATGCGGTTCCTCGCCTGCTTCGCCGAGCCGCCCGCGGAATCGCCCTCCACGATAAATATCTCGCATTTCGACGCGTCCTTTGACTCGCAGTTGGCCAGTTTCCCATTGGAATCAAACGAGAATTTCTGCCTGGTCAGAAGGTTCGTCTTCGCGCGCTCCTCGGCCTTGCGGATCTTCGCCGCCTTGAGCGCGCAGTCTATGACGGATTTGAGCGTGTCCAGGTTTTTGTCGAAATAACGCCCGATCTCCTCTCCCGTCACCTTCGCGACCACCTTGGCGGCGTCCTGGTTGTCCAGCTTGGTCTTAGTCTGCCCCTCGAATCGCGGATCGGGATGCTTTATCGAGACGACCGCCGTCATGCCGTTCCTCACCTCGGCGCCGGTGAAATTGGCGTCCTTTTCCTTGAGTATGCCAAGCTCCCTGGCATACTGGTTTATGACGGTCGTAAAGACGGTCTTAAATCCGGTAATGTGCGTGCCGCCCTCGGCATTGTATATATTATTGCAGAATCCCATTATGTTCTCGTGGAATTCGTTCGTGTATTGGAACGCCGCCTCCACCCGTATGCCGTCGCTCTCGCCCTCGAAATATACCGGGTCATGTATCGTCTCGATATTTTTATCCAGATCGCGGACAAATCCCCTGATGCCTTCCGGCTCGCGGAATTCGACATGCTCGGCTCCTCCGTCGCGCAGATCCTCATATATAATCGTAAGCTCCGGATTCAGATATGCCGTCTCGTGCAGGCGGCTCTTGACATCCTCTCCGGTGAACCTGGTCTTTTCAAAAATCTGGGAATCCGGGAGGAAATTAATCCTGGTCCCGGTCTTTTTCGTCCTGCCGATGACCGGGAGCAGGCCGTTTTCCAGCTCCAGGACCGGCTTGCCCCGCTCATACCGGTCGTGGTGGACGAATCCCCCGCGGCTTATCTCCACATCCATATATTCCGAAAGAGCATTCACGACCGATGAACCCACGCCATGCAGCCCGCCGCTCGTCTTGTAGGCCCCGCCGCCGAATTTGCCTCCCGCGTGCAGCGTAGTGAACACCAGCCTCGCGGCGGAAACGCCCTTCTCGTGCATGTCCACCGGGATGCCCCGCCCATCGTCCTCCACCGTGCACGACCCGTCCGCCTCCAGCGTCACCCGGATCGTATCGCAGAATCCCGCCAGATGCTCGTCGACCGAATTGTCCACTATCTCGTAAATCAGGTGGTTCAGGCCCTTCCGCGATACGCTGCCGATAAACATCCCCGGCCTCTTGCGTACCGCCTCAAGGCCCTCCAATACCGCGATACTGCCGGCGTCATAACTGACATTTGCCATGGTATACGTCCCTCCCCAGACATATATTTCCTATATGTCGTGTCACTTTGACGATTATAGCACAATCGCTTGTATCCGGTAAAGTATTTTTTTGCGAACGTCTGTTCGCGCCGGCATCCTGCGCAGCGGATGGCAGGTGTTGCGATATTTTACAAAAATCTCTGTTTTTTTTCCCGATATATGGTATAATTGTATAAAAATAATTTATAGGGGGTAACCATGGAAAAAGAAATGATTGCCATGCTTCTAGCTGGCGGCCAGGGTTCGCGGCTCTATGCGCTGACCGAGAAACTGGCAAAACCCGCCGTCCCATTCGGCGGAAAGTACCGCATCATTGATTTCCCGTTGTCAAACTGCGTGAACTCCGGCATCGACACGGTCGGCATACTGACGCAGTACCAGCCCCTCGTGCTGAATGAATACATCGGCAACGGGCAGCCCTGGGATCTGGACAGGCTGCATGGCGGCGTGCACGTCCTCCCGCCCTATCAGAAAGCCTCCGGCTCCGACTGGTACAAGGGCACGGCGAACGCGATCTGCCAGAATATCTCGTTCATCGAGCGCTACAATCCCAAATATGTCATCATCCTCTCGGGAGACCAGATCTGCAAGCAGGATTATAGCGACTTTCTCCGTTTCCACAAGGAAAAAGACGCCGAATTCTCAGTCGCGGTCATGGAAGTGCCCTGGGAGGAGGCGCCGCGATTCGGCCTCATGGTGGCGGACGAGACCGACCGCATCACTGAATTCCAGGAAAAGCCCAAGAATCCCAAGTCTAACCTGGCGTCGATGGGCATCTACATCTTTAATTGGGACATCTTGAAAAAATACCTGCTCGAAGACGAGGCGGATCCCGAATCCGAGAATGATTTCGGCAACAACATCATCCCGAACCTGCTGCGCGACAACCGCAGGATGTACGCCTACCATTTCGACGGCTATTGGAAAGATGTCGGAACGATAAGCTCCCTGTGGGAGGCGAACATGGAAGTCCTGGATCCGGAGCATTCCGGCATCGACCTCTTCGATGAAAACTGGAAGATCTACAGCCGCAACAGCGGCATGGCCGGCCACCATATCAGCGAGACCGCCGAGGTATCTAATTCCATGATTACCGACGGATGCGTCATCAACGGGACGGTCAAGCATTCTATCCTGTTTGACGGAGTGACGGTCGAGCGGGGCGCGGTCGTCGAGGACGCGGTCGTCATGGGCGGCACGAAAATCGGCGCAGGGGCTATCGTGAAGCACTGCATCATAGCGGAAAACGTCACGATCGACGAACAGGCCATCGTGGGAGCGATGCCCACGGCAGACGAGAAGGGCGTGGCCACGGTCGCATCGAATGTCGTCGTCGGCAAGCGCGCTAAGGTCGGCCCTAACGCGATGGTCAGAAATCATGTAAAGGACGGTGAAGAAGAATGGTGACAAATGCAAACGCGCTCGGGATTATTTTTCCCAACAGCTACGACTCCACGGTACCTGAGCTGGTATCCAAGCGGACTATGGCTTCCATTCCTTTCGCCAGCCGCTACCGCATGATTGACTTTCTGCTCTCCAGCATGGTAAACGCGGGAATCGACGATATCTCCATAGTCGTCCGCCAGAACTACCGCTCCCTGATGGATCATCTGGGAAGCGGGCGCGAATGGGATCTGACGCGCAAAAACGGCGGGCTCAATATCATCCCGCCCTATTCGGAAAAGAGCATCAACCTCTATTACGGCCGCGTGGAGGCCCTCGCGAACATCCTCCCGCTGCTGCGCTCTTCCAGGGAAAAATATGTCATCCTCTCCGATGCGAATATCGCCGCGAACATCCCGTTCAACGACGTAATCTCGGAACATGAAAAGAGCGGCGCGGACGTGACCATAGTTTATTTCAAGGCAGATCTCAGCTCACGGTTCGACGACGTGCGCAAGGACAGCGACGAGAGCACCTATACGCTGGAGATAGACGCGGACGGCCGCGTGACCGAGATCCACATCAACGCGCAGGACCTGGGCGTGCAGAACCGCTCCATGAACATATATGTATTGGACCGCGAGCTTCTGGTGAATATGATCGAGGAGGCGCAGGTGCGCGGGAAGATTTATTTCGAACGCGACGTGCTATTGCCCAACTTGAGCAAATATCTCGTCAAGGGATACGAATTCACCGGGTATGTAGCGCTCATCGACAGCATGAACAGCTATTTCTCGGAGAACATGGCGCTGCTCAAGCAGGAAAACTCCGACGCGCTCTTCTCCGGCAATACAATATATACCAAGGTGCGCGATGACAATCCTACAAGATATACGGCAAGCGCCAAAGTCAAAAACATCATGGCCGCCGATGGATGCGTCATCGAGGGAACGGTAGAGAATTCCGTGCTCTTCAGGGGCGTCAAGGTCGCGAAAGGCGCGGTCGTGAAAAACTGCATCCTGATGCAGGACACCATAATCTGCGAGAATTCCACCGCGGAATACCTGGTCACAGACAAGAACGTGACCATCACGGCAAACCGGGAGGTCAAGGGTACATCCTCCTATCCCGTATATATCGCAAAGCGCGAGGTCGTCTGACATATCCGCCGCTATACACAGGCGCGCGAAACGAACTCAGTCGTTCCGCGGCGTTTGCCGGCGCATCGAGCATTGGCAGGGCCTACTCGATCGCGCCGGCTTTCTTTTCGACCACAAAAAATGAGAAACCCTCGCGCGGCTTTATCTCGTGCTCGCCCTTGAGCCTGAGCGACGGATGAAGCCGCAGGTATTTCTTCACGAATCCGGTCTCGTCCGAATACAGGAACAGATGCCCTCCCGGCGCGAGCAATTCGTCGAAGCGGCGGAAACAATCCCTGTAAAACCCGTCATGTTCTTCCTTGGTCTTTTTCCCGCGCTGCGGCATATCGGCAAATATTTCATTCATCTGATGCCTTGACGTAAATTCCGTGAAATCCTTATGGATAAAATTGCACGCGACTCCGGCCGCCGCCGCGTTCTCCCTGGCGGCGTCGACCGCCTCGCCATAGATATCGACCGCGTAGTCGTCAAGCGTAAACATCCTCAGGTTGCGCTCGATGATAAACGTGCCCGCCCCGCACAAGGCGTCCAGCACCACGGCGTCCTCCGATAGCAGCGGGGATGCCAGCTCGATGAGGGCCGCCGCGAGCGAGGGATGCATGGATGCCGAGATCGTCCGCTTTCTCCAGGCAAAGCGCGAATCCTCCATCGTATACAGCTTCAAGCACGGATAAAAGCTCCCATCCCTGACCTTTGTCAGCCTAAGCTCAACCTCATAGCCGGCCGCGGAATTGATCAGCCTGCCGCCGCTCTCCCGCTCAATCTCCCTGGCAAGCTGCTTTGCGAGCTTCCCGCGCTCCGCCATGTCGGGAATCCCCCTAAGCTCGATGCGGAAATAAAACGGTGCGGGATCCGCATGGTTTTGCTCCAGGATAGGAATAAGGTCTGAAGCGCACAGCGACTCCGCCATCTGCCCTGGCTCCCTCCCCGGCGGATCCATATGCAGGACGTACAGTATCTCCCGGTAGGTCCGCACTGCCGCGGGGCCCGCCAGGTCGCGCGTCCGCGCCCGCACTCCGAACGGATGTATCGCGCTGCGCGCTATGCCCGCCGCCATGAGCTGGCGCTGCAGCTGCTCCCGCAGCGTCCGCTCCGTCGTGAATATCACATCGCACGGGCGATGCCACCCGTTGAACGTATGCCTCGCTATCCTGCCGGACCTCGACAGAAGCAGCTGCAGCTGCCCGCGCTCCTCCGCGACGTGCTTTGCCTCCTCGGGCGGCGCGTCGTATGCCAGCAGCATGTCATAACGCGCCTGCAGCCCGTCCAGATAATCCGATACGTCAAAAGACTGCAGCGCCGCCAGATAGGCTCCCCTCGCAAATCGCGTCCCCTCTTCGCTATATGCCTCATAGAGAGGGCGGACGCTGCCGGGATCGGCGAGCTCTCCCAAAAGCAGCGCGGCATTTTTCCTGGTTTTGGGATCCCCGTCCGACAAAAATCCCTCTATCAAACGCGGATCCACGCCGAGCTCCAGCAGGACGCGCTGCCCCTCAGCATCCTTCGCCGCCCGCCTTAACCCGGCCAGGCTTGCGCGGGCATCCTCCCCGCGGCAAAGCGCGGCGTAATATTTTTTCGCCTCATCAATCATTAGCCCGCCTCTCCATATAATCCCTCACGTCCTCGCGAAATCCATCCCACTCCGATGGATGTTCCACAAAATTTTTCGGGCATATCTTCCCGGTGACGTCATAATGCCGCAAAAGATCGTCCGCGGTGAGCCCATACCTGAAACACAGCCAGGACGATAGCTCCACCAGCGAGGCGTATGTCGCGCCGGTGAACTCGCCGCTCTCGTCCGGGATGCAGCATTCTATCGAAATCGTATCCTCGTTGCGCTCGTTAGACGCGTATGCCCACTCGCTGCACGGCACGCATTGCACGATCTCGCCGTCCAGCCCTATGATAAAATGGCTGCTCGCCTTGGTGGCATGCGTGTCCTTCAGGCCCTCGAAATAGTTACGGTTCGCCAGCGCGCCGGTACCTGGATTGGCAGTATAATGCACCACGATCCCGTTAACGCGCTCAAGGCTGGTACCCGGCCTCGAGTATTCATTCGGCGTCAGGAGCCGCACGTCCAGCTCTGGCCGTTCCATCTCGGTCACTTCCCGCGTTCCGGATGATACGGCATCCCGCGAAGCCATGCCCGCCTCTTGCGCCACGGCGTTCCTAAGGCGCGCCGTCCGCACGGCCTTTGAGATGAGCCAGCCCATGGTCGAGCCGACTATAAGCACCGCGCACGCGCAGAAAAACATGGCAATCGCCCGCTCCCTCCGGCGCTTTTTCCTGCGATCATTTTCAAATTGCTCTCTCGATGAACGTGCCAATTTTTATTACCCTGCATTCGCTATTTCAGGAAAATCTATGTTCCTGATATAATCTTCCTCGAAAGCGGGATTGCCAGCGAGCGTTATCACGCGGCAATCCTCTAACAGCTTTTCGATATCTGCGTTGAAGCCCAATCCGCCCGCCATCACGGCCCCCGCCAGGCTGGTATTCCCCGCCGGAATGACCTTCCCCCTGAAACTCTCCGGCAGCATCCCTATACGTATCGCGGCCTCCGGATCCATCCTGGTACCAAATCCCCCGGCAAGATATACCTCTTCCACGTCCTCCGCGAGACAGCCCGCCTGGGATAGCATCGTGTCCAGCCCGGCGCGGATGGCGGCCTTGGCGAGCTGCAGCGCGCGTATGTCGGTCTGCGTAAAACGCAGCCCGGCATTACCTGCCAGTAAAAATCCATTTTCGCGATAACAGGGCGCGTACAGCCCGGTGGAGTCTACCGCTCCGACGCGCAGCAATTCGGACGCCAGCGCCAATACGCCGCTGCCGCATATGCCTATCGGATAGCCTGAGCCGATCGTCCGTATCTCGGTCTCGAGAGAACCCGGATCCGACAAGGCCATGCCTTTCTTGAGCGACAGCCGCACGCCGCAGACGGCTCCTGGGATGCTCGCGCAGCCGCAGCTCACGCCGGCCCCCTCGAATGCCGGACCTGCCGCGGCGCTCGCGGCATATATCCTGCCTCCGTGGCACAGCGCCATCTCGCCATTGGTCCCGGCGTCCAGCAGGAGTGCGGTACCGCGCTTGAGATGCATGCCGGACGCCATCATGCCCGACACGATATCGCCCCCGATAAAGGCGGACAGCGCCGGCAATACCACGACCGGGCAGGAATATCCGCACATGCCTAGTATCCGCATCGAATCCCCCTCGATCATTCGCGGATTAGCCGGGGTAAACGGGGCGCGTATCATAGTGTCTACCGGATACCCCATCAACAGATGTACCATCGGCATGTTCGCGGCAATCACTATTTTTTCTATCCGGCCGGGAGACACATGCGCGCGTTCGACAAGGCCGGATAAAAGATTCGCAACGTCCCCCCGCAGCATCTCCCGCAGCCGCGTTCCCTTTCCGCCGCGCGCCGCCTCCATGCGGCTCATGACGTCCGCCCCAAAGTCCCGGCCCGAATTGACGGCAGATGCCGACGCATATATTCGCCCGTCATCCCGCCCATGGATGCACGCGGCCAGCGTGGTCGTCCCGATATCTACGGCTATCCCCAGCGGAACGCCGGGATGCCAGGACGCCTCCCCTTGATGCCTGTCCCGGGCGACGCTATCGATGCGATCCTCCTGCAGGGATTCAACGCGTATGCGCAGATCCCCGGCCGGGTGCAAAGCGCACGCGAGCCGCAGGCCCTCCGCAATCTCGCGATCCGAGAGGAAATCACGGTCCGCAGGCGTCGCCGGCGGCGCTCCGCCTAGAATCTTCACGCGGCACTTTCCGCAGCGGCCCATGCCGTTGCAGGCGGCGTTTATCCGGATGCCGTTTTCGCGCAACGTGTCCAGAAGCGCCCCGCCGGCTTCGCAGTATATCTTTTTTCCCAGATTTTCAACGATGACGGATATGCGCTTCTTTTCCATGGTATCGCCTGCAATCTCCATTGGCGGCTGTCACAATTTCATATATTTTTTCTCATAATCAGCCACCGACATGGGCCTCGCGAAGAAGAATCCCTGGAACATATCGCATCCTATCTGCGTCAGGAAGTCCACATGATCCTTCGTCTCCACGCCCTCGGTGATGACCGGCATGCCTAGCTCCTTCGAGAGGGCCACGACGGTCTTGAGTATCGTGCGGCTGCGCTCCTCGTTCTCGCTCTTGCGCAGGAAATCCATGTCTATCTTCAACACATCGACGCGGATATCTTTCAGCATGCTAAGCGACGAATATCCGCTGCCGAAATCGTCCATCTCCACGATAAATCCGGCCCCGCGCAGCTTCTTGACCAGCGCGAGCTGCTTTGGCAGATCCGCCATCATCGCGGTCTCCGTGATCTCCAGCTTGATGCTCTTGGGGCTGATGCCGTAGCGGCCGACCAGCGTCGTGAATTCCTTGAAAATATCGACGAAGAAAAAGTCTTTCGGCGAGATGTTGACCGATATATAGCGGTCGCCGAATCCCATCCGCTTCCACTTCTGCAGCTGCCTGCAGGCCAGATCCCAGACATGCATGTCCAGCTTCACGATAAGGCCGTTTCGCTCGAAAGAGGGGACGAACTCCCCGGGCATCAGCAGTCCCTTCGTCGGATGATTCCACCTCACCAGCCCCTCGCCGCCCAGGCATCCGCCGTCCGCCGCGATCTGCGGCTGTATATACAGCTCGATCTGCCCCTCCTCGATAGCGCGGTCGAAATCCGCGGCCAATTCCTGCTCGCGCAGGACGCTGTAGCGGAGCTTCTCATCATAATATGCGACCTGCTTTTGATAATCTCCCTTGATGGTCTCGAGCGCGAGCTGGGCACGGTCGCACATCACGGAAATCGGCAGCGCAGGGTCGTCGATCTCATAAACGCCCATATAGACGCGCAGCGGGTATGTCACGTCGTCCGCGACCTTCAGCGCGTTTTTCGAATAGTCGACCAGCTTTACCTCGCGATAATCCCGTTTGCGCATCAAAAGCGCGAAACGATCGTTGAACAGCCGCCCGTATACCTCGCCGCCGATGCTCTGCCTGCGCAGGCCCTCGCCCATGTCGACCAGCAGCTGATCTGCCGCCTCCTTGCCGAAAATATCGTTAATCATCTTAAAATTGCGGATATCCGAACAAATCATCAGATAACGCTCGTCCGGATGCAGCCGCAGGCAGTGCTCCGCCTGGGCGTAGAAATACTCCCTGTTGTAGAGGCCCGTCAAATAATCGTGCGTGGCCGCGTAGCGTTCGCGCATCAGCGTCTCTATCTCCTTAGTGCGCTCCTGCACGTTGAGATAGGATCCGACATATTTTCCGTCCTCGTCCAAAAAACGCCTGTAATTCACCTTCAGGTACTGTCTTTCATCGCCGTCCCCGATGGTCCAGTCATAGACGAAATTCTCATCCGGAGACTGGTAATGCTCCCTGCACCACGCGCAGAACCTGCCGTAATATTCCGTCGGCTCCAGCGCGTCCAGCCCCATAATCTTCAAAACGCGTTCGTTCGCATAGATGGCATTATTGTCGCAGTCCGCGATAACCACGCCGTCCATCATGTCATCCGCAGTGAGGGACAGCGTCCGGCCCACCAGCGTCCTGGGAACATATTCAATCGTATAATAGTATATCGCGACAGCCGCCACCGGGAATCCCAGCAGGGAAAAATCGATCGCGGACTGCGTGAACATGTGGATCGCGTCCAGGACGACCACCAGAGAGAGCATCCATATGATATTTAGATATTTCCCGCGATACATCTTTGGAGAAGTGACATGCTTTTCGACGAGGACCGCCACGATGACCGCCACCAGGACATAGCACCACGCTAGATGCAGGCGGAACGGGACAAGGGAATCGTAAATCCAGAAGTTGTCGCCATCCTGCACGGTCAGGCGCACAGTATATGCATGATGCAGCAGCGGGTTAGCCAGAAGCTGCAGGGAATCCGCCAGGCACAATGCCGCCGGAATCCACTTAGGAACGAACCGTTCGATGCGGCTCGCGCAATAGTCGTTGACAAACCACAGCATCGACAGCAGCAGCCAGTCGATGCAGGAAAAAAACACCCCGAGCGATATATCCGCGGCAGTCGCGCTGCCGGCCGCGAGCAGCGCCACGTTTGACAAAACGCACGCGCACGCGAAGCCCATCATGAGCAGGATGTTTTTCATTATTTTTTTCTTCGTGCGGCATGCGCGGAAAAACATCACAATCAGCAGCGCCGCCACAACGAGATATGCAATCATAAAGCCCAGCTTCATCATGCCACTCCCCGGACCCCGACGGGGCCGACTTGCCATGAGCCGGAAACACGCCCATCCCAATAGCTGCCATACTATTCTAGCAAAAAAACAACGTCATGTCTATATTTTCCGATAGGCCTTGCCGTTTTTCATTCGAGGCGAAAATCCCGGCCCCTCGTACCAGGGGCTGCACATCCCGGCGACCGACTCCCATGAAAAGCAGACGTCCTGGTCGATATTGTTCCTGCACCGCTCGACTCCTGAATTGCAGTCGATTACTGAAAAATGATAGCCTTTCCTGATGCATTCCTCCATGATGTCATATGCCATGCCGTTGTCATAGAGATGGTAGAAAAAGTCCTTATATGCCGCATATCCGTCGCCCGGGAACCGCCGCGCCATCGCGTCATAATTGTATTCGGTCAGCCGCAGCTCGACGAGGTCCAGATGGTCAAGGCCTGCCTCCTCTAGACGCGGCAGGCGCTCCATCAGCGCGTCCCTGTTCGGCGGATACGCCGGCTCTTCTACCGTGACGACCATGCCGCGCTCCTTCGCCAGACGCATGTTGCCATATACTTCATCTGAAAAACCGCTGGCTGACCAATGAAACCTGACCTCCTGCACTCCGATGCGCTGGAGGCGCCCCAGCATGGCGTCGTCCGCGAGAATGCCGTTGGTATAGAGGAAAGTATATGGACGGATAGATTTCGCATAGATGAGCGGATAAATCTCCGATGCATAACGCTCGAAAACGTCGATATAGAGCAGCGTCTCGCCCGACGAACACAGGGACACGATCGCCGGACGGTAGTTCTCCATCTCGGACAGCTTGTATTTCTCGAATTCGAGTTCCCTGTTTTCCCGCGCGTCATCCGATACGGCATCCACGCGCTCCGGATCGTAGTAGCAGTATTCGCAATGGCACATGCATTGCCCGCCGCAGAACAGGTTGATGGACTGCTCCCCGCTGAAGCAGTCCCTGCACCCGAAAGAAACCGGGCCATAGTGGAAACAATGCCCGTTCGCATGCGCCTGCGCCCCCATGGCCAAAAGCTCCTTCTGGCGTTTGAATTTCTGCTCCAAAATCTCCTGATACGGTGCGATTCTCATCCTATGCCGCCCCCGCTAGTCGTTCGAGAGATGCAGCACGCGGTCCTTGATCTCCTGCGTGCGGCCCTGGTTCCAGAACTGCGTGCCGATATATCCGCATGTGCGCCGCGCCACGAACAGCTTCTCCTGGTCGCGGTTACCGCAGTTGGGGCACTCCCAAACAAGCTTCCCGGAGTCCTCCTGGACGATCCTTATCTCGCCGTCGTAGCCGCAGGCCTCGCAGTAATCGCTCTTCGTGTTGAGCTCCGCGTACATTATGTTATCGTATATGTATTTCATGACCTCCAGCACCGCAGTGATGTTGTGCTGCATATCCGGGACCTCTATATAGCTTATCGCGCCGCCCGGAGACAGCTTCTGGAATTCGGATTCGAATTTCAGCTTGGAAAAGGCGTCTATATTTTCCGCCACATGCACATGGTAGCTGTTCGTGATATAGTTTTTGTCAGTGACTCCCGGTATCACGCCATAGCGGCGCTGGAGGCATTTCGCGAACTTATACGTGGTGGACTCCATCGGCGTGCCGTAGACGGAATAGCTGATATTCTCCGCGGCCTTCCACTCGGCGCATTTGTCGTTGAGCTTCTGCATGACCGCCAGGGCGAATGGCTTTGCCTCGGGATCCGTGTGGCTCTTCCCGGTCATGCGCACGCACATCTCGTACAATCCGGCGTAGCCCAGGGAGATCGTCGAATACCCATTATACAGCAGCTTGTCGATGGGCTCTCCTTTTTCCAGGCGCGCCAGGGCGCCGTTCTGCCAGAGGATCGGGGCCGCGTCGGACGGAGTCCCCAGCAGGCGCTCGTGGCGGCATCTAAGGGCGCGGTGGCACAGCTCCAGGCGGTCCTCCAGGATCTCCCAGAAGCGGTCCATGTCGCCGTTGCTGGCGCAGGCCACGTCCACCAGGTTTATCGTGACCACGCCCTGGTTGAAGCGGCCGTAGAACTTATAGCTGCCATCGGGGTTCTTCTGGCTCTCCTCCACGGTGAGGAATGAGCGGCAGCCCATGCACGTATAGACGTTGCCTTTTTTTAGCTCGCGCATCATCTTTGCGGAGATATAGTCGGGCACGAGGCGCTTCGCGGAGCATTTTGCAGCCAGCTCCGTCAGATACCAATATTTCGAGTCCTCGCGGATATTGTCCTCGTCCAGGACATAGATGAGCTTTGGAAACGCCGGCGTGATCCAGACGCCCTTCTCATTTTTGACGCCCTGCATGCGCTGGCGGATCGTCTCCTCGATAATCATGGCGAGATCGTCCCTGGCGCGCCCCTCGTCCACCTCGTCCAGGTACATGAACACGGTCACGAACGGCGACTGGCCGTTGCAGGTCATGAGGGTGTTGAGCTGGTATTGGATAATCTGGACTCCCTGGCGGACCTCCCTCGCGAGCCGCATTTCGGTCACCTCCGAGACGATCCCCTCGTCAAGGGATTCCCCGCATGCCGCGCGCTCCTCCTGCACTTCGCCACGGATCTTTTGGCGCGACACGTCCACGAACGGCGCCAGGTGCGCCAGCGAGAACGACTGCCCGCCGTATTGGTTGGACGCCACCTGTGCCACAATCTGGGTGGTCACGTTGCACGCAACCGAGAAGCTGTGGGGCTTTTCTATCCGGGTGCCGTTGATGACCGTCCCGTTCTGGAGCATATCCTCCAGGTTTATCAGATCGCAGTTGTGCTCTTTCTGCGCGAAATAATCCATGTCATGGAAATGAATCTCTCCCTCGTCGTGGGCGCGGACCACATCCTCCGGCAGGAGTATGCGGCTGCTGAGATCCTTGCTGACCTCGCCGGCCATGTAATCGCGCTGGGTAGAATTTATGACCGGGTTTTTGTTGGAATTTTCCTGCAGGACTTCCTCGTTCAGGCGGTCCAGCAGCGCCAGGATGCCGTCGTCGGTAGAGTTGGCCTTTCGCGCCAGCTCCCGGGTATAGCGGTATCTCACATATTTTTGCGCCACCTCGTAGCCGCGCATCTGCATGATCTCTTTCTCCACAATGTCCTGGACCTCCTCGACGCTGACCGTGTGGAGGGAGCCGGCCACCTGCCGCAGCACGTTGCCGGCGATTGCCTGGATCTGGCAGTCGCTGAGCTTATATACGTCCTGGACCTCGTTGTTCGCCTTTGAGACCGCGTTCACGATTTTTTCCTCCTCGAACGCTACTTCCTTGCCATCTCTTTTGATAATCTTGTAGTTTGCCATATCTTATCCCCATCCTCGCGATGTTGCCGTTTTCATTCCCACATGCCATTTCCCGCGCGGCTTTCGCTCCACTCATCCGGGCGGAAACCCTGTCTATATACTATAACCGATTTTTCCGCAAAAGGAAAGTGCCTTTTTCAAAATATTGTGCTTATTTTGCCGGATGACACTATATCTTGTGTTGTACAATGAAATCCCCATCGCAATGGGCATGCGGATGGACTGCTTGCAGGCCCTGCCCAGATTGCGAGAGCACGCAGTGCGGAGCAATCGGCTTTCATACATTTCCCGCGTACATCCATCATGCGAGCCGCGCCAGTACGTCGTCCTCGGTATCCTTCATCGCCTGCAGGGTGTCCTCGAGCAGCCGGTCCAGTTCCCAGCCTAACTGCCCGGCTCCCCGCTCTATGACTTCACGCGAGCAGCCTGCCGCGAATCCCTTGCTCTTGTATTTCTTTTTCAACGACTTGAGATCCATGTCCTTCGTGCTCTTCGACGGCCGCATCAGTGCCGCCGCCCAGATCAGCCCGGTGAGCTCGTCGGCAGCGAACAGCACCTTCTCCATCTCGTGTTCCGGAGCCACGTCCAGCGTCACGCCGTTCGGAATCGTGATGCCGTATCCATGCGACACGACCGCGTGGATCATATCCTCGCCGACTCCGCCCTCTCTCAAGAGTTCCGGCGCTTTCAGGCAGTGCTCGTCCGGATACAGTTCAAAATCAATATCGTGCAGCAGCCCGACTATCCCCCAGTAATCCGCCTCATCACCATACCCCAGCTTCTCCGCATACCATCTCATGACGGCCTCCACCGTGATGGCATGCCTGATATGGAACGGATCCTTATTGTATTTTTTTAAAAGATCGAACGCTTCATCCCGCGTTATCTGAGACATACTTTCTCTTTCTCCTCCCGCATATCAAAATTAAATTTAAGTTATTTTTCACAGCCATTTCAGATAAAGGAACTGGCTCTCCGAGCTTGCTCGGAAGAGACAGAGCCCGCCGGTAAGCGGGACGTTCCTCACCCGAAAAAATCCTTGATCTGATGCCAGATGATATCCATCAGGCGATTCCTGGCCTCTACGCTTGCCCAGGCAATGTGCGGCGTGATGAGGAGCCTGGAACCGTCCTTGACGAGGCGCAGGGGGCTGTCCTCGCGCATCGGCTCATGGCAGAGCACGTCCAGGCCGGCGGCGGCGATGCGCCCCTCGTTTAATGCATCCGCCAGGTCGCGCTCCACGACGATAGGCCCCCGCCCCAGATTCAGGAAAATCGCGGTCCGCTTCATTCTGTCGAATGCGGATTTATCGAACAGGCCCTCGGTCTGCGGCGTGAGAGGCGCATGAACCGAGATGATGTCCGCGCGGGAGAGCAGCCCGTCGAACAGGACGCGTTCGTAAGAAGCATTATCGTTACTGCCGGTAGTCGAATAATAGATCACATTGCAGCCGAATAGCCGCGCGATCTCCGCTACCCGCCTGCCGATCGCGCCAAGGCCGGCTATGCCCCACGTCATGCCGTGCAGCTCGTGGAATACGCGTTCGAAGTGCGTGAACGTCGTATTTCCGATATACGCCCCGCTCTTCACGTATTCGTCGTAATAAGCCAGATGCTCCAGCAGATAGAATAGCATCGCGAACGTGTGCTGCGCCACAGATTCAGTTGAATATCCCGCCACATTCCTCCAGGCTATTCCCCTTTGCTCCAGATATTCCTTGTCCAGATTATTTGTCCCGGTCGCCGTCACGCATACCAGTTTGAGCCTCCGCGCCTCGGACAGGGTATACTCGTCCGCCCGCATTTTATTCAAGATAATCGCGTCGGCAGAGCGCACGCGCGCGCGCATCTCCTCCGCCGTTGAAAATCCGTATATCTCCAATTCGCCCAGCTGGGCGAATCTGCCGAGGTCGATATCGCGGCCGATCGTGTCCGCGTCCAATATCACGATTTTTATCATAACGGCTCCCCCATGCCATATTCGGGCAAGGGGAGATTCCGCCCCTGCCCGCCGCGCGGCCCGCGTTCCGCGAAACGGCAAATCTCCTTTTACAGGCCAGAACGACAAAAGGGGAGCGGCGTTTGCCGCCGCCCCCGCTCTTCTTTTCTGCAATCAACCGGCAGCTGCCCGCGCGGCCATTACATCAATTTCCGGAAGAGCCCCTTCAGATCCTCCACGGAGGTATCCCTGGGGTTGCCCGGGCGGCACGCGTCCGCGTATGCGGATTCCGCCAAAAAGTCCAGGTCTTCTTCTTTAAGCGCATCCAGCTTGGAAGGGATGCCGACGTCCGCCGACAGCTTGCGCACGGCGTCTATCGCCGCCTTGCGGTATTCCTCCTGCGACATGCCGGTCGTATCAACGCCCATCGCCTCGGCGATGTCCTTGAATTTCTCGCCAGTCGTCTCAGCATTGTATTCCATGACTATCGGCAGCATCATCGCGCAGGCGACGCCGTGCGGCGTATCATAGACCGCTCCAAGTGTATGGGCCATCGAATGCGCTATGCCGAGGCCCACGTTAGAAAAGGCCATGCCGGTTACGAACTGCCCTAACGCCATGCCCTCGCGCCCTTCGAGCTGGTTGTCCACGGCAGCTCGCAGATTCTCGGAAATCAGCCTGATGGCCTCCAGGTTTAGGCAGTCCGCCAGCCGCCACGCCGCCTTGGTCGTATAGCCCTCGATGGCGTGCGTCAGCGCGTCCATTCCGGTAGCGGCCGTCAGGCCCTTCGGCATGGATGCCATCATCTCCGGATCCACGATCGCGATGTCGGGGATGTCATTGACGTCCACGCACACGAATTTTCTCTTCTTCTCGACGTCGGTGATGACATAATTGATGGTCGCCTCCGCCGCCGTGCCGGCCGTCGTCGGGACCGCGATAGTAAATACTGTACGGTTTTTCGTGGGGGCGACGCCCTCCAGCGAGCGCACGTCCTCGAATTCAGGATTGTTGATGATAATGCCGATGGCCTTGCCGGTATCCATCGAGGAACCGCCGCCTATCGTAATCATATAATCCGCGCCGGACGCCTTATACGCGGCCACGCCGGCCTTCACGTTCTCGATCGTCGGATTAGGCTTGATGTCGGAATAAATCTCATAAGCCATCCCCTCGGCGTCGAGCAGGCCGGTCACCTTTGCCGTCACGCCAAATTTCACCAGGTCGGGATCTGACGCGACAAACGCTTTCTTAAACCCCTTGTCCTTGATGATACCCGGGATTTCCTTGATAGCCCCAGCCCCATGATAGGAAATCCCGTTCAGCACAAACCGATTCACCATGATAAAAACCCTCTCTTTCTATTTTTTCGGGCGCGAACCGCGCCCCTTTCAGTATAAATGTTTTTCCGGCGCAAATCAACCTTGTAAAACTATTTCTCGTACAGGAATTTCTCCGGCAGAGTCACGTTAAAATCGGCCGCGAGGTCGCGGAAATTCTGCGGCGTAATCGTCTGCAGCTTGTCCTGCCTTATGGAGAGTACCTTGACTAAAATCTCCGCCGCCTTCTCCACCGTATGCATCAGGCCGAAAGTCAGGTCGAAATCCTCGCCCGAGGCAAACATGCCGTGATGCGCCCAGATCGCTACGTCATATTGCTTCATCAATTCGCTGGTCGCCACGCCGATGGCGCGCCCGCCTGGTACCATCCATCCAACGACTCCGACGCCGTCCGGGAATACGACCGGGCATTCCGTCGCCATCTCCCATAGCTCCCGCGTGAACACCTCGTCCTTCAACGGCAGGACGAACGTAAGCGCTATAATGTTCGCCGGGTGCGCGTGGTATATCACGCGGTATGCCCCGTCTGTCGCGATCTTCTTCACCTCGTGGTTCATCAGATGGCTGGGCAGCTCGCTCGTCGGCCGGCCGCCGTTCTTCAGCCCCCAGCAGACCCGGTAATTCTCACCCTTCCCGTCTATTTCGACGATTGCCGTGGTATCCTCCGGATCCAGAATGACGTTGCGGAAATATTTCCCGCTGCCGGTCACCATAAAATATTCTCCGGCCAGCCCCGGCACGCCGGTCCCTATCTCCTTCCATTCGCCGTCCGCCCGCAGGTCCTCCCTGACCGACTCAGCCTCTTCCTTTTTCAAGCGGTAGGACAGGTTGCCGCCGTTCCTCTCGTGCCAGCCCTGCTCCCATCCATCGTTGCACATGCGGATAAATCCCTGCGCGAACGCGCTATCCAATACTTTCATTTTTACGTCCTTTCAAAAAAATAATCATACGCGCCTGCTCTGCACGTCCGCCTCATATTTTTCCACCTCGCTAAAGACCTCGAAATCTCCCGGGACGCCGCAAGCCTCGCAATAATGATTCCACACGTCTCCAAACGGCAGCATCTTTATGGCCTCCTGCGTCGCCATCAGCTCGGTAAACCTGCCCTCGTCCTGGAGCTTTTTGAGCTCGCCGTTCGGCGTGCACAGCGCCATCATCAGGGCTTTCTGGAAACTGCGCATGCCGACGGCCCAGGCGCTGACGCGGTTGATGCTGGCATCGAAATAGTCGAGCGCGATGTACACGCGGTCCAGCGCGTCGCAGCGCACGATCTCCTTGGCGATCTCCTTTGTCTCGTCGTCAAGCAGCAGCACGTGGTCAGAATCCCAGCGGACGCCGCGCGTGACGTGAAGCGCGATCTCCGGATAAAAACAGAGCAGGGCCGGAATCTTGTCCGAGACGTACTCCAGCGGGTGATAATGGCCGTTGTCGAGCAGCGGCAGGCAATGCTCGGTCATGGCAGCCATGGACAGCGCGAACTCGGAGGAGCCCGCGGTATAGGATTCCACGCCTATCCCGAATACCTTGGATTCCACGCATGGCTTCACCTTGTCCGGATCAAAAGGCTCCGAGAGAATCTGCTGGATAGAATCCTTATAGCGAAGCCTTGGGCCCATGCGGTCTGCCGGCACATCCTTGAAACCGTCGCCGATCCAGATATTCATCACGCATGGAACGCCGGTCTCCTCGGCGAAATATTGCGAAATGCGGATGCATGCCTTGCCATGGTCGATCCAGAAGCGGCGCACGTCCTCGTCCGGGCTGGAAAGCGTCTGCCCGCTCGCCGCCATGGGATGGGAGAAAAATGTCGGGTTGAAGTCTAGCCCCATGCCGCGCTCCTTGGCAAACTCCGCCCATTTTGCAAAATGCTTCGGCTCGAGCCTGTCGCGGTCTACGAATTCGCCCTCGTCAAATATCGCATAGCTGGCATGGACGTTGACCTTCTTTTTGCCGGGAACAAGGCTCATGGCCTTGTCCATGTCGGCCATCAGCTCCTGCGGCGTCCTGGCCTTGCCGGGATAGTTTCCGGTCGTCTGTATACCGCCCGTCAGCGGCCCGTCCTGGTCGAAACCGGTCACGTCGTCGCCCTGCCAGCAGTGCATGGAGACCGGCACGTTCCTCAGCGTCTCCAGCGCGGAGTCCGTATCTACGCCTATAGCCGCGAACGCCTCCTTTGCGGACGCATACCTGTCTGTGTTCATTTCTAAGAACCTCCTTCATACTTTTTTATTTCAAAGGACCTGTATACGCAGTCCCTCGCTTGCGCCAAATCTGCCAATTCCCCGGCCGCGATCATCTGCGCCAGTATATTTCCTATGGCCGTCGCCTCCCCCGGGCCGGCATAGACGTCCTTTCCTGTCGCCTCGGCCGTGAGCCGGTTCAGATAGTCCGCGTTCGAGCCGCCCCCGATTATATATACCGCGTCATACGTCCTGCCGGTATTTTTCTCCAGCTCCCGTACGGTCGCGCCGTAGCAGTCCGCCAGGCTGTGATAAATCACCGCGGCTATCTGCCCCGGGCCCTCCGGCGGCTCCTGTCCGGTCCTGCGGCAGTAATCCCGTATAGCCTCCATCATGTTTTCCGGCGCTAGAAAACAGGCGTCGTTCACGTCCACCCGCGAGGAGACGCCGCCGCATTCCTCCGCCATGGAGCAGAGCTGCGCGAACGAATATTTATCGCCCAGCTCGTGGCGCACTGACTGTATCATCCACAGGCCCATGATATTTTTCAGATAGCGGAATCTGTAGCCGTACCCGCCCTCGTTAGTGAAATTCGCCTCGCGGCTCGCCTCGCCGCAATCCGCCTCCGGCAGTTCCACGCCCATCAGCGACCATGTGCCGGAACTCAGGTACAGGACGTCCCCGGCATTCTCCCCGGAACGAGGCACCGCCATGACGGCGGACGCCGTGTCATGGCTGCCGCAGAGCACTACCTTGCAGTCAAAACCGACTTCTTCGGCGACTTCTTTCCTGAGATGGCCGACCTCGGTACCCGGCAGGCGCAGCGGCAAAAAGATGTGCCCGGGATATCCCAGCGTCCGGATCAGATCCATATCCCACTGCTTCGTCTTCGGGCTGACCAGCTGCGTCGTCGTCGCGTTCGTATATTCCGACATCTTCACTCCGGTCAAAAGATATTGGAAATAATCGGGCAGCATCAGAAAGGTCTCCGCCCGCTCCAAAATCCCCGGCCTTAGCTCCTTGTCCGCCATCAGCTGGTAGATCGTGTTAAAATCCTGCTTCTGGATCCCTGTCCTGGCATATAGCGCGTCCTCCGGAATCAGCCCATAGACGCGGGCGTCCATCCCGCGCGTGCGCCCATCCCGGTATCCATAAGTCTCGCCCAGCGCATGCCCGTCCGCATCCAGAAGGACATAATCCACGGCCCATGTGTCTATCGACATGCTCTGCGGGACCTTGCCCATCTTGGCGCAGCGCTTCATGCCGTTTACGATCTCGCGAAACAGCCTGTCCGTATCCCATACCAGGCTGCCGCCGCGCTCGTCCATCCCGTTTTCAAAACGGTAAGCCTCCTCCAAAACCATGACGCCGTCCTCAAGGCGCGCCAGCATATGCCGACCGCCGGATGCCCCTATGTCGACCGCCAGATGGTATTCTGCCATAAAAAAATCCCCCCTTTGCCGCCTACTATCACGGCCCAGTCCGATTGTACCACGGCCCTTGTTCGATTGTAACACGTTTTTTTGGAAAAATAAACCGGTTTTTGAATGCGGCGGCATTTGCCTATGCCGCCTCAGACGCCGCGCGAGGCGCTCCCGCGCTCTTTAGCTTTTTGCATGAAAGCGTCATTTTTGACTATAAACCGCTCGTGCTCGCCCTCGCCGACCAGCCCCGCCCCGTCCGACACCCTGGCATGAAATACCAGCCGGCGCCGGTCTATCTCTACCAGCTCGGTCTCGCACCAGACCTTCATGCCTGGCGGCGTGGCCGCCAGATGCCTCACGTCCAGCCTGGTGCCGACAGTTCCCTCTCCGGGCGCGAGCAGCGGGGCCACGCTGCGCCACGCAGTCTCCTCGATGAGCGCGATCATCGCCGGCGTAGCAAATACGTCCAGTTCGCCGCTGCCCATCGCTCTGGCGGCATTTTTTTCCGTTACGGACAATTCCATCCTCCCTTTGATCCCGATCTTTAGGCTGTTTTCTGACATTCTGCTTCCTCCTGAATTGAAATGGTTAGCTTGAAATGGTTAGCCCGCCAAAGCAAGCCCGACATCCGCAAGGCTTCCCCGGCTCTCCCCATCCATATTGAAAAAGAAAAGGAGCAGGCGCCGCCTGCTCCTTTCCGATATGTCCGCATGGACATTACTTGCTCCTAAGCGCCTTGTATGCCACAGCGGCCAGCGCCGCTCCTATGAACGGGCCCACGATGAATACCCACAGGCTCGCCAGCGGCGCCGTGTTGCCGGTAATCGCGGCAACCACCGCGGGGCCCAGGCTCCTCGCCGGGTTGACGCTCGTGCCGGTCAGGCCGATGCCCAGGATATGCACCAGCGTCAGCGTGAAGCCAATAACGATGCCGGCAAAAGAACCATGGCCCGCCCTCTTGTCCGTCACGCCGAGGACCGCGATTACAAAGACAAATGTCAAGACCGCCTCTACCAGCAGGCCGGCGACGGCGCTGCCGCCCACGCCGGCAAGCCCGTTGGATCCGAATCCTCCGGTCATATCGGTGACATTACCGAGCGTAAATATCGCCGCCAGAACTCCGGATCCGGCCAGAGCGCCCAGGCACTGCGCCACCACATAGCCGATAAAATCCTTCACGTCCATGCCGCCGCTTATCAGCACGCCAAGCGATACCGCGGGATTGATATGGCATCCCGAGATATTGCCGATGCTGTAAGCCATGCCGACGATGACCAGCCCGAACGCCAGCGCGGTCAGGATATATCCGCCTCCGGACGCGGCATCGCATCCCACCAGCATCGCCGTGCCGCAGCCTAAGATGACCAGAACCGCCGTACCGATACATTCCGCTACATATTTCTTCATCTGCACTACCTCCCATTTCGTGTGCTATATTTATGGCCATCGGCCATACCGTGCCATTATAAACGAAACGGGGGCTATTGGCAAGCCCCGTTTGAGCTTTGCCGCCGCAGCACAATCATTGCCCTTAACGGCATTTAAGCAGCCGTTCCAATTCCGAATAATCCCGATCCGGATTTTTCTGCTTCGCCAAACCCACGATTTTCCTGGTGAGGAGGCGGTAAATCTCCCGATCGTCCCCGGACAGGACGCCCAGATGCCCCGCCACTGTGGATACGTCCGCCCTCTCCGCGGGCCCGGTCAGCGCGGCGGCGGTATCGCGCTCCATTATCGAATCGAGGTTGCCCTGCATCAGCGGCCTCAGCGCCCGCCTTGCGGTCGCGCGGTCGAACCCGCACTCGAGCAGCAGCTGCACCGCGAGCTCCGCCAGCCCTACCATGAGGTTCGAGGCGACAGAGGCCGCGGCGTGGTATGCCGTCTTTGACCGGGCATCTATCCCCTGCACATCCAGCCCGCTATCCTCCAGCAGCCCGCGCAGCTCGGCCATCCTCCCTCCCCGCCCCTCCAGCGTGAATAGCGCGTTCCCGAGCGTCAGATAAGACCTGAAGCGATCGGATATCGCATAGAGCGGATGAAGGCTCGCCGCCGTCGCCCCGAGTTCATCCGCCCCGTCAAAAATATCCGACGACAGCGACCCGCTGCAATGGATAAAAATCTTTCCCCCGAGGCAAATCCCGCAACCGCGCAGCCCTTGCCAGACGCGAGCAATCTCCCCGTCCGGTGTCGTGATAAATATCGCGCCGCATACATCCGCCAGCTCCGCTATGCCGGGATACGCGGCGCAGCCTAAAAACTCCGCCGCCTCTAGCGCCGAGGAGATGCTCCTGCTGGCGAAACCTACAATCTCCCAATCCCCCGGCGATTCTTTCAAGAGCTTCGCGATCGAGCATCCAGCCTTTCCCGCGCCTATAAATCCCGCCCTCATGCCATTACCATCCTTTCAAAGATCCGCCGCTATAAAAAGCTCCCCGGCGGCTTTTTCGACAAGCCATACCGACACCGATCCGCCGTCCACCGTGAACGTACCCCATCCGTCCGCGCCAATGGCTACCGTGTCCCGCCGCCTTCCCAGGGCGTCGGCAAGGCGTGCGCCAGCCAGCCTTTGGCCGGCGTACATCCTCTTAGAGCCTCCCGCGCTGTCGCTTACCAGGACGGCCACGCCCGAATCCTCATGCTCCGCGTCCCCCTCGCGCGTGAATCCGACTATGGAAGGGTCGTCGAAAAAGAGATGTTCCTGCCCGTAAGCATAGAGGGCGCGAATGCGAAGCAATATGCCAAGGCACGGCACCGGCGCGATCCCGTCGTGCGCTATCCCATAATAATCTCCATAGAAAACGCACGGCACGCCCGCATTCCTCAGCAGTATGATGGCATATGCTATCGGCTTGAACCACGCCGGAATGAAAGACTCCAGCGCCTGCCCGGGCTGCGTGTCGTGATTATCCACGAAGGGCACTGAATGGCCTGGATCTGCGCCGGTGAGCGTCCCGTCGAACAGCCTGCTCATGTCGTAGTTTCCGTCCGACGTGGCAGCCTGGCGGAAATGAAAGTGCAGCGGGACATCGAAAAGGCTTAGGGAATGGCCGGCCACGTCCAGGTAATGCGTTAATTTTCCGACGTCTGGGCTCCAATACTCCCCTACAAAGAAAAAATCCTCCTTTCCGATGCCGGCGGCATATGAGCCCATATCCGATATCCACTCGCGATAGAAGTCAAAGCTGATATGCTTGACCGCGTCCAGCCGGAATCCGTCGGGACGCACGGCGTCAATGTACCATCGTCCCCAGTCATGAGTCTCCCGGACTACCTCCTCGTTATCCGTATCCAGATCCGCGCCCATCAGGTAGTCGAAATTGCCATTCTCGCTGTCTGTCTCGCGATTCCATGTCTTGCCGGCGAATCGGAATATGCCGTTCCGCCGTTTCTGCTCATCCCAGTCGGTGCCGCTGAAATGGGACGCGTTCCAGTGGAACTGCGAGTATGCGCCCGCCCTCCCGGGAAAATCAAACTTCGTCCACGCGCGGATCGTCTGGTTCCCGCCCAGATCGTGATAACGGTCGTCTGCCTGCTCCTCCTCGACGACGACGGACTCGGTATCGTCCGCGCCCATGCGGTGGTTGAGCACCACGTCGCACAAGACTAAGACGCCATTATCCTGAAGCGCGCGTATCGCGGAGATATACTCGGCGCGGAAGCCGTACTTCGTGCGGACCGTGCCCTTCTGGTCAAACTCGCCCAGATCATACATGTCATACACGTCATAGCCGACGCTGCGCGCGCCCGCGGCGCCCTTATATGCGGGCGGCAGCCAGGCCATGGTGATGCCGGCGCGGGCTAATGCCGCAGCCCGGGCCTCGGCGCGCCTCCAAAGGAGTCCGTTGTCCGGCAGGTACCACTCGAAAAATTGCATCATCGTCTCGTTTCTCAAATCTAGATCCTCCCCCTCTCTAGCATCTCGCGGTTCTCCTCGGTATAAGGAACGGCCGGAATCCGTATGCGGACCCTGGTCCCCTCTTCCCACGCGCTCTCTACCTCAAGCCCATATTCCTCTCCAAATACAATCTTTATGCGCTTTTCGACATTCGCGAGGCCCACGCCCGAGCCCCGGCGGGACTCGCGGCATCCGCCCGCTAGCGGCTCCCCGTCCGGCATGCCCATTCCGTCGTCGGAGACGGCAAGCTCGATTATGCCCCCGTCCCTTCTGGCAGACACGCGGATCTCCCCGCCTTCCTCCCCGCCGCGGATTCCATAATTTACCGCGTTTTCGAGAAGCGGCTGTAATACGAGCTTGACCGTGCAGAAAGAATCGAGCCTGGGATCAGTGTCAAAACGGACCGCGAACCTGTTTCTATAGCGGGCCATCTGTATATTCATGTAGCTCAAGGCATGGCGCAATTCCTCGCCGATGCTTATTACCGTCCGTCCGCCGGATAGGCCGATACGGAAAAATTTGGCCAGTTCCGACAGCATGAACGCCGCTTCCTCGTTACGCCCCTCTTCCACGGTCCAGATGGCGGAATCCAGCGTATTGTACAGGAAATGCGGATTTATCTGGCTCTGCAGCGCGTCCATCTCGCTCTTCCTGCGCTCCGTCTGTTCCTTCACGATATTTTCCATCAGGATGTCGATCTGTTCATATGATTTCTGGATAGATTCGCCCAGATGGCGGATCTCCGCCGGGCCGCCGATGTGGATTCCAGGCTTTTTGCCGGCCTCGTACTGCAGGACGGAATCGTCCAATCTCCGGATGGGCTCGCAGATGCGAAGCGACAGGAGGCGGTTGGCGAAAAGCAGGGCCAGCACGAATAGCAGCGTCAATATGGCTAGAAAGCAGCGGATATTATTCATCTCGGAGGCTATGAGCGAATCCGGGATATAGCCCTCGGCCTTGCGCGATATGGCATAAAAGCGCAGATAGGCGGCGATTCCGAGCAGCACGAGTATAAATGCCGACGTAAGGGAAAAAGCGATCATGATATTAGCCCGTATCCCGCGCGGGCCCGGGCGTTCCAGAAACCTTTTCTTCATTTTTATGCTCCGTTCTGTATTTCGTGGGCGAGAGCCCGTACCGCCTTTTAAAAACATAACTGAAATAATTGGGATCCGAATATCCGACGCATTCCGCGATGGCGTAGCTCTTGTCATCCGTCTCCAGCAGCAGCCGCGCGGCGTTTGCCAGCCGACACTCGGTCAGATATCCCACCATCGAATTCCCGGTAGCTTTCTTAAATATCGTCGAGAGATAGGAATTGGAAACGCCGAGCGCGCGGGAGACGCTGTCCAGTGAGAACGCCTCCTCCGCGTAATGGTCTTTTATGAACTCCTTCGCCTGCACGACGAGGGAATTCGCCGAATGATTCCTGGCCGCGCTCAAGCTATCCTGCAGCGACAGGCATATAGACATGAGCCACGCCCTCAATGCCCCGGCATCCAGATCGAACAGCCGCCCGAACAGATGCCTTATATCTCCCAGCAGCCCTTGCGGGTCGACCCCGTGCCCCTCGGCGACGCGATACAGCGCGCCGACAAGGTCCATTATATCGACATAATGCGCCTGCAAAGATTTTTCCGGATAAAAAACCTCATCCAGATACTTTTCAGCCGCTTTCTCCACGTCTTTTGCGGAATCCAGGTATATCGCCCTGATAAGTCGGGAGAGCGGCACATCCGCGCCCATGGCCGGACGGCCGGGCCTCATCGTCGAGATCTCCTGTATGAATATAGCGCGGGAGACCCCGTAGATAGCCCGGTAGCACACCGCTTCCCTGGCGGCCTTGTATGAACCGGACAATTCCATAATCCCGGCGCATACATGCCCGATTCCCACAGTGACGGCACAGCGCAGCGCGCGCACGGCATAGCGGCAGAACCTGTCACAGTCATCCGTCAGTTCCGAGACATCCTCCGGCCTGGCGAGCTGCGCGAACATGACCGCGTCTCCCAGATAGGAAAAGCACCTGGCATTCCACCGCTCCCCTATCCGCTCCTCGATGTGCTTCTGGACGGACGCGGACAGAAACAGCGGGTTTATATCGCCGGCCTGGCGGGCCGCGGAGGTATGGGCGATCAGGCAGCAATAGAAAGGACCCGGCATCGAAACCCCGTAATCACGCAACAGATCCGGGATCTCATCCTCGGGTACTTTCCTTTCCAGCAATGCCACATAAAAACTTTCCTGCAGGGCCGGCAGCGATTTTAGGTAATGCCGCCGCAGCATCTTTATATTCCGCCTCTCCTCGGACTCGCGGTCCAGCTTCTCCTTCAATCTGGATAGAACCCCGGATAGTTCGGCGGAATTGACTGGCTTTAAAATGTACTCCTCCGCCTCCAGCCGGACGGCCTCCCTGGCATACTCGAACTCGTCGAATCCGGAGAAGAACAGGACCTTGGTCGCGGGATATTCTTTTTTGACGCGCTCCGAGAGCTCCAGCCCGTCCATATATGGCATCCTTATGTCCGTCATGACAACGTCCGGCTGGAGCCTTTCCACGAGCTCCAGCGCCATCGCCCCGTTCGTGGCATACCCCGCCACCGAAAAGCCCAGGGCATCCCAGTCGGTCCTTCTCATGATTGCCCGGACGACATCCTCCTCGTCATCCACGAGCAGCAATGTGTATAATTCCATCTCCCGTCTCCATTTTTCAACGCTCGCAATCCTGCCCGTATCCGCGATCCGGGCTGTCAATAAAAACATACCATAACACGGCGGACATGTAAATACCGGCTTATTTCTTCTGCACGTATTTCAGGCAGTCGAGCGTTACCGCCACCAATATGATGATTCCCGAAAAAACGAACTGGAGGTTCGTGTCTATCCCGAGGATGGTCAGCGAATAGGTGAGGGCGGTAAAGATACATACGCCCGACACCACGCCGGAGATCCTGCCTATGCCGCCGGTAAAAGATACCCCGCCAACCACGCAGGCGGCGATGGCGTCCATCTCCCATCCCTGTCCATAAGCCGCGGAGCCCGAGCCCACCATGCGCGCGCACTCCAGCCATGAGCCGAATCCATAGAGCACGCCGGCCATGACGAACGCGCCCGCCGTGACACGGAATACGGAGATCCCCGAGACGGCGGCCGCCTCCGGGTTGCCGCCGACCGCGTACAGATTCTTGCCGAAGGCGGTCTTGTTCCATATAAACCATACCAGCGCGACGGCAGCGGCGGCCCAGAGTATGATAGTCGGAAAGCCGCCTATAATCGGGATAATCATTTTCGGAATCGACGGCTCTATCGCCCCGAAGGACACGCCCTTGGTCGCATACGTGACGAGCCCGAATATCACGAGCATGTTCGCCATGGTGGAGATGAACGGGTGCATCTTGAATTTTGCCGTGAGCGCCCCCGCAATCGTGGTAAAAAAAGTGCACAGTATTATGCAGACGATCAGCGCGAGCGCCGCCCGGAGCGGAACCGGGATGGAGGTAAAATCAAATACATGCCCGAATACCATGCCGGTATTGACGCCCTGGTGCATGATGATGGTGGCCGCGGTCATTCCCATGCCCATCATGCGCCCGATCGAGAGATCTGTCCCGGTAAGCAATATCAGCCCTGCGACGCCGAGCGCCAAGAACATGCGGGGCGACGCCTGCTGCAAAATATTCAATATATTGTTGTATGTCAGAAGCGGAGTATGCTTAATCAGCGGAGTGGCAATGCAGAGCGCGATAAATACAAACAATATGGCGATATACAGCCCGTTACGCAATAGAAACGCCTTGCGGTCGAACGTATATTTATAATTTTCCCACTTCTGGTCGATCGTCTCGAACAATGTAAATCTCGACATGCGCAGCATATCCAGCAGATGATATCTGTACATATATGCGGCATGCCCGCGGTCCTTTATCCTTCCCAGCTCCTTCCGATAAGCCTCCCTTGCCTCGTAAATCCTGTTTTTATAGGCGTAATCCTCCTCCTTCGCCTCCCTGCGCCCGGAAATCCCGGCAAGCGCCGCCTGATGCTCATTTTCCAGTTCCGCTACGCGCAGGCTGTAATTCTCCCGCGCCAGCGCCCTCTCCCGTGCGCAGCTTTCCCTGACATAGCTGAGATACATCTTCTCATAATTCGCTTTAAGATAATTTTCAGCTTCCTCTACTTTTTGCGCTATTTTTTTATCTGTTCCTTCGGTGCGATCCGCCCCGTCCGAGCGGAGGGCGTCGATCTCTTTCTGAAGCGCGCCAACGTATTCATCTATCGGCCTGCGCAGATCCGCCTCGCGGGCGGCAGATAGAATTTTCTCATTTTCATTTCCCATATGGCCTTCCCCCTATAAATATTTTGCACTGAGCCTAAGCAGCTCCTCCTGGCAGGTCTTCCCGGTATCCACTATCCCGGAGAGGCGCCCGTTCGACATCACCCCGATGCGGTTGGTTATCCCCAATATCTCCGGCATCTCCGATGAGACGACTATGATAGCCTTCCCCTGTTTTGCCATCCGTATAATAAGCTCGTAGATCTCGTATTTCGCGCCGACGTCGATTCCGCGCGTCGGCTCGTCCATCATGAATACCTGCGGCCCGCGCTCGAGCCATTTCCCGAAAATCACCTTTTGCTGGTTGCCGCCCGACAGCCCCGATATCATGTCGTCCATACCCATGCATTTAACGTGCATGGTCTCGATCTCGCGGGCCGCGGCTCTCCTCATTCTGGCATCCGAGAGCGCAAGGCCTGCCCTGTATCGCGGCAGGTTCGCTATCGTCGTGTTAAATACGAGATTTCCTTTTAAAAATAAGCCGTTCGACTTCCTCTCCTCCGTTATCAGCGCGAATCCGTTTGCCATGGCCTCCCCCGCGCTGCGGAAATTCATCAGGCGGTTCTTAAAATAAACGCGTCCGGCGGCCCTTGTGCGTATGCCAAAAATCGTCTCCAGCAGCTCCGTGCGGCCGGCCCCCACCAGGCCGTAAAGGCCGAAAATCTCCCCGCTCCTCACTTCAAAGGAAATATCCCGCAGGTAATCCCCATATTTTGTGGACAGGTTCTGGACGGATAAAACCACGTCACCCGGCTCATTGTCCACGGGCGGAAAGCGATTTCCCAGAGCCCGCCCCACCATGGCGGAGATGAGTTCGTCCATATCCGTATCCCGGGTTTTTTTCGCCATCACCAGCTTCCCGTCGCGCAGCACGGAGATCTCATCGCAAATCTCGAAGATCTCATCCATCTTGTGCGAGATATAGATCAGTGCGATTCCCTCTTCCTTCAGCATCCGCATCATCTGAAACAGTTTGCGCACTTCCTGCACGGTAAGGGATGACGTCGGCTCGTCTAAGACGATTACCCGCGATTCATAGGAAATCGCCTTCGCTATCTCGCACATTTGCCGCTGCGACACCGACATATTCCGCATTGGCTTTCCAAGGTCTACCGTCATGTCCAGCCTGCGGAAAAGTTCGGCGGCTTTTCTTTTCATCAGGCGCTCGTCCACGATGCCCGCGAATTTAGACGGATACCGTCCCAGGAAAAGATTGTCCGCCACATTCCTGTCCGGGCACTGGTTCAATTCCTGATGAACCATCGCGATTCCGTTCTCCAGCGCATCCCCAGGGCCGGAAAAATCCACCTCCCTGCCGTCGAGGAATATGCTGCCCTCGTCTTTTTTATAAGTGCCGAAAAGGCATTTCATCATCGTCGACTTCCCGGCGCCGTTCTCGCCCATGAGGCCCATGACCGTACCAGCCTTGACGTCCAGATTGATGCGGTCAAGGACCTTGTTGCGCCCGAAGGATTTGCTCATCCCGCGTATCGACAGCGTGATTTTATTTTCGCAAGCGTTTTCCATATTATTCAGCTCCAGTATCTCTATTTATCCAGGATGGCGGTATACGACGCCGCGTTGTCAGTCTTCACCATGTTAATCGCATAGGCATCGTACTGGCCGGGGTTTCCGAGGCGGTTTGTGACGTTTGACTCGGTCTGGCCGTCTCCGCCGATGTATTCAACTTCCAGATTCAGCAGGTCATCGTATTTCTCCAGCAGCGGCTGGTATGTGGAGCTAAGGAAATTGTCGGACGCGTTGTAGATGTCCAGCCACACCTTTTTCGCGGGGTGCGCCCCTTTCTCCAGCGCGGCTGATACCGGGGCGTATACCCTGGCCGAATCTGTAAAATCCTGATAGTTTTCAGCGGTAACGGCAACGTTCATCGCATAATACGACCGCTCCTCGTCGATATATGCATAGGTATCCGCGGGTAATACATTTCCCGCGTCGTCCGGCACGCCGATGCCGGTATCGACGTCCGCTCCGTCTAAAGCGTTGCGCAGGACGCGCAATGTCAGATATGCCTGGACATCCGCATGCTGGCTTATGGTCCCGCCATATCCCTCCGCGATGGCCGCCACCGCGTCGCTGTTGGCGTCATAACCGAATGTCGGCACGCCGTTATCCTTCGACCAGGAGTTAAACATCGACATTCCCATTCCGTCGTTATTGGAGACCACAATATCTATCTGATCTCCAAAAGAAGAAGCCCATATGCCGATGGCGTTGCCTGCAGTTGCGGCGTCCCATGTCGCTCCGGCAGGATTTTTCATCTCCTGAGAGGCCAGCTCCCTGACCGTATATTCCTTCCCGCCTATGTCCAGCCTGCCGTCCGCGACCGCGGTAGCGCTGCCGTCCGTGTTGGTCCCTACCGGCTCGCTGTCGATGCTGCCGTCTTTATCTACGGCGGTTCCCAGCGCGCCGCGCACTCCGCGCGTGCGGGCGATGGAATCGTTATGCCCGATGTCGCCGATAGCCAGCACATAGCCGATGACGCCGTCTCCATTGCGGTCGATGTCGTCTATGTTGGCCTCTATGTAATCCCTGACCATGATCCCTTGAAGCTCGGCGCCCTGATTTGCGTCAAAGCCCACGTAATAGGTTGCATCATTATAATTCAGAGCCGCCATATCCAGCTCGCCGGTGGAACTGTTGGAAGGCTGGCGGTTGAACCACACCAGCGGCTTGTCCTTGTTCGATATGGCCGACTGCGCCGCAGCGCCCGTATTAGCGCCGTCTCCCTGCGCCGGAGCGGGCGAAGATTTCCCGTCCGAACCGCACGCTGACAAAGAAATGCCCGCCGCTGCCGCAAGCGCGATTGTGAATATTTTCCTTTTTCCCATATCATCTTTCCCTCCTGATAATAGCGTTAGTTTATGCAGTTGTACCGCTATTATAGGAAATATGCATAAGGAAGGACATAGGATTTTTTCTGATTTTTATTGAGATTTTTATTGAAATCTTTATTGAGATTTTATTCCTGGATAATTTCTGAAAATCACTTGATTTCAAGACCCGCAAAGGGAAGAATAGCAGGCATGCTCCCATGCGAGGCATGCCATGAATGAAATCCCGCGGATTACTCCGCCACGGTGCGACTCCCGCAAGCGCGGACGCGCTCTTAGCTCCCTTCCGTCTTTTTCGCCCATACGAAATAATGCACGTGCGCGGCTTGCATATTGTCGACAAGCCTCACCGTCTTTTCCATATTGTACACATAGAAGCCATGGCTCTCGAACAGCGAACGCAATTCCTCCTCGCCGCAGAACCAATAGCATATCCCCGATAGGCTTCCGCAATCCTCTAACTGGTAAAAGCCATCCTCCAGCCTTTTTCCTTTCCCCTCCATGGAATCGCCCCTGCCGCGGAAGTCTGCGAAGACGAGTCCCCCCTGCTTCAGTACGCGGTTCATCTCCCAAAAGAAGCGATTGCGCTCGTCCCTGTCGAAATAAAACAAGCCCCCGAGAGACAGAAAGCAGTCCATGCTCCCATCCTTAACCGGCAAATCCATGCGGTCGTTCAAGATGTAATGGATATCGCGATAACCCCTCTCTTCGGCGACATAGCGCGTCATGTCCAGGCACTCCTGATTATAGTCAACGGCATAAATATCAAGCCCCATGTCCATCATGACGGTCTCATTCCTGCCGCTTCCGCAGCCAAAATCCAGAATTACCCGCCCGCCATCTGCTCTCCCCTCCGCAGGGAAGTTCTTCTTCAGAAAGCGGATCACGTCCTCATCCGGATACTCCAGGTTAAAGAGCTGCCTGTCAGCGGCCCATAGCCGCTTTTCCCGTGCGCCTCTCTCCCCGGCTTTGTCTGCCTCATGCCCGATCCTGCCCGCCAGGTAGCGGGCAATCTTTTTTGCAGAATCAAAGTTCTCCTCCACAATCTCATCGATCTCTAGGTCGATATGGAGTTTCTCCGCAAACTCGCTGACCATCGCCAGAATATCGAAAGAATCCAGCACCTCGTTAGTCAGAAGGCCGTCCTCCTTGAGAAAATCAATGTCCGGCCGGATTCCCCTCAATATCTCCAATACTCTCTCTTCCATTTTCGATCATCCTCTCATAGTCTTCCATCATTCGCTTTTTGTCGACCTTGCCCCTCGCGTTGGCCTTAAACCCCTCCACGCGCTCGTACAGCGTCGGCACCTTGTATTTTGGCAGATGCCCAAGAAGCCTCCCGCGAATCTCATCTGCGCACAGCTCCGATGTATGGAAAAGCACCATCTCGTTTTGTGCCTTCAAAAAACAGCAGCACGACTCGCCCATACCCAATTCGGAAAATGCATGCTCAATCTCGGATAGCTCGATCCTATGCCCCATAAACTTTATCTGGTCGTCTTCACGGCCTTGGAAAAAGAGCATTCCGCCCTCCATCTTTGCGAAATCTCCCGTCCTGTACACGATGTCGATGTAGTCATCGTGCAGCGGGTTCTGCATGAACCTCTCGCGCGTCTCCTCCGGCATCCCGTAATAACCGGCGGCGATAAAATCCCCGCGAACGTACAGCTCTCCGGTCTCCCCCTCCGCAATCTCATGGCCCTCATCGTCCAGAACGAGTATGTCGGTATTCGGGAACGGGATTCCAAGGGGAAGGCGATCCGGCAGGGCTGCGGGATCCGCCTCATAGTGCATGCAGTTTCCCATGACCTCGCTCGGCGCGTATAAATTCACGAATCTTGCGCCGGGAAATCGGCCAATCCACTCCGTCAAATCACCCACGTCCAGGCTCTCCCCGGAAAAAAACACCTGCTCCAATGGCGGGCATTCCGCGCTCCGCAGGCATCCGCTTCGCGCCGCAAGCCGAATCGCGGCAGCCGCCCATATCAGTATGCTGACACGGTGCGCGGCCAAAAATCCCATGAGGCGCGCCGGCATCAGAAAACATTTCCTCGGTATGATTGCCAGCGTCGCCCCTAAATACGCCGACAGGAATATGTCCTTCGCCGCGACGTCATAATCGAACTCCGCCTGATTTCCGAACACTGCATTGCTCGAAAATGAAAAAATCTCCGTAAAACTGCCGATGAAAGCCTTGATTGCGCGGTGGGACTTTGCCACGCCCTTAGGGATTCCGGTCGTCCCGGACGTAAAGACGATATAGGCAATATCCGATTCGACCCTGTGCGCAGGATATACCTCGTCTATGTCCTGGCAGCCATCGGCTTCGGATCCGGCGGAATCCGCTCCGCGTAATTCTAAGTAGGACCTGTATGGCGCGCCAATCCGCCCGGCGGCATCCACAAGTTCATCCGAAAAGCCGCAGGAAAAGATGGCGGCAGGGCGGACAATCTTAAGCGCCTCCTCGAACATCCGCCTGTCCGCCTTGTAGTTCAGCGGGACATAGGCATTCCCGCTGCACAAAATCCCCCAAAACAGTTCCAGGCAGTGAGCATTACGCTCGCTCGCAACGACAATCGGGCGGCCATAGATTCCCATTTTCCTGATAGCCCCGGCAATCCCAATCGCACTTTCCCACAACTCCTGATAGGTGCACTGTCTGTTCTCGTCTAATACCGCTATCCGCGCCGGATACCGCTCCTTTGCGCTCTCCAGGTAATCAACCACTCCGCGCATACCGCGCCGCCCTCCCCGTCACATAACATTTGGCCTGTCCTGATCCGCATCTCCCTTGAAAAAACATACCCTGCGCTCGACAGAAACATCACTGAAATAATGATAGTCAATCCGCACATTCCTCTGCTCGAATGGCTCATAATACACCGGAAGGACGAACGCCTCCGATAAATCATCAGATTTCTCGTTAAGACCCGCGGCCAAAAGGGCATTATCCGACAGGCCATACTCATAGAAAGATATATATTCCGCGCCATTTTCACGTAGCAGGCTCTGGAAAGCATTGTATGCCCCTCCCAACGCCCGCTCGTCGCCCACGAAATCGACGACCATTATACACCTGGCGCCCGCATGTCCGGCAACGCGGTAAAACAGGATGGCGGACGAGCCTCCCGCGTCGCGGGCAATGCAATGATATTTATATGCAGGATGGCGGAAAAACCGGCCAACATAATACTTTGCGGACTTATATGGCAATAAATACTTAGAATAGGAGCCCTGCCGCCGCAAAAACTCCTCCTCCGACAGCTCGGCGAACTTCGACGAATCGCCGTGTCCCGCACGGCGTGCCGGCGGATTCCGCAGGAGAATGAACTGGCTCATAGAACCGTTAATCATATAATAATGCTTGAGCCGGCCAATCTCCTCGCCCATCTTTGAATTTATCGCCTTAGAATAGTCCGACAGGCCAATGCCGCCCGCATATGGCGCGGGCGCGTTCCGGTACATGTAGAATTTCAACGCCAGGCCCAGCCCCCTCGCCGCGACGTCGGCCCTCACCTTCCAGATCGCTCCCCACCGCATCGGCGTACGGATCCCGGCATCGAACAAATCCGTCGGAATGAACCCTAGAATCCCGTGAATCTCCCCGGTATCCCGGTGGACTGCCAGGACAAAATTATAACGTCCGTTCCTGACATCGTGATATTGCCAGTCCAGCAGCTCCCTAGAGGTCGAGAGAACATGTCCCTTTTTCCAGTACGTGCCGATAAAATCCATCAGCCTCCCGCACTCATCCTCCCTGCAAAAACGAATATCGTATTTCCTGCCATACCTTGCTAAAAAATCCGCATCCATGCCCCAATCCTTTGCTCCATTCCAGACGAAACTGCAAACATTACAATGGTTATCCGATACCGATCCGCCGCCAGTTGTCGCTCTTTGGCGGGAAATCGTTGCAGTCCAGCCTCGGCAGTATCATGGCGTCGTCCGCCCGAAGCCTTGCGACGCGCACCTCCGTCGTAAGCCCGAGACACGCGCCTTTCTGCCGCGCATATTCGCAGACTTGCGGATTGTAGTTCCCATATGGATAATTCATGACCCAGGCATCCCGGTCGATATATGGCGAGATGACGTCAAGACCCTGATCTATGTCACGGCGCATCTCCTCCTCGCCCAGGTTCGCCAGCCAATAATGGTCAAAGCCATGAAACCCGATAAACATCCCCGCGGATCTCATCAGCCTTATCTGGTCATGGTTCATGTACAATTCCCGCGCGAAGGACTTCTCCGGCAGCCCTATATGCCTCTGGAACATCTCGTCTAAAATCATCCGTCTCACATCGGCCGGGAGCGCCGTCTGCAACATCCGCTTGATAAAGATGGTATCCCCGTCGTCAAAGCGGTTCGCCACGCCATACTCTGCCATCAGCTCCTCATTGGATGGATATCCGTATTCCCCGCCCCTGTAATAATCCATCCGCTCGCACAGCTCGCGCAGCAGTACCGGCGTTCCCTCGCTCGCCAATAGAAAATGTATCTTATTCACGTCCAGCAATTCGTCCCTCGCGACGGTCTTCCCCGGAATGAAAAACGAACCCTGCATGTGCCGCTCTCGCAGCAAAGGGAATGCCACGGTATAATTATCGATATACCCGTCGTCGAAAGTCATGAGCAAGGCCCGGTCCGGCAATGAACCGCCATTATTCGCCGCCTCTATGACCATTTCCATCGTCACTACGTTAAACCGGTCCTGGAAAAAATCCAGCTGCCTGCGAAACAGCGGCAAATCCAGCCCCTTGATCCTCGGATACCGGCAATGCCGCAAATCCCTGGTGTAATGATACATGACGATATACAATCTGTCCCCCATCTCCAGTCACCTCGTCAGCCTAATCAGATAACGGTCCAAACGGCGCAAAAAAGCAGGCCCCGTTCCCCGATTCCATCGGCGAATAGAGCCTGCTATCCCATCGCTCACATTGGAGATGCCAGATTTTCTAGAGCAACCCAAAAAAGACAGGCCTACCCTGTCTGTCTGTCTGTCTGTCTGTCTGTCTGTCTGTCTGTCTGTCTGTC
>CAYVFF010000018.1:0-52820 GCA_964450965.1 uncultured Eubacterium sp. | reverse complement strand
CGGGACGGCGACGTGGACGACATGAACTGCTACCTGAACCGGGTGACGGAGTCGGCGTTCAGCTATTTCGACACCGGAGGGCGGCAGCCGGAGCGGTTCTACCACGGCTTCGTTCTTGGGCTGATGGTGAGCCTGGACGGGGACTACTACATACGCTCGAACCGGGAGAGCGGGCGCGGCAGGTACGACGTGGTGCTGGAGCCGAAGGACCGGGCGGGCGACGCGATCATAATCGAGCTGAAGACGAGGAGAGCCGGCGAGAAGGACCTGGAGGAGGCGGTGCAGAACGCGCTGGCCCAGATCGAGGAGAAGGGCTACGCCGGGGAGCTGATGTCCCGGGGCTTCGCGAAGGAGCGGATCAAAAGGTACGGCTTCGCGTTCGACGGGAAGACGGTCCTAATCGGATGAGGTATGGAAGTTACTATTCACAGCCACTCCGCCCAACATTCGCAATCCACGCTGCTACGCAGCTTCTGCACCCCGCTACGCGGTGCGCGTCTTGCTCATGTAGGCGGAGTTTCTGCTTCGCAGGCTCTTCAGATAAAGGCTCTGTCTCTTCCGAGCAAGCTCGGAGAGCCAGTTCCTTCATCTGAAGTGGCTGTGAATAGTAACGAATAATAACAAAAAATTCAAAATGGTACTAAAGTATTTCCGGGTAGCTCCGATATATAAGGTGTAAACGCCAAGGCGGGAGATAGAGCCGAGGCAATATCACTTCGAACCGGTTATCCTAGGCTCCGGGGAGGAGTGATGTAGACAAAATAACTTGCATCATGGAAGATGCACGATATTCAAGGAGGAAAATATTATGTCAATGGTAGTACAGCACAATCTACAAGCGATGAACGCGAACCGTCAGCTCGGCGTTATCACCAGCGGACAGGCAAAATCAGCAGAGAAGCTCTCTTCCGGTTACAAGATTAACCGTGCGGGCGATGACGCCGCAGGCCTCAAGATTTCCGAGAAGATGAGGAGCCAGATCAGGGGATTGAACCGTGCATCTTCGAATGCTCAGGATGGCGTATCCCTTATCCAGACGGCAGAGGGCGCGTTGAACGAAGTCCACAGCATCCTTCAGCGTATGAATGAGTTGGCAGTACAGGGCGCTAACGACACCAACCAGGATGTCGACCGCGACGCTATCAACCAGGAGCTGACCGCTCTGACCGAGGAGATCGACCGTATCTCCCAGACCACGCAGTTCAACAAGCAGAACCTGTTGGATGGCGGGTTCGTAGGCAGGCAGCTCCAGGTAGGCGCTAACCAGCAGCAGAAGATTTCCCTCAACATCGCGGCTATGAACGCGAGGGCTATCGGCCTGAAGGAGACAACTTATTGCGGTATAGGTTCCTACTATACCACAAACGAGAAGGTTGATAAGTCGAGGGGCGCGGATAGCTCGAAAATCCGTGATAGTATTCATGCTCGCGCAAGCAAGAATTATGTTGCAACGAAGCAGACCTTGAATTCCATCGATGGCAAGCTGTATTCGGGCTTTATGGTCAACGGAAAGATGTACCTTACTTCTGCTGAGGCTAGAGATGCCTATGGAACGTTGCAGGCTTCTGCGGCTCAGATTTTCAAGGTAGCCGCGCAGAGTGGTGGAACCGTCAGCTCGCCTAACGTAGACAACTACCTCAAGGCTCAGGCGACCATCACGATGGTACAGAATGCTATCAACAACGTGTCCGGACAGAGGTCGGCTCTTGGCGCACTGCAGAACAGGCTCGAGCACACCATCGCGAACCTCGACAACGTCGCTGAGAATACGCAGTCCGCAGAGTCTCGTATCCGCGATACGGATATCGCATCCGAGATGGTCGAGTTCAGCAAGAACAACATCTTGGCTCAGGCGGGACAGTCGATGTTGGCTCAATCCAACCAGTCGACGCAGGGAGTGCTATCACTGCTACAGTAATCGATTACATGACTTACAAAAAAGAACCGGCGTGAGCCGGTTCTTTTTTTGCGTTCATATAAAGACATGGCGGATAATATCCGATAACATACTAGAGTTACTAGAATGACAAGGCAAGGAGGCCCATTGGATCATGGATGATGCGAAAAATGATTTTTTAATCCTGCTGCGTTCGCAGATCGAGACCACCGAGAGTATATGTGATAAAATAGAAAAAGGCGGGGAGTACATGGAGGACATAAAGGCATATCTGCCCTCGTTAAAGGAGGGCGTCGCCGCCATCCTCCAGGCTGCGGGAAATCCGGATGCCGGGCTGCAGATCAGCGCGGAATACGTCATGCAGGTCCTGCAGGACATACTAGATGGCATGGAGCGCGGAGATAGCGTATTCCTTCTCGACGCGATGCGCTACGGCCTGCTGGAGATATATTATTACGCGGCGGATGAACTGGAGGAGGCGAGATGAACCGGGAGATATACAGGAAAAATATGGAGGCCATCTGGAAGAAATATCCGGCGTGGGCAGTCCTCATCAACAATACCAAGCGCAAGAAGCGCGGATTTGATGTGATAGCTGAAGAGAGCATGATGGGCGATACCATATTAAAGGTCAATGACAACGGCAGGCTGCTGTATCTGAACGGGAGATACGCGCCTTCCATGCCGGTGGAGCGCTGGCTGGAGAGCCAGGGGAAGATCGAGGAATACTCTCCTGTCGTGATCGTCGGGATAGCAAACGGCTACCACATCCGCAGGATAATGGAGTCAGTGCCTAAGACGTCGAACATATTGATATACGAGCCGTCGATGGAGCTGTTCCGCAGGGCGCTGCAGGAGGTCGACCTGTCATTTTTATTCGAGCCGGACGCGCCCATCGGCGTCATAGTGGAGGGCTTGAACGAGAGCGAGAGGATGGCATATTTTCATTTCATGATCTCGTTCGACAACATGACTTCTCTGAAATGTTACGTCTCCGGGAATTATCCAAAGCTTTTTCCGGAGAAGGTCGGGGATTTTATCAAGGAACTGAAAAAATATGTCGAGAATGTAGAGATTAAATGGAACACGCTCGTCCGCTACACGAACGTAAAGGCGGAAAATACATTTCGCAACCTGCCTTACCTGTATGAGGGATATAACGTGCTGGACCTGGAGGGCATGCTGCCGCCCGACGTTCCCGCCATCATAGTATCGGCCGGCCCTTCGCTGAACAAAAATATCAAGGATCTGAAGAAGGCCGTCGGCAAGGCGTGCATAATAGCGACCGACACCGCGATGAAGCCGTTGCTGAACGCCGGCATAGTGCCGAACCTTTTCGTGATCATCGACGGCCTGAAGCCCGGGCTGCTCTTCGAGCATAAGGATATATCAAAGGTGCCGATGGTCACGATGACGGGAGTGTCGGTAGACCCCATGAAATATCACAAGGGGAAGAAGTTCTTCTACTCGAGCGGGTCTCAGATTGAGAAAAAGATACTCCTTGACATCACCAAGAAAGAACGAAGAAACAGGATGCTCGAGGATCTGATGACCGGCGGCTCTGTTGCGCACTCGGCATATACGGTTGGTGTACTCATGGGCGCGAAGACCGTGATCCTTATCGGGCAGGACCTCGCGATGACCGGGAACAGGACTCACGCCGACGGCACCTTTAAGGACAAGATGGACGAGATCGACGTCGACAGCGGGGAGTATTTCGAGGTCGACGCGGTAGGCGGCGGCAAGGTGCTGACCAGGAATGATTTCGATCGTTACAGGATATGGTTCGAGGATCAGGCGAAGGCCGATAACGGCATAACCATTGTCGACGCCACCGAAGGCGGCGCGCTGATCCACGGCACCAAGGTGATGACGCTAAAGAGCGCGATAAAGAAATATTGCAAGCGGGAATTTAACGTCAAATGGCACGTGGACCGCATCCACAAGCTCTTCGAGGGCGAGAATAAAAAGATCGCTCTGGACTATTTCGCGAGCGCGGAGAAAAAGCTGGACGAGGTGAAGAAAAAGGCGAAGGAGGGCATCCGCTATTACGAGCGGCTGGAGAAACTGCTCTTAAAGCCGAGCGTGACAGACGGGGAGCTGCAGAAGGTATTGAAGCGCATAAAGAAGATTAATAATTATATCGAAAACGACTACATGGCGGAGACCGTGGTAGACAGCCTGCAGGGCCTGGAATACATCTTTAGGACCAGCATCTACCAGATGAAGGAGGACCGCTCGGAGGAGCTGCGGGAGATCGCCGAGCAGGGCAAGACGCTGCTCTTCGGCGTGACGGTCGGCGCGGACGAGATCGCGGGGATCGCGAGGGACACCATTGTCCCATTTGCCGAGAAGGAGCTGGAGAAGATGAAGAATAACGGTGAAAAGGCGGATAAAGGCAATGGCGATAGGAGAAAATGAATTATTAGAGTATGCCTGCGGCAGGTTCGAGGCCGGGCTCTACGACGAGGCGCTGGAGGCGTTTGTCCTGGCGTATGCCAGGGGATATGAGCGCGAATGGATCCTGGATAATATATATAGCTGTTACATGGCCGGCAACGAGGAGGAATTTGCCGGGGCGTATGCCGCGCACAGGGAGCGCGTCGGAACGCCTTACGAGGATTGCCCGCTGGACTTCGTGCCCTATCAGGAGGGGTCGTACTATATTTTTGACAAGCAGACGCGGGAGTTTGCCGGCATCTTTTCTGTGGAAGACTTGCGCAGCGCGCCGCGCCCCGATGCGTTCCAGACGGCTGAGTTCAGCGCGATCCTCCTGGACACGGGCTGGGACTGGCGCGGCGAGCTGCCTATCTTGGCGGAGGCGAAGAACCGCGATACATACGTCGTGAGCCATGACGCGGCGAGATTCGCCTCGTTCGCGAAGATCCCGGAGCTATCGGAATATTTCTCCCATATCAGGGTATTCGCCGACCCCGGGCAGATGCGGGAATATTTCCATCAGCATACCGCCGTCTACCTCCCGAAGATCATCTGCGCGGATTCGGACGCGAAGCCGGAGCTGGACCAGATCCTGGCGGAGGAGCACAGCTACCGCCTGACGCCCGAGGGGCGCGACACCGGAAACGTCCTGCTGACGATAGGTATACCGACCCACGCCAGGGGCAATCAGCTGTTGGAGAGGCTGGACAATCTGCTAAATATGACATATGACGCGGAGATCGAGATCGCCGTTTCCAAAAACGGGAATCAGGCATTCGAGGAGGAATATGCGAGGGCGGGCGGGATAAAGGACGCGCGGCTCATATATTATGACCACGGCGGGGAACTCTTGCATATTAAGAACTGGCGGCACGTCGTGGACATGGCTCACGGCAGATATGTCGTGTTCGTCTCGGACGAGGACGACGTGGATCTGCTTGCCCTGGAGCATTATCTGAGGCTATTGTCGGACAATCCGCAGCTTAGCGTCATCCGCGCGAAGACAGAGAAGCAATACCGGATCATCTCGGAGCGCAGCTATGGGAAAAAGGGCTTGGAGGCTTTTTTTAATCTGTTTTTAAGGCAGAACTACCTCTCCGGGCTGATCGTCCGAAGGAAGGACTTCATCGAGGCGGATCTGCCGGCATTGGACGAGTTCATGAAAAATCCTTTCTATGTATCCTATCCGCACGAGTGGTGGTGCGCCACTCTCTCCAGGACCGGCGACAGCCTGATCGACCCGGAGATTCTTATAAGAGAGAACGACCCCGCGGGATATGACGGCACGGTAAAGGTCAATAACTATGCCACCTATCAGTCCCGCATACGCCAGTTTACCGGCATGGTCGAATTCCTGCACTGGTATATGGACGACGAGCCGGACGGCCTGGTCGAGGGATTGAAGAAAGCTATTTCAAAGACCGCGTACCTCATGGTACTGGCCAGAAGCCTGAAATACGAAAAGGAGCAATTCGACGACAGCGTCATGCAATTTTGCGAGACTGCCATCGAGGCCATAGACGGCTTCCAGCTGGACGCTGACGAAAAGGTGGAGCTTCTCCGCTATCTTGAGGGCGAGTGCGTCAATAACTTCCAGATCGCGGCCAATTTCGAGAGGGAGGAAGAGGGGCGCGCATGAAACTCTCTGATTATGTGATAAAATACCTGGAAAAATTGGGCGCGGGCCATATGTTCATGATCCCCGGCGGGGGCGCGATGCATCTGAACGACTCGCTCGGAAAGAGCGAGAAGATCCAGTACGTGGTATGCCTGCACGAGCAGGCCTGCGCGATCGCAGCGGAGGCGTATGCGAGGGTGACGAACGGGCCGGGGCTTTTGATGGTGACGACGGGCCCGGGAGGAACTAATGCCATAACGGGCGTGGCGGCGGCATATATCGAATCGACGCCCATGATCGTGATATCCGGCCAGGTGAAGATCGCGGATCAGATACGCGGCCAGGGCGTGCGCCAGCAGGGCATGCAGGAAGTAGACATCATCTCGATAGTAAAGCCGATCACGAAGTACGCGGCCATGGTGACGGATCCCGGCAGCATCCGCCGCCACCTGGACCGAGCGGTATACGAGGCCACGTCCGGCAGGAAGGGTCCGGTGTGGCTGGACATACCGCTCGACGTCCAGGCGTCCGACGTGGACGAGTCGCGCCTGGAGGGTTGGACTCCTCCGGCGGATGCCGCGCTGTACGCGGAAAAAGAAAGGTGTCTGGAAGAACAGGTACTTCAGGTGATCGACGCGTTGAACCGCGCCAGCCGCCCGGTCATCCTCGCGGGCAACGGGATCCGCCTGTCGGACGGGATAGGCGTGTTCCGGCGGCTCGTGGAAGAGATGCGCATACCGGTCCTCACCACATGGAACGGGATAGATCTCATCGAGGACGATCACCCGCTGTTTTTCGGCAGGCCGGGCGGAATGGGGCAAAGATACGCGAACTTCGTGCAGCAGAACTCTGACTTTTTCCTCTCGATAGGGGCGCGGATGAACCTCCTGCAGACCGGCTATAACTTTGACGGATTTGCCAGGGCTGCCGTCAAGGTCATGGTGGACATCGACGAGAAGGAGCTGCACAAGATAAACGTCCGCCCCGACATCGCTATCTGCGCGGACGCGAGGGATTTCATGGAGATGCTCTTGCGGCATTCGGACAAGATACAGCCGCGTGACGATGCGGAATGGATAGATTATGCTAACCGCATGAAGCAAAAATACCCCATCGTGACTAAGGAGGCCTGGTCGTGCGAGGGTTCGGTCGACACGTATGCGCTGCTCGATACGATAACCGGGCAGATGCGCCCCGACGATATTTTTGTCTCCGGCAGCTCCGGCACGTGCATAGACGTATCGATGCAGACATTCCGTGTAAAACGCGGCCAGCGCGTTTTTTCCACGAAGGGGCTCGCGTCCATGGGATTCGGGCTGCCCGCGTCCATCGGCGCGTGCCTTGCCGCAGGCGGGAGGCGGACCATATGCGTGAATGGCGACGGCGGTTTTCAGATGAACATACAGGAGCTGGAGACGATCCACAGGCTGGGACTGCCGATAAAGATTTTTGTATTGAACAATCACGGATACGCGCAGATCCACGCGACGCAGAAAAATATTTTTAACGGGCATTACGTGGCATGTGACGAGGAGTCGAACCTGACATTATCGCCGATATCGGCGGTGGCGGAGGCGTATCGCCTGAAGACGGTGCAGATCCGCGCTAACGCGGAGCTATCTGAAAAGGTGCGCGAGGTATTGGAATATGACGGGCCCGTAATCTGCGAGGTTACAGTTCCCATCGAGCTTAGCGCGTTTCCCAAGCAGGTCTCATATAAGCGAAGCGACGGCCAGATGGAATCACTGCCGCTGGAATTCATGAATCCGATGCTCTCTGACGAGGAGATGCGCGAGGACATGCTGATAGAGATGTATCAGATGGAGTGAGCGGATGGAATACAGACTGAAAAAGGCCGTCATGACCGGCGGCAGCGGCGGAGTCGGGATGGCGTTGATAAAAAAACTGCTGTCAGAAGGGGTGGAGATACTGCTCTTCCAGAGGCGGGAATCCCCGCGTGCACGACGCCTGCCCGAGCATCCCCTGCTGCATGTCGAATATTGCCCGATGGCCGGGCTGAATGAATACGTCCCAAAAGAAACCGGATATGATATTTTTTACCACCTGGGCTGGGCGAACTCGTATAAGCTACAGCACAATGACGTGGAGCTGCAGGAAAAGAATGTGGTGTATGCCGCTTACGCGGCGAGGCTTGCCCACAGGATGGGCTGCCATACGTTCGTAGGCGTCGGGAGCCAGGCGGAATGCGGCAGGCACGATGAACCGCTGGGGCCGGACACGCGATGCGAGCCGGAGACCATGTACGGCGTCATGAAGCTGTGTGCCCGTCATACGACGAGGAACATATGCGGGCATCTGGGCATGCGCCACATATGGATGAGGATTCTCAGCGGGTATGGCGAGTACGATAATGAATATTCGCTCATAGTGTCTTCAATCTTGAACAGCCTTGCCGGTAGGCCGCTGGCGTTTTCCAAGGGCGAGCAGATATGGGACTTCGTCCATATGGACGATATTGCAAACGCCTTTTTTCTCGCAGGGGGGGGAGGAAAAAATAACGCGATATATACCATCGGCACCGGAAAGGAGACGCCGCTGAAAGAATACATAGAGATACTCTGCGAAAAGTTGGGTGAGGATCCGGCCGGCACCATAGGCAGGCTGCCATATGCCGACGGACAGATTATGCACCTTTCTGCGGACACCGCTAATCTCCGGGAAGATACAGGATGGAAGCAGGAGATAGATTTCGGCGACGGCATAGAGAGGACGATAGAGTTCTATAAAAAACATGTCGAATATTGGGAAAAGCGCTTTTAGGGGAAAGGGGAGAGCGTTATGATCAGATTGTCAAAAATTGATGATGAATTATCTATATATAAAGACAGGGATATCGTCCTGTTCGGAGCCGGGGATGCAGCAAGGGCTATGAGAAATGAATTGGATACATTGGGCTTTCCTGTCAAGTATTATTGCGACAACGATGAAAAGAAATGGGGGACATATATTGACGGCATCGAAGTCCTCTCATACGACGAGCTGATTGCTGCAAGCGATGACAGGACACTGGTCCAGATAGCGTCAAAAAAATATGATAATGAGATAGCCCGCCGGATGCGGGGGGGGCATAGAGTATATCCTTTATTCTGAATATAATGAAAGGACGAGGCTGTGGTCATTTAAGGATTCGGAGGAGTTGCCGGTAGATATTTTTGAAAAATATATGGAAAGCACTGCGTATATTGACTGCCACGATGCGATTCGAAATTTGATATTATGTGTCAGTAATAGCGGGCGTAGTGAAAAACCTTTGATTATCGCATGCCAGCCTCCGAAAACAGGCGACCATACGATAATGAAATCTATAGGGAGTAGGGGAAATTATGTTAATCTAATCCACAGGTATCTGCCCATTTTCAACGAATTGAAATCATTGACGAACGAAAAGAGAATAAAGGTGATTTCGGCTGTGCGTGAGCCGATTGCGCAGAATATCTCACTGTTTTTTGAAATAAACTTTTATTTTGTCAATCAAAGGAAATCCTGGGAGGGCGGCGGAGACGTGCAGGCGCTATATGACGACTGGATTGATTCGCATATGAGCGGCAACCGCGATGCGGCTGATGCGCGAACCTATGCAAATTATCTGTTGCACTATGGGTTTATTCAATATTTTTTTGAAAACCAGCTGAATAAATTAGTCGGAACAGATGTCTATGCGTATCCATTCGACAAGCAAAAGGGCTATTCGGTTATTAAAAATGGAAACATGGAAATCTTCATCTACCAGCTTGAAAAATTAAACGGCCTGACGGATGAATTGGGGGATTTCCTGGATATAGAGGATTTCAAATTGCAGAATGACAATGTGGCTTCCGAGAAATGGTACTACGGCGCGTACAGGCAGGCCATGGACGAGCTGAAGTTTTCAAGAAAATATTTTGATTATTCGTATGAGTCAAAGTATGTTAACCATTTTTACAGCGCGGAGGACATAGCGCGATTTAAAGAGAAATGGAGCGGACACATAGTCGATTAGCCGGGGCGCGGGATTCCGGAGCGGGATGGCCGCGCCAGCTTGTTCGCGCAGGAGGTGTACAACGAAAATGAACGAAAGCATTCTTGTCACGCGCAGCGCGATGCCGCCGTTTGAAGAATATATCGAGAAGATCAGGCCGCTGTGGGATAGCCGCTGGCTCACGAATATGGGCGTGCTTCACCGGGAGTTCGAGCAAAAATTAACTGAATTTCTGGGCGTGCCGCACTGCTCGCTTATGGTGAACGGCCACATGGCGCTCGAGCTGTCCATCCAGGCGATGAATTTTCCGGCCGGCGGCGAGGTGATTACCACGCCCTTCACGTTCATCTCAACGACGCACGCCATCATCAGGAATGGGCTTAAGCCTGTATTCTGCGACATAAAGCTGGACGATTATACGATAGACGAGGAGAAAATCGAGGAGCTCATCACGGAAAATACCGTGGCAATCCTCCCGGTCCATGTGTATGGCAACGTCTGCAATGTGAATAAAATCGCCGAGATTGCCGACAAATACAATATCACGGTGATTTATGACGCGGCGCATGCGTTCGGCGAGAGGATAGACGGCGTGGGGGTCGGGGCTTTCGGGGATGTCTCAACTTTTAGTTTTCACGCTACCAAGGTGTTCCATTCGGTAGAGGGGGGGGCGGCGGTATTCTCGGATACGAAGATGTACAGGCGTCTATATGACTTAAAGAATTTTGGCATTCATTCCGAGGAGATTATCGCAGAGGTCGGAGCAAACGCTAAAATGAACGAATTTTCGGCGGCGATGGGCCTGTGCAACCTGCCTTATGTGCCGGAGAACATACGGTTGCGCCGTCTGAGGGTCATGCGTTACATAGAGAGGCTAGAGCATATCCGTGGCCTAGTCCTGCCATCCTATAAGGAAAACATAGAATATTCATACGGTTATTTCCCGGTTCTCTTTGACCCTGCCGTGCTTGGGGAGGGTGCGCGCGACCGGATATACGACGCGCTGCATGGCCAGAATATATTTGCTAGGAAATATTTTTATCCGATTACGGCGGACGCCGCATGCTTCCGCAATAAATACCGAAGCGTCGACTTAAAAAACGCCCGCTACGCGGGAGACAACATCCTGGTGCTGCCGCTGTATCCGGAGCTGGATTATGAGGCGATCGAAAGGATTGCCACGATTATAGAAAGCGCCGTGTGAGCCATGCCAAAAGATTTATCAGTTTTCAGCCGAGTATTGCGGATATCCGCCGAATGATGTACAATAAGGGAAATAGTCCAGTCGGCGACTGGGACGAGCTGGAGGAGGATCCGGAGGACATCCGCCAGCTGTACGAGATAGTGCTCGAGGGGCCGCCCGAATGCGACGAGGGGCAGCTGTATCGGATCTACCTGGACAGGACCGGATGGGCGCGCGAGACGGTGTGATCATGCGGCGAGATATATGGGGAATTAAGCGCGGAGCGTGCAAGGGAAAATTCAAGTTACGCGGCAGACGACATTTCGGCATTCTCTGGTGCCACGAGGAGAAATCGCAAGGATGAAGAGTAGAATTATGGCGACCGTGATAGTGATTGCGTACAACCACGAAAAATATATCGGCACGGCGCTTGATAGCATCATAAAGCAAAAGACGGACTTTGATTTTGAAGTGATAGCCCACGATGACGCATCGACAGACAACACGGCGAACATTATCCGCGAGTACGCGGAAAAGTATCCTGAAATCATCGTACCCATCTGCGAGCGGGAAAATCGAATGCAGAAGGGCGAGCTGGCCCATGTGCTATATTCGGACATCAGAGGGAAGTACTTTGCCATCCTTGAGGGGGACGATTATTGGATTGACGAGGAGAAACTTCAGAAACAGGTTGATTTCATGGAAGCTCACGAAGATTATTCGACGTGCATGCATAATGTCTTGCGGCTGAATAACGAGACCGGCGAGACTAGCTTGCAGGAGTTTTTCGCCGAGGATGGTACATATTCTTCGGAAGGACAGATCGAGGCCGCGCTGAGCTCGAGCTTCCAGCCTATAAATTCGTGCCTGTTCAGGTCAATCTATATGAAAAGCATACCGGAATTCTTTTTCACCGAGAAGGTATCCGATTATATCGTAAGGATTCACTTTGCAAATTGCGGGAAATCGTATGCCTTTAAGAAACCGATGTCCGTTTACCGCATATCCGTCCATGACTCATATATGGACAAGTTAAGAAGCGATGAGTCATTTTATAACGATTATACGTTAAATACGATAAAAACGCTTAGGCTCCTTGACGACTTCACGGAACGAAAATATGATGATATTTTTACACGGAAGATAATATCTGATTATTACGGTTTCTGCTCGTCGATTCCTGAGGATGCTGGCCTGGACAAGGCAGCTAATGCTGGCCTGGATATGCGGATTGTCAGAGAGTGTTATAGCCGCCTGTCTGTGGGTTACCTAGCGCCGGAGGTGGAGGAAATGAGCAGAAGCGCGAAATATATTTTTATATATGGAATCAGCCGGTTAGGCAAAATATGTGAAAAACAGATGAAACACGCCGGAATAACAATCGAGGGTTTCGTCGTGTCAGACGGGATTTTAAAGCCGGATGAGGTAGACGGCATAAAGGTACTATATCTTGGGGAAGTTGTGGAACGATATCAGCGATATGGGTTTGTTCTGGGAGTCCAGCCGATAAATGAAAAGGATATTGTGGCCATGCTGGATAAACGCGGCGTGAAAAATTATTGCAATCCTTATTGCTTTGATATTGACGGCTGCGGATGATGCATAGAGAGGGATAGCGGGAGTCGGCTGTCATGGAGGCATAGGCGAGGATGTTGCTAGCGATATATGGGGCGCATGGAATGGCTCGAGAAGTATATGTTATCGCAAAAAAAATAAATGCTTTCGAAAACCGCTGGAATGAGGTAGCTTTTATCGATGATATTAACGATATAGGGGAAATATATGGGCGGAAAGTCTATAAGCTTACGGATTTGCTGGAATCGCGGCATGTTGACGCGATGGAGGCGGTCGTGGCCGTAGGCGAGCCGCTGCTCAGGGAGAGATTATTTGCCAATCTGACGCGGAATCATGTCAGGATGACGAATATTATACACCCGGGAGTCTATGTCGATGAGACCGTCGCCCTTGGCGATGGAGTAGTAATCTGCGAGGGAGTAACTATCACCTGTGATGTTAAAATAGGGGATAACACCTATATCCAGCCGCATGCCGTGATAGGCCACGACATAGAGATAGGCCGCCACACGGTAATAGGTTCAAATTGCCAGATTGGCGGTGTTGACAGGATAGGGGACAGGGTATTTATGGGTTTTCTGTCGGGAACGACGGACAGGATTTCCGTAGGACATGACGCAGTGATTTCCGCCGGCGCGATGGTCTTTAGGGATTTGCCGCCATCGGTTATCGCCGTGGGCAATCCCGCGAGGATAATGAAAAAGAACACCGATGGCAAAATCTTTAAGCAGGAAGACTGAAGGAGGGCTTTGCGGAATGAAATTGGAGTTGTTAGGGCGGGATAGCCAGACATTATTTTCTCGATTAAATGACAAAAGAAGGATAATTGTTTATGGTGCTGGCTCATGGGAAAATACAGGGTTGTAAAGTATGGCACGGACGGAACATATTTTGATGAATTGACGCGGGTTTGCCGCGAAGACGCCCTCATCGACTTCGGAGCTTACGATGGGCGGAACGCTATTGATTATTTCAAGTTTTTTTACCAGCAATGCCAATAGAAAATAATAGGAGGCGTAAAATATGGAAGGCGAGATTTCTGAATGCATATTGAGTTTTGACAGTATGGGGATACAGGAGTGCCAGAGAAACAGATACCCATTGCTGTTTATAGACAAGGCTGTTGAAGTAATTCCGCTAAAAAGCGCCCATATAGTAAAAAATTTCTCATATAATGAATGGTTTTTCCCAGCGCATTTTGATGATGAGCCAAACGTTCCAGGATTTGTCCAAATAGAGGCTTTGGCGCAATCTTTCCTCATGACTTTTTTGTGCGTAGAAGAGTATAGGGGTAAGAAGACGGCGTTTGTAAATATTGACGGGGCGAGGTTTAAGAAAAAAATCGTTCCTGGCGACCGGCTTGACATATATGCAAGCCTGGATTCTTTTAATCGCGGAGTTGCCAAGGGGCATGTAGAAAGTTATGTAGATAACATAGCGGCTGCTTCCGCAAAGATGGTGGTTGCGATTCCTGATATATTGGATAAGTTCAAGCCTTCGCCGAGAAAGACTGTCTGAAAAGAAAAAATATTCGTGATTGCATCTGGCGATTGTTTTCGAATGAAAGGATATGCGATGACAGATAGCGAGATTGCCCGATTTGCGTTAAATATACGAAAAAGGATCTTGACCATGGCATATAATAGCAACAGCAATGTCCATCTTGGCGGGGCATTGTCCATGGTCGATATTCTTGCAGTGATATATGGCGGCGTTTTGCGCGGGATATGCGGCCCGTATGCCCAGCGGGATAAGTTTATCCTGAGCAAGGGACACGGCGCGCTGGCATTGTTCGCGACGCTAGGGGAGCTTGGAATTATACCGGAGGAGCGGCTTGACACGTATCTTTCTGATGGCAGCGACCTATGCGCGCATCCGGTCATGGAGCCCGAAATAGGGATTGAGTCGTCGAACGGCAGCCTGGGCCAGGGGATATCCATGGCGGTCGGGCTTGCCCTGTCTGCCAAGCGGAAGAATTATACATACGATGTATACACCATTATCGGCAATGGCGAGAGCGACGAGGGCATTGTATGGGAGGCATTTGCGTCCGCCGTGCAATACCGGCTGGACAATCTCACGATAATACTTGACGACAACAAATTTCAAAACGACGGCGCCAGCGCGCAGATTATGTCCTATCTGGATTATGCCGGGATATTCAAGGCGCTAGGCTTTGATGTCCAAAAGATAGACGGAAACGACATCGGGCAGATAGGGGCGGCGCTGCGCGCGGAGAGAAAGCCGGGCATTCCTAGAATAATTGTTGCCGACACCGTCAAGGGCAAGGGCGTTTCGTTCATGGAGAATGATAATTCGTGGCATCACAACAGGCTCACGCAGAAGTATTATGATATGGCCATGGGAGAGCTCGAGGGAGGCGGCTGATGGAGATTAAAAGCTCTGAGATAAAACGATGGGCGGCGATGGGTTCAAGGGCGACGTTTGGAACGGGCATATTAAAGCTGTATGAGGAGGAGCCCGATTTTTTTGTGATGTCGGCCGACCTGGGCAGTTCTTCCGGCTTGGTGCGATTCTATAATAAATATCCGGAGGCTTTCGTGAACACCGGGATAGCCGAGCAGAATCTGATCGGCATCGCCGCCGGCCTCGCAAAGGACGGCACGCCTGTGTTCGCCACATCGTTCGCCCCGTTTATATCGATGCGCGCGAGCGAACAGATCCGGATGAATATGGGCTATATGCACCTGAACATAAAGGCGGTAGGCCTTGGCAGCGGACTTGCGATGGGCACCCTGGGCTCGTCCCATTACGGCCTGGAGGACGTGGCGGTGATGCGCTCCATCCCGGGAATGACAGTACTGTGCCCTTCGGACGGGCTGCAGATAGTAAAGTGCATCGAGGCGGCGAAACATATGCGAGGGCCGGCATACATCAGGCTGACCGGCGGCTCGGGTATCATTTACGAATCAGATTTTGATTATCGTATCGGCGAGTCGATTATATTAAGGGAGGGCAACGGCATCACGCTCATCGCCTCCGGAAGCATCGTATATCAGACATTGCTGGCAGCCGGGCTGTTGGCGGAAAAAGGGATAGACTGCGGCGTGGTCGACATGCACACTATAAAGCCGCTGGATGAAAAAATGCTGGACTCGCTATCCGGCGAGGACATAATCGTGACGATAGAGGAGCACACCGTGATAGGCGGCCTTGGCAGCGCGGTGGCGGAGTATTTCGCGCCTAAGAAAAAAAAGCCCGGACATCTTATCATAGGGATCGAGGATTTTTACCCGCATCCGGGGAGTTACGAATATCTGCTGGACGAGTGCGGGCTGACGCCTGAAAAGATAGCCGGAAGGGTGATAGATTATGTTGAGGGGTAAAAACATCGTGCTCACGGGAAGCAACAGGGGGATAGGGCTGGCGATCCTCAAGGAGTGCGCGAAAAATGGGGCGAATGTTTTTTCCTGCATGCGCTCACGCGATTCAGGTACCGAAGAGCTGATAAAAAAGATAGCCGATGAAAACGGAGTAAATATTTATCCGGTATATTTCGATATTGCGGACGAGGCCGCTATAAAAGAAGCCGCCGCCGAGATACTGGGGCATGGGCTGCCGATAGGCGGGATCGTGAATAATGCGGGGATGGTCGGCAATAAAGCATTGTTTTTGATGTCTTCCATGCGGGATATAAGGGACACGTTCGACGTCAATTTTTTCGGAGCCATGGCATTGACGCAAAGGCTATGCAAGAGCATGATCCGAAATAGAGGGGGATCGATCGTGAATATCAGCTCCGCTGCCGCGATAGACGGCAGTCCGGCACAGCTGGGATACGTCGCCAGCAAGGCTGCGTTGATTGCCGCGACTAAAAGGCTGTCTATCGAGCTGGGAGGATACGGGATCAGGGTCAACGCGGTCGCGCCGGGGATAACGGAGACGGACATGCTTTCGGACATGGATGACGCCGCAAGAGAAGACCAGGTCAGTCATTCCGCGCTAAAGCGTCCGGGCGCGCCGGAAGAGATCGCGAAAACGGTGCGATATTTACTCTCGGATGAGAGCGGCTACATAACCGGACAGGTAATCCGCGCGGATGGCGGGCTCCACATATGAGGTATCTCGATGGAATTAAAGGATAATAGAAAAGTAATAGGGAAAATGCGGTCGTTTGATAGGTACATCACGGAGAACGGCGGGGTCGGCACGAAGCCAAGGGGGATATTGCTCAATTACAGCAATGCCTGTAATTTTAAGTGCCAGCAATGCTTTACAGAGTCGCCGCGCAGGCCCGTGGCAGGCACGCTGGATCTGAAGGACATAGAGCGGCTGGCGGATGAGGCGGACGAGCTGGGTATGTACGAGATCTTGCTGGAGGGCGGCGAGCCCTTGGTATGCAAGGAAATCTATGATATTATAAGGATATTCGGAGCCGATCGCTTCTACATAGAGATGACCACTAACGGATACCTTCTGAACGAGGAGGTTGCCGGACGGCTAAAGGAGGCCGGGATGTACAGGGTTTCCGTCAGCCTGGACAGCACCAGGGCTGAGGAACATGACCGTTATCGGGGAGTGGAGGGCGCTTATGCCCATGCGATAAAGGCGTTGGAAAACGCGAAGAATGCCGGGATGCAGGCATCGGTCAATTTTCTCGTCGGGCGATACAATATCCATTCCGGCGAGGTGGAGGAGCTATGCGAGTTCTGCAAGGAGAACGGCTATCATTTTTCGCTAGTGCCGGCGACGCCGACTGGAAACTGGAAGGGCAGGTTTGACGTGATGCTGCGCCCGGAAGACGCGGCCTACCTCGAGTCGCTGAGAGAAAAGTACACGCATTTCTGGCGGGACATATGGCCGCCGCTGCCCAATAAAAAGGTCAAGGTGAGCGGCTGCATTGCAGTGAACAGGCCTTACATCAACCCTTACGGGGATGTGCTGCCATGCTCCTACCTGCACATGAAACTTGGCAACATAAAGGAGCGCCCGCTGAAGGATATCATAGAATACGGCTTTTCATATCCATGTTTCAGCGGACGGCACGAGAGCTGCTACGCGGGCGAAGACGAAGAGTTTATGCGGAAGTATTGCATGGCGGACATGTCGATATTGGATCCTATCGCTATCGAGGAAGTGTTCGATCGCGATTAAAAAACATAAATGGAGGTAGCGGTAAAATGGACAATTTGGAAAAATACGTGAATGCTTTCGTGGAAGGGCTGGGGGTAGACGCATCCGTGGTGAACGCCGACCTAGAATACCAGTCGATTTCAGAGTGGGATTCGATAGGCCATATGGGGCTGATATCCGAATTGGAAGACGCGTTCGGCATCCAGATGGAGACTGACGATATAGTCGATTTCAATTCTTTCGAGGCAGGCAAGGAGATTCTGAAAAAATATGGAGTAGAAGTATAGCGGCTATTTATTGGCGCGGAAAGGATTGCGTGATGAAAGAACTTACGCCGTTGGTGAGGAAAGACAGACAGCCTCTGCATGAATTGCTTCCGTTAAGGCAGCCTCTCAGGGTGAACATCGACCCTTGCGACGCCTGCAACTTCAAGTGCGATTTTTGCTTTCAGTGCAAAGGCAGCGGATTCAAGGGGACCGTCATGCCGCTTGCGCTGTTCGAGCGGGTCCTCTCGCAGCTGAAGGAGTTCGAAGCCCCCATAAATGTCATACAGCTGTTTGCATTGGGGGAACCGCTGCTGAATAGGGAAGTACCCCGCTTTATACGGCGGATACATGAGGAGAACGTAGCCAAAGAGGTAAAGATTACTACAAATGGCAGCCTGTTAACGCATGAGTTGATCGACGATATAATCGGAGCAGGACTGGATGAGCTGGTTATCTCGTTAAATGGCCTTAAAGACGAGGATTTTGAGAGAGTGGCCAATACCCGCGTAAGTTTCGAGCGGGTTTATGATAACATCAAGTATCTATACGCGAACAAAAAGGATTGCCATGTCCACATTAAAATAATAGGCGATTATTTCACTCCCGAAGAGCAGCGGTATTTCGCGGAGGAGATTGGTAATTATGCCGACACGATAAATATAGACGGCGCCACGAATCATTGGGCAGGAATCGAATCCACGGATAAGAAACAGCAGCAGTATGCGGTGGGAGGCGATGTTTTTGAAGAATGGCCGATATGTTCGCTCTGCTTTTATGAATTAGTGGTGCATAGCGACGGAACCGTGAGCCCATGCGTGGCTGACTGGCAAAAGGACAGGCAGAACCTGGGGAACGTCAACGAAACGACTTTGAAAGAAATATGGGAATCGGATAAAAGAAAGGAAATAATCCTGAGCTTCCTAAAGGGAACGGAAAATCCGTACAAGGCCTGTAGGGACTGCGAATATCCCTCTTCGGGAGCCGGGGTTAATTTAGAGCCATATAAAGAGGAGCTATTGGAAAAATATGTATGAAGACGATATACGCGAGCAGAAAATAAATATAGTCGAGATGGTGCATGCCACTAAGATAGCCGCGCATATGTCTCCCGCTATGGCCGTTCTGGAGATTTTTAACGTGCTGCTCCGCGATGTGATGAATATTGAGAATGGGATCGACGATGAGCGCAGCGACAAGTTGGTTCTCAGCAACGGGCATACGGCGCTGGCATTATATGCGGTATATTTGACACTCGGCATTATCACCAAAGAAGATTTTTATACCTATAAACAGAGGAACAGCAGGTTCGGCGTGCATCAGGACCGCCATCATACGCCCGGCACGCTTATCTCCACCGGTTCGCTGGGGCACGGGCTGCCCAACGCGGTAGGCGTGGCGTATGCCTGGAAATTGCAGGGAAAGCCGAACAGGATTTTTGTGACAGTGGGAGATGGGGAATTAAACGAGGGCAGCATATGGGAGAGCGTTATTTTCGCTGCGCGGATGAAGCTGGACAATATCTGCTGTATTGTTGATGATAACAAGTCCACGGAATATATGCCGGATATTTCGGGAAAGTTCGGGGCATTCAAATGGGCGACGGCGGAGATAGACGGCCATGATGAGGAGAGCCTGCGGAGGGCATTGTCAGATAGGCCGGAGGGCAGGCCGTACGCCGTCGTGGCCAATACGGTAAAAGGCCATGGAATCAGCCTTTTCGAGAGAGATCATGCCTTGTGGCATGAAAAGTCGGTCTCCGATGATGATTACGCTATAATTATGGAGGAACTGCGTTGATATGAATTTGATGACGGCAGAGTTTTACAAAACGATTGAAAACGTTCTGGCGGGTGACGAGAGGACGGTAGTGATCCTCGGAGTTTCGGGAGTGGGGATATGCGTGGATTTGTCGCAGAAGTTCCCGGGGCGGTTCATAGACGCGGGCATTATGGAGCAGGCCATTATCGGCATCGCGTCGGGGATTTCGACCGCCGGCATGATACCTATCGTCTATGGACAGTCAACTTTTATGATTGAACGCGCATATGAGCAGCTTAAAATCGACTTCGGGTATCAGAAATTGTGCGGAAATATCGTGGTATACGGCGGCAGTACGGAGTTCGGGACGCTGGGCGCGACCCATTGCTGTCCGGCAGCACTGTCCGTACTGTCGATAATACCGGGTATGGAGATTGTGGTTACCGGCAGGCCTGACGAATTCACATCGTTATTTATGGATACTTACGACAATGGCAATCCAACGGTCTACCGGACGTCGATGTTTTGCAATTCGTACAATGAACCGATTACGTTTGGCAAAGCCAATGTCGTGAAACGCGGCGGCAGCGCCACGGTGCTCGCGGTGGGTCCGATGCTTGAACTGGCCATGCAGGCGCTTAGGGATGAGGACGTAACTATCTTATATTATACGACGGTATCGCCGTTTGACGCAGACACGCTTCGGGCGAATCTTGTAAACGGGCGTCTGTTGCTCATGGAGCCGTCATATCAGGCCGGGATTATGCCGCTCATTTCAAGGGCGCTGCATGGAGAGAGCTTTAAAGTGGATTTTGTCGGGTATCCGCTGGAGTTCGTGACGAATCACGGTTATGTGGTCCAAAATGCGCAAATGTACGGCATGACCGCCGAGACGGTGCGTGCGAAATATAAGGAATTAGTCGGGTAGGCGGGATTATGCGTGTAGCGGTATGCGGGGGAACCGGTTTTATCGGGCGATATTTTCTGAGGGATTATCGCGATTCATATGATTTTATAGTTCCGGTTAGGGATAGCGGGGCTGCCAATGGAGAGACAGGAGTCGAGTTTGTAGAGAGCGACTATTCGGTCGAGAGTCTGGCTAATATTTTTACCGGATGCGGCGCGGTAGTCCATCTTGCGGCCAGGGGGATGCCGAAGGACAGGAATCCATTAAGGATGAGGGATTACATATCCAATGTTACGACGTCGGCAAACGTTTTTGAGGCATGCAAGGAGGCCGGGATTACAAACATAGTATATACGTCTTCGAAAGCCGTCTGGAGCGGCCTATCGCCTGATTTTTACATAACGGAGGGGGAGACGCCTGATCCGGATGACGAATATGGCGTAAGCAAGGCATGCTGCGACGTCATTGCCGGTTTTTATAATGAAAAATATGGCATGGCAATAAAATGCTTCAGGATGGGCGAGGTGTGCGGGTATGACCTCATCAAAGGGATGGCCAATCCATTTTGGAGGGTGTTGTTGGAAGCTTCCGTCAAAAAGAAGGAGATACCCATTTATGGCAAGGGCGCCGCGCGGCGCGATCTGATATATGTAAAAGATGTCGCGAGGGCATTACGGTTAGGATTGGAGACGGGCAAAAAAGGCATATTCAATATAGGCAGCGGCCGTCTGTCCGCGAATATAGAGATTGCCGGGACATTTTGCGAGGTATTCGGGAATGAAGCCGGCATAAGGTTATACCCGGAAAAGGAAGAATGGGGAACGGAAAGATGCCTAGCCGTTGAAAAAGCCAGCGTGGACCTAGGCTTCCGGGCTGAATACGGCCTGACTGAGATAGTGAAAGATATCAAGCAGGAATATGAAATGCGCCAGGCGCATTGAGGAGGCACGCGTTATGGATAAAATCCGGATAATATTATTTGGTACGGGGGCGCTCGCCAAGTTCCTCAGCGGGCATTTGAGGGAAAATGTAGAGATTGCCGCGTATGCCGCGTCGTTGCCGTTGGAACGCCAGAACGCCGGGGCGCCATTAATTTCTCTTGATCAGATAAAAGATATGGATTATGATTTTGCCGTGGTCGCCTTTGGTGATTCCGCCAAGGGCGTAGATATTTTGAAAAAAGCGGGCGTGCCGGAGGAGAAAATAGTCGGCTACGCATACATTGGAATTCCTTATAGAGACAATATTATCCAGAAAAAATGCGACCGGATAGCGCGCGAAATGACGCATAGCGAAAAAATAACCGAACTATTCGACATTCCGGAAAAAAAGTATTACATGTGCGCTATGAACGTGCCGGAACACGTTGCGATTATTGAGCGTGATTTCGTGAGAGAGCAGACGCTGTCGTTTCTCGCGGAGGAGATCAATAGGAAAAATGTCGTCGGCAGCGTTGCCGAAATCGGCGTATCAGGGGGCGAATTCGGCAGGACGATAAACGCGCTTTTCCCGGACAGGCGGCTCTACTTGTTCGATACATATTCGGGGCTGAACGAGTCTGACAAGCGAAAATCCATTGAATACGGATGGGGCGAGAAGATGTATGCCCTGGGCGAAAAAGGAACGCCTCCCGAACAGGTGCTTGAGATGATGCCGCATGCCGAAAAGTGCATCATAAAGAAGGGCTATTTCCCGGAGACTTTTGACATAGAGGGCGAATTGGCTTTTGTCAGCCTTGATATAGATTTTTACGACACTACCAGGCGGGGGCTGGAACTGATATACCCGAAACTCAGCCGCGGCGGCTATATTATGGTACATGATTTTAACAATCTGATGTATGGGGAGAGCCGGGAGGCGGTGCTGGATTTCTGCTCAGAACAGTGCGTACCATATGTCCCGATTGCCGACGTCGGCGGCTCTGTCGTGATTGCTAAATAGGTTCCGAGGGAGGATGAGGGAGATGCATCTCAAAAATGAAGAAAACGTATTTGAAACAGAAATAAGAACGGCGCGGGCGCAGGGGAAAAAGGTATATATTCTCGGCGCGGCGTTAGGAGCCGTCCGGATAGCCGGCGGGCTGGATTACCGAGGCCTTGATTTTGATGGATTTATCGTAGACCCCGATTATTATCAAGAGGGGGGCATTTTGCTGGGAAAGCGCATTTACTGTGTTGACGAGGTGGTAGGAGACGACTGCATCGTTTTGAAATCGATTGCGAATTATCCCAGGCTCGAGGCATTGAAATCAAGGGTAAAAGTCATAGACGAGGACGTGCTGTCACTGTCGATGGTGGCAAGCGACCCGCTTGACATGGATTTCGTGAAAACTCATATGCGCGAGTTTGATACTTTCTATGATTCTTTGCAGGATGATAAGAGCCGGCGGGTCATGGATGCATATATAAATCAAAAGATTACGGGCAGGTTTTCGGAGATGGCGGGCCTATGGGACGAGGTGCAATATTTTGACGAGGATTTTTATGACCTGGCGCATGTAGGGTGCATAGTGGACTGCGGAGCGTTTATCGGAGATTCCTTTTTGTCGTTTTGCGGGCAATACCGGAGATGCGCCGGGAAGGAATACGAGGGGAAGGCTTACCTGCTAGACCCGGATGAATATAACCAGCGGCAGATCGCTGAAAATTGCAAATCGGTGAAGGCGGATGTCAGCGCGTTGAAAATAGGCGCCTGGTACAAGCCCGATACATTGACATTCCAGCTTGACGAGAGCCAGAGGACGGCTGGGAAAATATCTGAATCTGGCGACACGTCGATTAGCGTGGACGCGATAGATAACATCCTGCGGGGCCGCAGGGCTGATTTTATCAAGATGGATATCGAGGGAGCGGAGTTAAACGCGCTTAAAGGCGCGGAGCAGACGATAAAGCGCGATAAACCGATATTAGCGATATGCGTTTATCATAAAAGAGAGGATTTATTGGAGATTCCGGCATATATTTCGAGCGTATATGGCGGATACAAGTTCTATCTGCGGGCATACGGCGGCCCTTATTCGATAGAATTGGTGCTGTACGCGATAGACGTGTGATTCTTTCCATACAGATGGGCGAGTTAGCGCGCCGGGGGTTGCGAAGGGCTTTAAGACAGGGGGTGGCGGGGAATGTTGCAGTTAACGGCGAAGGAAAACTTGATTTTAAAGGCTTGCCATGAGACACGGGGGAAAATCTATATATACGCGGCCGGATGCTTGGGGAAAGCTACGGCGGACGGGCTGCTGGTCGAGCACATTCCGGTGGCGGGATTTCTGGTGGATCCGGAATACTGGAAGAAAGACGAATATTACAATGGCATACCGATTTTAAATATTGAAGACGTCGCGCTGGATGACGACACACTGGTAATCGTCGCCCTGAATTGGTATGACAGCGAGAAAGTCGCGAGGATTAGGCAAAAGACAAGGGCGCTTGCGATGGATGTTACCTCGATTTATTTTACAATCGATGATTTAGAGCACGGATTCCTGGAAAAAAATCTTTCTCTATTGGAGAAGACATATGACATGCTTGCAGACGACAAGTCCAGGCTGCACATGCTGGCATGGCTCAATCAGAAAATAAGCGGAGATTTCAAGTATTTGGAAAACGTGTGGGAAGACGAGCAGTATTATGACAGGGATATAGTCGATTTTGGCAGGATTGGCACATTTGTTGACTGCGGTGCTTATGACGGCGATTCATACCGTTCCTTTCTCAAGAACTACCGGGAGAATACGGGCAAGGAGTTTGACGGGGCGGCGTATCTGCTTGAACCGGGGATATATGATGAGTGCGTCTCAAAATGCGGGAATGACGTGAGATGCGAGGTGTATCCCATAGGCGCGTGGGATAGAAGGGACAGGCTATCGTTCTCTGTGCAAGGGACGGCGAGCGTGATAGACCAAAGTGGCGGGAATTGCATTGATGTGGATACGATAGACAATATTCTAGGGGGGAACCGGGCCGACTTCATCAAGATGGATATCGAGGGAAGCGAGTTAAACGCCCTGAAGGGCGCGAAGGATACGATTATCGCGAATAAGCCGATATTGGCGATCTGCGCGTACCACAGGGCGGATGACCTGATCGTGCTTCCAGAGTACATAAGGTCGATATGCGCGGATTACCGCTTTTACTTGCGGGCGCATAGCAAGTTTACAACCGAACTCGTGCTGTATGCCGTCGTCTGATTTATCGCCGGCCGAAGCGACTTGCAGATGAATTTGCGGAATGGAGGCCGGCGGAATGGGCTAGTCCACCGGCCGGAGGAGAATATATGCGAAAAAAGATAGAATTGTTGGATTGCACGCTTCGCGATGGCGCGTACATCGTGAATGGAGAGTTCGGCGCGCCTGCCATCAAGGGCATCATAAAGAAGCTCCAGGATGCCAATATCGACATCATCGAATGCGGCTGGCTGAAAGATGCCCCCCACAAGGAGGGATCGTCTTATTACCATGTTCCGTCCGACCTTGGGGCATATCTTTTGAAACGGAGCGACAGGGCGGTCTATGTCGCGATGATCGATTGGGACAGGTATAATGTGGATAATCTCCCGCAATGCGACGGGCGTTACCTGGATGCCATACGGGTCGTTTTTCCGCATGGGAAATGCCGCGAGGGAATCGCTGTCGGACGCGCCATAGCAGAAAAAGGGTATAAGGTATATCTGCAGGCGGCGAACACATTGGCATACAGCGACGCGGATCTCTCGGAACTTGCCGGGGAGACAAACCGCCTGATGCCGGATGCCCTCTCTATAGTTGATACGTTCGGAGCGATGTATGAGGAGGATCTGGAGCGGATAGTCCGCGTCCTGGACAGGGAGCTTGCGCCCGGGATCAGGCTGGGATTCCATTCGCATAACAACCAGCAGCTCTCCTTCTCGCTTTCTATGCGATTTACGCAGCTCCTGGCCGGGACGGGCCGCGGGTGCGTCGTGGATGCCAGCCTCTGCGGCATGGGGCGCGGCGCCGGCAACGCGACGACCGAGCTGGTGGCGAATTATCTGAACAGGAAATGCCATTGCAATTATGACATGTACCAGATACTTGACGCGATAGACATCTACATGCCCTATTTCCAGGAAAATTACGACTGGGGTTATTCAACGCCGTATTTCATCGCGGGGATGTACTGCTGCCATGTGAACAACATCGCGTACCTTTTGGAAAACCACCGGACGAACGCCCGCGACATGAGGGACGTCATAGAGTCGCTGCCGCCGGAGAAACGCAGGGTCTACGATTATGGCCTCCTCGAAGAAAAATACATGGAGAACCAGAGCCGCCATGTGGATGACGAGGCGGCGATGGAGCTGCTCGCGCGCGACCTCCGGAACAGGGAGGTCCTCCTGGTGGCGCCGGGAAAGACATCCTCCGCGGAGTTTGAAAAGGTGGAATCCTATATTGAGGAGCATGCTCCGGCGGTCATCGGGGTGAACGCCGTGACCCCCGGTTATAAATATGACTACCTTTTCATAATCAATGCCGTTCGCTACGAATACGCGCGGGAGATATACCCGGAGCAGTTTTTTGGAACGAAAAAGATACTGCTGTCAAACATCAAGACTTCTCCCGATGAAAATGAGCTGATAGTGAATTTTGACCGCGTCGTAAAACGCGGCTGGGAGCATTTCGACAACGCGGTTATCACTTGCCTGCGGTTTCTCGACAAGTTGAGGGTCGCCCGCGTCTCCCTGGCCGGATTTGACGGGTTCAAGGATAGATATAACGACAGCTATGCCGATGCCATGCTGCCCACCTTGAATCCGGGCGGCGACTGGGGCGGCCTCAACGCCGAGATTGCCGACATGTTCCGCGACTTCAGGGAATCGGTCGGAAGCTCGATGGAAATAACGTTTGTGACGGAGAGCATTTTCGACAGGTAGCGCGGCTGGCAGGGAAAGGGCATGACGGTCTGCGGATGGATCATCCGCGATCCTTTGGCGAATAGGAGGTCGGCAGGTGATTCATGGGCAGGTATCTGAATCCTGGAAATGGCATATTTAAGGAGGCCGTAACGTCCGAGGTGTACGTTGACAAGACCGGCCTTATCGCCTATATCAGCAGGCTTATGCATACCAGCCAGAAATATTTGTGCGTCAGCAGGCCTAGGCGTTTTGGCAAGACGACGGCAGCGGCCATGCTGGCGGCATATTATGGCAAAGGCTGCAGCTCGCGGGAACTCTTTGAGAACCTGGATATATCCAAAGATGCATCGTTTTTGGAGCATTTGAACAAGTACGACGTGATATCGCTTAACATGCAGGAATTTCTAGACAGGTCTGATTCCGTGGAGGACTTGCTAGAACGCGTAGTCAGGGTGGTCCTGCGGGAACTGAAGGACGGGTATCCGCAAGTCAGTTATTATGACGGGGCGGACTTGATTCAAAGTTTGCATGATATATACGCGGAGACGGCGAATTCTTTTGTCATAATAATAGACGAGTGGGACTGCGTCCTTAGGGAATATGGAGGAGGACAAAATGAGAGATACGCTTCTTTCCTGAGGGGATTGCTTAAAGACCAGGAGTATGTGCGCCTGGCCTATATGACCGGGATTCTGCCGATAAAAAAATACGGCACGCATTCTGCGCTGAATATGTTCACGGAGTATTCCATGACGAATCCCCGGCAGCTCACGAAGTACATAGGCTTTACGGCGGAGGAGACTGCGTCGCTTTGCGCCAGATATGCCGTGGATGCCGATGAGGTAAGAGAGTGGTACGATGGGTACAAGTTTTATGGCGATATCTCGATTTATAATCCAAAGTCCGTAGTGGAGGCTGTGACATCGGGCATTTGCGACACATATTGGAATCAGACGGAGACTTTCGAGGCGCTGCGGGCATATATCGACATGAATTTCGACGGGCTAAGGGACGACGTGCTGACGTTGCTGGCGGGAAATCGCGTGCGGATAAACACGGGCAGCTTCAGCAACGACATGGACAGCTTTAGGACGAAAGACGACGTGCTTACCCTGCTGGTGCATCTGGGATATCTGGGATATGACTTTGCTGAAAGCAGCGTGTTTATCCCGAACGAGGAGATACGCAGGGAGTTTATTAGCGCGGTTTCCGTGTCGGAGTGGGGAGAAGTGTCCGAGGCGTTGAAGAGATCGTCGACGCTGCTGGAGGCAATATGGGACGGGAATTGCGAGCTGGTGGCCAGCGAGCTGGAACATTCGCATTTTGAGACTTCGCATATCCGGTATAATGATGAAAATGCGCTGAGCTATACGATATCGCTCGCGCTCTATACTGCAAGGAACTATTATTCGGTAACGCGTGAGTTTCCGGCGGGCAAGGGTTTTGCCGACATGGTTTACGTGCCAAGAAGCAGATTCCGCGACAAGCCGGCGTTGGTTGTGGAATTGAAATGGGATAAGTCAGCAGACGGCGCGATTGCACAGATAAAGGAAAAGAAGTATTGCAAGCCGCTGGAGGGCTTTGACGGCAAGGTACTTCTGGTGGGAGTGAACTACGACAAAGGCTCAAAAAAGCATGAATGCCGGATAGAAGAAATGGAGCTGTAATTGCTGCGGCATTCCGCCATTCGAAAGCTCCTACGATGTCCAGACCCTGTATTTCACGGCGGCGCAGGACGTGCTATGATAGTGGCCGCAACCGATTTATATTATAGAGGTGAGAAATGGGTTTTGACGAATTTTTATCCATCGGTCCGTATTCGCTCGGGCGGGATGAGAAAAAGAGGCTTCTCTCCAAGAGGCTCATAGAATTGACGAAGATGCACGCGGATCATTGCGAGGCATATGCGGATATGTTAGACTGCGCTTCCTTCGAGATAGATAAGGCGTCTTCCTATGAGGATCTGCCGTTCATCCCGGTCCGCCTGTTCAAGCAGCTGGACTTAAAGAGCGTCCCGGACGATGAGATAGTGAAGACGATGACGTCGTCCGGCACGACCGGGCAGGCGACTTCGAAGATATATCTGGACAGGACTACCTCGGCTAACCAGCAGAGGGCCATGGTGAAGATCGTTTCGGATTTTACGGGGTCGTCCCGAATGCCGATGATCATCATTGACAGCCCGTCCGTGCTCAAGGACAGGAATAAATTTTCCGCGCGCGGGGCCGGCATACTGGGATTCTCGATATTCGGCGCGAAGAAAATATATGCCCTGGACAATGACATGAATCTGGACGTGGAGGGGATAAAGGCATTTTTGGAGCAGAATGCCGGGAAGAGGATATTCCTGTTCGGGTTTACGTTTATGATCTGGCAGTACTTTTATAAGGAACTCGTCAGGCTGGCAGGGGAGGGTGTCGCCTTTGACCTGTCGGGCGCGGTCATGATCCACGGCGGAGGCTGGAAAAAGCTGCAGGGCGAGGCGGTCAGCCCCAGTGAGTTCCATGACAGGCTGCAGGCGGTCTGCGGGCTGGATGCTATCCATGATTATTATGGCATGGTGGAGCAGACGGGATGCATATATATGCAATGCGAGTGTGGCAGACTGCACGCGTCCTGCTTTTCGGACGTGATCGCCAGGAGGCCGGGCGATTTTTCCGTCTGCGATATCGGAGAACCAGGCGTGCTGCAGGTCCTTTCGGCCATCCCGGAGTCGTATCCCGGGCATTCTCTGCTGACCGAGGACGAGGGCGTGATTCTGGGAGAGGACGACTGCCCATGCGGCAGGAAAGGTAAATATTTCAAGGTACTGGGCAGGATAAAGGAAGCCGAGATCAGGGGATGCAGCGATACTTACGCTGCGGAACATGCCGGGGATTCATCGCCGGAACCTATGCCGGTTCACGCGGCAGATGCCGTGCCCGGACTTGCGGCGGATCGCGCTTCCGCGGCGAGTCCCGGCGCGTCTGCGAGCCCTGGGTTGGATTGCATTTTGAGAAAGGTCGCATTTTTAGCCGGGAGCGCGGATAACATCGCAAAGATGGCGAATCTGCCAGTCTTGAAGCCTTTTTGCGGAGAGGTAATGTCGTTTTTATCGGACGTGTCAAAGGAGCTGATGGCGGATTCCGGCGCGAAGCTCTATCCGGACGTGGCGACGTTGGGATTCTGGCTTCGCAGGGGGTCGCTGGAGAACTTAAAAAAGCGTTTTATATCGGGGCCCGGCGCGGAAAACAGGGTCGGCCGGGGAGCGGCCTTTCATGTCGCGCCGTCAAATGTCCCCGTGAATTACGCTTACTCGCTTTTTACCGGGCTGCTCTGCGGCAACGCGAATATCGTGCGGATACCAGCCCGCCATTTTCCGCAGGAGGACGTGATAAACCGGGCGATAAATAAAACGCTGTCAATGGATAGGCATGAGGGCCTCCGTCCGTATGTCAACCTGGTCAGGTATGACAGGGATAAGGGAATAAATGATTTTTTTTCCGGGATGTGCGACGTGCGGATCATCTGGGGCGGCGACGCTACGGTGGCGGAACTGCGCAAGTCTCCCATCGGCCCGCGCTGCGCCGAGGTAGCTTTTTCCGACAGATACTCGCTGGCGGTGATTGATTCAGATTATTACATGCGCCTCGGCGATAAAAAAAGGGTCGCCCATGACTTCTATAATGATACGTATCTCTCGGATCAAAACGCCTGCACCAGCCCTCGCGCCGTGGTATGGCTCGGCGGCGTTATAGAGGAGGCGCGGGCCGTATTCTGGGAGAACCTGCGAGCCCTCGCGGCAAAGAGATATGACTTGCAGCCGATCCAGGGCGTGGACAAATTATCGACGATGTATCTTGCAGCGGCAAACGTGCCGGGACTGCGGAGGACAGAAGATAGAGATAACCTTATTTATCGGATCAGAGCGGAGCGGCTGCCGGCGCGCCTTATGGAATACAGGGGAAACTCGGGTTATTTCTATGAGTATGCCTGCGGCGACGTGATGGAGATACGCGATTTCTGTAACGACGTCCATTGCCAGACGATCGGCCTGCTAGCGGAGCGCGGCGCGATAGATCCGCTGCTGGAGAGCGGGATAAAAGGCGTCGACCGGGTCGTGCCAATAGGGCATACGATGGATTTTGATTTGATCTGGGACGGTTATGACCTGTCTGGCCAGCTGACCAGGACGGTCGCGAGATAAAAAATAAGGGGAGCCGGATATGTGGGATTTGGAGAAATACGCGGACAATGTGGCGATAATAGACGATGCCGGGCGGCACATAACTTATGGCGACATTTCGCGGGCGGGCGCGGAGATCGCCCAGGATTTCGGCAGATGCCTGGTCGTCTCGCTGTGCGGCAATACGGCTGGCTCCGTCGTTGGATACGTTTCTTTTTTGAACAGCGGGATTGTGCCCATTATGCTGAACGCCGCCCTTGAAGACGGCCTGCTGGCCCGCCTTCTGGACATATATTCCCCGGCATACATATGGATGCCTTCCGGGAATATATCGAGGCCCCTGTTCCAGGGGATGAAGGCGGTATATTCCGTCTATGACTATACGTTGCTTGAGACCGGCTACGGCAGGACATATCCGTTATATGACGGGCTGGCGCTGCTGCTCACGACGTCCGGATCTACCGGCAGCCCGAAATTCGTTCGACAGAGCTATGCCAATATCGAGTCCAACACGGCTTCCATAGTGGAATACCTGCATCTCGATTCGTTGGAGCGGCCGATTACGACGCTGCCGATGAACTATACATACGGCCTGTCCATCATAAATACCCACCTCGCAGTCGGCGCGACGCTGCTTCTGACAGAAAAGTCGCTGATGCAAAAGGAGTTCTGGCAGTTTTTCAAAGAGGAGGGGGCGACGTCTTTCGGGGGCGTGCCTTATACGTATGAGATGCTGGACCGGCTGCGGTTTTACCGGATGGATCTGCAGTCGCTGCGGACCATGACGCAGGCGGGCGGGAAACTGACGCCGGAATTGCATGCAAAGTTCGCTGATTACGCGGCCAGAAATGGAAAAGATTTCGTGGTGATGTACGGCCAGTGCGAGGCCACCGCGCGTATGGGCTATCTGCCGCCGGATATGGCGGTGGAAAAATGCGGCTCCATGGGCGTCGCCATCCCGGGCGGACGGTTCACGCTGGCTGATGAAAACGGAGCACGGATTGACGAGCCGCATAAGACCGGCGAGCTGATATACGAGGGGGCAAATGTCACGCTGGGATATGCCGAATGCGGGGATGACTTAGCGAAGGGCGACGAGAGATCCGGCATCCTTGCTACCGGCGACATGGCCCAGTTTGACGAGGACGGATATTATTATATCGTGGGACGCAAGAAAAGATTCCTCAAGATATATGGCAACCGCGTCAACCTCGACGAGATCGACAGGCTCATAAAGGGGCATTTTGAAGGGATGGACTGTGCCAGCACCGGCATCGACGACCATATGGATATATTTATCACCGATGCCGGCCTGCTAAAGCCAGTCCAGGATTTCATCGTGAAAACGACCAGGCTGAACCCGGCGGCGTTCCGGGTCGCCGCGGTTCCCGCCATCCCGAAAAACGACTCGGGGAAGGTGCTGTACGGGGAGCTGGAGGGTATGGGCTAGATGCCAGGCTCTATCGAGATCTTGCTGCCGGCCTGCGTCCTCGTGACCCGTATCTGCTGCGGGATGTTTTCCATGAGTTCTTCGCGGTGGCTGATGATGCCGACCAGTTTGCCGCTGCCGGTCAGGCTCGTGAGGATTTCCATCGCGCTGTCGATGGACGCGCGGTCCAGAGTCCCGAACCCCTCGTCTATGAAGAGCGCGTCCATCTGTACTCCTCCCAGGTTTGACGATACCGTGTCGGAAAGGCCCAGGGCGAGCGAGAGCGATGCCTTGAAACTCTCGCCGCCGGAGAGGCTGCCCACGGGCCTGCGATGCCCGGTGTCGTTGTCCATGACTTCAAGGTCGAGGAAATTGCTGCTTCTCTTGCCCGGCGCGTCCTCATGGCGGAACAGCTCGTAGCGCCCGCCGCTCATCGGCAGCAGCCGCTTGTTCGCGGCGGCGACGATTCCGTCGAAACCCGCGCCCTGGATGTATTGCTCCAGGGTAATCTTGCCATTCCCGGTCGTTCCCCTTACCAGGCTATAGAGCCGTCCGCACACGGAGGCCTCCTTGCCTCCCGCCTCGAATTCCTTTCGCAAAATATCGATGTTCCCACGCTTCTCCTCATTGACTCGGATTCTCTGTTCGGCATCCGCGCACTTTTTGCGCAGATCGTCCGCTTCGGCGTTTAGCTTGTCGCAGGCCGCCGTCAGTTCTTCGAGATCGGCCGGTACTTTTCCGGCGGCGTCCTCCCGGGCGACGGCGAGCTGCTTATCGTTCGCCGCGAGGGCATTGCGGTAGTCATTGATTTTATTTTCTGTCCGCGCCAGCTCGTCCTCGCTCTTTATGAACGTCCGCATTTCATCCACGGAGGCAAAGCCGTTTAGGGCGGTCGCGTTTTCCAGAGCCTGACGCGCGTCATATTCCTCGCCTTTAAGACGTTCCAGGCCGGAATTTAAGGTGCGCAGCCTGGAATCCCCGGCGGCCACGCGCTCGTCCGCGCGTTTCTTTTCGGACTCTGCATCCGTTATCTCTCCGGTAATCTTTTTATAGGCGGCAGCGGCATTCCTTCGGGCATTGTCCGCGGCCGCCCAATCCGGATATCCCAGCTCTTCGAGTGATTTTAATTCGGCGTCGGCGGCGGCTATCTCTTTTTTTACATCCTGCTTTTCGGATTCGATGCGCTCTTTCTTCTCGCGGAGCTCGTCCGTCTCGGCGCTTTGCGCGGACGAAAGCGACTCCTCGGCGTCTGCCAGGGCCGCGCAGTCCTTTTCGAGGGCGATGCACAGCGTTGACTGTTCACGGACGCGCCCGTCGAGGCGGATCCTCGCATCCCCGGCGGCGGAAATCAGCTCGTCAAGGCCGGCTCCGGCGAACGCGGCCAATGCGGACTCCGTTTCGGGCTGGAAGGCTTCCGCTTCGTCGCCATCCTCCGGGGAGATGCCGGGTTTCCCTGGCTCCGTATCCAAAGCCGGGTTCTCCAGTATATCCAGCAGCCGTGCGCGCAGCTGCGATTCATATTCTTCCAGCGCCGCATTCGCGCCCTCCGCCTCTGCGTTAGCCTTGTTCTTCTTTTCCTGGAGGGCGGCCTCTTTCTCCTGGAGTTTTTTGAAGTCCTCCTCGGAGATTGTCGCATCTGGCAGCTTCGCCGGCAGCGGGTGCTCTATAGAGCCGCATACCGGGCATCTCTCGCCGTCTGCAAGCTTTTGCGCCAGCAGCCCGGCGCGGCTGTTTTCCAGGATTCGTTCCGCCTGGGCCCGTTTTCCGGCGGCATCGTCGTACATCTTGCGTGCTTTCAAAAATGACTGCTGCTTTTTTGCGAGGTCGGCACGCCGCTTGATACGTCCCGGGATGTCGACGTCAATAAGCGCGGCGAGATCCGATAACAGCGCGGATAGCTTTTCCTGGATGTTTTTCGCGGCTACCAGTTCCGCGGGGCGGTTCCGCAGGGCCTGCACGGTCTTTGCGAGGGAGGAGATCCTTTCCGTCAGGGCGGCCTCGCGTCCGGCGAGATCTAGCTCGCGTGATGATATCTCCGCATCCCTCTCTGAGAGCGCCGTCCGCTGTTTTGCCAGGGCCTCCCTCCGGCGGTATCTCGGTTCGTCGGCGTCGATCTTCCCGGCGGCCAGTTTTAGCCGCTCCGCCTCCGGCTCTTTCGCTTTCGCCTCCGCCAGCGCCCCGTCCGCTTTGGCGGCGGCGCTTTTGGCATCTGCCAGGGCGGTTTTAGCATCCGCTATCTGCCGCGTTGTCAGGTCCGCGGCGTCATATTTTTCCTTCCATGCCGCGTCCAACGGCCCCAGAAGCCGCATCGCCGTCTTCTGCCGTGCCAGGATCTCCTCCGCGCGCCTGATCTCCGGCTCCTGGCGCAGAAGTGCGTCATGTTCTTTTTCCAGCCGATCCCTGCGCTCGATGAAATTATTGTTGGTCACGGCGAGCGCGCGCCTGTCGCGGGTCTCCCTATATTTCTCCTCCGCGTCGGATAGCGCGGGGCGCATGCTGCCTAATGCCTCGCGGTCGTGTGCCGCGATATTGCCGATAATGTCCAGGATCTCGTCCGGATTCCAGATCTGCGAGGATTCCGAGACCGCGTCCTGCAACTCCCGCAGCCTGTCCGCGAGAGGATCTCCGGGAGCGGCGCAGATGTCGCGGAAATGCAGGATCATGCCTTTTTTCGCGTCATCGCGCCTCCTTGCCGCCGCGTCCATCCTGTCCTTTAATTTATTTTCGATAGCCTTGTAACCGGATGTCGCGAATATCGTCCGCAATATCTCCGTCCTCTGGTCGGTCTTCGCGTTCAGCAGGCTCCAGAACTCGCCCTGCGCGATCATCGCGATCTGCTTGAATTGCTTCCCATCGATATGCAGCAATTCCACCACGGCGCGGTCCACATTGGTGATTCCCTCTATAGGGGGCTGCCCATCCTCGCAAAACACGGCTTTTTCGGTTACCGTAACGGTGCCGGGGCCGCCGCGTTGCTTTTTCCGCTCATAGGGCGGCTGGCGCCTGACATGGAAATTGCGCCCCTGGTGGGAAAAGTAGAAATCCACGTAGCTTTCGACATTGTCGGCGGCATATTCGCTGCGCATGTTTTTCGCGTCGCGGTATTCGCCGCTGGCAGTGCCATATAGCGCGAAGCATATGGCGTCGAATATCGTGGTCTTGCCGGCGCCGGTGTCCCCGGAGATCAGGAACAGTCCCTTCTCCTCAAAAATGTCAAAATCAATCTCCGGGACGAGGCCCGCATAGGGGCCTATCGCGCTGATGATTAGTTTTATCGGCCTCATTGGATCACACCCGCCTCTCTCGCCGCCGCGTACATGATGTCCATCTCCTCGTCCGAGATCCCGCACCCATATACCATCTGGTAAAATTCCCCGATCAGCTCCGGGAATGAGCGGTTTTCGGCTATCCGCCCGATATCGACCTCTCCCACGGCACGCGTGTGCGAATTGCTATACTCGATGCGCACGGTGTTGGGGTAGACCTGCCGGATGGAGCTCATCGCGTCAGGCACGATATCCTCGTCGGTCAGAACCGCATATATAAAATCCTGCTCGCCACGGACGTTTTCCGGAGCCAGGAGTTCGGCCATATTTCCCCTGATCTCCCGCAGGTCGCGCGAGGGAGACAGAGGAATCTGCTCGCTTTGCACGCCCCGGGCGTTTACCGAGATCAGCGTCACGGATTTTTCACTGTAAGCCTCGCGGAGGGAATATTTGAGCGGGGAGCCCGCATACCTTACCCCGTCCCTGCCGACACGCTGCGGAGAATGGATATGCCCCAGGGCCACATAGTCGAACGCGTCAAAGCAGCCATAGCCTATCCGTTCAACGTCGCCGACGCAAAAGGCGCCGGTCCCCTCGGAGCCCGCCAGCTCGGGATCCTCCCCATATCCCGCGACGAATTGGTGTGCCACTAGTATGTTTTTCTTTTTTCTGTCGATAGGCGTATTGGCTATGACAGTCCGGACCGCGTCGTCATAAGTGCGTATGTCCGCGTCCGGGAAGTAGTGCCGGACCTGGGACGCCTTTATGAACGGCAGCATGTAGACGTCTATATCCGTATCGGCGCAGGATATGCTTTTGCAATGGAGCGTCCCGTCGAAAACAGCCGAGATGTATATGCTGCTCGATGAGAACAGGGCGCTGCCGTAGTTCAGCCGTTCATCGGAATCGTGGTTCCCGCTCACGATGAACGTGGCGATGCGCCGTTTCGCCAGTTCGTTTAGAAAATAGTCCAAGAGGTTAGTCGCGGCCTCGCTCGGGATAGATTTGTCGTAGACGTCGCCGGCTATCAGCACTCCTCCGACGGACCGTGAGTCCGCGATATCCAGGATCTGTTCCAGGATGAAGCGCTGATCCTCGATCAGGTCGAAACCGCATAGCGACCGGCCCAGGTGAATGTCGGCCAGATGTAAAAAGTCCATGTGTCTCCTTTCCGCTCTCTCCAGCTAACCTATTGATAATATATAATAGGTGAAAAGTCAATGGCAGATTTAGCCAGGGCGTTTGCATATCGCCCGATTGTGTTGTATAATGTAAGGCACGAACGCTTGAAAGGCGGTGGAACCGGATGAAACCGAGGAGATGGATACGCTCGGTACTTGGCAATCAGAATCTTTCCCTGCAGGAAAAACTTTTTCGCATCATCACGGCGATCGGGCTGACCGGTCTGGCGGCGGGCATGGTTATAGGCGTTTTGTTTTCGGAGGACCGGTCAAACCTTATCGTGCTGGCCGCGTCTATCGCGTCTCTCGCTGCCATCGTCGCGATTACCCTGCGCACGGGCAAGATCGAGACCGGCGCGGTCGTTATATCCGCGTTCGTCATGTTCGTGGTCCTTCCGCTTAATTTCCTCACGGCGGGCGGCATCTACGGCGGAGCGACCATATGGTTCGTGCTTGGATTCGTCCTGGCCGTGATAGTCGTGGATGGCAAGATAAAGTATCTTCTCATGGCGGGCGGCTATGGCATGTTCCTGCTGTGCTATTACCTGGCATACCATTATCCGTCAAAGATAGTGCAGCATACCCTGGACATGGCCTATGTCAATTCGATCGCCGCGCTTGCCATAGTGTCGGTCATCATATGCGTCATGCTCCAGACGCAGAATGTGGCATACCGCGCTGAAAACCAGATGGCCAGGAAGCAGAAAAAAGAGATAGAGGATCTGAACAAGGCTCAGAACCGCTTTTTTTCGAGCATGAGCCATGAGATCCGGACGCCCATAAATACGATCATAGGCCTGAACGAGATGATCCTGCGCGAGAATGTCTCAAACGAGGTGGCGGAGTACGCGCAGAACATCCAGAGCGCGAGCAATATGCTGCTCACGCTCATAAACGATATACTGGATATGTCCAAGATAGAATCGGGCCGCATGGATATCGTCCCCGCCGTCTATAACACCGGCGACATGCTCTCGGATATCGTGAACATGATCTGGGTGCGCGCCAAGGACAAGGGGCTCGCTTTCCATGTCAACGTGGAAAAAAGCCTGCCGGCGCAGCTCTACGGCGATGAGGTCCGCATCAAGCAGATCCTGATCAACCTTTTGAACAACGCCGTAAAATATACCGAAAAAGGTTCGGTCACGCTGTCCATCCAGAGCTCGCCGGCGGATGGCGGCACGGTCCTGGTATCCTATTCCGTGGCGGATACCGGGCTTGGCATAAGGAAGGAGAGCATCCCCCATCTCTTCGGGGCGTTCCGGCGCGTTGACGAGGACAAGACGCGCTACATAGAGGGCACCGGCCTGGGCCTTGCCATAGTAAAGCAGCTCGTGACGCTGATGGGCGGAGACATCAAGGTGGACAGCGTCTATACCAAGGGCTCCACGTTCGTGGCGACTATTCCGCAGAAGCTCGCCGGCGGCGGGCAGATTGGCGAGCTTGACCTGGAGGCGCGCCATTCCCTGCGCAGGAACGAGCATTACCGCTCGCTCTTCGAGGCCCCGCGCGCGCACGTCCTGATCGTGGACGACAACGACGCCAACCTGATGGTGGCGACGAAGCTGCTCCAGGATACCAAGGTCAACATGGATACGGCGTCCAGCGGGCAGGAATGCCTGAAGCTGACGCAGAACAGGCGGTATGACGCGATTTTCATGGACCATCTGATGCCGGTGATGGATGGCGTGGAATGCCTGCACGCGATCCGCTCGCAGGCCGGCGGCTTGAATCTGGAGACTCCGGTGGTCGTATTGACCGCCAATGCCGGCGGGGAGAACCAGGCTCTGTACCGCAGGGAGGGGTTCGACGGATATCTGCTAAAGCCCGTGAACGGATCGCAGCTCGAGTCGGAGCTGCTGCGGCATCTGCCATCGGACCTGGTGGAGATGGCGGACATCTCGGGCAGCGAGGAGGTGGTAGGGCCCATCCTGCGTCACGACAAAAAGATGCCGCTCATGATCACTACCGACAGCGTGAGCGATCTGCCGCCGTATCTCGCCGAAAAATACCGCGTCGCCGTGAATCCCTACCTGGTTAAGACGGAGGGCGGCGAATTCAAGGACGGCGAGGAGATAGAGGGCGACGGCGTGCTGGAATATCTGGCGAACAAGAAGAAAACGGTGTATTCCGAGGCTCCGGGGCCGGCGGATTATGAGGCATTTTTCGCGGAGCAGCTATCAAAGGCGCAGCACGTCGTCCACATATCCATGGCGAGGCATGCCAGCAAGGGGTACGACAACGCGACGGAGGCGTCCGCGGCGTTTGACAACGTGACGGTCGTGGATTCCGGGCATCTTTCGAGCGGCATGGGGCTTATCGCGCTGCATGCCGCGCAGCTCGCGCAGTCCGGCAGCGGGCCGGACGAAGTCGTCCGCGCCGTCGGGGAGATGAAGAAGCGCACGAGGACCAGCTTTGTCATGGGCAGTACCGAGTTTCTCGCCAGGAGCGGCCGGATATCCAGGAAGGTCGACAAGTTCTGCGAGGCGTGCCTGCTCCATCCGGTCATCGTGCTTAAAAAAAGCGACATGGCCGTGGGCGCGATCCACATGGGCACGCGGCGCAATGTTTGGAAGAAATACATCCGCGCCATGACACGCAACCCGGCAAAAATCGACACGCGCCTCCTCTTCCTGACCTATGCCGGCATGAAACCCGAGGAATTAAGCGAGATAGAGGAGGAGATAAATAAACGGGTGTCCTTCAATAAGATAATCTATCAAAAGGCGTCGCCCGCGATATCGGCCAATTGCGGACCGGGCAGCTTCGGGCTGCTGTATATGGAAAAATAACCACGAAAAATAAAGGAGGATATAATAATGAAGGACGAACAATGCGGTTATTGCCAGGGCGGGGAGCTGCTGGCGAAATTTGGAATCAAGATCTGCGATCTGGACGTGAGCCAGCTTATCCTGTTCAAGGAGCAGAGCCATCCGGGCAGGTGCATCGTGGCATATCGCGACCACGTCAGCGAGATTGTTGACATATCTGACGACGAGCGGGACAGGTTTTTCGCCGATGTGGCCCGGGCGGCACGCGCGATCCACAAGGCTTTTTCCCCGGACAAGATAAACTATGGCGCGTATGGCGACACGGGCTGCCATTTGCATATGCATCTCGTTCCAAAATACAGGGACGGGTTCGAGTGGGGCGGCGTGTTCGCCATGAATCCGGATCAGAAGTATCTCAGCGATGCGGAATACGGGGAGATGATTGAAAAAATTAAAGCGTGTCTTGATTAGCTAAAGGAGATTTTTTGGATATGGACTATGGGAAACTGGCGGAGCTTATCTTTCCGCATATCACGCGGACCGTTGACGACCTGGAGGCGCGTTTTCCTGAGCGTGTCCTGCCGGACGGCGCGCTGGCGACGAGGCTCGCGCCCAGCCCGACCGGGTACATGCATATCGGCGGGCTTTACGCGGCTCTTATTTCAAGAAAGCTCGCGAAGCAGACCGGCGGGGTTTTCTACCTGCGCATCGAGGATACGGACAAAAAGCGCGAGCTGGAGGGCGGAGTCGACGAGATACTCCGCTCGCTTGCGGACTTCGGCATAGAGTTCGACGAGGGGCCGTTTCCCGGCGGCGAGAAGGCTTATGGCCCGTACATGCAGAGCTTGCGGGGGGAGATCTATCAGATTTGCGTGAAGGAATTGATGAGGAGGGGCTACGCCTATCCCTGCTTTTGCACGGCGGAGGAGCTGGACGCCTTGCGGCGTTCGCAGGAAGAAAAAAAGGACGACGTCGGCTATTATGGCGAATACGCCCGCTGCAGGAATCTCTCTCTTGAAGAGGTGGAAGAGAAGGTATCCGCCGGCCTGCCGTATGTCGTGAGGCTCAGGTCGCCCGGTTCCGCCGGAGGCCGCGTTACATACAGGGATCCGGTGCGTGGTTTCATCGAGATGCCTGAAAACCGCATGGACGTCGTATTGTTAAAATCGGACGGGATCCCGACGTATCATTTCGCGCATGTTGTGGACGACCATTTCATGCGGACCGGCCTGGTCGTGCGCGGCGACGAATGGCTCACTTCATATCCGGTGCATGAGCAGCTGTTCAGGTTATGCGGATTCGCCCTGCCGGACTACGTGCATATCGCGCCGATCATGAAGATGGACGGGACGGCGCGGCGCAAGCTGAGCAAGCGCAAGGATCCGGAGGCCGCGGTCGGCTTCTTTCTAGAGCAGGGATTTCCCCCCGAGAGCGTCCGGGAATATCTGCTCACGATAGCGAATTCCAATTATGAGGAATGGCATTCGGCCAATCCTGAGCTATCGGAGGACGATTTTACCCTATCGCTCGACAAGATGCCGGTCAGCGGCGCGTTGTTCGACATGGTGAAGCTGACTGACGTTAGCCGGGAGGTGATTGCCGCTTTTTCCATCGAGGAATGCTATGAGAGGATTCTCGCGTGGTCGTCCCGCTATGACGCGGACCTGTATGCCTTCGCCAGCGGTCGAAAGGAGACGTTCCTTGAGACCATCGGATTGTGGAAGATGTCCGGAAGGAAGGTCCGCAAGGATGTCGCAAAGTGGAGCGATTTGATGCGGATGTTCGACTATCTGTATATGCCTCAGGATAAGTTCGAGGCGTCGGTCTCATACGAACTGGATGGCAGGTTTCCGCCCGAACAGCTGCGCGAGGCGGTCGAGAAATATAAGCAGGATCTGTTTTTGGACTCGGACGACTGGTTCGGCAGGATGAAGGAGATGGGGGCGCGGCTGGGATATTGCCCTGACATGAAGGAATACAAGCGGCATCCGCAGGATTATAAGGGGTCGATAGCGGATTTGTGCGGTATCGTGCGCGTCGCCGTCACCGGGCATAAGAATTCTCCCGACCTGTATACGATCATGAAGGTTCTGGGCGAGGACGTCGTCAGGCGCAGGCTGGATCTGTTCCTGGAAAATGCCGATGGCGGCGGCATAAGATAAACGAAACCATGGAGGAGGGTCATGCGGGTAATTATCCTGGCGGGCGGACTGCCCAGCACGCTGATCGAGGAAGACGAAAAGATGCCTAAGCCGATGGCGGAGATCGGCGGGCGGCCGCTCCTGTGGCATATAATGAAGCAATATGCGCATTACGGCTATAACGATTTTCTCATATGCACCGGCTACAAGGGAGAGGTCATAAAAGACTATTTTATGAATTTCTATATCTATCAATCAGACATAACGGTGGATCTGACGACAAACGACGTGGTCGTGCACCGCAAGCAGACGGAGGACTGGCGCGTGACGATTATAGATACGGGCCAGGATTCTACTGTGATAGAGCGGATGCACATGGCCGGGGAAATCGTCGGGACAGAGCGCGCCCTTGTCACATATGGCGACTGCCTGTCCGATATAGATATCGGCAGGATGGTCGCGCAGCACGAATCATCAGACGCGGCCGCCACCTTCGCCGTGGCGCATCCGGCCGGCAGGAACGAGGTACTTTCGCTGGAACGGGACGGGACTTATCAGGGATGCCGCCGGGAGCCTCCGGCAGATTCCGCGTGGGTTAATGCCTGCAGCATGGTTCTGGAGCCGCGGGCGTTCCGTTATTTCTCGCCGGACGTTCCGCATGCCGGCCCCGCGCTCGCGGACTGCATAGCCCTCTCGGATAAGGTGATGGCATACAGGCACGAGGGATTCTGGACGCCGGTGGAGACTGCGCGCGACAAGGAACTCATGGAGCGGCTGTGGGCCGACAAACGGGCGCCATGGGCAGTCTGGGATCCGTGCATGTCGCATGGATATTGAGCATAGCAAGAAAGGATTTTTTGTATGGCGGAAATGGATGCGGCTTTAAGCAGCCTGCCCGGATTTTTCAAGGGAAAGAGGGTGCTTGTCACAGGGCATACCGGATTCAAGGGCAGCTGGCTGTGCGTCATGCTGCAGCTCATGGGCGCGGAGGTCATGGGGTACGCGCTGCCGCCCGCGGAGGACCAGATCCTCTACCGCCTGTCGGGCGCGGATGGAGGCATGGCCGGCTCTGCCGAGGCGGATATCAGGGACTTCGATAGACTGCGCGGGGCATTCGACGCTTTCCGCCCGCAGTTCGTCGTGCATATGGCTGCGCAGCCGATCGTGCGCGAGGGATATGCGCGTCCCCGGGAGACTTATGAGACGAACGTCATGGGTACGGTGAACCTTCTCGAATGCGTCAGGCTGACGCCCGGGATCATATCCGTCCTGAACGTGACGACAGACAAGGTCTATGAGAACCGGGAATGGGCATGGGGATATCGCGAAACGGATCCTCTCGATGGCTACGATCCGTATTCCAATAGCAAATCATGCTCGGAGCTCGTGACGCACAGCTATAAGAAGTCGTTTTTCGATGGGACTGGAATCGCGGTATCGACCGCCAGGGCCGGAAACGTAATCGGCGGGGGCGATTTCGCGGCGGACAGGATTATCCCGGACTGCGTCCGCGCGGCTCTCTCCGGCGGGGAGATAGTTATACGCAATCCCTATTCCGTCAGGCCTTTCCAGCATGTCATAGAGCCGCTGGCCGCCTATCTCATGATATTGGCGGCACAGGCGCGGGATCCGGATAAACAGGGATATTATAACGTGGGGCCGGGCGAGGGCGACTGCGTTACGGTGGGCGAATTGGCCGACATGTTTTGCGAGAGCTGGGGCGGGGGCATTTCCTGGAAAAACGTAAACGATGGCGGGCCGCACGAGGCTGCTTTTTTGAAGCTGGACTGTTCGCTTATAGCGGAGCGGATCGGCTGGAGGCCGCGCCGCGACATAGCCTGGGCCGTGGAAAAGACCGTGGAATGGGCGAAGGCCTATCGCGATGGCGGCGACGTCAGGGATTGCATGGAGAGGCAGATAAAGGAGTACATCGGATTATGACGGGATTCGAAAGATGAAGGCAGTGATCCTTGCGGGAGGGAAGGGCACGCGTATCAGCGAGGAGTCGCGCGTGCGCCCGAAGCCGATGGTGGAGATCGGCGGGAAGCCTATTTTATGGCATATCATGCGCCATTACGCGGACTATGGCATTACGGATTTTATAGTATGCTGCGGCTACAAGGGGCATATGATAAAAGAGTATTTCGTCAATTATTACCGGCACGCGGGCCGGCTGGAGGTCCGCCTGGGCGATGGCGGAGTCGAGGTGGGCGGGCCTCGCGAGCCGTGGAGGGTCACCCTGGTGGATACCGGCCTTGAGACGATGACTGCCGGGAGGATATTGCGTGCGCGGCCCTACATCGGAGAGGAGACGTTCATGCTGACCTACGGCGACGGCGTATCGGATGTGGATCTGGACGCGTTGCTGGAGTGCCATCGCTCGCACGGGGCGGCCGTCACGATATCGACGATGCGGGCGCCGGGGCGCTTCGGCGCGCTGCGTTTTGACGAGGAGAAGGGGCTGGTCAGCGGGTTCAAGGAAAAGGCCAGGGAGGATCAGTCCTGGATAAATATAGGTTATATGGTCATGGAATCTAAGGCCTACGGCTATCTCGGGGACGGGAGCGCGATGCTGGAGGCGGAGCCGTTCGAGTGCCTGGCAAATGACGGCCAGATGGCGGCATACCGCCATACCGGCTTTTGGTCGCCGATGGATACTGTCCATGACAGGGAATATCTGGAGCGAATCTGGGCGCGAGGCGGCGCGCCGTGGGCCGGACGCGGGCCGGCAGAGGGGGACGCCGTCCGAGCGTAGGCTTTCGGAAGCCGTCATCGTGCCAGCCGCCGCAGGATCAAGGAGACAGCCGTATGTTTGAAGGAAAGACGAAAGAACGGGCCAGGGATGAGATTCTTGCGATGGTCCGTGAGTATTACGAGAATTATTGCAAGCCGGAACCTTACAGCGAGGGGGATCGGATTCCCTACGCCTCGCGCGTGTACGATTCGCGCGAGATGGAGAACCTGGTCGAGAGCGCGCTGGAATTCTGGCTGACGTCGGGGCGTTTTACCGAACGGTTCGAGCGTGATTTTGCCGAATTCATCGGGGTGCGCTATTGTTCGCTGGTAAATTCCGGCTCATCTGCGAACCTGCTGGCTTTCATGGCGCTGACGTCGCCATTGCTCGGGGAGCGGCGCGTCATGCCGGGGGACGAGGTCATCACGGCGGCGGCGGGCTTCCCGACGACGGTCACGCCATGCCTGCAATATGGCGCGGTGCCGGTGTTTCTAGACCTTACGATACCGCAATACAATATTGATACCCGACTGCTGGAGGATGCCCTCACGGAGAAGACCAAGGCGGTCATGATCGCGCATACCCTGGGCAATCCCTTCGACTTGAAAGAAGTGCGGGGATTCTGCGACCGTCACGGGCTGTGGCTGGTGGAGGATAATTGCGACGCGCTAGGCAGCGAATATCTCATTGACGGCGAATGGAAAAAGACCGGCAGCATAGGCGACATCGCGACGAGCAGCTTCTATCCGCCGCATCACATGACGATGGGCGAGGGCGGGGCGGTCTATACCGACGATCCGCTGCTGCACAAGATAATCCGCTCATTGCGCGACTGGGGCCGGGACTGCGTATGCCCGCCCGGGCACGATGGAATGTGCGGCCATCGTTTCGACGGACAGTACGGCGAATTGCCCAGGGGCTATGACCACAAATATGTCTATTCGCATTTCGGGTACAACCTCAAGGCGACCGATATGCAGGCGGCGGTCGGTTGCGCCCAGCTGGAAAAACTGCCTGATTTCGTGCGGCGGCGCAGGGAGAATTTTGCCAGGCTCGACGAACGGCTGAGAATCGCGGCCGATAAGATTATCCTGCCGGAAGCCTGCCGGGATTCGCGCCCGTCCTGGTTCGGATATCTTGTCACCTGCAGGGATTGCGTCGACAAAAATGCCGTGGTACGCTATCTGGAGGAGCATGGCGTGCAGACGCGCATGCTCTTCGCCGGCAACCTCATAAAGCAGCCGTGCTTCGACGGGCTGCGAGCCGATGGGCGGGGCTACCGCGTCGCCGGCACGCTTGAAAATACTGACAGGATTATGGAAAAGAGCTTCTGGATCGGCGTATATCCGGGCATGACGGATGAAATGATTGATTACATGGCGCGGACATTGCTGGGAGCGTTAGACGGAGGCCGCCAATGAAGGCCGAGCAGCTATGGAAGTATCTCATTTTTCCCGAGTCCACTGTCGTCGACGCGATGCAGAAGATAGACGCGAACGTGAAGGGGATTCTTTTCGTGACGGATAAGGACCGCCGCCTGCAGGGAGTCGTCACGGACGGCGACATACGCAGATGGCTGATCCGCACGGGGGATCTGCAGGCGGAGGTTGCCCGTTTCATGAACAAGGATCCCAAGGTCATATACCGAAAGGATCTCTCGTCCGCGAACGAATTCATGGAAAAACAGGTAATAACGGCCCTGCCGGTCGTGAACGCCAAGGGGGTCGTCTTAGATATCATTTTTCGCGCGGATACCAGGCGGCAGGACATGGGGCAGCGACAGTCCCTTTCGGGCGTACCTGTGGTTATAATGGCGGGCGGCAAGGGCACGAGGCTCTATCCATACACTAAGATATTGCCGAAGCCTTTGATCCCGATTGGGGACGTGCCAATCATGGAGCGCATCATAAACCGTTTCAGGGATTGCGGAGCCGGTCCGTTCTATGTGACCGTCAATTACAGGAAAGGCATGATAAAATCATATTTTGCCGAAAACACGGCGGATTATGAGATAAGATATATCGAGGAGGACAAGCCGCTAGGTACGGCGGGCAGCCTCTCTCTCATACGGGAACGCTTCGAGAGGCCGTTCATAGTGACGAATTGCGATATACTGATTCACGCGGACTATGGCGACGTGTACAGATACCATGAGACGTCCGGGAACGACCTTACGATAGTCACCGCATTGAAAAATATCGTCGTGCCTTACGGCGTGGTCCACTCCAGCGAGAACGGGGCGGTCGAATCAATGGAAGAAAAGCCGAAATTGTCATATTTCATAAATACGGGCATGTATGTCCTCTCCCCATGCCTGATAGACGAGATTCCGGAGGATACTTTCTTTCACATGACGGATCTCGCGGAGATGCTGCTGCGTGAAGGCCGCAAGGTCGGCATGTACCCGATCAGCGAGGACTCGTTCCTTGACATGGGAGAGTTCGAGGAGATGCGCCGCATGGAGGCGAAGTTGAGCCAGAAATCGGAGTAGCCGGCAGCCGCATATACTCGCGGATTGGCGGCAAAGGGGGTAGGAAATGCCTGATATAATTCTGGCGGGCGGCGGCGGATGCATGCGCGAGCTGGTCTGGCAGATTCAGGAACAGAATAAGGCTAAACCCGGGTGGAACGTCCTGGGCTTCGTGGATCGCGAGGACTCCGGGGGCGCATGCCCCGTCTCGGTCGGCGGACGGGATATCCCGTATTTAGGTGACGATGGCTATCTGCTGTCGCAGACAACGCCGGTAAACGTGGCGGTGTGCGTCGCGGATCCCGCGCTGCGCGAAAAGATTGCGGTACGGCTCTCGCGCAACGCGAATATTCGCTTTCCAAACTTGATACTCGGGGCAAAGGTCTGCACGGACGTCCATATGGGCAGGGGATGCGTCGTCAGCATGGATGCGCGGATTTCGACCAACGTGCGGCTGGGCGATTTCTGTTTCCTTAACATGGCAGCGGTCGTCAGCCACGACGGCACGCTGGGCGACTTCGTGACGATGGGTCCAGACGCCCGCCTGGCCGGCAGCGTTTCTATCGGCGATGGCAGCGATATCGGCATGGGCACGCGAGTAATACAGGGAGTGAGCATCGGCCCGCGCGCGCGGACCGGCGCGGGCTGCGTGGTGATACGCGATTTGCCGGGCGGCTGCACGGCTGTCGGGGTTCCCGCGCGGACGCTTTGACTTGCGAATGCAGGGCGAATATTGACTATAGATGGGAAGGACGTTAAATGGCGGTATTGATCATCGCCGAGGCGGGCGTAAACCACAACGGCAGCCTCGCCTTAGCGAAGCGGATGGTAGACGCGGCTATCGAAGCCGGAGCCGATTATATCAAATTTCAGACTTTCGTGCCTGAGAAGCTGGTATCGCGCCACGCCTTAAAGGCGGATTATCAGCAGACGGCTACCGGCGGCGGCAGCCAGCTTGAGATGCTGGAGAAACTGGCGCTAACATATCAGGATTTCCGCGAGCTGCGCGACTATTGCGGGACACGCATAGGATTCCTCTCGACGCCGTTCGACCTGGAGAGTCTGAAATTCCTGGACGGCCTCGGCATGGATTTTTGGAAGATTCCGTCGGGCGAGGTCACGGACATGCCATTCCTTGAGGCGGTCGGGCGGACCGGGCGTGACGTCGTGATGTCTACCGGCATGTGCGAGATGGATGAGATAAAGGCCGCTCTAGACGTTCTTAAGGCCGGCGGCGCGGGAACGGTCACGCTGCTGCATTGCAACACGGAGTATCCGACGCCTTTTGAGGATGTAAATCTGCTTGCGATGCGCAGCATGGCTGAAGAGCTGGGCTGCCGGACCGGATATTCGGATCATACGCGGGGCATAGAGGTGCCGGTAGCGGCGGCGGCGCTGGGCGCGGCGGTCATCGAGAAGCACTTTACGCTGGACCGCGCCATGCCGGGGCCTGATCACGCGGCGAGCCTGGAGCCCGACGAGCTCTCTATGATGGTACGGGCTATCCGCAACGTCGAGAAATGCCTTGGCGACGGAAGGAAACGCCGCACCGCCTCGGAGCGCAAAAATTGCGATGCTGCCCGAAAAAGCATCGTCGCGGCGTCCGGCATTAAAAAGGGCGAGATTTTCACCGAAGGGAATCTGGCGGCGAAGCGTCCCGGAAACGGCATCAGCCCGATGCGCTGGCACGAGGTGATCGGCAGGCGAGCGCCGCGTGATTATGCCCCGGACGAGCCGATCGGAGGGGAGGTGTTTCTCCAGTGAAAAAGGTAGCGGTGGCGACGACGACGAGGGCGGACTATGGGATTCTGCGCCCGCTGATACTTCGGCTTCGCAAGGATGGCAGGGTCAGGCTGCAGCTGATTGTTTCGGGAACGCATCTCTCGCCTGAACACGGATATACTAAAAGCGAGATCGAGGCGGACGGCGTCGATATTTTTGCCGAGATTCCCATCTTTGATGGCGGAGATACGCCTTATGACGTCTCAATCGCGATGGCAAAGGCGATTTGCGGATTTGCCGCTTATTTTCGAGAGGAGCGTCCGGACCTGCTGATTGTCCTGGGCGACAGGACGGAGATTCTCGCCGTCTGCTGCGCGGCGATGAACGAGCGGATCGCGATCGCGCATCTGCATGGGGGTGAGCTGACGGAAGGCGCGGTGGATGATTGCGTCCGGCACGCGGTGACGAAGATGAGCTATCTCCATTTTGCGGCGGCGGAGGAATACAGGGATAGGATTATTCGGATGGGCGAGCAGCCGGACCGCGTGTTCAATGTGGGCGCGCTGGGCGTGGAAAACGTCCTCAGGACTCCGCTGTTATCATATGAGGAGGCGTGCGCCGCGATAGGCATCCGGACCGGGCAGGAATACGTGGTGGCCACGTTCCATCCGGAGACGCTTAAAGATTGCCCCGCGCGGGAGCAGGTTCTGCCTTTGATAGGGGCGATGCGCAGCCAGCGGCAATACTTCTACCTGATTACTAAGGCGAACGCGGATGCCGGGGGGAGCGAGATAAATCGCATGATGGAGGATTTCGCGGCGGAGTGTTCCAACGTGCGCCTCGTAAGCTCGCTCGGGATGGTCCGGTATCTTAGCGCGGTGAAGTATAGCGCTTTCGTCCTTGGCAATTCATCGAGCGGCGTGATCGAAGCCCCGGCGCTGGGCGTGCCCTGCGTGAATATCGGCGGACGCCAGCGCGGCCGGCTGATGGCGGACACTGTCGTGTCATGCCCGGCGGATGAATCGTCGATTGTTGACGCGATGAACCGGGCGGCGCATATTGAGCGCAAGCCCTCGTATATCTATGGGGATGGGAATACGTCCGGGCGCATCGCGGACATATTGTATGGCTTCCTGGACAACGGGAAGGTGGATTTGAGGAAAAAATTCTATGACGGATCTCGCGCGGGCGTTTGAAAAATTCCCGGGAAAGAGAAGGAGGCTTTATGGCGCGTATCGCGATAATCCCGGCCCGCAGCGGTTCTAAGGGCCTGAAGGACAAAAATATCAAGCCAATGCATGGCTTGCCGTTGATGGCATATACTATCCGCGCGGCCCTGCGGTCGGGCGTCTTTGACGAGGTCTGCGTCTCGACCGACAGCGAAAAATATGCCGGGATAGCGCGGGAATACGGGGCGTCCGTACCGTTCATGCGCGAGCCGGAGTGGTCTGGCGATGCCGCGAGTACATGGGATACGCTCCGCTCCGTGATAAGGAATTATGAAAAATCGGGAAGGACGTTCGACACGATAGCGCTCCTGCAGCCCACCAGTCCGTTGCGCGATAGCGGCGATATAGCGGGGGCATTCAGGCTATTTGATGAAAAAAGCGCGGATTCCGTAATCAGCGTTTGCGAGGCGGAACATTCCCCGGCATTATATAACGTCCTCCACGAGGGGGATTGCATGGACGGTTTTATAGACGAGGAGGCGCCCGGCAGGCGCCAGGACGGCGAAAGATATTATCGCCTGAACGGAGCAATCTATATATTAAGGACGGATGTTTTGATGCAGCATCGCAGGATTTACGGCGAACGCTCTTTTGCGTATATAATGGACAAGCGGCATTCGATAGACATCGATGACGAGTTTGATTTTTTTTTGGCTGAAAAGGTGATGGAGGGGAGAGGATGAAAAAAGTATTGGTGACGGGCGCGGACGGCTTTATCGGCAGCCATCTCGTAGAGAGCCTGCTGGAGCGCGGCTATGGCGTGCGCGCGTTCGTGTACTACAATTCATTCAATAGCTGGGGCTGGCTGGAGTCGCTGCCTAAGGAAAAAATGGACCAAATCGAGGTCTTTACCGGCGATATCCGAGATCCGAACGGCGTGCGCGAGGCAATGAAGGGAATCGATATCGTATTCCACCTGGCCGCGCTGATCGCTATCCCGTTCAGCTACCATTCGCCGGATTCCTATGTGGACACGAACATCAAGGGTACGCTGAACGTCCTGCAGGCTGCGCGGGACCTGGGCACGGAGCGCGTATTGGCCACGTCGACGTCCGAGGTCTACGGCACCGCGAAATATGTGCCGATTGACGAGAGCCACCCATTCCAGGGGCAGTCGCCATATTCCGCGACCAAGATAGGCGCGGATCGGCTGGCCGAGAGTTTTTACCGCAGTTTCGGGCTGCCGGTGTCGATAGTGCGCCCGTTCAACACTTTCGGGCCCAGGCAGTCGGCCCGGGCGGTTATTCCGACGATCATATCTCAGCTCCTGGCTGGCAGGGATGAGATAAAGCTGGGTAAACTCACGCCTACCAGGGATTTTAATTATGTCAAGGACACGGCGGCGGGATTTATAGCGATAGCGGAATCAGACCGGACCATAGGAGAGGAGATAAATATCGCGTCGCAGCGCGAATTGTCGATAGGCGACCTGGCGCGGGAGATTATCGCGCAGATAAATCCAAACGCGCGAATCGTCTGCGATGAACAGCGCCTGCGCCCGGAGAAGAGCGAGGTGGACCGCCTGCTGGGGAGCAACGCGAAGATAATGGAATTGACTGATTGGAGGCAGAGATATACATTTGAACAGGGAATCGCCGAGACGATCGCGTGGATGCGGTCTAATCTCGGCGTATATAAGGCAGATATTTATAATATGTAGTCGAGCATCATGCCGGAATACAGGCTGCTGATGTATGGCGCCGCGAAGTTCTTGTTCGGGTTCGGATGCTTGTATGAAACGATGACCCTGTTTACATAGTTCATCGGGTTAATCGACGCCTCGTCCGCTTTTTTGCCGAGCGCATCGCGGAAACGGTTCAGCACGCCGAACGTCTTTGCGGCGTCGGCTCCGCTGATCTTGCCTGCGAACTCTTTCCTGTCGATGGTCATGCTGTAATCGTCCCCGATGGATATGCCCATCTCCGCAAAATCCCTCGAGAAACGCTTTGCAACGCGTCCCATGTCGCCTAGCAGCGTGCCGCTGGACTCCTTGGAGTCCGCATAGCTGTTCGCGACGTCGATGATGCCGTTGTAGGCCGAGGCTAACGCCTCGACATCGTCTATCACGGTGTCCACGCTGGGCTTGAAGCCGATGGAGACCGGCCTGCCGGGCCTGCTCACGCCATTTAGCGTCACGGAAAACATATTGTTCACCGTGAACGTATTAGTGTAGGAAGAATGCAGCGTGCCGTTCAATAAAAATGATGAATTCTCTGCCGGCGAGGAGACCGCGTCGATGCCGAGCAGCTCCATCGCTTCCCGCGAGCCGTCGTCATTTGCCGGTATGATATCGAACAGGCGGTCCTCGCCATCATCATAGCCGGTCTGGCGCGATTCAATTTGAAGCGCCTTATAGCCGCGCCCGTCGGCCACGAGTTCCGCCTGAAGCCCTATGTTGGCGTTGTTGATCAGTTTGCGCAATTTATTCAGGACTTCCTCGTTCGTGTCGTCGATGCCGACGTTATATTGGAATTCATACGAGGTCGAGCTCGTATTCAAATCAAAGCGATACCGTCCGTCCTTGAAATCATGCCCGGTACGGCGCATGAAATGCCCGCGGTTGACCTGAGGGGTCGCCAGCTGCTTCACTTCAAGATGGAAGCCGGCGCTCTCCGGCGAGATGAAATCGCTGTCGCTGCCTATATATTCGGCCGTCGCCACCTCCGGATTGTCGCTTGACGCGATCCTTTTCTGGAAAGCGCGTTCCATGCCCTCGCCATTTTCCGAGAGCGAGGCGACGACGTTTTTGATCGTATGGGCCTGTTCCTTGACGCTGATAGCGAACTTCCTGAAATCACCCGCGTCCTTGATCCGGTAGAGGGGGGATTCCTTGGTGGATTTTATGATGCGGTTATAGGTCATGCGCAGCTCGCTGCGCTTGTGCGAATCATATTTGTTGCTGGCGCCCATCTGGATGCCGTATACCGCGCTCATCTGATTGTAGGCGTTCGTCATAATGTTGCCTGCCATTGCCATTCCCTCCTTTCCTCCGTTTCTGGCGCTTCGCAGGAGCGCGCAAAGATAATAATTCTCATGCCCCGCAAGAGGGGGCATGCCTTGAAAGCCCGCGGATTGCTCCGCTGCTGCGCAGCTCCCGCAATCCGACCCATATTCGCAATCCGGGC
>CAYVFF010000017.1:0-53257 GCA_964450965.1 uncultured Eubacterium sp. | reverse complement strand
CCACAGACAACCAACAATAGAAACAATATTTCTGATTTTGCAGAAAAATCCTCGAAACCATGTCCTTCCGCCGCCATCAGCAGGGCGGATGAACGGCCATGACCACGGAGCAGATTGCCATCGCCTTCTTCCAGAGCGAACAGCCGATCAAATGTTGTCCGAAGCTGACCGCTCATGTTCCAGTAATAGAGCGGCGTAGCCAGAACAACTCTCCGAAAGTGGAATACAGCCTGACGGAAAAAGGAAAATCTCTCATTCCTATTTTAGATCAGATGTGCGACTGGGGAAGCGCGCACCGCGGCAATTCGTGCTCCTCCAGATAAAACACGTTGTCACGAGAATAGAATCTCGGATTGTCAACAAAATCCTTTGTATCCTCGTTTGCCAGAAGCTTCTGATGCCTTTTCTTTTTTTGCCATTAAATTCACACCTCGCGTTGCTTGCATATGGTATAAAGACAATAAAGAAGGACGTCTGCGAAACAGACGCTCCGAGGAGCTGCCGATAGACGGCTGGCCCGAAAAAGTTTTACAGCAGAATAGCCGCTGGACTTCTCAGGTTCGGGCGGCTATTTCTGCGTCTTGTTGTTATCGTTACGCCCGATGGCGTATCCGAACTTGACTATCCCAAGTGAAGTACTATAATAAAATGGAATCAAATTTGATATTTCAAGCTGGAAGATGCTATGAAGGATATCGAAGAGGATTGCGAAGGGATGCCAGGGGATGCTTTGATTCCAGATGCTGCCGGTATCTGCGGCGTGACGGCATCGGACGATATTGACGCCGATGCGGATCTGGAGCGGCTGCGCAAAAAGCACCGCAGCGAAGAAATGCGTGAGATTGTTGATGCGGACATGAAATATCTAAAATCCGTGTTCCAGCGTCTGGAGCTGGGCGGCAGGCAGATTCCGGTTGGCGAGGCGGCCGCCGCTACAAGTACCGTGGATGTGGAAGCTTGAGACGTTCGTCAGCACAAATATATGCAGCGCGAGATTCCGCGCTGCCATTTAATTTGTCAAAAAATCAACCATTGCGTAGATTGGACAAAAGGAGCATGCGATATGACCCAGCAGGAACGCAGGATCTATTTGATACGATATCTGTGCGGAGAATCTCGGCAGTATAGGGATTTGCGTATTCCATCCGATGCGGAGGGGCAGAAAATGCTGCTCCGCTCCCTGATGAATGTCCGCTCGCCTATGCCTGTTTCGGAGGATTTCCTGAAAATACAGGATGAATACCTGCAGGCGGAGCTGGAGGCAAAAGGGATAACGGATGTCGCCGACCTTTCGCCCATAGAGGACGGCATCTATCTCTGGCAGGGCGATATCACGACGCTGCGCTGCGGGGCCATTGTAAACGCCGCAAACAGCGGCATGACAGGCTGCTACGTTCCCTGCCACGGCTGTATCGACAACGCTATCCACACATATGCCGGGGTGCGGCTGCGGCTGGAATGCGCCAGGCAGATGGCCAGGCAGGGGCATGAGGAGGAGGCCGGCGGGGCGAAGATCACGCCCGCATACAACCTGCCGTGCGAATACGTCCTTCATACGGTCGGGCCCATAGTTTCGGGCAGGGTGACCAATGCCGATGAGAAGCGGCTGGTTTCCTGCTACCGTTCGTGCCTGGCGCTCGCGGCTCAAAATAATATTAGCAGCGTTGCCTTCTGCTGTATCTCCACCGGCGAGTTCCATTTTCCAAACAGGCGCGCGGCGGAGCTCGCCGTAGAGACAGTCAGGCGATGCAGGGGCGATATGGAGGTGGTTTTCAATGTTTTCAAGGATGCCGATTATGACATCTACAGGGAGCTGCTCGGATAATATGCGCAGGCTGGCAGAGGCTCTGGATGCCGCGGAGGCAGTGGTCGTCGGCGCCGGCGCGGGCCTTTCTGCGGCGGCTGGATATACATATTCCGGAGAAAGATTCGAGCGCTATTTTCATGATTTCGCAAAAAAGTACCATTTCAAAGATATGTATTCCGGAGGCTTTTATCCTTACGGCACGCTGGAAGAATATTGGGCGTATTGGAGCCGCTATATCTACATCAATAGATACGCGGACCCGCCGGCTCCGGTCTACAAAAAGCTGTTTGCGCTGGTGAAAGACAAGGATTACTTCGTATTGACGACCAACGTGGATCATTGCTTCCAAAAGGCCGGATTTGATAAATGCAGGCTATTTTACACGCAGGGGGACTACGGGCTGTTCCAGTGCAAAGGCCCGTGCCATTGTGCTACCTATGATAATGAGGACGCGGTCAGGGAGATGATGGCGGCTCAGGGTTATGAGATCCTCGAAAATGGTATGCCGGTTCTGCCCGAAGGAACGATGCCGAAAATGTCGGTCCCGTCCGAACTGGTCCCGCGCTGTCCCAGGTGCGGCAGGCCCATGGGCATGAACCTCCGGGCCGACGATACTTTCGTGGAGGACGATGGCTGGCACGCCGCGGCTCGGCGGTACGGGGATTTCCTGCGGGCGCTCCCGGGGCGGCGCGTTTTGTTCCTGGAGCTGGGAGTCGGCTATAATACCCCGGGCATCATAAAGTATCCGTTCTGGCAGATGACGGCGCGTAATCCGGATGCGGCATATGCGTGCGTCAATCTCGGGGACGCGGCTTGCCTCGAGGAGATCGCGGATCGCTCGGCCTGCATCGACGAGGACATAGGCCGCGTGCTGGATGCGATGGCCGGATAGCATATGGGATTGAAAAATCCGGCGGAATATGTTAAAACAATTTCAGATTTTAACGAAAGCGATTATCATGACATCATTTAAGGAGGAGTTTATTATGACGGCAGAAAAAATTTTGGCCGAGGCCGCGGGCCTTCAGGACTCGCTGCGGGATATCCGCCACACGCTTCATGAACACCCGGAGGTCGGATTCGACCTGTCATTCACCAGGGAATTCGTGCGTGAGCGGCTTGAAGAAATGGGCTATGCTCCCAGGGACTGCGGCAAGGCCGGGCTGGTGGCGCTTTGCGGCAGCCGGCCCGGCAGGACGGTCCTGCTTCGAGCCGACATGGACGCGCTGGCCATCCAGGAGGAGGCGGACGTGGATTTTATCAGCCAGACGCCGGGAAAGATGCATGGCTGCGGGCATGACATGCATACCGCGATGCTGCTTGGCGCGGCAAAGCTGCTAAAAGACCACGAGGACGAGCTGGAGGGTACTGTCAAGCTGGAGTTCCAGCCGGCGGAGGAGATATTCCAGGGCTCGCTGGACATGATGGCGAACGGCATATTAGAGAATCCGCACGTGGACGCCGCGATAATGATGCACGTCATAGCGGGGGTGCCTATGCCCAACGGCACAGTGCAGGTGGCGACTGGCGGCGTGGTCACGGCCAGCTGCGAGCAGTACCACATTACCGTACATGGCAAGGGCGGGCATGGGGCTTCGCCGCATCTGGCCGTCGATCCGATCACGGCGGCGGCGCACATACATATCGCGCTGCAGGAAATCAGCGCCAGGGAGCTGGATGGCAACGAGTTTGGCATTTTCACCACGGGGCATTTCGCGGCGGGCGAGGCGTCTAATGTCATCCCGGACAAGGCCGAGATGTGGGGCACGATCCGCACCACCGATTCTGATAATGCCGTCGGCGAGCGCATCAAAGCGCGTATGCGCGAGATCTGCTCTGGCGTGGCATCCGCCATGAGATGCAATGCCGAGGTGGAATTTTACGACTACTGCCCCTGCATGGTCGTAGATCCGGATCTAGGGGCCGACGCGCTGCGCTACGTCACGGAGCTTATAGGGCCCGCGGCGCTGGATCTGACGGCATTGAGCGGCGGAAAGGCGGGCGGCGGCAGCGAGGACTTCGCATTCGTCAGCCACAAGGTGCCGACGGTTACGATGTTCCTTGCTGCCGGCAATAGCGCCGAAGGTTATCAGTATGCACAGCACCATCCCAAGGTCAGGTTTGACGACGCCGTGCTAAGCCAGGGCGCCGCCATGCACTGCTGGCTGGCCATGCGCTATCTTGCCGATCACAAGTAGGCCGGCTCCGCCGCTTGCAGCCGTTCCACCCCGGACTGGATATTTTGCATAAAAAAACTGGACATTTGCAAAGAAATCATGTATAATGTGGATAGGTTCTGACATCATTATGGAAAGGTGGATTGAAGAAATGTCGATGTTTTTGAAAAACCTGAGCATTAGGATCAAAATCTTGCTGCCCGTCTCGATACTTGGCGTCCTGATGTTCGCGATGGGGATCACCAGCCTGTTCAGTACGGGGCAGATTATGTCCGCGAGCGAGTCAGTGTCAGGCAATTATGCCGTGAAGATAGAGCGGCTGGGCGATATTACGGCTGCATACCAGACGCTAAGGCGCGTGGCGTTCGCGCATATCATAGCGGACAACGACGAGCTGCTGCAGAGCCTGGAGGACGAGCAGGCGAACCTTAAGGAGACCATTTCGGCCAACTGCGAGGAATTCGAGGCCTTGATCGATTCTGACGAGGCCAGGCAGAGCTACGATGATTTCATTAAGAATTATGAAGCTTATCTGGTTATTTACGACAAGATTCTCGACGACAGCAGGGCCGGCAACAAAGAAGAGGCCATCGCTCTCGCCAATGTGGACCTGAAAGAGGCGGGTACCGCGCTGACTGCGGAGCTGTCAGAGATGGGCGATATGAACAAGGCCGATATGGATGCCGCGGTAGAACGCCAGGCGACGATTTACAGGCAGGTCAGGATGGTTACGATCGTGCTTTTCGTATTGGGCGTGCTGGTATTGGCATTCGTGGTATGGGTGAGCTGGAAGTGGTGCGTGAAACGCCTTATCAATATCAACAAGCAGCTGCGCGACGTCATTGCAAGCATCGACGCGGGCCAGGGCGACCTTACGAAGCGCGTGCAATGCTTCTGCACCGATGAGATCGGAACGCTGGCCAACGGCATCAACACCTTCATCCAGACGCTGCAGGGCATCATGGGGCAGATCAATAACAGTTCCGGACGTCTTGGCTCTATCGTGAACGTGGTATCCGACAAGGTGTCGACCGCGAACAATAACTCATACGACATTTCGGCGGTTATGGAAGAGCTGACCGCGTCCATGGAAGAGATTTCGTCCGCCATTACCAATATCAAGGAGAATGTGGGGACCGTTGACGAGAACATCATCGAGCTTTCGGACGAGTCGCAGGGCCTGTATGATTATGCGACGAACATGCAGAGGCGCGCGGAGGATCTCGAGCAGAGCGCCGTGGAGAACAAGCAGAATACCAGCGACGTGGTGAACGAGATCATAGGCCAGCTTAAACAGGCGATCGAGAGCAGCAAGAGCGTCGACCGGGTCAATGACCTGACCAACGAGATACTTAGCATCTCCAGCCAGACCAACCTGCTGTCGCTGAACGCTTCCATAGAGGCTGCGCGCGCGGGAGAGGCCGGGCGAGGCTTCGCGGTAGTTGCCGGCGAGATCAGCCAGCTGGCTGACTCCAGCAGGGAGGCCGCGAATAACATCCAGACGATCAACAACATGGTCATCGAGGCGGTCAACGAGCTGATCAAGAATGCGAACTCGATGGTTGACTATATAAATGAGACGATACTTCCGGACTATGACGGATTTGTCAACGCCGGCAAGCAATACAATGAAGACGCCGTCCATGTGAACGGGATTGTAACTCGTTTCAACGACATGTCGATCAACCTTAAGCAGCTGATGGAAAATATCACGAATTCGATCAACGGCATCAATACGGCCGTGGACGAGAGTTCTAACAGCACCGCGAACGTCGCAGCGAACACATCGGATCTCGTCAAGGATATCGGAGAGATCGCGAACGCGATGGACGACAACAGGCAGGTCGCCGGCGCGTTGACCGAGGAGGCGGACAGGTTCGTCAAGTTCTGATTGATGAGGCGTCGTTTGGACGCGGTATGAAGAAGCGGTATGGAATGGAGGCGGGAGTATGTATGGACCGGCGGAAATAGCAAAACGGTATTCAGATGCCGGCGCGGCTAAGACTAAGCTGCCGATACCTAAGATGTTCGTATTGGGAGTGTTTGCAGGAATGTTTATCGCGTTCGGCGCGTTTGGCAGCCAGGTGGTCGCCGTAAATATCGAGCCGGCGTCGTTAGGCAAACTGGTGGGAGCGCTGGTATTCCCCATCGGGCTTATGATGGTGCTGATGGCCGGGGCGGAGCTCTTCACCGGGAACAGCCTGATTATCGTTTCCGTTCTGGACAAGAAGGCGACGGTAAAAGGGATGCTCCAGAACTGGGTGGTCGTCTATCTTGGGAATTTTGTCGGCAGCCTGTTCGTGGCGGCGATGCTGACCTACGGGCATGCCTATTCCCTCTTCGACGGAGCGCTGGCGGAGTCGGTGGTGGCGACGGCGCAGGCTAAGACGTCGCTGACCCTGCAGGACGCGTTGTTAAAGGCGATCCTGTGCAACATTCTGGTGTGCATTGCCGTATGGATTTCTTTTTCCGCGGAGGACGTGGCGGGAAAGATCCTGGGCCTGTATCTGCCTGTGACGCTGTTCGTGGTATCGGGATATGAGCATTGCATTGCGAACATGTATTTTGTTCCCGCCGGAATCATGGCGGCGGATGAATACGGGATCGCGGCCGGGTCGCTCAACTGGACGTCTTTTCTGACGAATAACCTGATTCCGGTTACAATCGGGAATGTCATAGGCGGCGTCTGCGTGGTCGGGCTGGGTTACTTTTTCGTATATCTGCATCAGCCGCAGCCGGCAAAGACCAGGCAGCCTGAGTCGCCCGACTGGGGAGACCTTAAGCTGATTGACCTGAACCAGGACGTGATACGGTCAAAGAGCGCGGCATCGGCGTCGCCGATGGCGAATTCAATGCAGTTCGAGATGCAGTCGCGCAGTGCCGGGCCGCAAAATGACGAGCCGCATTCTATCGAGATTGCGGTGAATGACGCTACTATCCGGGTCCAGAATGGCGTAGATCCCGCGCTTCTTAGGCAGGCGATCAACCTGACCAGGGATGTCGGGTAAATGTTTTTGAGACTTCCCCTTGCCATGGCGGCGGATTAGTGGTAGACTTGACTATAAGAGGCGGACGCATTATATCCGTCTGCGTGTTTTGCGAGAACTATTCAAATAATGCAGAGAGGAGGCGTTTAACATGAGGATTCCTTCCCAGACGAACCATTATCTGTATGCGAACCGCGCGGAGCAGAACCAGCGCCGGATAGCGGAAAAGATGAGCAGCGGCAAGCGTATCAACCGCGCCGCTGATGATGCCGCCAAGGCAGCCATCGCCCAGAAGATATTGAGCGAATTCAACGGCCTGAACAAGGCGACCGATAACGCGGCTTCGTTCCAGGACATGACGAACGTGGCGGATGGGGCGATGGGTTCGATTACGGACAGCCTGCAGAGGATGCGCGAACTTAGCATACAGGCTTCCAACGGAATCTATGGCAGCGAGGATCGCGATGCCATCCAGCAGGAGATCGACCAGCTAAAGCAGCACATTTCCGATACGGCGGCGCAGACGCAGTTCAATGGGATGAACGTGCTGTCTAGTTCCGGCAAGGCCTGGAACGCGGCTATCAACCCCGATGGCAGCGGCATGAACGTGGCTTTTGGCGGTTCCACGTTAGAGAGCCTGGGGCTGGCGGATTTCGACGTGACGGGCGACTTCGACATCGGCGACATTGACAACGCGCTGAGCAAGGTCGGCTCTAACAGGAGTTATTTAGGAGCCGTGTCAAACAGGCTCGACCACTCCATGGCGAATAACAGGTACGCGGCTTTCAACACTGCCGCGGCGCAGAGCCGCATCGAGGATCTCGATTATGGCAAGGCTGTGACCGAGCAGAAAAAGCAGGAGGCGCTGAAACTTTATTCGCTGATGATGCAGCGTAGGCAGTACGAGGATGAGAACGGACGGGTCACGCGCCTGTTCGGGATGTAGGGATGTGGCAGAGGATGCGGATTTTGGCCATCTGAACCGGTGATAATACAAATATCGGAGCGCATAGAAGCTGAATGACAGTCTGTCTATGCGCTCTTTTCTGCATGTTTTTATGCAAAATGACACTTTTTTAGAAAGGGGTTCTTACGTGGACGGATGGAAAAATGTCGAAGACCTGGCTTTGCTGGAGAGGATCCAGGATCGCCTGGATGCCGCTGCCGCGCGCGGCGAGGTGGCGGGCGTGAACCTGCTGGTGCGCAAAGACGGTGAGGAGCTTTTTTACGGCCAGGCCGGCTATGCAGATATCGAATCCGGCAGGCCGTATCAGAGGGATACGATAGTGAGGCTCTATTCCATGACGAAGCCTGTCACGGCGGCGGCGGCCATGTATCTCATGGAGCGCGGATGCCTTGATCTGGGGATGGCGGTCGACGAGATCCTTCCCGGTTTCCGCGACCAGACGGTATGGGAGGGCGGGCAAAAAGTGCCGGTTCATCGCAAGGCGCGCATATTGGACCTGCTGTCGATGACGTCCGGCCTGTGCTATGGCGAGGACGGCGGATCTCCGGCATATACCGGGCCTAAGGCGGTCTTTGACGAGATTGACGGCCGGCTGTATGGGGACGCGCCGCTTGGGACGGTCGAAATCGCGAACCGCCTGGGGCAGTGCCCGCTGGCCTTCCATCCCGGAGATGCCTGGCTGTATGGTACCTCGGCGGACGTGCTGGGTGCGGTAATAGAGCGCGTCAGCGGCATGAAGTTCGGAGAATTTCTGGACGAGGTGTTTTTCAAGCCGCTGGGCATGGAGGATACGGGATTTTACGTGCCGCCAGAAAAGCAGGGCCGCCTCGCGGAGGCTTATGAAATGACGCCCGGAGGGCTCGTGAAATGCGAGACGCGGCATCTTGGCCTGATGTACCGCAAGGAGCGGCCGGCGGTATTCGAGTCCGGGGGCGCGGGGCTGGCATCGACGCTCGATGATTACGCGCGTTTCGCGCAAATGCTGCTGAATGGCGGCGAATACGGGGGCAGGCGGATTCTCTCGCAGACGACCGTCGACTTTTTCACGAGGGCGAAGCTGACGCCGTGGCAGCAGGAGAGCATGTGGCATTACTGGGAGGGCCTGTACGGATTCGGCTATGGCAATCTGATGCGCATACTGGTCGAGCCAGGCATGGCCTGCCACCAGACATGGCCGGGGGAATATGGCTGGGACGGCTGGATGGGCACATATTTTGCAAACAGCCCGCTGAATGGAACGACCGTACTTATGTCTTTCCAGTTGAAAGATACCGGAACGACACCACTGACGCGCGAGCTGCGCAATATGATCGCGGGGCTGTCGGTTTTTCGCTAAACCGTGCGCCGCAATCGCCGGAACGTTTCCGGAGGGCATTATAATAAGCGATAGGAGGCATCTTAAGATGGAGACAATGGATGATTACAAACAGGAATTGGAGGCGTCGTTCAGGAAGATCAGCGAGGGCGACATCGTCAAGGGGACTGTAATAGGCGTTGGCGATGAGGAGATCATATTGGATCTGCAATATTACGCGCAGGGCGTCATAAAGGTGCAGGATTACACGGACGATCCCGATTTTGTCGCGAAAAACGATGTACATGAGGGGGACGTCATAGAGGCGACGGTCGTGCGGCTGGACGACGGCCAGGGCAATCTCCAGCTCTCGAAAAAAGAGGCGAACGAAGTTATCGCCTGGGATGGCTTCAAGCGGATGATGGAGGAGGGGACGACCGTCACGGTGCGGATAAAGGAGAGCGTGAAGGGCGGGGTGATAGCATATCTTTCAGGCATACGCGCGTTCATTCCGGCATCGCAGATCGCGTCTGATTATGTGGAGGACACTGATGCTTGGATCGGGAAGGAGATTCCGGTAAGGGTCATCACGGCTGACAAGGGAAAGAACAAGCTGGTACTCTCCGGAAAGGTGGTCGCGAGGGAGGCCGAGGCCGAGGAGCGGAATCACCGGATTTCTATGATGGCGCCCGGCACCGTGCTGGAAGGAACGGTCGAGTCGATCATGCCATATGGCGCGTTCGTCAGCCTGGGGAAAGGCCTGAGCGGACTGGTGCATGTCTCGCAGATATGCGAGCGCCGCATCGCCACCCCGTCCGAAGTGCTCAAGGTCGGGCAAAAAGTAAAGGTAAAGGTATTGAACACCAAGGACAACAAGATTAGCCTCTCCATGAAGGGAGTCGGGGAAGATGCGGCCGATCTGGCGGAGGATCTGGATGCCTATACGGACCGGGAGTCGCTGGGCACCGGCCTTGGGTCGCTGCTCTCGGGGATAAAGCTAGGATAATGCATTAGTAATGAAAACTGCTGTACAAAGTAAAAAAATCGATATGACGACCGGCCCCATAATGCAGAAGGTGCTGCTGTTCGCGCTGCCTATCGTATTGGGGAACGTGCTTCAGCAAATGTATACCACGGTGGACGCGTTAGTGATAGGGAAGTATTGTCCCCCCGCGTCGCTCGCCGCCGTCGGGACGAGCTCGCAGCCGGTCGAGGTGCTGCTGTGCGTATTCCTGGGGATCGGCTCGGGCGTCTCCATATTGGTGTCACAATACGCCGGCGCGGGGGATTTGGAGAAAATCAAGAGATGCTGCGATACGGCGGTCGCGTTCGTATACGCCTGCGGGATTCCGCTGGGCATCCTCGGGCTGTTCATCGCTCCGGCGATATTGCGCTTCATGGGAGTTCCGGACGACGTTTGGTCGGCCGCGCTGGCATATACCAGGATCGTGTTCCTGGGCTCTCTGGGCAATATAGGATATAACATGAATGCCGGGATATTGCGCGGGTTTGGCGACAGCAAGGCCTCGCTGTGGTTTCTCGCCGTCTCGTGCGTGACGAACATCGTGTTGGACTTCGTGTTCGTGGCCGGCTTCGGCATGGATGCCGCCGGGGCCGCGCTCTCTACTAGCATCTCCATATATTTGTCATGGTTAGTCAGCATGATTTATATCAGGAAGCGTTTTAGCGAACTGGAGTTTCATTTCCTGCCAAGACGCGTCTTCTGGGATGAATTGAAGCGGATCGTGGGCATCGGACTGCCGATAGGGCTGAACAATTCGCTGTACTCATTGGGGCATGTGGCCGCGCAGACCCTGGTGAACGCGCAGGGTTCCACTTTCATGGCCGGGCAGACCGTGGCGGGCCGAATCACCGGCATCGCGAACATTGCCATTACCGCGCTCTCGTCCGCCGGCACCACGTTCTCGGGCCAGAATTTTGGCGCGAAGAATTTCGACCGGCTGCGCGCGGGATATATCAAGATTCCTTTGATCTCTGGGTTGATTACCCTGGGGGCCGGTATTGCGGTAATCCTCGTCAGAAACCCGATATTGCGGCTCTTTGCGGATGACGAGGAGGTGCTGATGTATGCGGACAGGTGGGTAGTCATCATGCTGCTGTCGCACTGGATGTTCGCCGTGTTTAACGGCATCATCAGCATCGTAAACGGCGTAGGGCTGATCCGTTATAGCACGGTGGTCAACATTTTGATGCTGTGGGCGGTGAGGATTCCGGCGGCTTACATTATCGCGAGATTCTGGGATGGGACGTACCTCATGTTCAGCTTCACCATAAGCTTCGCGTTTGGCATGATCATGATGATCGGATATTATATGTTTTCCCCGAAATGGAAGGAGATCATCCACATGGGACAGACGGAAAAATGAATGGAAGATGTTGCAAATGCGCATATGAGATGATATAATGCGAATGTAGTTCGTGGTCGGCCTATGGCCGGTATTAAATGGAGGTATGATACTATGAAAAAAACGAAAGTGGCGGCAGCCGTCCTTGCCTTGGCGATGGCGGCGGGCATAACGGCGGTGCCCGTGCATGCGGCGGGCGGCACCGTACTCACGGAAAATACCAAGTTGTGGCGCATCAACCGGTTGTACCGTTATGACAAAAATAGCGATGGGAAGCTTAGCACGTCCGAGGCGAAGTCGGTGAAGAGCCTCTCGGCGGAGAACTGCTACAACAGCGGCCTTTCCTCCTGCTTGAAGTATTTTACGAATCTGGAGCGGCTGGAGTGCGACGAGGCCGGCCTGACCTCGCTGGACGTCAGCAAAAACACCAAGCTGAGGTATCTCTCATGCGACGAGAACCGCCTGACGAAGCTGAGCGTCAGCAAGAATACAAAGCTGATCGAGCTTTCATGCGACGACAACAACATTAGTACGCTCGACGTCAGCAAGAATACGAAGCTCAGGGAGCTCTCCTGCGAGGGCAACCGCATATCGAAGCTGGATGTGAGCAAAAACAGGCAGCTGGTCGATCTTTCTTGCAAGCGCAACCGGATTACGAAGCTGAATGTGAGCAAAAATACTTATCTGGGCGAGCTCGAATGCGATAGGAGCGTGACGGTGACCGGCTATAAGAACAGTCGTTATGATGATGATTATGATTATTATTACGATGATGATTATTATGACGACGACGATGACTGGGATGATTGGTATGACGATTGACATGCCAGAGATTATGACAGATGGGATTATCTAAAAAGCCGGCAAACGGCATGAAGGACATCCTGCCCGAGGAGATGCGTATCAGGGATTACGTGCAGGGAGTCATAAAGGCTACGTACGGTCTCTATGGGTTCACGCCCATAGAGACCCCCTGCATGGAGAATATCGGCAACCTTACCGGCGGGCAGGGCGGCGAGAACGAAAAGCTGATATTCAAGGTATTAAAGCGCGGAGAGAAATTAAGGCTGGCCGAGGCGAGGGAGGAGGCAGACCTCTCGGACCTCGGCATGCGTTATGACCTGACGGTGCCGCTGGCGCGGTATTACGCGAACAACGCGAACAGCCTGCCGTCTCCCTTCAAGGCCCTGCAGATGGGCAGCGTGTGGCGGGCTGACAGGCCGCAGCGCGGCAGATACCGCCAGTTCATGCAATGCGACATCGACATATTGGGGGAGCCGGGGAATATCGCGGAGATAGAGCTGATCCTGGCGACGGCCGAGACCATAGGGCGGCTGGGATTCGAGGATTTCGAGATCCATATCAACGAACGCCGCATACTGAAGGCGATGGCAAGCTACAGCGGCTTTCCGGAGGAAGCATACGACGACGTGTTCGTCATCCTTGACAAGATGGATAAGATCGGCAGGGACGGCGTGGCGGCGGAGCTGGAAAAAGAGGGCTTCGCGAAAGAATCCGTCGAGCGATATCTGGGGCTTTTCGACGGAGCGGACGATGCGGAGGACGCTCTGGGATATCTTGCCGGCGCGCTCGCCGGACATCTAGAGGACGGCGTCTATGAGAACCTGGAGGAGATCGTCACGGCGGTCAACGCGGCGAAGTCCGCGAAGTTCGATCTGATATTTGACCCCGCGCTCGTTCGCGGCATGGGATATTATACCGGCACCATATTCGAGATCGTCATGCCGGAATTCGGAGCGGCGTGCGGCGGCGGAGGCCGCTATGATAAGATGGTCGGGCGCTTTACCGGAAACGACGTGCCGGCGTGCGGCTTTTCCATAGGTTTCGAGAGGATCGTGCTGCTTTTGACGGAGCGCGGATTCAAGGTTCCGATGCAGCCCGCGAAAAAGGCATACCTTATAGAAAAAGGGTATCCGGCTGCCGGACTGTCCGAGATCATGCTCCGCGCAAATGCCGAGAGGGAGCAGGGCATGCAGGTCCTGGTGGTCCGCATGAACAAAAACAAGAAGTTTCAGAAAGAAAAGCTGGCAGCCGAGGGCTACGGCGAGATTGAAGAATTTTTTAACAAATAGCAGTTGCTATCCACATCCGGCCCGGGCAGTGGGCCGCGCGATATGGCGGAGGCCTGTGGATAGCGGCGAAGCATGGAGGAGCGCGATGAGCGAGTCAATGCGGGGCTTGCACAGGTCCCACCGCTGTACCGAGGTGTCGAGCGAAAATATCGGCGAGACCGTAACGGTCATGGGATGGGTGCAGAAACGGCGGAATCTGGGCAGCCTTATTTTTATAGACTTAAGGGATCGGAGCGGCCTGCTGCAGATCGTGTTCGACGAGCCAAGGATAGGAGCGGCCGGATTTGAGAAGGCCGGAGGCCTGCGAAGCGAGTACGTCGTCGCGGTGGTCGGCAAGGTGCAGAAACGGGCGGCCGCCGTGAATGAGAACTTAAAGACCGGCGATATAGAGGTGGCGGCGGATGAGCTGCGCGTCCTCTCCGAGTCCGCGACGCCGCCGTTCCCGATCGAAGAAAACAGCAAGACGAACGAGGAGATGCGGCTGAAATACCGCTATCTGGACTTGCGCCGTCCGGATCTGCAGCGCAATCTGATGCTGCGCAGCAAGGTGCTGATGCTTATGCGGGAATTCATGGCGCGGGAGGGTTTTCTGGAAATCGAGACGCCGATATTGTGCAAATCCACTCCGGAGGGAGCGAGGGATTATCTGGTGCCGTCCCGGATCCATCCGGGGCATTTTTACGCGCTGCCCCAGTCCCCGCAGCTTTTCAAGCAGCTCCTTATGGCGAGCGGGTATGACCGCTATTTCCAGATCGCGAAATGTTTCCGGGACGAGGATCTGCGCGCGGACAGGCAGCCGGAGTTCACCCAGGCCGACATGGAGCTGTCGTTCGTGGATATCGACGACGTGCTGGACGTGAACGAGCGGCTCATGCAATATGTGTTCCGCGAGGCGATAGGGGTCGACATAAAGCTGCCGCTTCCCCGGATGTCGTGGCAGGAGGCGATGGACCGTTTCGGCAGCGACAAGCCGGATACGCGTTTCGGTATGGAGCTGCGCGACGTCTCCGACGTCGTGGAGAACTGCGGTTTTTCCGTGTTCGCCGACGCGCTGGCCGCGGGCGGGACGGTGCGCGGCATTAATGTAGAGGGGCAGGGCGCGATGCCCAGGAAGAAGATTGACAAGCTCGTAGAATTCGCCAGGGGCTGCGGCGCGAAGGGGCTGGCATATATCTGCATAGGATCCGATGGCGCGGTGAAGTCGTCATTTGCAAAATTCATGTCGGAAGAGGAGATGTCCGCGCTCATAGCGAGAATGGATGGCAGGCCGGGGGATCTGCTGCTGTTTGCCGCTGATAAGCGCAAGATCGTGTGGAATGTCCTGGGCGCGCTGCGCCTGCAGCTAGCGGATGAGCTGGGCCTCCTGGACGAAAACCAATATAATTTTCTTTGGGTGACCGAATTCCCGCTGCTGGAGTGGTCGGATGAGGAAAACCGCTATGTCGCGATGCACCACCCGTTCACTATGCCGATGGAAGAGGATTGGGACAGGATAGATTCAGATCCAGGCAGCGTGCGGGCCAAGGCATATGATATCGTGCTGAACGGTACCGAGCTTGGCGGCGGGTCCGTCCGTATCCACCAGAGCGATATCCAGGAAAAGATGTTCGAGGTGCTGGGATTTTCCAGGGAGCGCGCGCACGAGCAGTTTGGCTTTTTGCTGGACGCGTTTTCATACGGCGTGCCGCCGCACGCGGGGCTTGCCTATGGCGTAGACCGCCTGGTCATGCATATGGTCCATGCGGATTCGATTCGCGACGTAATGGCGTTCCCCAAGGTAAAGGACGCGTCCGACCTGATGAGCGACGCGCCTGGCACGGTGGATCCCGCGCAGCTCTTGGAGCTGGGAATAGCAATCACTGGAGGCGCGGATGCGTAGCCCCGCCATGTATTGTCTGCGATAAGGAGCGGCATATGAAACTGAGCGAAATAATAGGGAAGGGCAGGCTGACAATCTCGTTTGAGGTATTCCCTCCGAAAAAGGAGGCGGATTTCGATAGCGTCAGCGCTGCGGCGTACCGCGTGGCGGAGCTGCGGCCTGATTATATGAGCGTGACTTATGGCGCGGGCGGCAGCACGGCCGGCAATACGCTGGCGATCGCGGAGGGCATACAGAACGAATATGGAGTGCCGGTCGTGGCGCACCTGACCTGCGTGGGCGCGACGAGGGAGTCGATAAATGCCGCGCTGCTTGACATGCGCTCCGCGGGCATAGAGAACGTGCTGGCCTTGCGCGGCGACCGCCCGTCCTGGATGGAGGGCGAGCCGTTCACTGATTATCATTATGCATCGGAGCTGGTCGGGGCCGTGCGGGATTTCGGCGGCTTCTGCATAGGCGGCGCATGCTATCCGGAGGGCCACGTCGACGCGGCTAACAAGCGGGAGGACATCATAAACCTCAAGAAGAAGGTCGACGCGGGCTGCGAATTTCTGACGACGCAGATGTTTTTTGACAACAATATTTTTTATAACTTCCTGTACCGCGCAAGGGAGGCCGGCATTAGCGTCCCGATTATACCCGGCATAATGCCGATTACGCGGGCGTCGCAGGTGGCTAACGCGGTGAAGCTATCGGGATGCCACATGCCTGAGCGTTTTATAAATATCGTGGACCGGTTCGGCGCCGACAAGGAGGCCATGCAGCAGGCGGGCATAATCTATGCCACAGACCAGATCATCGACCTTATCGCGAACGGCATCACCAGCGTCCACGTCTATTCGATGAACAATTCAAAGGTGGTGCGCGGCATTCTCGACAACCTCTCGCAGATAAGGAAAATTTCATAAAAAGCACTTTACAAATCGAAAAGATATGCTATAATCAGCATATCTTTTTTTCGTACGCACGGTAAACCGTGAAGTGGCAGCCGGATACGGAGGTATTCGATTGTCAGAAAAGAAAATCATAGGCCTGTTTGGCTCCGGCCAGACAGACATCTGTATTTATGTGGCATCCATATTGCAGAACGCCGGATACAGCGTCTGCGTATTGGATAATTCCTATGAGCAGGCGATGCAATTTTGCATCCCGCGCCCGTCGGAGGAACTGCTCACCATCACCTACAAAAATATCGATTACGAGCGGCTGGTCCCGCCGGACTACTGGCAGGAACGGGACTATGACTTCCTGCTGGTCGATTTGGGCGTATGGCCGCCCGAGGAGTCGCTGCGCGAATGCGGGGAGCTGTTTCTGGTGTCGGACTGCAATATCGCGCAATTATTCCGCTACCGCGAGCTGATGAGGCGCGTAGAGCGTCCCATGAATGTGATCCTGCGCGACGTCTGCCCCGAGGCGGCTAGCGCGTCGAGAATCCTGGACATTTTGAGGGAGGAGAATTGCTTCGTGCTGGACACCTACGTCCTGCCATTCAGCGAGGGGGATACGGCGAGCAGGCTGGGCATGCAATACCGGGGCTACCGGAGCCTGTCTCGCTTGTCGGGAGCGTTTAGGAAAATGCTCGTCCGCCTCTGCCGCAGGCTGGCGGGCTGCGGCGAGACGGCGATAGTGCGGGGCTTCAGGCGCGCGCGGAAAGGGGCGTGCGCGTGAGGGTAGTTTTCTGGGGAGCCAGCGGCGGCTGCGGGACGACCAGCAATATGGCCGCTGTGGCGGGATATCTCGCGTTTTCCGGGAATTGCCGCAGCATATGCCTGCAGCCCAAGGAGGGCAAGGGGGATCTGGAATCCTTTTTTATGCCCGGCGAGGAGCGTCCTGTGCTAAATGAGGAGGGCGCATACCATGTCCCGGAGGGGATGGATTATTTGATCTGGCAGGAGCAGCACCACGCGCTCAATGGCGGGGCGGTGGCACAAAGCCTGGTCCCGGTGCCGGGCGGTGAACTATACTACCTGCCGGGAGGGGCAAGGGAAAAACCGGGGCTTTATCCAGTCCGGACGTGCGGCCTGCAGCGGAGGATATTGGATTCCATGGAGAAATACGCGGACATTGTATTCATCGACGCGGGCGACTGCAGGGAGGGGTTTGCATATAGCCTGCTGGAGGATGCCGACGTGGCCGTTGTCAATCTTTATGGCGGGCAGCGCGAGCTGGAAGGTTTTTTTGGCATGCCGCGGCGTCGGGGAAGGGAGGTCTATCTGCTATCGAATTACAGCGGAGACTGGCAGCGCGACAGCAGATGCCTGCGGCGCGTCTACCGGATAGACGGATCCGGCATCTGCCCTATCCCGCCGGATCTGGATTTCGCGCGGGCCTGCGCCGGCGGGCATCTAGGGCGTTACCTAAAGAAAAACTGCCTGGGCAATGGGGCTCATAGGGAAGGATCGTTTTTTAGCAGCCTGCGCTATGCCGCGAACCGGATTATGGAAGCGGCCGCCTCGTGACGCGTGCGCCTTGCCGGCTGCGAATGTAACTTTTCCGTTGTGCATGGCGCAGAAAAGTGCTAGAATGGAAGGTGGCTTTTGCGGCCAATATACGCTTTTGGACAAAAGGGAGGCAGATAAGTCAAATGGACGGCTCTGATATGGCCATGGTGGCGGTTCTTGTGGTCCTGCTGGTCCTGTCCGCATTTTTTTCATCTGCGGAGACCGCTTTTACCACTGTAAACAAGATCTACATGCGCACGCTCGCGCAGGATGGCGACGAGCGGGCTGGCCTGGTGCTGAAGATCACGGAGAATTCCTCAAAGATGCTCAGTGCGATCCTTATCGGCAATAACGTGGTGAACCTGTCGGCGTCCTCGCTGGCGACGACGCTCGCGATACGCCTGTTCGGCAGCATGGGCGCCGGCATCGCGACCGGCATACTGACATTGCTGATTTTGATTTTCGGCGAGATTTCTCCGAAAAATATCGCCACGCTGCGCGCGGATAAGCTGGCTTTGCGTTTTTGCAAGGTGATTTGGGCGCTCATGTACGTGCTGACGCCGGTGATTTATATCGTGAACAAGCTGGCGCAATGTTTCCTGCGCCTGGTAGGAGTGCGTCCCGACGACAAGCGGCGCGCCATGACCGAGCAGGAGCTGCGCACGATCGTGGACGTGGGGCAGGAGAGCGGCGTCATAGAGGACGAGGAGCGCGACATGATCCACAACCTCTTCGACTTCGGCGACGACAAGGCCAAGGAGGTCATGGTCCCGCGCATTGACATGTGCTTTATTCAGGCTGACAGCACCTACGACGCGCTTATGGCGGTCTACCGCGACAGCTATTTTTCCAGGCTGCCGGTCTATGAGGATACGACCGACAATGTGGTGGGCATACTCAATATGAAGGACGTTCTTGCCTATGACGGGCAAAAGGAGGAGATGTCCATCCGCGATCTGATGCGCGAGCCGTTTTTTACATACGAGTACAAAAATACTTACGAGCTGTTTTTGGAGATGAAGGAAAAGGCGGTCAACCTGGCCATCGTTCTGGACGAGTATGGCGCCACCGCCGGCCTTATCACGATGGAGGATCTGCTAGAGGAGATCGTCGGGGAGATCCGCGATGAATATGACACGGACGAGAGGGCGGACTACGAGGTCGTCAGGGAGGGCGAGGAATACCGCGTCAGCGGATCGATGAATCTGGAGGACTTCTGCGAGCTCACCGGGCTGGACTACGAGTCGGAGGATTCCGACACGCTGGGCGGATTTTTGCTGGAATTGCTCGAACACTTCCCGACCGAGGGCGAATGCTATGAGACGGATGAGGGAGTGCGTTTCCAGATTCTCACTATGGATAAGAAGCGCATCGAGACGGTCCTCGTGACGGTGACGCAAAAATCCGGCATGGGCGCTTCAAAAGAAAAAGAGGGAAGAGAAGGATAACCGCGGCCCTTAGGCCATTGGGCGGCGGGCGGGGAGAAAGATGATCGATATTATCTCGGATACGCTGCTCGACGGACTAAGGCTGCTGCCTTTTTTGTTCGCGACATACCTATTCATGGAATTTCTCGAACGGCGGGCTGGCGACAGGCTGCTGCAAAAAATCAGCGCGGCGGGACGTAGCGGCCCGCTGTGGGGAGCTGCTTTCGGCATCGTGCCGCAATGCGGATTTTCCGCGGCGGCCTCCGGCCTGTTTGCCGGCCGGGTGATTACCGCGGGCACCCTCATTGCCATATATCTGTCCACTTCGGACGAGATGCTGCCGATACTCGTGTCGAATGCGGTCTCCCCGGTCAAGATTCTGAGGATCCTGCTGGCGAAGTTCGCTATCGGCGCGGCCAGCGGCTTTCTGCTGGAGCTGTGCGGGCGCGTCCTGAGGCGGAACAGCGGCCCGGGAGATATGCGCGCGGCCGTTGAGGGGCATGGCCACGGAGATGACGGCATACTTCTGCCGGCATTGAGGCATACGCTGCGGATATTTATCTATATCCTGCTCATCTCGTTCGTGCTGAACGTGCTGGTATGGCAGATTGGAACGCACGGCCTGCGTGATTTTTTCGCAGGAGAGCCGATTCTCGGGCATATGGCCGCCGCGCTGGTAGGCCTGATACCGAATTGCGCGTCGTCGGTCGCCATTACCAGCCTGTATCTGGACGGGATAATAGATGACGGCATAATGATGGCGGGATTGCTCGCAAACGCGGGCGTGGGGCTGCTCGTCCTATTCCGGCTCAATAAAAACAGCAGGCAGAACCTTTGCCTGGTCTGCCTGCTGTATGCCTTTGCCGTTTTCTGGGGACTACTCGTCAGCCTCTGCGGCATCCGTTTCTGAATCCGCGGAAGAAATGCCTTCTTTCCATTCGGCGAACTTCTTCTCCACCAGGTCGTAGGTGTCGGAGCATAGCGAGGGCAGGTCCTTCCCCCACGCGCCGGTCGCCTGGCGGTAGCCTTTCTTGAACGCTTCCAGCATCTCGTCCGCTTTTTCGGGATCGTCGTTTGCGAGAGCCTTAGCGAAAGAGAGGATGCGCTCGGAGGTCTGCTCCGCGCCCCAATATCCGTCTTCCGCGACGTCTTTCTGCGCCTGGGCGATGACGTCGGGATCGGTGCTCAGATTCCCGTTCGCGAGGAATGACCATATGCTGTCGGCATTCGCCAACGTCTGCCCCTGCTTTGCCAGCATCTTCTCGACCAGGCTCTGGAGCTGTGCCGTGCGGGCCTCCGTCTCCGCCTTAAGCTGCGCGACAATCGCGGAGTTCTGCCTAGTCCTGCCGGTCACCCTGTCGGCCGATGAGGAGCTCTTCTCGTATACGACCGCTGTATCCTGGTCAGGCTTCGCTGCCGGAGCTTTCTCCGCGGATGCGGCAGGCTTCGATGCGGCGTCGGGATAAGAGGCGGCCACGGTTCCGATTGAATTAACATCCATTGCTTTACCCTCCTTGGCGTGTTATTTTTAGAATCCTTTCGATGCTTCAGGCTCGAGCCGGCAGCCCATGAAGTGGAGCGGCAACGAACCCCTTATCAATTATATCGTCTTAGCATGATAAAAATCAACCCTGCCATTGACTTTTTTAAGATATGAATGTAACATGGCTGTAACATATTGTATACAAAATACATGAGAGGATAATATGACGGACGTTATTCATGTAAAAGCGCGCGCGAAGATCAATCTCGGCCTCGACGTCGCGGGCAGGCGGGAGGACGGTTACCACCTGGTGCGGATGGTAATGCAGACAGTCGGATTATATGACATGGTCTCAATAAAAACCAATGGCGGAGGCGGGATAAGGCTCTCTACGAACCTTGACTTTTTGCCAAAAGACGGGCGCAACCTTGCCTATCGCGCGGCGGAATTGCTGCAGAAGGATTTTCCGCGTATAGGCGGAGTGGAGCTGAGGATCCGCAAATGCATCCCGGTGGCGGCGGGGCTTGCCGGCGGCAGCACGGACGCGGCGGCGGTGCTCTTCGGGCTGAATAAGCTCTGCGGGCTCGGGATCCCTATGCGCACACTCATGGAATACGGCCTGGAGCTCGGCGCGGACGTGCCTTTCTGCCTGCTGCGCGGCACTGCGCTCGCGGAGGGGATCGGGGAAAGGCTAAAAAGGATAGCGCCCATGCCGGACTGCCATATACTGATCGCGAAGCCGCCAGTCTCCGTCTCCACGAAGCTGGTATACCGAAAGCTCGACGCTATGGAGGAGCCTGAGCACCCGCCGATAGATGCATTAGTCAATGATCTGGAGGCGGGGGATATGGCATCCATTCCGGGGCATATGGGAAACGTCCTGGAAAACGTCACGATTCCGATGCACCCGCAGATCGGGGAGATCAAGCGGATGATGATGGAGCATGGAGCCGCCGCCTCCATGATGAGCGGCAGCGGCCCTTCGGTATTCGGGATCTTTTCGGACGAGGCGGCGGCGCGCGCGGCGAAAGAAAGCATCTGCGGCGGCGGGCTGGCGCGGCAGGCGTATGTCACGCGGCCTTACAATAATTACAGAGACAGAAGGAGGATGATAGATGACTGACGGTTTGGAGCTAAACATGGACGCCTATCTTCCGCTGCGGGAGGTGGTATTCCATACGCTGCGGGAGGCCATATTGCGGGGCGACATTCTTCCGGGCGAGAGGCTGATGGAGATGCAGCTCGCGACGCGCCTTGGCGTGAGCCGCACGCCTATACGCGAGGCGATCCGCATGCTGGAGCAGGAGGGGCTGGCCCGCACGATACCCAGGAGGGGCGCCGTAGTGGCGGGGATGACCGAGAAGGACATGAGGGACGTCCTGGAAATCAGGGAGGCGCTGGAAGAATTGTCAGTGCAGGTGGCATGCGACAGGATCACCCCGGAGGAGATAGCCAGGCTGGGGAGGAACAAGGTGGATTTTGAGCGGTCGCTGGATACCGGCGACATCAAGCAGATGGCCCGCGCCGATGTGGAATTCCACGACGTGATCTACCAGGCGACGGACAATTCCAAGCTCATAGGCATGTTGAACAATCTCCGCGAACAGATGTACCGCTACCGCGTGGAACATCTGAAAAATCCCGAAAACCACCGTCAGATCCTGGCGGACCACGAGGCGATATACGAGGGGATCGCGAGGCGCGACAAGGAGGCCGCGACGGAGGTGATCCGCAGGCATATTGCCAGCCAGGCGGATGCCGTGAAGAATGTCATACGTGCCGGGAGGGCAAAGACTTGACCAGGGAAGTATGGGTGGAGATCCGGGGCATGCATTTCCTGCCGGACGGCGGGGAGCCGCAGGCCGTCACGTCGGCATGCCCCGGGCTATATTACGAGAAGGGCGGAGGGCATTACGTGCTGTTTGAAGAATCCGCCGGGGACGGCGGGGAAACGGTAAGAAATACGTTAAAGATACGGGAAGGCCGCATGGAGCTGCGAAGGCGCGGCGCTTATGAGGCGCACATGGTATTTGAAAAGGATAAGACTAACCCGGCCGTCTATCGCATGCCTTTCGGGAGCATCCGGCTGGATGTCGCCGCGACGGACGTCCGGGTCGAAGAATCGGAATGCCTTATCAGCGCGCGGGCAAGCTACGCGCTGGAAACGGATGGCGGGAAGGTATCGGATTGCGAGATACGCGTGGACATCACATCCCGGCCTTTTCCCGCAGCTTCGCCATGAATCCTTTTTTCTTTTTCTGCGGCTGCTCTATGGGGCCGCGCATGCCCTTTACGGCAGTGATATATATGCCGCTTACGGTGGCCTTGACCTGCTGCTTTACCGGAATCATGTCGAAGATCGCCGCGTCGCAGAGGAAGGTCGTCACCTTCGAGCCGACCTTTGCCTTTACGACCGGCATCTTGAAGCGGCGCATCCTTTTGGATGTCTGGTTCATCACGGCCTGCGGCAGGCCGGCGTCCGCGAGTTTCATCTTTTTCTTGTCTATTATCAGCATCGGTATCGTCTGCGCGACTGCCGCCATCTGCGCGTCCTGCTCTTCCTTTTTCCTCAGCATCCTTTTGCCCAGGAAATACAGGACGACCACCCCGATGATGAGGACGGCCAGGATTACCAGCAAAACGATAGTGAACTTTGGCATATTTTCTCCTCCCGAATCATTAAGATACGCAAGGCCTATTGTAACATTCCGCCGCCCAAAAATCAATAAAACCTTTTCATTTTCTTTTTTCTATGGTAACATGGTCTTGTATGTCGTGCCGGGTTGCACGATATCTGCATTATACAGGAAGGAAATGACGAAATGAACGCAATGAAATGGCGGGCGGGAGCCGCGGTTCTGGCGGCTGTGGCGTTTGCCGCTGCAGGATGCGGCACGCCCAAGATCCATTCATATGATGTGGAAAAATATGTCTCGCTGTGCGATTACGAGGGCATGGAGGTGGACGTGCCGGGGGATTTTACCGTCACCGACGATGACGCCATAGACTATATCGACACGCTGCTGGCCATGTATCCCGGTTATGAGGATACAGACAAAAAGACCGTGGAGGACGGCGACTGCGTCAATATCGATTACGTCGGGAAAAAGGACGGCGTGGCATTTGACGGCGGCTCGGCGGAGGATTACGTGCTGGAGATCGGATCTGGCACTTTTATAGATGGCTTCGAGGAGGGGCTTATCGGCGTGGACGTCGGGGAGACGGTGGATCTGAATCTGACTTTTCCGGAGGACTACCAGTCGGAGGAGCTGGCCGGCGCGGCGGTCGTCTTTACCGTCACGGTCAACAAGATCGTGGTTCCGGAGGAGCTCACATATGACGGGCTGACCGATGAATACGTGTCGAAGAACATGGGATATGACACGGTCGATGATTTTTTAGATGCGTCCAGGTCGTACCTGGAGCAGAGCACCGAGCAGAATCGCGAGGTGGAGACGCGCAAGGCGGTGATCGACCAGCTGATAGCGAATAGCAAGGTGGCCATCCCGGACGGCCTGCTGGATATGAAAGCAGACCAGTACAGGCAGCAATTCATCGCGCAGAACTGCTCGGACGGCACTTCGCTCGCGGACTACCTTAGCGAGAACTACGCGATGACGGAGGAGGAGTTCCTGTCGGAGATTACGAATGAGCTTAATGAAAATCTAGACGACGAGCTGGCGCTGGAGGCATTCGTTAAGGCGGAAAACCTCAAGCTCGACGAGGACGGATACGGGCAGTTCGCCGAGTCCGCGATGGAAAGCGGGGGATATGCGACAAAGGAGGAGCTCTACGAGGCATACGACAGCGAATATGAGGACGGCGAGTCCTTTCTGAGGCGGCGGTATCTGCTTACCGATGCGCTGACAAAGCTCGTGGAAAAATGCGAGATTAATTATACAGGAGCTGGCGGGTCGGGCGAATGAAGGTCTTAATCCCGGCTGTCCGGGGAAGAATGGCGCGATGGAAACGGCGAGGAGAAATAGAAGGGGATAAAAATGGAACGGCTTACGAACGTGAGGGAATTGTTTAAAAACAGGGAGCTGTATTTTGGCAGGCAGGTGTCTGTCGGCGGATGGGTGCGGAGCAACCGCAATTCGAAGAATTTCGGTTTTCTAGTGCTAAACGACGGTACTTTTTTCGAACCCGTACAGATCGTCTATGGAGACGGGCTGGACAATTTCGACGAGATCGGCAGGCTGAACGTGGGCGCCGCGATCATAGTGCGCGGCGAGCTGGTCGCGACTCCGCAGGCAAAGCAGCCGTTCGAGATTCAGGCGTCATCCGTGGAGATCGAGGGCCGGTCGGATCCATCCTATCCGCTGCAGAAGAAAAAGCATAGTTTCGAATATCTGCGCACGATTCCGCACCTGCGGCCGCGCACGAATACGTTCGAGGCGGTATTCCGCGTGCGCTCGCTGATTGCATATGCCATCCACAGGTTTTTCCAGGAGCGCGATTTCGTCTACGTGCATACGCCGATAATCACCGGCAGCGATTGCGAGGGCGCGGGGGAGATGTTCCGCGTGACGACGTTTGATCCGGCGGCGGTCCCGCGCGATGCTGACGGCGGCGTGGATTACAGGCAGGATTTTTTCGGAAAGCAGACCAACCTTACCGTCAGCGGCCAGCTCAATGGCGAGACATACGCGATGGCGTTCAAAAACATATATACGTTCGGGCCCACGTTCCGCGCGGAGGATTCTAATACGACAAGGCACGCGGCGGAATTCTGGATGATCGAGCCCGAGATGGCGTTCGCAGACCTGGAGGACGACATGGATCTCGCGGAGTCCATGCTCAAATATATAATTAATTATGTATTGGAAAACGCGCCTGAGGAGATGGATTTTTTCAACCGCTTCATCGACAAGGGCCTGCTGGAGAGGCTGCGCCACGTCGCGGAGTCGGATTTCGCGCGCGTGACTTATACTTCGGCGGTGGACCTTCTGAAGCAATACAATGATACGTTTGAATACAAGGTATCCTTTGGCATGGATCTGCAGACCGAGCATGAACGCTGCCTGACAGAGCGCATCTTCAAGCGTCCGGTGTTCGTCACCGACTATCCGAAGGAGATCAAGGCGTTCTATATGAAACTGAACTCTGACGGCAGGACCGTGGCGGCGGTCGACTGCCTGGTGCCGGGCATAGGCGAGATCATCGGAGGGTCGCAGAGGGAGGATGATTACGACAAGCTGCTCGCGCGGATCCGCGAGCTGGGACTGAAGGAAGAGGACTATGATTTTTATCTGGATCTGCGCAGGTACGGCAGCGCGAGGCATGCGGGATTCGGCCTGGGATTCGAGCGCTGCGTGATGTACCTGACCGGCATGGCCAACATCCGCGACGTCATTCCGTTCCCCAGGACCGTCAATAATTGCGAATTATAAAATAAAAAGGAGGTTTTCCTGTGAAAGACAGACGACGCAGACGCGTCATCCTCATCGCTGAGGATCACGAGATCGATCGGGAGATATTGATGAATTTCCTGCAGGATGATTATGATCTGCTGCTTGCGGAAAACGGCAGGGAAGCTCTGGAAATCATCGAGAAAAAAGGGGAGTCGCTTTCGGCCGTGCTGCTCGATATCGTCATGCCGGAAATGGACGGGTTCGAGGTGCTGCGCGAATTGCGCGCCAGCGGGAAATACAGCCATTTGCCGGTATTGGTCGTCAGCCAGAGGGATGGCGACGATGCTGAAATGAAGGCGCTCGACCTGGGAGCCAGCGACTATATTTCCAAGCCTTATCACGAGGGGATTATAAAGCGTCGCCTTTCTAACCTGATCCAGATGGACGAGGCTATGGATAAGATTGACGATCTGCAGCGCGACGAGATCACGGGACTGTATACGAAGTCGGCGTTCGCCGAGCATGCAAGCCAGCTTCTGGCCGACCGGCTGGATGTGGAATGGAACATGATCGCGCTCGACATCGACCGTTTCAAGCTGGTGAACGAATCCTACGGACAGAAGGTCGGCGACGACCTGCTCGCCTATCTGGCGGATAAGCTGCATGAATTCTCCGAGCAAAAGGGATGCCTCTGCGCCCGCTCTTATGCCGACTTGTTTTTCCTGCTGGTGGAACGCCAGGACTACTCTTATATCAAGGGCCGCTACGCGGAACTGGTCGAGCATATGGAAAAGTTCCCGCTGGATATGAAGATTGCCCTGAAGTTCGGGGTCTACCAGATCGAGGACCGCTCGATGCGGATAGAGAGCATGTGCGACAGGGCGCAGATTGCCGCGAACCAGATCAAGGGCCAGTTTGGCGCGGAGATAAGTTTTTACGACGATTCTCTGCGTGAGCAGCTGCTGAGGGAGCAGCATATCACGGACGAGATGGAGGCCGCCTTAGAGGAGCATCAGTTCCAGGTGTATTACCAGCCGAAGTATGATATTTTTTCCGAAAAACTATCCGGCGCGGAGGCGCTGGTGCGCTGGATCCATCCGCAGAACGGCTTCATGTCTCCGGCGGAGTTCATCCCGGTGTTCGAGCGCAACGGGTTCATCACGGAACTGGATATGTTCGTATGGGACAAGGTCTGCGAGAATATACGCGAATGGCTGGACAAATTCGATGGCTACGTGCCGATTTCGGTAAACGTCTCGCGCAAGGACATGTACAAGAAGAACCTGCCGCAGATCCTGACCGATATCGTGCACAAGCACGGACTGGAGCCAAAGCACCTGCATCTGGAGATTACCGAGAGCGCGTATGTGGAGAATTCCGACCAGATGCTGGGCGTGGTCGACCAGCTCAAGGAGGCCGGGTTTACGATAGAGATGGACGATTTTGGCAGCGGATATTCGTCGCTGAATATGCTCGCGAAGATGCCGATCGACATCTTGAAGCTGGACATGAAGTTCGTGCAGAATTATGAGGAGGGGACGAACGCCCGCAGCATATTGGGATTCGTCATAGGCCTCGCGAAGTGGATGAACCTGTATGTCATCGCGGAGGGGGTCGAGACTAAGGAGCAGCTCGAGCTGCTGCGCGGCATGGATTGCAATCTGGCACAGGGATATTATTTTTCCAAGCCTCTGCCGGAGCGCGAATTCGAGGAGATATTGCGCAAGTCAGGCATGACGCTCGAGGATGCGGACGCCGAGACGGTCCATTATGCCGCGGCGAGCGAGGGACAGTTCCAGACTATGCTCATCGTGGACGGCAAGGCGGTAAACCGCGTCATGCTGACGGATTGTTTCAAGGATTCGTTTTCAATAGTGGAGGCCGTCGGGGGAAAGCCCGCGCTGCATTACCTCAAGCACGTCAAGCGCGCCGACATCGTGGTAGTGGACGCCCATTTGCCCGACATGGAGTCCGAGGAACTCATCCGCGAGATGAAAAAGGACCCGCTGACCTGCCACATACCGATTATCGTGACCACTCATGGCAGCGAAGACACGGTGAACAAGGTGATGTCCGCGGGCGCGGATGCCTACGTCACGAAGCCCTATTCCAAGGAGCAGATGCACGAGTGCCTGAACCGCGTGATGTCGGTGCGCGGCAAGCAGATGAATAAGGAAAACCAGGCAATCCTCGACAAGATGCGGACGATGGAGATGCTCACGACGAAAGATTACCTGACCGGATTGTGGAACCGCGTGGAACTGGAGCGGCGCATCGAGGAGCAGATCAGGCACTCGCCGGAGCGTTCGTTCTATTTTATCATCGCGGACATAGACGACTATACGGCGCTCGTCAACCGGCACGGATATTCGACTGCGGACACCGTGCTGCACGAGGTTGCAGAACGTCTTGGCAGGTGTTTCCGCAGCACCGACGTGGCGGGCCGGGTCAGCGGCGACAGGTTCGGCGTATTCATGAACACGGAGGTGGACAACGACGAATTGCTGGTCCGCATGACGCATCTCCAGTCTCAGCTCGCATTCGAGATAGACGGCATTTCCGTGACGTGTTCATGCGGCGTGAGCCAGTTCCCGAACAGCGGGCGCAGCTTCGACGAGCTATACCGGTCGGCGGATAAGGCGCTCGCCAGCGCTAAGCAGGCGGGGAAGAATTGTTTCCGCATGTGCAGCAATAGCGGATTGTGACAGGCAGAATCGAGCAGGGTATGCCGCGCGGCCCGCGCAGCGGCATATACTTCTCGCGGACAGTGCATAAAAAAGGCTTTGCGCCACGGAATGCTCCGGCGGCGCAAAGCCAATTTTTTATATAGCCGAGGAATACAGGTATTCTTCCTGCTCGGGTGTCAGCTTGTCGATCTGCTTTCCGAGGAAGGCCAGCTTGCGGACGGCGACCTCGTTGTCGACCTCCTTTGGCACGGGGATCAGCTTTTCGGTCAGTTCCCTGCCGTGCTGCACGAGGTAGCGCGCGCTCAGCGCCTGGATGGCGAAGCTCATGTCCATTATCTCCGCGGGATGGCCGTCCCCGCACGCAAGGTTGACCAGCCGGCCCTCGCCCAATACGTAGATGTTCCTGCCATTGTCCAGCGTATAGCCGGTGATGTTGTGCCGCTGCTCGTATGACGCGGTACACATTTCCCGAAGCCCGGCCATGTCGATCTCCACGTCGAAATGGCCCGCGTTGCATAGGATCGCGCCGTCTTTCATGGCCCGCATGTCGTCGCATGTTATCACGCCGGCGCATCCGGTCACGGTGATGAAGAAGTCTCCCAGCTCGGCGGCGCTGCGCATAGGCATCACGTCAAAACCGTCCATGACGGCCTCGATGGCCTTGACGGGGTCGATCTCCGTGACGATCACGCGCGCGCCCAGAGCCTTTGCGCGCATCGAGACCCCCTTGCCGCACCAGCCGTAGCCCGCGACGACGGCTATTTTCCCCGCGACGATCAGGTTTGTAGTCCTGTTTATGCCGTCCCATACTGACTGGCCAGTGCCGTAGCGGTTGTCGAACAGGTGCTTGCAGTCCGCGTCGTTGACCATGACCATCGGGAATTCCAGCTTATCCTCCCGGGCCATGGCCGCCAGGCGGATGATGCCCGTGGTCGTCTCCTCGCATCCGCCGATGACGTATTTCAGGCGGTCGCGCATCGACGTGTGCAGCATGTTGACCAGGTCTCCGCCATCGTCGATGATGATATTGCAGTTGTTTTCCAGCACCCTGGAGATATGCCGGTTATATTCCTCCTCCGTCGCCCCGTGCCAGGCGAAAACGTTGAGGCCGGCCTTTGCCAGGGCCGCGGCGACGTCGTCCTGCGTGGAGAGGGGGTTGCTGCCGGTGACATACATCTCTGCGCCCCCCGCCGCAAGGACGAGGCACAGATAGGCGGTCTTTGCCTCCAGATGGATGGAGAGAGCGATGCGGATGCCCTTGAAAGGCTGCTCCTCGGAAAAATCCTTTTCCAGAGAGCGCAGCAGCGGGCAGTTCTTGCGCACCCAGTCGATTTTGTGCTCGCCGGAGCCGGCCAGGTTGATATCTCGGATTTCGTAACTCATAGATGTCCTCCCTTGAATAGTATTTGTCTGGAATCATAACTTTTCTTATAGTTTATTTGATTTTCTATGGAAATGCAACGCCATTTTTGGTATGCTATTACATATGATGTTGCTATTCGCGGCGGATTTAGGTGCGGCGCGGCAAATAGCGCTAATCGCAGGGGTATGTAATGAAACGTGGAAAAAACATTCACAGGTTCGCCGCGCCTATCGCGGCGCTCGCGGTTATCGCCATGCTCTCCGGCTGCGGCCCGGATAAAATGGGGGAGGACGTCGAGCACGCCCTGGCCTACCGGCAGATCGGCATCAACGCCATGGAGTCGGGCGACTACGCGACGGCGATAGAGAGTTTCCAGCGGGCTTTAGACCAATCCAAGGGGCAGGTCAGGAACCTGGAGCTGGATATATGCATGAACAAGGCGGAGGCGTTATACCGGAACGGCCAGACAGAGGAGGCCATAGGCGTATGCAACGCCGTGATAGATTACGACAAGGATTATGCGGATGCCTATTATCTGCGCGGGAATCTCTATCTGCGGCAGGGCGACTCGAAAAGGGCGCTTGCCGATTATGAGGCGGCGGCGGAATATGCCGGATCGGATTATGGGATGTACATCCAGCTCTACGAGAACCTGAGCATGGAGGGCATGCAGGATGAGGCGCAAGGGTATCTGTCGCGAGCACTAGAGATCGAAGGCAAGGACCGCTACCATCTCACGAACCGGGGGTATATATACTATCTGATGGGAGATTACGCGCAGGCCGCCGAACTGCTCGGGCAGGCGGTCGCGCTGGAGCAGGAAGACGGCTCCGACGACAAGGCGCTGCTATACCTGGCGCAGGCCACGGAGCGGCTGGGCGACAAGGAAGGGGCTGCCGGGTATTATGAGGAATATGCCGAGGATCACGAGGACGACCCAGTCGTCCTGGGAGAACTTGGCGGCATGGCGATGGAGAAAGGCGACTACGCCGCCGCGCTGGCGTACTACCAGAGGGGCCTGGAGGCTGACAAGCCCGCGAATGAGCAGGCGTTGCGGCAGGGCGAGATTGCCGCGCTGGAGCAGATGTTTGAATTCGAGCAGGCCAAGGAAAAGATGGCCCAGTACGTCCTGGACTATCCGGACGATGAGCACGCCGCGCGGGAATATCTCTTTTTAAAGACGCGGACCGCGGCGGCCGACCAGGCAAAAAAAGAGCGTAAAGCCGCGAAGGCCGCCGAGGGAGATGACGGAGCGGATTGAACAAAGGAGGGTGAGAGATGTCATTGCTGATAAGGGGCGGGCGGGTGCTGGATCCGGCAAGCGATACGGACAAGGTGGAAGATATATTTATATCGGACGGGGTCGTGGAGAAAATCGGCGAGAATCTTAGCGACAAGGCCGATGACACGATAGACGCCGGGGGGATGTACGTCATGCCGGGATTCGTCGACCTGCATGTCCATTTGCGCGATCCGGGCCAGACGGAAAAAGAGACCATAGAGACCGGAGCCAGGGCGGCCGCGCGCGGCGGCTATACGACGTTGCTCGCGATGCCGAATACGCGGCCAGTGGTCGACAATTCGGACGTGCTAAGCTATGTGCTGAACAAGGGGAAAAGCGTGACTCCGGTACATATCTATCAGGCGGGCGCGATTACGGTCGGCATGAAGGGCAGGAAGCTGGCCGACATGGCGGACATGGCCGCCCACGGGGCCATCGCGTTCAGCGAGGATGGGAAGTCCGTGATGGATGTCAGGCTGTGCAGGGAGGCCATGCACGTGCTCGCAAAGCTGGATCTCCCGTTCATGGATCATTGCGAGGATACCGCATTGTCCGGGAACGGCGTGATAAACGATGATGGGAATTGCACGAGGCTCGGCCTGCCGGGCATTAGCAACACGGCGGAAACCGTCATCGCGTCCCGCGACTTCCTGCTGGCGACCGAGGCCGGCGCGAGGCTGCACCTGTGCCATTGCTCCACCAAGGAGGTCGTGGAGATGCTGCGCGGCGCGAAGAGCCATGGATATCCGGTTACTGGCGAGGCATGCCCCCACCATTTCACGTTGACGTCGGACGACATACCGGATGCGCCCGAGCCGGGAAACGAGCGCGAGCTGGCTCCGACGTTGTCCGCGCTGCCGCCGCTTAAAGTAGGCCTGGACATGGTAAATTATAAGATGAATCCGCCGCTGCGCGCGCCGGCGGACCGCGACGCCGTCATCAGGGGGCTGCGGGACGGCTCTATTGACTGCATCGCGACGGACCATGCCCCCCATACCGCGTCTGACAAGAACAAGGGCATGATGGATGCCCCGTTCGGCATAGTGGGTCTGGAGACGGCGGCGGCGCTCACGTATTCCGAGCTGGTGGCGAAGGAACTGCTGACTCCGCTGCAGATGGCGGAAAAGATGAGCTATAATCCGGCGAAGGTGCTGCGGCTTCCGTCCGCCGGACGGATCGCCGTGGGCGGGCCGGCGGACATCACGGTCTTCGATCCCAGGCCGGAGTACCGGATCGACAAGTATAAGTTCGCGTCAAAGAGCTCCAACACGCCGTTCCATGGCAGGCAGGTGAGCGGGCGCGTGCGATATACGATAATAGCTGGCGACGTCGTGTACGATTTTGACGATGAGGAGGGCGGCGAATGATAGACAGGCTGATCTGGAAAATCAAGCAGACCTCCGCCCCGATATCCGTCGGCCTTGACCCGATGCTCTCCTATGTGCCGGAGCATATCCTGTCCGAAGCTTTTGAATGGTATGGCGAGACATTGGCCGGGGCGGCGTATGCCATCTGGCAGTTTAATAAGGGCATAATAGACGCGGTCTACGACCTGGTGCCGGCAGTAAAGCCGCAGGCCGCGATGTACGAGCAGTTCGGCGCGGAGGGTATGGCCGTATTCCAGAAGACCGTGGATTATTGCCATGAAAAAGGGCTGATCGTAATCGGCGACGTAAAGCGCGGCGACATCGGATCCACATCCGCCGCGTACGCCGCGGGGCATCTCGGGCGCGTGAGGGTCGGCAGTCGGATGCTTCCCGCGTTCGGCGAGGATTTCGCCACGGTAAATCCTTATCTCGGCATTGACGGCATACGCCCTTTCATCGACGTATGCCGCGAGGAGAAAAAGGGGCTGTTCATCCTGGTAAAGACGTCCAACCCGTCCAGCGGCGAATTTCAGGACCGCATGATAGACGGCAGGCCGCTCTATGAATATGTGGGAGAAAAAGTCGCCGAATGGGGCGGGGACTGCATGGGGGCGGAGTACGGATACAGCTCCATCGGCGCGGTAGTCGGCGCGACGTACCCGGAGCAGGGGCGCGTCCTGCGGGAGATAATGCCGAAGACCTTTATATTGGTGCCGGGCTATGGCGCGCAGGGCGGAAAGGGCGGAGATCTCGCGCACTTTTTCAACGGGGACGGCCTGGGCGCGATCGTCAACTCATCGCGGGGCATCATAGCCGCATATACCCAGGAAAAATACAAGGATCGCGGCATCACGCCCGAAAACTACGCGGATGCGTCGCGCATGGCCGTGGAGGACATGATATCCGACATCGCCGGCGCATTGTCTTCACTTTGAGTCGGAATATGTAGGAGAATCGTCGGATGGATAAGGCATTTGAGCAGGCGATTATCATCCGTCAGGAGGAAATCGCTACCGGGATATACAGCATGTGGCTGCATACGGAGTACATCGCGGGCCTCTCGTGGCCGGGGCAGTTCGTATCTGTCTATTGCGCGGACGGCAGCAGGCTGCTGCCGAGGCCGATCAGCATCTGCGAGATCGACCGGGCGGACAGCGCGATCCGCCTGGTATACCGCGTGGCCGGAAAGGGCACGGAGGAATTTTCGCATTATCACACCGGCGCGCAGCTGCGCGTTGCGGGGCCGATGGGAAACGGATATCCGAAAAAAAGCCGCCGCGCGCTGCTGCTCGGCGGGGGAGTCGGCATCCCGCCGCTCCTGCAGCTGGCCAAGGAGCTGGAGTGCGAAAAGAGCATCGTGCTGGGCTACCGTGACGAGCTTTTTCTGGAAGATGAATTCCGTGCGCTCGGGAACGTCTACTTCGCCACGGAGGACGGCAGCTACGGCACGCAGGGAAACGTGCTTGACGCTGTCCGGGAGAACGGCCTTTCGGCGGAAATCGCCTATGCCTGCGGGCCTCTGCCGATGCTCCGCGCGATAAAGCGCTTTGCCGGGGAACGCGGCATGGAATGCTGGATCTCGTTGGAGGAGCATATGGCGTGCGGCGTGGGGGCCTGCCTGGGATGCACCGTGAAGAGCGCGTCCAGGGATGCGCACACGTGCGTCAATAACAAGCGCGTCTGCACGGAGGGCCCGGTATTCCGTTCGGAGGAGGTGGACATATAATGAATATGGGCGTCACCTTTGCGGGAGTGCCTCTGAAAAACCCGATAGTCACGGCTTCGGGCACGTTCGGTTCCGGACGGGAATACGCGCAGTTCGTAGATTTGAACAGGCTGGGCGCCGTCGTGACCAAGGGCGTGTCAAGCGAGCCATGGGAGGGCAATCCGGCGCCGCGCGTGGCGGAGGTCTACGGCGGCATGCTCAACGCCATCGGGCTGCAGAATCCCGGCATAGACGTATTCCTGGAGCGGGACATACCTTTTCTCGCCAAATATGACACCAGGATCATAGTGAATATCTGCGGGAGGACCCCGCGGGAGTATGCCGATGTCGCGGAACGCCTGGCGGACCAGCCGGTCGACATGCTGGAAGTAAATGTGTCCTGCCCCAACGTAAGGGAGGGAGGGATCGCCTTCGGCCAGGATCCCCATGCCCTCGAGGCCGTCGCCAGGGCTGTAAAGGCGGTGGCGAGGCAGCCGGTCGTGATGAAGCTAAGCCCGAATGTGACTGACATAGCCGAGATGGCCAGGGCGGCCGAGGCGGCTGGCGCGGACGGCATATCGCTCATAAATACGCTCATGGGCATGAAGATAGACGTGGGAAAAAGGACTTTCGCCTTAGCGAACGTCACGGGCGGGCTCTCCGGCCCTGCCATCCACCCTGTGGCCGTGCGCATGGTCTATCAGGCTGCGCGCGCGGTGCATATCCCGGTCATCGGGATGGGCGGAGTGATGAATGCCGGGGACGCCATCGAGCTGATCCTCGCCGGGGCCACGGCCGTGGCGGTCGGGACGGCGAATTTCGCGAATCCCCGCGCCACGGAGGAGATTATAGACGGTCTGGCGGAATACATGGCAGAGCAGGGCGTGGGAGACATAGCAGAACTCATCGGCGCCGTTCGGGATGCTTCTCCTTGTCTAGATCTATGAGCTTTTCGATAAGCATTTTTTTGAGGTAGGTGTCAAAGCTTAGCATGCAGATCAGGGAAAAATATTGCAGATCCTCCCGCTCATCCTCCGGCGCGTCCATGAAAGTCTCCCTGCTGCGGTTGAACTTTTTCGTGACGTCTTTCGCGAGGTTCTGCGCCTCTTCTTTTTCCAGGCTGAACACCTCGTTATAGATATCCGTCAGGTTCAAGTCGTCCTCGTTGGAAAAATAGCGTTCGACCAGCGGATCCAATATGTGGTGCAGGTCGTTGATGCAGAGGATGTTTTTGAAATAGTAGATGAAGATGAGCAGGAGCATATGCTCCTTGGAATATTTCTTCTTGTGCGGAGGGGGCAGCAGCCCGTCTTTCGTATAGTTGTTGATCATGGTCTTGGTCAGCACCTTGTCGTCCTCGTAGCGTTTGGACTGCGAGAGATGGGTGTCCATAAATGTCGTCACCTGGTCCATGTACAGGTCGATATCCGGGATCGACTCCGGCTTGATGTGATTTATCCGGCCCAGGCAGGAGAGGATGCTGTTTAGCAGGTCTTTGTCGTCTGTGGTCATGTCATTTGCTCCTTTTTGTCTAAATTGCATTGGCCGCGTTTTTACTTATTATATAGTGAGGATTACTAGATGACAAGTTTTTTTTCATATGTCTTGCTTTTTTGACGGGAAATAATGTAGAATAATATAGTGCTTATAGTTTTTCTTGCTAGGAGATGCAATATGGCTATAAACGATATTCTGAATCCCCGGCAATGCGAGGCCGTGGCCGCGACAGAAGGCCCTGTGCTCGTCATCGCCGGCGCTGGCAGCGGCAAGACGCGCGTGCTCACGCACAGGACGGCCTATCTGATAGAAGAAAAAGGCGTAGCGCCTTACCATATCATGGCGATTACATTCACCAACAAGGCGGCGGCAGAGATGCGCGACCGCATCGACGCCCTGGTCGGAATGGGCTCGGAGAGTATCTGGGTGAGTACTTTCCATTCGGCCTGCGTGCGGATGCTGCGGCGTTTCGCGGACCGCATAGGATATGACACGAGCTTCGCGATATATGACGCGGACGACCAGAAGCAGGTCGTCAAGGACGTATGTAGGCGGCTGGACATCGACTCGAAGATGTTCAAGCCGAAGATGTTTATGAACGCCATCTCGTCCGCTAAGGACACGCTCACCGGGCCGGAGGAGTTCGCGAAAAACGCGGCCGGCGACATGGTAAAAGAGAGGCAGGCGCGCGTATACCGCGAATATCAGGACTCGCTTAAAAAAAACAACGCCATGGATTTCGACGACCTGATCATGAACATGGTCGAGCTGCTGAAAAAAGACGAGGAGGTGCGCGGCTATTACCAGGAACGCCTCCGGTATATCATGGTTGATGAATACCAGGACACGAATACGGCTCAGTTCGAGCTGGTACGTCTTTTGGCCGGCAAATACAGGAATCTATGCGTCGTGGGGGACGACGACCAGTCCATATACAAGTTCCGCGGGGCGAACATAAGGAACATCCTGGATTTCGAGAAGTATTTTCCTGATGCAAAAGTGATAAAGCTGGAGCAGAACTACCGCAGCACCCAGAACATATTGGACGCGGCAAACAGCCTGATCGCGAACAACGCGGGCCGCAAGCCAAAGGTTCTCTGGACAGAACGTTCCCCGGGGGACAAGATAGTGTTCCGCCAGTTCGACTCATCCCTCGAAGAGGCGGATTATGTCGTGAGGGACATATCGCGGCGCGTAAAGGATGGCGGCAGCTACAGCGCCAACGCGATCCTCTACCGCACTAACGCGCAGTCTCGTCTCTTCGAAGAACGGCTCGTGACCGAAAACATCCCGTACAAGCTGGTTGGCGGCGTGAATTTCTACGCCAGGAAGGAGATAAAGGACCTGCTGGCGTACCTTAGGACTATCGACAATGCCAGGGACGACCTGTCTGTAAAGCGCATCATCAACATACCCAGGCGCGGCATCGGCAATGCCAGCATAAGCAAGGTACAGGCATCCGCCGATGAAAAAGGGATCAGTTTCTTCGACGGGGCGGCGCTGGCGGCGGACGACCCCGATTTCGGCAGATCGTCCGCGAAAATAGCCTCTTTCGTCACCTTTATCCAGATGCTGCGCACTAAGGCCGCATATCTGGGCGTGCACGAGCTGATCGAGGAGGTGGTCGAGGACACCGGCTATGTCCGAGAGCTGATGGCCGAGCATACGCCGGAGGCGGATGCCAGGATCGAAAACATTGATGAGCTGATTTCCAAGGCGGCAGCTTATGAGAAGGCGGCAGATGAGCCGTCTCTGGGCGGCTTTCTGGAGGAGGTGGCCTTGGTGGCGGAAGTCGACGAGCTGGACGAGGGCAGCGACTACGTGACGCTGATGACGCTGCATTCCGCCAAGGGCCTGGAGTTTCCGAATGTCTATATGGCCGGCATGGACGACGGCCTTTTCCCTAATTTCATGACCATCTCCAGCGCGAATTCCGATGAGGAGATGGAGGAGGAGCGCCGGCTGTGCTATGTCGGCATCACCCGCGCGATGGAGCACCTCACGATGACCAGCGCGAAAATGCGCATGGTGCGCGGGGACACGATGTTTTCCAAGGTATCCAGGTTCATCTCCGAGATTCCGGAGGAGCTTATCGACGGCACTATAGTCAACGAGCCGCCGGTCATAAAGCCCCGCGCTCCCAGGGAGAACCCATATGCGACCAACGCCAAGCGCATATTGCGCGAAAAGCCGGTGGAACATTTCGCTACCGCCGCGACCGAGCGTTTGACATTGGACTATCGCGAGGGGGACAGGGTGCGTCACATCAAATTCGGCGAGGGCAAGGTCATCTCGATAATCGCGGGAGGCAGGGACTACGAGGTGACCGTGGACTTCGACCGCTTCGGCCCGAAAAAGATGTTCGCGGCATTCGCGAAGCTGAAAAAAGTTTGAAAAAACAAAATTTTTACTATGCGATTAGGGCAATGTGTGGTAGAATGATTCAAAAGCGGTAGTTTTGCCGGATTTGCCGGCGAAAAATAAACACAAAGGAGTAGTGACTATGAACAAGATTGACGATTTACAGAGCCTGCTCTCGAGCAACATCAGCAAGGTGTCAGAGCTGCTCAGCAAGAAGGAAGAGGAGAAAAAAGAGGCTAAGAGGAAAGGGCCCAAGGCGTCGACTGTTTTCGCGATTATCGGCATCGTCGTGGTAGTGGCGGCGGCCGCTTATGGCCTGTATCGTTTCTTCTCCCCCGATTATCTCGAGGACTTCGAGGATGACCTGGACGATGAATTCGAGGACGACTTCTTCGATGACGAGGGCGGAGACGCCAAGCCGGAGGAGTCTGCCGAGAAGAAGAAAGAAGAGGATGAGGAGGAGCCTTTCGCGGAGGAGTAGTGATTGGCATCCGGGCCCCGCATTTTGCGGGGCTCTTTTTTTGCACTGGCCCGCGAGAATAGGCTGCGAGGCAGGCGGGCAATGTCCGGTTCGACGCACAGTTAGGAGGCGGCGCATGAAAAAAGGACAGATATACGACGGGGTCGTGGAACGCGTCTCATTCCCGAACCGGTGCATAGTCGCCGTGGAGGGCGAGGATAAAAAGGCCATCGTGAAAAACGCGCTGGAAATGCAGCGGGTGCGGTTTCGCTTGAAAAAGGCCGGAGGGAGATGCGAGGGCACTCTGCTGGAAGTGACGGAGCCGTCGCCAATCGAGCTGACGGGGCAGGATGTGCCATGCCCGCATTTCGGCGAATGCGGCGGCTGCGCCTACCAGAACCTGCGATATGGGGACCAGCTGGCATTGAAGGAGCGCCAGGTCCGTGAATTGCTCTCTCCTGCCATAGCCGAGGGCGGCGGGGATTTTGACGCCGTTTTTGAGGGGATAGCCGCCAGTCCCCTGCAGTTTGCGTACAGGAACAAGATGGAATTTTCATTTGGCGACGAATGTCGGGGTGGGGAACTGGCGCTGGGCATGCACCGGCGCGGGAGTTTTTATGACATCGTGACTGTGGACGGATGCCGGATCGTGGATGGGGATTTTCGGAGGATATTGAGGGCGTCGCTGGAATATTTCTCCGTGCGCCATATAAGTTACTTCCATAAAGGCACCCACGAGGGATACCTGCGCCACCTGGTCGTGCGAAAGGCCGCGAAGACAGGGGAGATTCTCATAGACCTGGTTACGACGACGCAGCCCTGCCGCGGGGCGGGTTTCCAGGGAACCGGGGAGGCAGAGCCGGATTCCCCCGGCGGCACTCCGGCGGGATCCTCCGGAATCTGCGAAGAGATCCCGGAGGGGGAACTGCTGGGCGGCTTCGCGCAGATGCTGGCGGACCTGCCGCTGGAGGGGCGTCTGGCCGGCGTACTGCATACGCGGAATGATAGCGTTGCCGACGCGGTAAAGGACGAGGGCACCGCCGTATTGTACGGGCGTGATTATTTCTACGAGGAGCTGCTCGGGCTGCGCTTCAAGATCAGCCCGTTCTCGTTCTTCCAGACGAACTCGCGAGGCGCGGAGGTATTATACGGCGTGGCGAGGGAGTATGCAATGGGCTGCCTGCGGGACTGCCGTGCGGGGTACGCCGCGGGATCCGGGCAGGCAAAGACGCGCGAGCCGGTCATCTACGACTTGTACTGCGGCGCCGGTACGATCGCGCAGATTCTTGCCCCATACGCCAAAAAGGTCATCGGGGTGGAACTCGTGGAGGAGGCCGTCGAGGCCGCGCGTGAGAACGCCGCGATGAACCGCCTGGATAACTGCGAATTCATGGCTGGCGACGTTCTGAAAGTCCTGGACGCCATGACGGAAAAACCAGATTTTATCGTACTGGACCCGCCGCGCGACGGCATTCACCCCGGAGCGCTGGAAAAGATCATCGCCTATGGCGCACATTACATGGTATACGTCTCCTGCAAGCCGACGAGCCTAGCCCGGGACCTGGGGGTACTTCAGGCGAATGGCTACCGCGTGGAGAGGATGCGCTGCGTGGACATGTTCCCCGGGACCGTCCATGTGGAGACCGTGGTATTGATGTCACGGGTCAGGGATTAAAAGTGCATAAGATGCCCAGAAATCAAGGGATTCCGGGAATATGGCCACGAGCGGCAGCGTTGCCGGAATCCCTTCTTTATGCCCTCTGACAACAGTTGCCACCACTGGTTTTTCGGGGTGTGTAACAAGTGAACTGCTTTTTGCCTTTGGCGTAACAAGGGAACTGCTGTTTTTTTTAGGGTCCGGAGGGTGTGTAACAAGGGAACTGTTGCCATTGGAAATGCTAATGCCACTATGGAATTTACTTATTAGGTATCGAAAGTGAAATTTTTTATTTCTATCTTGAAATTTTCAATACAGGTTGGTATAATCAAATGAGAATCGTTGATTACAGTTTGATCTTTACGAGGTATGGTATGGAAGTAAGTTATAATAAACTATGGAAATTAATGATAGATCGCTCAATGAACAAGAGCGAATTACGTGCTTTGACTGGTATCGGCACAAATACTCTCGCAAAGCTAAGCAAAAATCAGCTTGTAAGCATGGAAGTCTTGCTAAAAATATGTAGCAGACTCGAATGTGATATTTCTGATATTTGCGAGTTTATTAAGGAGGAAGATCAGTGAACGCTATTGATTTGTTTGCGGGTTGCGGTGGTCTGTCAAAGGGATTTATGGATGCCGGTTTCAATATCATTGTCGGTGTAGACAATGATCAGGCTGCACTTAATACCTTTAAACTGAATCACCCGGGCTCCGAAATTTTAAATGCTGATCTTTCCAGACGGGAAACTTTTGATGAAATAAAACGTATTACAGGCAAGCGAAGTATTGACGTGATTATTGCCGGTCCGCCTTGTCAAGGATTTTCGTTAACTGGGCCAAGGAATTTTGACGATCCAAGAAACAAGCTTTATCTCGCAGTAATTGAAATGGTCAAGCAATATAATCCCAAGGGGGTTCATCATTGAAAATGTTCCCGGTATGGCTACTATGTATGAAGGTCAGATTAAAGATGAAGTTTTGAGACGTTTCAAAAAGATGGGGTACAACATTGATTGTCGCATACTTTGTGCAGCCGATTATGGTGTTCCTCAGTTAAGGAGACGACTTATATTTATGGGTGTGAGACAAGATGTTGGAAAGCCTTCATTTCCTGTACCCACCTTTTCTGAGGATAATTACAGAACCTGCGGAGATGCAATAAGCGACCTTCCATCTCGCGAGAATGAGCTGGGACTGGAAGAAGATGTATATACATCCGAACCGATTACTGAATATCAGAAATTGATGCGCGGAAACTGTACGGTTCTTTATAATCATGTTGCCACAGATCACAAACAGTTCGTGAAAGATACTATGGCACTCGTCCCGGAGGGTGGAAACTATAAAGATCTTCCCGCGGGGTGGGGAGAAAGCAGACGTTTTCATGAGGCCTGGACTCGATATGACAGTAGAAAACCGTCTAAAACCATAGACACCGGGCATAGGAATCATTTCCATTATAAGTGGAATCGAGTACCGACGATACGGGAAAATGCCCGACTGCAATCTTTTCCGGACGATTTCATCTTTACGGGAACTAAAACGCAACAGAACCGTCAGGTAGGAAATGCTGTGCCCCCACTTTTAGGATATGCTCTGGCTATGGCACTTGAGAAAATAATCAAGGAGAAGCAATAAATGTCTGAGATATTGAAAGCAATAGATTTATTTGCCGGATGCGGCGGTCTCATGGATGGCTTTGAACAATCCGGTCATTATCTTACTGTTGCTGCGGTGGAATGGGAAAAAGCCCCATGTAACAACTTAAGAGAACGCCTAAAAAGCAAATGGGGATATGAGGATGCAGATGCCAGAGTCCTCCGCTTTGATATTCAAAGAACAGAAGAGCTTTTTAAAGGATGGGACGATCTAGAATACGGAAAATCATCAGGACTTGATCCTTTGGTAAAAAATGCCGGAGGAATAGATCTTATTATTGGAGGGCCTCCCTGTCAGGCGTATTCGATTGCCGGGAGAGTCCGTGATGAACATGGAATGAGAAATGATTATCGCAATTATCTTTTTGAGAGTTATCTCAAGGTGGTAAATAGATATAAGCCAAAGGCTTTTGTTTTTGAAAATGTTCCCGGCATACTGAGTGCAAGACCTGGAGACAGACCTATTATTGAGGAAATATGTGAGCAATTTGCAGCGAATGGCTATTCCCTTTTGCCTGATCTCAAAGAAGCTATTATTGATTTTACAGAATACGGAGTTCCTCAAAACAGGTCAAGAGTCATTATTTTTGGAGTTCGCACTGAATGCTTTGGCGGGGATAGAAGTAAAGAACTTGTAAAGGAATTTTATGAAACCGTTCTTCCATCATACAAGACAGATAAAAAAGCAACTGTAAGGGAAGCCATTGGAGATTTACCGAAACTGTACCCGCTGAAGGAGGATGCAAAATATGAAGGAAAAAGAATTTCCCACACCTTACCGGATCCGTTTGTTGCCAATCATATCGCACGTTGGCAAAGTGCGCGGGACAGAGGAATTTTTGAATTACTGACAAAAGATATAGAATCCGGAAGAAATGAATATGTCTCAACAGATGCTTTAAAAAAACTTTATACAGAGAAAACAGGGAAGATTTCCAATGTTCATAAGTACCATGTCATCAGATGGGATGAACCGAGCAATTTGATCCCTGCACATCTGTTCAAAGATGGCTTGAGACATATCCATCCTGATTCATCTCAATTAAGAACAATTACTGTTCGTGAAGCTGCGAGGTTACAAACTTTTGATGACGATTACATCTTCTACGGCAGTAATGCTGACACATACAAAATGATAGGTAATGCCGTTCCACCGAAATTTGCAAAGTGTCTTGCAGAAGCGGTGTTTAGTATGCTTAACGGGAGGTTGATTAAATGGCTTACACAACACAGCAGGCAATAGAAACATTTAAAAGTTATCTGCAGGGAGTTATAGTTGCCCAATTCCCGATAGAAGGGACTAAAGATTGAGGTTCCGTAGTTGAAACTCAGTCAGGGGAAAAATTTGTTGTGTTTGTTTACCCGCTTGTTCATAAACAGGATAATTCCAAAAATTACTTTGATACGAGAGACAGCGGCGCATATGAGAGGGGTGTCGCATGGCGTTATGCTCAAAGGAATAACTTAAAATATTTCTGCATAGGGGTAAACGATCAGGTTGATAAGTATCAAGACTATGCTTTTAGTCTTGAGTGCAGCGAGTCTGTTATTGAAACTATTTCAGGAACTAAAAACGGAGCGAGAAGCGGATCTGGCAACCAGATTATTATTCCGAACGACTATATTCCTGACAAGCCTTACGAGAGGATTCAGAATAGACTCGGAATCTTTATCTCTGTCATTCACAAAGATGTGCTAGAAGATTATCTGGAAAAGTATGATAACAGGCCATATATGAATGGAAATATCCTGGAAGATGAAATATCCGAGGAGGAATTGTTTTCAAATTTAATGTCCGTTGAAAACAAGCAGTTTATATTTACCTGTCTTTCTCTGATGGAAAAGCATAATTTATTTAATAGCACAACATTGGGGATATTGCAGGACAAGCAGAAATGCGTATCCATGTTCAATCACAATTCTGTAAATGGGATTCTCTACAAAGTGAAAAACCCGGCCTCACAGAAAGAACAGGATAATCAAAAGCTTGGTGCCGATGGGAGCAAAAGGTATTATGATGACATATTCTCTCTTGATGGAGATGAATACTTTGTGTCCTCTGAATGGCGATCGGTGACTGATGATGAGAATCCAAGAAAGCCGTTGATAGACTGGATTTTCTCTCTTATGAAAGGTTTGCAGTTCCATACCGGAATTGATTCGGAATTTCAGCGAAACAGAATAATATTCGGTGCGCCTGGAACGGGTAAGAGCTATCTTATCAATCAACAGCGCATTGATCTGTTAGGAGCGGATAATGAATCTTACTATGAGAGGGTTACTTTCCACCCTGACTACTCATATGCAAATTTCGTAGGGACCTATAAACCGGTGATGGTGGAAGACAGTGCGGATGTTCCTTCTGATCAGGACACAAAACAGGTCCTCTCTATTCTGAATGACAGAAGTAAAACTGCGCAGGAGAAATACGATCTTCTTTATGACCGGTTTAAGGATGAAGGGCTCACTCGTCTGCCGGTACTCCTTGGCCTGTATACAGATGAGTCTTTCAAGACGAGAAAACAGGATGGCAGCGACGCTGCCGGAGATAACAGTGTTGAAAGAAATCACGGCCGCGCAATCAGAAAGTATGTAAAACTTATTACAGGAAAAGAAAAGTCAAGTGATATTGCCTATGAATATGTTCCGGGACCGTTTATGCGTGTCTATGTGAATGCTCTCAAGAGTGCAAGAACAGCGAATCCGAAACCGTATCTGCTGATTATCGAAGAAATCAACAGGGCAAACGTTGCAGCAGTATTTGGCGATATCTTTCAGCTGCTTGACCGCGGAGACGATGAAGTAAGTGAATATCCGATTCAAGCATCCGAGGACATTAAGAAATATCTTGCGAAAGAACTTGAATGCGATCCGCTTGAGGTTGAGAAAATCCGCATTCCTGACAATATGTTCATCTGGGCCACTATGAACAGCGCAGATCAGGGAGTATTTCCAATGGATACCGCCTTCAAGAGAAGATGGGATTTCACCTATCTTGGAATAGACGACAATGATGAGGATATCCAGGGTAAGTATGTCACGGTCGGTTCGAAGGAAAAGCAGCGGATTGAATGGAATGCTCTGAGAAAAGCAATCAACAACTTTCTCGCCGATGAAAAGATCAATGAAGACAAGCAGCTTGGCCCTTATTTCATACCGCGGAATATAGTGGTCCCCGCAGACGGCGGATCCGAAATTGACAGTGAAAAATTCTGCAGGGTATTTAAGAACAAGATCCTGATGTATCTGTTTGAGGACGCAGCCAGACAGAAACGCCCGAAACTGTTTGAGGGCAGTGCAAAAGGACAGAACCGGTATTCCAAAATCTGTGAGGCGTTTGATGAACAGGGTATAGGAATCTTCCACCAGTCTATATAGACTGCAATCGATGTTACAGATCTTGTTGTTAACGGCCGGGAGCAGGATACCGTGAAAAACGAATAGGGGGTCGGAAAATGATCTCTGAATTCGTTCGCGAACAAAAACGTTACACTCAACAGGATCTCTGCCGGATATTTCAATGCCGGGAGGAACAGGCGGTTTCAATTATACGCAGACTGAAAGAATACGGTGTTCTAAAATCAGTACGGGCATCTATAACGCAGAAGGATATGTCCGACCTTGTCGTTGAGGACATTGAAGTGGCGGATGTTGAAGCGGGCGAGGAAGATTATTTGTATGTTTTCACTTTCGTGGGAGTCATTACTGTAGCAGGAAGAGTGCTGAAGTGCTATCCGAAGTATCTCCTGAGCAATATCCAGCCAAAGGATGAGCTTCGCCAGGTGCTGAAGGTGCTCGAAAAGTACAACTCCAGGGAACAAATCATCCGCATGTTTAATGAGAGCAATGAAAGCAGTTCCTTTAATCTTCTTGCAGTATTACTGTTCCTGCTCAGCGACTACTATGAAAACGGAGCCTACAGTAACACGGCGGAAATAGTTGAAAGCAACGGTTCCGGTGAGATTCTCTGGGATAAAACCATAAATGAGACATTCTCGCTGCTGTCGAACCATAGACCGTACTATGTGGACTTGCAGACAAAGAAACGTATAAATGATGAATATGACTACATAAGGCGTCTGCATGAATGTGTTCTGACAAATGCGTCGAGGGAACTGCAGGATGCCGACCTTCTTGACCTTTTTGAGATCACCGGCGTGGATCTGTCGGATGAGGATATCGATGACTTTGGCGAAAAAAATTATATCCTCTACCGGATAGAAAGCGAACTGAATGTGCAGTTCAACACCCGCAAACAGCTTGTACTCAAAACGCTCTATGCCTATATTGCGCAAAGCGGAAATCTTAATGATACGGATGCATTGTCCATGGTAGGCACGAACAGTTTCAATCTTGTCTGGGAAAGTGTCTGCGCAGACATCATGGATAATAAGCTGAACACCCCTCTTGGATCTCTTCCACTGCCTCTTCCATTGAAGGACAGATATAACCGGAGAGACAGGCTTGTTGACATTATTGAAAAACCGTTTTGGAGCGCCGCCGGGAAAACTGCAGAAGACTCGCTTATCCCGGACCTGGTGAGCATTTCAGAAGATCAGTTTATTATATTTGATGCGAAATATTATACCCCGGTCCTTGAACCAGGAAAGACACCGGCATCCCAACCCGGCATAGAATCTGTTACAAAGCAGTACCTGTATCAGTTGGCTTATCAGGACTTTATTGCAGATCATGGATTCAGATTCGTCAGGAACTGTTTTCTGATGCCGTCTGAATCAGATGAGATAACGGATATGAAAACGGTTTCTATGGAAATGCTCAGCAATCTCGGACTCGAGCCGATTGAGGTGCGGCTTATTCCCGCCGCCGTTGCATATGAATACTATCTTTCCGGACGAAAGATGGATATTACAGAACTGGATCTCTGATATGGCTGATACTATTACACCTGAAAAACGAAGTTGGAATATGTCCCGTATCCGCGGAGAAGATACGGCAATAGAGGTAAAAGTACGTAAATATCTTTTCAGCCTGGGTTTCCGCTACAAGAAAAACGACAAGCGTCTTCCAGGCAGACCGGATATTGTACTCCCGAAATACCGGACTGTGATTTTTGTGCACGGATGCTTCTGGCACAGACATCCGGGATGCAAAGACGCCACGACCCCGAAGACAAGAACGGAATTCTGGCAGGCAAAATTTGACAGAAATGTTGCCAATGACCGTCTGCATAAAGAACAGCTTGAGGCAGCCGGATGGAATGTCATCACTTTGTGGGAGTGTGATATCAACAGCCGGTTTGATGAAACAATGGAAAAGGTCGTAGAAACACTTCGCAGTACAGTTGAATGAAAACGGACGGTTTCTGAAAAATAAAACGCTTCATCTGAACAGCACATATATCAGGGGCATTCGGCACGCTGCGTTGCAGAGCCGATTTTACCATAATAAACAGTTCCATGGGAGGGGGTATTGTTTGTGTCAACGGGGCGTTCATTCGCTGAATTTGTAAAGGATAAATGTTATAACGGCTTGTACCAGGCAGCGGAAGATTACGTTAACGAGAACTGGGAATCAATGAACCTCTACACCCGGAACATCCATCGTATCGGCTCCGTAGAGATGATTGATGCCACAGTCGAAAGAGTGTATGTCCGTAATCTTCCGGGAATGCGTGTCGCTTTTGAAGTCGGGATGCAGCTGGAAATCAATGTCAAAGAGGGCGACTATCACTATGATGAAAGCGACCAGTGCTATCCCTGGATACGGCTTTACTGCGAGGGTGATCTCTCCTGCGGTCTTGATGATTGGAGAATCATCCGAATCGAACCGTACAGTAAAAAGAAGGTGCCTCCAAACTCCCTGTCTGATGCCCTTGTCCCTTTTATTCCCTACGATCAGCTTGATGAGGCCGCTACAGAGTTTCTGAAGGAACACTATCCCGCAGCACTTAAAGTCACACCTTATGGGCAGCCACCTGTGAGCGTTGATCCGCTTGCCCTGGCGGATAGTCTGGGGCTGTCCGTAAAACGGCAGCGCATCCGCGAGGATGCATCTGTGTTCGGTCAGATATATTTTGTTGAGACTGAGGCGGAGATGTTCGATGCCAGCGAGGGCAAAACAGTCACCATGACTATTCCCGGCAAGACCATCGTGTTTGACCCTCAGATGTATCTGTTGCGCACCCTCGGTTCCGTCAATAATACGATCATCCACGAGTGTGTCCACTGGGTAAAGCATAGAAAAGTCTTTGAACTGGAGAAGCTGTATAATGCTGACGCCTCCAATATAAGCTGCGAGGTAGTCGGCGGCGCTGCGTCTGCCGTTGCCAAAAGCGCGACTGAGCAGATGGAGAAACAGGCCAATCAGCTGACGCCGCGAATCCAGATGCCGGCTGAACCTTTCAAAGTCAAAGCGAAAGAATACATCGCCCGTTTCATGCGGGAATCCAATGCCAGACATGAGAACGAAGTCATGGAGCAGGTCATCACTGCCCTTGAGACAGCATTCGGCGTTTCCAGGCAGGCGGCAAAGATCCGGCTTGTGGAGTTGGGCTTTGACGCGGCCATCGGCACCTATACATACCTTGACGGTCACTATGTCAAGCCGCATACTTTCCGCAAGGGTGCGCTGAAGGTCTATCAGACATTTTCCATTTCCGCACAGGATGCGGCGGTCGAGCGGTTTTTAAATCAGGATCTTCGTAAGCTGACCGAGAGCGGCGATTACCTTTTCGTTGATAACCATTATGTCTATAACGCGCCTCTGTATGTCCGGTACGATGAGGACGGGCGGCTTGACCTGACGGATTACGCACGGTCTCATATGGATGAGTGCTGTCTGGTCTTCAATATGAAGATCACCAGCAAAGTCGGCGAGGAATACCACACAGCCTGTTTCTTGAACCGTGAAGACAGCAATATCACTTTTGAACTGAAATACCATAACGGCTTCCAGAACGCTCCGCAGGAACGCCAGGTGGCAATGCGGAAGAAACAGCAGGAAGAGGATCTCGCCATTCGTAAGCAGATGACCGATGATCCGGAACAGTGCATGGATCTGCTGCTCAAATGGCGCGGGATGAAGTATACCGACCTTGGCGATGCAATAGACCGCGACCCGAAGACGATCAGCCGGACGGTAAAGGGGGAAACGACTCCGAAGGTGGAAACGGCGGCACTTATCTGCTTTGGCATGCATCTTCCTCCCTGTATCAGCTTCAAGCTCATGGAAGTTCTGCGCTGCCCGTTAAGCCCGGTCAATCCGGAACATCAGTGGATCAGTGAGGCTTTGTATATAAAATATCCGGAACCGATCTGGGCTGTCAGAGAGTACCTTGCTCCGTATGGAGTAGAGATTTAAAAAAATTCAAAAAAATATCGGCAAAAAACGGACATGCCATGTCCGGTCGCGGCGCTCATCACAATGTGGTGGGCGTTATTTTTTTTAACTGACTGTTAACAACCGAAAAACTTTATTGCGATTGTTGACAGGACAGAAGGAATGTGTTATATTGTTATCAATGGATGGGAAAGCGAAACGAATGTTAACAATATTCCTGTAAAAATGGAGGCACATAAAGTGATAACAAGAGAAGATGAACTGAATATCGACTTTGGCCTGAACACCATATTTGACGGCAGCAAGTACAGATTAGTTATGGCTCAAAGCGATGATGAGTATCCCGTCGGCGGTCTTATCTGTGAGTATATGCGTTTGACTCCGATGGATATAAAGGATGTCATTATGTCCTGTGACGGACTTGAGAAGGAAGGCTCCACCGACAATTATCTTGAGACTTTTTTGCAGTTCCATGAGAAAATTAATGCGGAGTTTCCGCCTGTCATAAGCACGATGATCGCATTGGAATTTATGAACAGTGCCGAAGACTGGTTCAAGGCTGTCAGGGAGAACCGGGTCGAGGAGTACTTAGGTCTTTTTGACAATTCTTATGACAGCGTAAAAAAGTACATTTTTGAAGGTACGGGATGCGATAAGGCAGGAGGCAATACCGTCCTGCAAATTCTTCTGACCTCATACTGTGCTTTCGCCGACAAGTATATTGTCACAAAGGCTATGTTTAATCAGATCATGGAAAGCAACGGTTCTGATGATGAGAGTCACGCCAAAGGGGTCGAGGCATTCGCAGCTATGTATGGCAGTCACATGGATATGCAGCATATCGATTATCGTTTGATCTTGACTGAAAAAGGCTTTGAATCACTATACACAATAAAATCCTCATTCTCCTTGCTTATTTTCGATATGGCTCATGCTATCAACACGGAAGCCAATATCGTGAAATGCAAGAACTGCGGACATTACTTCGTTCCGGAAGGACGTTCGGATGCAGTTTACTGTTCGTATCCGCTTCGGGGGAACAAGGATAAAACTTGCAAAGATGTCGGTGCCCAGGTGACGAGAGCCAACAAGGAAAAGAATGATGCTGCTACAAAGGAGTATCGCCGGGTATATATGCGGTATAAGATGATGACTAACAGGCATCCGGAGGATGCTGCCGCTGCCGAGAACTTTGAAAAGCTGACAAGCGAGGTTCGGGAATGGAGAGATAAAATGGCACATGGATCAGCAACGACAGATGAATTCCTGACATGGCTGGCGCAGTTTTAGGATGTGACAGACATTGAGACAGGCAATACGCAATCTGAGCAGCGGCAAGCCTACACCTCCCCGTTTCTGTGATGTCATTATAGACGGAGATGATGTTCAGCTTGAGGTCAAGACCGAAAAAAACAAATATGAAACTATCTCTTGGGAAGATATGCAGTACCAGGTGAACGCCGCAATCAAAAAGGCAGCAAAAGAATAATCAGAAACTACCGCAAGTAGTCCCGTAACCAATCGAGGAACTGACCGCCGGAGTTATCTATTTAAGCCAATTGGCCAAGTAGGTAACTCCGGCTTTTTTGCGTTTTAAAGGGCTTTTTGACCGGACATGCCGTGTCCGTTTTCAAAAAAATTCTCATGGTATAACGACAGTAGGTCAGCTGAAAAGCGACCGGAAAGCATCTCCCTGGGGGTTGAATTTTTCGACTTGTAGTAAGGAGAAGCACCAACCAAGGTATCAGGCGCTACGGCGCTTATACAAAAAATATAAATCTCATTAGTCTGGGAAGGCGCCAAAGGACGATGGGATGCATAGAGAGTTCAGGCAGCGGTTTCAGACCGCTCCGGAAACGAAGATGCACCCACCGTTGGATTCCTGCGCCCATTTTCGGATTTCAGGAGTCTGTGGCCATCTTCGACAGCAGGCTCTTTCTGTGTCCCATCGCCCGGTGACCCGAGGACGGAAAGGACACAGAAATGAAATTAGAGGTTCGTTACGACAACACTGTCCAGACCATCGATCTGGACGCAGAGGCAACCGAGCAGCTGTGGGTCAGCCTGTCGCTTGAGGGTGAGGGCCTTACCCGGGAGCAGCGGGAGAAGATGATCCAGGACGAATGGAACGAGAAGTACAACAAGCCGGAGTACAACAACTGGCGCAAGTTCTACCGTCATCGCGGGTACAGCAAAGCGCAGCCCGGAAACGACGAGGGCGGGGATGATGCCGATACCTCCGAGCCGCTCATGAGCGAAGTGGCGGATGACCGCATCTTCCGTAGGGACGAAATTGATCGTGAGCGCCGCGAGAGTCACGAGGCTGTCTGCGAGTGGGTGCGTAAGGTTCTGGTAAAGAAGCCGAACTGGGCGGATGCCTTTATCGCAGTACGCATTGACGGCGTCTCCGTGAACGACCATGCCGCCGCTATCGGTGTGAAAGACGCAAGCATCGTATCCAAGTGGCTGACGAGGGCAGAGAAAAAATTGAAAGAAAATTATCAAAACCGTCAGATTTGACCTCCTGCCGGGGCTACCAGTTAGAGGCTGTGGCCCCGGCAAATTTTTATAAAGGAGGCAGTTGATATGTCAGACAAAACCAAAGACCGGACATACAGGCCGCTCGTGTATATCTGCAGCCCACTGTCCGGTGACACGCAGGCAAATGCGGAAAGGACGAGAAAGTTCTGCAGATATGCCCTGGAACAGGGGCAGATTCCCCTTGCTCCCCACCTGCTGTTCCCGCAGTTCATGAATGACGATGTTCCGGCGGAGCGGGAGCTTGCGCTCTTTATGGATGTTGTCCTTCTCGGCAAATGCAGCGAACTGTGGGTGCTGGGCGAGACCGTATCCGCTGGGATGCAGACGGAGATTGATGTGGCGAAGAAGCGCAGACAGCCGATCCGCTGGTTCAACAGCGAGTTTCAGGAGGTGGAGCCGTTATGAGCGAACTGAAAGCAATCGAGACGGAATACCGCGGGTATCGGTTCCGCTCCCGGCTTGAGGCGCGGTGGGCAGTCTTCTTTGATGCCTGCAAGGTGCAATGGGAGTATGAGCCGGAAGGATATGACCTTGGTGACGGGCTTTATTATCTGCCGGATTTCCTGTTGCACGGTGTTGAGGGAAGAGCCGGAGGGGATCTCTATGTCGAGGTCAAGGGCCGTATGAGCGATAAAGATGCCGAGAAGATCAACCGATTTGTGAATCTCGGGAAAGAGAATCCGATGGAGTACGGAAAGTCCAAAACGGCAACGCTCGTGGTCGGGGATATTCCCAGAGGCTTCGACATGGATGAGATAACCAATTTTGTGGGCTGGTATGCGTATAACGCCTATCCGAAGGAGAAGTTCTGGTGGCCGAATCCATATAACTTTGAATCTATTGATGGAGACTATTTTGCAGCGCATCCGGGGATCAACAAGAGAGGCAGATTTGAACTGTTCGGCGACGATTGCAACTATCTCGCCGATATGGATGAGTACGCCACCGAAAGAGCATACCGCCTTGCACGTCAGGCACGGTTCGAGTATGGGGAGACGCCGGGAGTCAGGAGGTACAGATAATGAGGGATCTTGCTATCGCCTATGGAAACAACCGTCAGGCAAAGAAGTGGGTCAACAAGACCATACGGTTTGATG
>CAYVFF010000016.1:0-53285 GCA_964450965.1 uncultured Eubacterium sp. | reverse complement strand
GAGCCGCGCTCAAGACGAACGACAGCCTCGAGCTCGCCGTGCTCACAGGGTGCCTTCGCATCTCCAAGGAGAGCATCTTCACGGGGATGAACAACCTAAGGGTATTATCGATTACCGATGACCGCTGCGACAGATATTACGGATTTTCAGACGCCGAAGTGAGGGATCTGCTTGCGTATTATGGCTTGTCGGACCATTATGACGAAATCAAGAGATGGTATGACGGCTACCGGTTCGGCAGCGCGGAGGTATACTGCCCGTGGGACGTGCTGAACTACTGCGACCTGCTCCGCGCGAACCCCATGAGGGAGCCTCAGGACTACTGGATCAACACCAGCGGCAACGACGTGATAAAGCGATTTGTCGCCATGGCGGATAACGAGACGAGGGGCGAGATCGAGGTCCTGATGGAGGGCGGGACGATTGAGAAGGAGGTCCGCGAGGATCTCACCTACTCCGAGATATACGACAGCATCGACAACCTGTGGAGCCTGCTCTATACGACCGGCTACCTGACCATGCATTGCAGGACGGGCGGCGGGGCGTTAGAGCTTAGGATTCCAAACCTTGAAGTCCGGGACGTGTTCGCAAAGCAGATCAGGGAGTATTTCAAGGAGAGCGTCAAGGCAGACAAAGGCACGCTGGAGCGGCTATGCTCCGCGCTGCTGCACGGCGATGCAGGGGACGCGGAAAGATGCATAAACAGATACCTCCGGAGGTCCATCAGCGTCCGGGACGCCATGGCGAGGGACGAGCAGAAGGAGAACTTCTACCAGGGCGCGATTGTCGGGATCCTTTCCGCGAACGACGGCTGGAGCGTGAAGTCGAACCGCGAGAGCGGGGACGGGTACGCGGACGTCATAGCGAAGCCGGATGACGGCGACCTGGGGGTCGGGATAGTGATCGAGATAAAGTACGGCAGCGATATGGACGGGGCCTGCCTTGACGCCCTGGACCAGATCGGGAAGAGAAGGTACGCGGAGGAGCTCCGGGACGAGGGGATGGAGACCGTCTTAGAGTATGGGATCGGATGCTACAAGAAGGCATGCCGCGTCGTGCTGGGCAGGTGAACCCCGAACCAAAGATGTCGAATGGCTATATAAACACAGAATGTTTGGAGGAATCTTAATGAACGACATAGAACGTAACGAAATATGCGAAGCGCTGTCGGCGGCTGACGACGCGCTGCGCCATCTGCGGTCCGCGCAGAAATATCTGGGCAGCGCGGGGAACTGGGGGCTGGCGGATATGTTCGGCGGCGGCACGATTATCACCATGGTAAAGCACGGAAAGCTGGCAAACGCCGAGCGGGAGGTGCAGGAGGCCAAATATGCCCTGCAGAAGTTCAGCAAGGAGCTGCGGGACGTGAGCGGGTACAGCTCGATTCACATCGGCGATTTCCTCACATTCGCGGACTTTTTCTTTGACGGCGTCGTTGCGGATGTGATGGTCCAGTCGAAGATCAGCAACGCGAAAAGGCAGTGTGCCGACGCCATAAGGCAGGTCGAGGCCATACGCGGCGAGCTCGCAAGAAAATTGAACAGCTAGAAGCGGCTGCGGTACCTATTATTATGCGGACGCGAGGCACGCCGCGCTGTTGACATAAGCCCGGATATCCGGTAGAATACGGGGTAGGATTGCGTGAGCGCGAGGCGCGAAGCAATCGGCTATCATTCATGGCATGCCCCGCTTGCCGGGCATGGGAGTTTTCTTATGAAAAGGAGAGATGGTTATGTGGGCATATGAGAGTGTTTTTTACCAGATTTATCCATTGGGATTCTGCGGCGCGCCCTACGAGAACGACGGCGTGTTAAAGCATCGCATACTCAAGGTGCTGGACTGGATTCCGCACATGAAGAAACTAGGCGTCAACGCGATTTATTTTTCGCCGGTGTTCGAGTCGGATACCCATGGCTATAACACGAGGGACTACCGCAAGATTGACTGCCGCCTGGGGACGAACGATGATTTTGCGCGGGTATGCAATGAGCTGCATGAGAACGGCATCAAGGTCATACTGGACGGCGTGTTCAACCATGTGGGACGGGGCTTCTTCGCTTTCCAGGACGTGCTTGAGAAACGCTGGGATTCTCAGTATAGGGATTGGTTTCACATCAGTTTCGATGGCAATTCTAATTATAACGATGGCCTGTGGTACGAGGGCTGGGAGGGCAATTACGATCTCGTGAAGCTGAATCTGCGCAACGAGGCGGTCATTAGCCACATCTTTGACGCCATAAAGGGCTGGGTCGACGAGTTCGATATCGACGGTTTGCGCCTTGATGTGGCATATTGCCTGGACAAGGATTTCCTGCGCAGGCTGCGCGGCTATTGCGACGGGTTAAAGCCCGAGTTTTTCCTGGTCGGCGAGACGCTGCATGGCGACTATAACCAGTGGATGAACGACGAGATGCTTCATTCCGTGACGAATTATGAATGTTACAAGGGCCTGTATTCCAGCTTCAACAGCATGAATATGTTCGAGATCGTCCACTCGCTGCTGCGCCAGTTCGGACCGGAAAACTGGACCCTCTACCGCGGCAGGCATCTGCTCTCGTTCGTTGACAACCATGACGTCACCCGCGTGGCGAGCATATTGGCGGAGGAAAAGCATCTGCCGCTGATTTATGCTATTTGCTTTGGCATGCCGGGTATTCCCTGCGTCTACTATGGCAGCGAGTGGGGAGCCAGGGCTCACAAGAGCGAGGGTGATCCCGCGCTGCGGCCCTGCTTTGAAGAGCCGGAGTGGAACGGGCTCTGCGATGCCATCGCCGCCATGGCGCGGGCGAAAAAAGGATCGGAGGCGCTGAACTATGGAGGCTTTCGCTCGGTACTGCTCACGAACAAGCAGTGCATCTTCGAGCGCAAGAGCGAGCACGAGCGCGTCATGGTGGCCGTCAATGCCGACAGCGAGAGCTATGTGGCGCATTTTGACGCGGGATGCGGCCTTGCGGAGGATCTGCTTACCGGGGAGACGCACGATTTCGGCGGGGGCAGCGAGCTGCCGCCGTACAGCGCGTATTTCTGGAAGATGGAAAAATAAAGTTACTATTTATGTATAGCCGTTTTAAGTAAAAAGGGGCTGCCATTTTCGTGGCAGCCCCTTTTATGCAAAGGTTCGAGAGAAATGCCACACGGCGGACAGGGTGAAGGATTCTCCCCCGCTCGATATAGCCTCTTATATCTGCCGGCGCAGCCTTGCCGCCGCGATGCGGGCGTCCCTCGCGGCTTTTTGCCGGTGCGCCTTTTCCAGGCGCGTCCGAATGCGCCGCGTGAGGACCTGCAGTGGCACGTCCGCTTTGAAGTGCTTCATGCTCTGCTCGTCGAACGGATAGCGCTGATCCATAGAGGACATGAAGTCTGTAATCTCGATCACGCCGCGCAGCTTAGGGCTGCTCAGGTCGTAGATAGTGTTCGTCGCGAAGTCGAGCACCTGCGGATGGAACTGGTCGCCCGGAGTCTCCGCCACGATCATGCCCTGGCGGTTGTCGGTCAGCTCGACGCACTGCCCGACCGGCAGTATGGATACCGCCGACGAGAGTGCGCGCACTATGACCGAATCGTAGAGCGTGCTATTTTTAAGCAGATGGCGCAGGGCATGCACCGGCGTCACAGGCTGGTAATTCAGGCTCATGGCGGTCATGCGGTCATATTTGTCCGCGACGATCAAAATCCTCGTGCTCTGATGCAGGAGCGATGCCGCCAATTTCGGGTCCTCCCTGCGGCTGACCTTAAGGAATTCGCTCATAGCGGTAAAGACAGGCTCATGCAGGTTATACGGGTTCGTGTCCGCTTTGAACAGCTGGTAGGCTTTCGCACGGTATTGGTCGATGGCCGCGAGATCCTCGTCAGTCAGATCCTCCTCGCGTTTCGCCATGATCTCCTTTGGCACGTACAGATAGCCGAAGTCGCACAGCAGCGAGGCGGCGACAACGTCCTCGATGGCCGCCCTGGAAAGGTTCATCTGATGCGCGATCATAGCCGAGAGTATCGCGACGCACACGGAGTGCTTGTAGCTGTAGTCCTCGGAGCTGCGGATCGTCTGCGAAAAGGCGACCTTGTGGTTCAGCGTGGCGAACTGGTCTACGATGTCGCCGAAGAGCGGCGCGAGGTCGTCCGCCGGCTGTCCCTTGCTGATTGCGATCAGGCTGTCGCGCAGGCGGAACATGTAGGTGGTCTGCAGCTGCTCGAATCTTTGCTCCTCCGCGGTTATCGGCGGCAGCGGTTCGGCGGGTTCCAGGATCATCACGCCCAGGAGGCCGAATTTCTGCACGCTGGCGATAATCTGGTCTGTCAGGACGAGCCCGCGCTCGTAGAGGAGGACGCCCTGCTTGTTGTAGATCTGTTTTGCGAGGCGCATGCCCGCACGCAGTTCTTCAGGTTTGTAAAATTTCATTTGCCCCAATCCCTTCTCGTTTGCATTTTTCCGTACAAGGTACTTTTTTTCATCTTAACATATATCCAGAAAAAAAACAATGCTGCAAGGGTTAAGATGTGATATACTCTAGTTACTGTTCGCGTCTGGTTTGATTTGGATAAAGGGGTTGCAGATGAACATACGTAAGAGAGCTTTTTTCCCCATATTGGCCGCGGCGATCGTTCTCGCCGCCGTTTTTTGGGCGCCGGCGGTTCCGACCGGGGCGACGGCTGCCGGGGGAGCGGGGCAGGAGGGAACGATCTCCGGGGAAACCAAGACCGATGAAAAGCTCGCCGAGACCGGCGGCGTCATTGACAGCCTGAGGGAGAAGTCCGAGGCGGCAAAGGAAAAACTCGACGCCGCGAAGCGGGAGCAGGGCGAGGCCGGCCGCAGGCTGGACGGACTCAACGCCGATATGGAGGAGGCTCGCCAGGATATGGAGGACATCCAGGCCCGCATCGATGCGAAAAATGAGGAGATCCTGTCTACGCGCGAGGAGCTCGCCGAGATGGAGGCACGGCGGGCATCGGGATATGAGGAGATGAAGGCCAGGATTCGTTTCATGTACGAACATTCGGATGATTCGCCGCTGACCATACTGCTCGGGGCGCGTTCGATGAGCGATTTTTTAAACAGGATGGAATATTTTTCGCAGGTCATGGAATATGACAGGAACCGGCTCGATGAATACGGTTCGCTTTTGGAGGGGCTTGAGGAGAAACGCGCGCTCTACGAGGGGCAGAAGGAGGAGCTGCTTGCCCTGAGGGACGAGCAGGATATGCGGCAAGACGAGCTGTCGGCTATGATTGACGAGGCGCGCGACGATTTAAGGGCCGCTGATGATGCAGCGACCGCCGCGTCTAATGAATTGGACGACATAGACAGCAGGCTGGCGGAGCAGCTGGAATATGAGAAGGCCCTCGAGGAGCAGAAGGCGGCCGAGGACAAGGAGCGCATGGACGAGATCCGCCGCGAGGAGGAGGAACTGAAGCGCAAGCGGGAGGAGATGGCCCGAAAACGCGCCGAGGAGGAACGCAAGCGCGAGGAGGAGCGCCGGCGTCAGGAAGAGGAGCGCAAAAGACAGGAAGAAGAGCGCAAAAGACAGGAAGAGGAGGAGCGGCGCAGGCAGGAGGAGCTCGCCTCGCAGGGGCAGGAATCAGGCGGCGCGGTTGATGTTTCCGGCGGAGATGTCCAGGACGTTGCGGGCAACGGCGCCGGTGACGGAGACGCATCGGGCGGCATATGGGAAGATGATATCTACGGCTACGATTCCCAGCCGTCCGAGAGCGATGTGGAGCTGCTCGCATGCATTATCCAATGCGAGGCGGACGGCGAACCCTACGAGGGCAAGCTCGCGGTCGGCAGCGTGGTCATGAACCGCGTCGTAAGCGACAGCTTTCCGAATACGGTCTCTGGAGTGATCTACCAGAGCGGGCAGTTTTCGCCGGTCGCCAGCGGCCGCATGGCCGCGCGGCTCGTCGAGGGAGCCAACGAGACCTGCCGAAATGCCGCGCGCCACGTGCTGGGCGGGAACATCACCGTTCCATACCTCTATTTCCGCACAAATACGGGCATCGTGGATGGCCTCGTGATTGGCAATCACGTATTTTACTAGCTTAAAATGGTTGCAAACCATCCGGGTTCATGTTACAATCAAGCTACAATGGCTCGGAAAAGCGTATTATTCTTACGGAGAAAGAATTACGGCCAAAAAAAGAAAAGGAGAAAAAACAATGGCAAAGAAAGTAGTTATCGTATCGGCGTGCCGTACCGCGATTGGAAAGATGGGCGGGGCGCTGGGCAACACTCCCGCGGCAGACCTCGGTTCGATTGTCATCAAGGAAGCCGTTAACCGTGCCGGCATCAAGCCCGAGCAGGTGGACGAGGTATTGATGGGCTGCGTCATCCAGGCGGCGCAGGGCCAGAACGTTGCCCGCCAGGCTTCCATCAAGGCAGGCCTGCCGATCGAGGTACCGGCGGTCACGCTTAACGTCGTATGCGGCTCCGGCCTTAAATGCGTGAACGAGGCGGCGTCCCTTATCATGTCTGAGCAGGCCGACGTCGTCGTGGCGGGCGGCATGGAGAACATGTCCATGGCTCCCTATGCGCTTACCAAGGCACGCTTCGGCTACCGCATGAACAATGCGACCATTGTCGACACGATGGTGAACGACGCCCTGACTGACGCGTTCAACCAGTACCACATGATGATTACTGCAGAAAACGTATGCGATAAATACGGCATCACCCGCGAGGAGCTCGACGAGTTTTCCGCGAAGAGCCAGCAGAAATGCGAGGCGGCCGTCGCCGCCGGCAAGTTTGACGAGGAGATCGTTCCGGTGCAGGTCAAGGTGAAAAAGGAGACGGTCGATTTCGTGAAGGACGAGGGCCCGCGCCCCGGCACGACCGTGGAGGCCCTTGCCAAGCTGAAATGCGCGTCAGGCAAGCAGGGCGGGCTCGTCACCGCGGGCAACGCTTCCGGAATCAATGACGGCGCGGCGGCGGTCGTCGTGATGAGCGAGGACAAGGCAAAAGAGCTGGGCGTGAAGCCGATGGCTACTTGGGTAGCCGGCGCCCTTGCCGGCGTGGCTCCCGAGATCATGGGCGTCGGCCCGGTGGCCGCGACGAAGAAGGTACTCGCCAAGACCGGCCTGACCATCGACGACATGGATCTGATAGAGGCTAACGAGGCGTTCGCGGCACAGTCCATCGCCGTGGCGCGCGACTTGAACTTCAACATGGACAAGGTAAACGTGAACGGCGGAGCCATCGCTCTCGGGCATCCGGTGGGCGCGTCCGGCTGCCGCATACTGGTCACCCTGCTGCACGAGATGAAGAAGCGCGACAGCAAGCGCGGCCTCGCTACGCTGTGTATCGGCGGCGGCATGGGCTGCGCGACCATAGTAGAAAAATACGAGGGATGAAAATAGGCGCGTGATCTGACGCAATGCCTGTCATGGGCGCGTCGGATCACGCGGACTATGTAACGCCATACCTTTTGCAAAACGTATTTTTGCATTCATTTCACCGTAAACACACTCACTTCACAAGGAGGAACTACATATGAAAGTAGGCATCATCGGCGCCGGCACAATGGGCCAGGGCATCGCCAAGGCATTCGCACAGACAGAAGGATATATCGTCGCGCTCTGCGACATCAAGCAGGAATGGGCCGACGGCGGCAAGGACAAGATTGCAAAGGGATACGCCCGCCTCGTTGAGAAAGGCAAAATGACCCAGGAATCCGTCGACGGCATCTTAGCGAAGATTACCCCCGGACTCAAGGAAGACCTCTGCAAGGACTGCGACCTCATAGTCGAGGCGGCGTTCGAGGACATGCAGGTAAAAAAGACCACCTTTTCCGAACTCGACAAGATTGTGAAGGAAGGCTGCATCTTCGCTTCCAACACGTCCTCCCTCTCCATCACGGAGATCGGCAACGGCATCAGCCATCCGACGATCGGGATGCATTTCTTTAATCCCGCGGACCGCATGAAGCTAGTCGAGGTCATCGCCGGCGCGAACACTCCCGCCGAGACAGTCGATGCTATCAAAAAGATTTCCGCCGAGATCGGCAAGACCCCAGTACAGGTAAACGAGGCCGCAGGCTTCGTCGTGAACCGCATCCTTATACCCATGATAAACGAGGCCGCTTTCATCAAGATGGAGGGCGTGTCCGACATCGAGGGCATCGACACAGCAATGAAGCTGGGAGCCAACCATCCGATGGGTCCCCTGGAGCTCGGCGACTTTATCGGCCTTGACATCTGCCTTGCCATCATGGACGTGCTCTACAATGAGACCGGCGATAGCAAGTACAGGGCATGCCCGCTTATCCGCAAGATGGTGCGCGGCGGCAACCTGGGCGTGAAGAGCGGCAAGGGCTTCTACGTATACAACGCCGACCGCACCAAGACCCCGGTCGATGCGATTTAGTACAAAAACCAATATTCAAAGGAGTATAAACCATGGACTTTTCTTTAGATAAAAAGCATGAACTGGCCCGCTCTCTATTCAAGGAGTTCGCCGAGACGGAAGTAAAGCCCCTCGCGCAGGAGACGGATGAGACGGAGACGTTCCCGGCAGAGACTGTCGCGAAGATGGCAAAATATGGATTTATGGGCATCCCGGTGCCGAAGGAATACGGCGGGCAGGGCTGCGATCCCCTCACATACGTCATGTGCGTGGAAGAATTATCCAAGGTCTGCGGCACGACCGGCGTCATCGTATCCGCGCATACTTCGCTGTGCATCGACCCGATCCTGACATACGGCACCGAGGAGCAGAAGCAGAAGTACGTCGTTCCGCTCGCCAAGGGAGAGAAGCTCGGCGCGTTCGCGCTGACCGAGCCCGGCGCCGGCACCGATGCGCAGGGCGCGCAGACCAAGGCGGTGTTAGACGGGGACGAGTGGGTTCTCAACGGCTCCAAGTGCTTTATCACGAACGGCAAGGTGGCGGACGTCTATATCGTCATCGCCATCACCAGCGTCACCGAGGACAAGAAGGGTCGAAAGAAAAAGAACTTCTCCGCATTCATCGTAGAGAAAGGCACTCCGGGATTCTCATTCGGCACGAAGGAGAAAAAGATGGGGATCCGCGGATCGTCCACATATGAGCTGATATTCGAGGATTGCAGGATTCCAAAGGACGCGCTGCTAGGGCCCGAGGGCAGGGGATTCCCTATCGCCATGCATACCCTGGATGGCGGCCGCATCGGCATCGCGGCGCAGGCGCTGGGCATCGCCGAGGGCGCCTTGGACCGCACCATTGAATATACCAAGGAGCGCAAGCAGTTCGGCAGGACCATAGCCGCCCAGCAGAATACGCAGTTCAAGATCGCCGACATGGCGACGCGCGTGGAGGCCGCGAAGTTTTTGGTTTACAGGGCCGCCAAGGCCAAGGAGACCCAGAAGACTTATTCCGTGGAGGCCGCAAAGGCGAAGCTGTTCGCGGCGGAGACCGCGATGGCCGTGACCACGGAGTGCGTCCAGCTCTTCGGAGGATATGGATATATCAGGGAATACGACGTGGAGCGCATGATGCGTGACGCGAAGATTACCGAGATTTACGAGGGTACGTCCGAGGTGCAGCGCATGGTCATCTCCGGCGCCCTTTTGAAATAGCCGCGCCATGCGTGAAAAAATAGGATGAAGGAGAAAAGAATACATGAAAATCGTAGTATGTATTAAACAGGTTCCCGACACGAAGGGCGGGGTGAAGTTTAATCCCGACGGAACCCTTGACCGCGCGGCGATGCTCGCGATCATGAATCCGGATGACAAGGCCGGGTTGGAAGCGGCTCTAAGGATAAAAGAGCAGACCGGCGCGGAGGTGACCGTGCTGACCATGGGCCTGCCCAAGGCGGACGACGTCCTGCGCGAGGCGCTGGCAATGGGCGCGGACAAGGCGATCCTCGTCACCGACCGCGTATTGGGCGGCGCGGATACATGGGCTACTTCCAGCACGATCGCCGGCGCGCTTCGCAACCTCGAGTATGACCTGGTCATCACCGGACGCCAGGCTATCGACGGCGATACCGCCCAGGTCGGCCCGCAGATCGCGGAGCATCTTGGACTCCCGGTAATATCGTATGCGGCGGACATCAAGGTCGAGGGCGACAGCGTGATCGTAAAGCGCCAGTTTGAGGACAGGTATCATATGCTCAAGGCGAAGATGCCGTGCCTCATCACGGCTTTGTCCGAACTGAACACTCCCAGATACATGACTCCCGGCGGCATTTTTGATGCTTATGACGAAAAAGAAGTGACCGTGTGGGGCAGGGCCGATTTGAAGGATCTGGACGACTCGAATATCGGCCTGCAAGGCTCTCCGACCAAGATTGCCAAGGCTTCCGACAAGGTGCGCAAGGGCGCTGGAGAAAAGGTGCAGCTTGACCCCGCGGAGTCCGTGAATTATATCATGAGCAAGTTAACCGAGAAACATGTTATCTAATAAAGGTGGTGAAAAAAATGGGTTTGGAAGAATATAAGGGCGTGTTTATTTATGCTCAGCAGGTGGACAATGTCATCAGTTCCATCGCCTTTGAGCTGCTGGGCAAGGCCAGGGAGCTTGCCGCGGATCTGGATACAGACGTGACCGCCGTACTGCTCGGGTCGAACGTAAAGGGTCTTTGCGACCAGCTGGCGGAATATGGTGCTGACCGCGTCATCGTCGTCGACGATCCCGCGCTGGAAGTTTACCGCACGGAGCCGTATGCGCATGCGCTTGCCTCCGTTATTAATGAATACAAGCCTGAAATCATGCTGGTCGGCGCGACCGCGATAGGCCGCGACCTGGGCCCTACAGTATCGGCGCGCGTCGCCACCGGCCTCACGGCGGACTGCACGGTATTGAATATCGGCGATTTCCCGCTTGAGCCGGTGCCCGGCAAGGAGAGCGAGCAGAAGCACAAGCAGCTGCTCATGACCCGCCCCGCGTTCGGCGGCAATACTATAGCTACGATTGCCTGCCCGGATCATCGCCCCCAGATGGCGACGGTCCGCCCCGGCGTCATGCAGAAGATAGATCCGATAAAAGGAGCCAAGGCAAACGTCGTCGAATACAATCCCGGATTTGCCGAAAATAATCGCTATGTGGAGATTCTCGACGTCGTAAAGGCCGTGGGCCAGGTGCAGAACATCATGGACGCGAAGATCCTCGTATCCGGCGGCCGCGGGGTCGGCAGCGCGGAGAACTTTAAGATTCTGGACGACCTGGCCGCAGCGCTGGGCGGCATGGTGAGCTGCTCCCGCGCGGTCGTGGAGAACGGCTGGAAGGCGCAGGATTATCAGGTGGGGCAGACCGGAAAGACTGTCAGGCCGAATGTTTACTTCGCGATAGGCATCTCAGGCGCTATCCAGCACGTCGCCGGTATGGAAGAGTCCGATCTGATCATCGCGATCAACAAGGATGCGGACGCGCCGATCTTCGAGGTCGCTGATTATGGCATCGTGGGAGACCTGAACAAGATAGTGCCGGCGCTGACCGAGGCCATCAAGGCCGCGAATGCCGCGAAATAAGTCATATTGGAGATCATATGGCAAAAACACCTCCGATGCAGGGGGTGTTTTTGTGCGCAGGCCTCGGCGCGGGCCGCGGGGCGGCCAGGGGGCAAATATTCCCTGCCCGATTAGGAGGATGTATGCATATTGAGCTGGCAAGGCAGAGCGTAATTATAAAATGCAATCTCGAGGCGTCGATTATGACCGGGAACTATGAAATGTATTATGCCGCCGGCCTGCTGGGCCGCATCACCTGCCGCGAGATCCCGCCGGACATACGGCCCGCGGCGCTGCATGACCTGGTCCATGGGTGGCTCGATGATTTTTCGCCGGCCGACGGCCGTGAAAGGCATCTCGCCCAGATGCTGAGATACTATCATCCGGATGAACGTTACGATGAGCAGATGGCGCGGCTCCTGCAGATGGGGCTCGCGGAGCCGCGCCCATGAGAGTGTATATCAAGGGAGGTATTCCATGCCGGATAATATAAGCAATGAAAACAAGATGGGCACGATGCCCGAGGGCAGGCTGCTGCTGAACATGTCGCTGCCGATGATGCTGTCCATGCTGGTGCAGGCCATGTATAACGTGGTGGACAGCATCTTCGTCTCGCGCGTCAGCGAGAACGCCCTGACAGCCGTATCGCTCGCCTATCCGCTGCAAACGCTGCTGATAGCCATAGGGGGAGGCACCGCGGTAGGCGTCAATTCGCTCCTGTCCAAATCACTTGGCGAGAAAAACCATGAGCGAGCCAACAAGGCGGCGATGAACGGCATCTTCCTGTTCATTCTAAGCTACATAGTTTCCGCGCTGATCGGGATTCTGGCGGTGCGTCCGTTCTACGCGAGCCAGATAGGGGACGCTCCCGCCGAGATAATGGATCTGGGCGTGCAGTACCTTACGATAGTCATGGTGGCCTCGTTCGGGCTATACACGCAGTTTATATTCGAGCGCATACTGCAGTCGACGGGGCGGACGTTTTTCACGATGATCTCCCAGCTCATCGGCGCCGTCATAAATATCATAATGGATCCTATCTTGATCTTCGGGCTGCTCGGCTTCCCGAAGATGGGCGTTGCCGGCGCCGCGGTCGCCACGGTGCTGGGGCAGATCGTGGCCGGCATTACCGCCGTTGTCTACAATATCAAAAAAAACGACGACATCAAGATCAGCTTCAAGGGATTCCGGCCGGATCCGCAAATCATAAAAAACATATACAAGGTGGGACTGCCCTCTATAGTGATGCAGTCCATCGGTTCTGTAATGACGTATTGCATGAACCTGCTCCTGGTCGGCCTTTCGGCTACGGCGGCGGCGGTATTCGGCGTATATTTCAAGCTGCAGAGCTTTTTCTTCATGCCGGTGTTCGGGCTGAACAACGGGCTTATCCCTATCATAGCCTATAATTACGGCGCGAAAAAGAAGCGCCGGATGATGCGCACTATCAAGTGGGGATGGCTGATAGCGGCCTGCTTTATGCTGGCCGGGTTCATCGCGTTCGAGGCGGTGCCCGACAAGCTCCTGATGCTTTTCGACGCCTCCGAGAATATGATCGCGATAGGCGTCCCGGCGCTGCGCATCATCGCGGTGCATTTCCTGATCGCGTGGTTCTGCATCGTGGGCGGCGCGGTATTCCAGGCGGTAGGGAACGGCATGTACAGCCTCTATGTTTCGGTGGCAAGGCAGCTAGTCGTGCTGATTCCGGCCGCCTACATCCTCGCGAAGATAGGCGGCCTTAGGCTGATATGGTGGTGCTTTCCTATAGCGGAGCTGATGTCGTGCCTCATAACCGCAATCTGCCTGGTCCTGACATATAGGAAAGTCATAGCGCCGATGCCGGATTGATGATAAGGATAGGGAAAAGAGGGGACGTTCATGAAGTATGAACAAAATGTAAACGCAAAGTTCACATAATATTAAAGCTCGTGACAAGAATTGTTCATAACCATCGTATACACTGTATTTGTCACGATGAGTGGCGCGTAATGACTTTTTCAATTTTCATAACTCTCCCCTTTCAAGGAACGCCCGTGCGATGCATGGGCGTTCATTTTTTTCTTTTATTGCTTGACAAAAGCTAAATCATTGGTTAATATGTAAAAAAACGTTTGATAGGCGGCACGTATGGAATGGTACGGGATTGCACCAAGGGCGGTGCGTGTCTCGCGCCATTTTCGTTTTTTATGCGCAGGCCCGCGGTTTATGCGGGCTTTGCGACGGGCGGGCGACATGCCCTGCCCAATCGCCATATATTGCCGGAGTATCGGGCGGGACTAGGGGTGGAACGATGCCGAAATACATTTTTAAACGGGTCTTGCTGGCGATAGCGTCGATTATCATCGTCAGCGCGATTACTTTTTTCGTGATGAACATGATACCGGGCGGGCCGTTCAACAAGGAAAAGGCGACCAGCGCCGAGGCGCAGAAAGTCCTGGAGGAGCGTTATCACCTGGACAAGCCGGTAGGCGAGCAATATCTCCTTTATATGAATAACCTGCTCCACGGCGACTGGGGCGTGTCGCTGCACAGCGGGCGGGATATCTGGGGCGAGATATCATCCAGGTTCAAGGTCTCCGCAAAGCTGGGCGGCATGGCGGCCGCCGTCGCGATCGTCGCCGGGCTGGTGCTAGGGAGCATAGCCGCGCTGACCAGAAACCGCCTGCCGGACCGGCTGATAGTATTTTTCACGACGCTCGGCACGGCGATGCCGTCGTTCGTGCTGGCGACGCTGCTGCTGCTCGTCTTCTGCCTGAAATTGAACTGGGTGCCGGTCTGGTCGTCGGACAATCCTAATTATCTGCTGCCGATTATCGCGCTCGCGGTCTATCCGATGGCATATATCACGCGCCTGACCAAGACCAGCATGCTGGACGCGCTAGGCCAGGATTACGTGCGTACCGCCAAGGCAAAGGGCGTCCGCCGCCTGAAAGTCATCTTCAAGCACGCGCTGCGCAACGCGCTGATCCCTGTGGTGACATATGTGGGGCCGATGGTCGCCTATATCCTGACTGGCTCCATGGTGGTCGAGAACATCTTCACTATAGGGGGCCTTGGCTCGTCGTTCGTGACCAGCATCGTCAACCGCGATTATACGATGATTATGGCGACGACTATTTTTCTCGCGATACTTATGGTAGTGGCGAACCTGCTCACGGATATCGCCTACAAGCTGATCGATCCCAGAATCACGTTCGAATGACGGCCAGGGCAGCATATAGTCAAAAATTCAGGAAGGAAGCAGGCAGGATGCAGAATAACGACAACCAGGCTTTTAAAAAGAGGCAGTTTTTGTCCGCGCAGGTCGACCTGTCCAAATTTAACGGGACGAGCTTTGCCAGGGCGACGGACGAGGAGAAGAGGCAGCAGGACGTCATGGGCGAGTCGACGACCTTTTTCAAGGACGGCATGCGCCGCCTGCGCAAAAACCCGCTCGCCATGGGCAGCATAGTCGTGCTCGCGCTTATATTGATACTGATAATAGTCGCGCCGATGATCGTGCCGTACAGCTACGATCAGATCATCTCGGTGGACGGCGTGAGGGACAAATCGGCGGCGAACCTTGGCCCGTTCGAATATTCCAAGCTGGAACAGAAATATATGGATGAGACAGGCGAGAAGATTTTCCCGCATATATTCGGGACCGACGGCTTGTGCCGCGACTATTTCATCCGCGTGATCTACGGCACGAGGGTCAGCCTCTCGGTCGGGGTAGTGGCGGCGATCATGGTGCTTATCATCGGGCTGGTCTACGGTTCGATCGCCGGATATTTCGGCGGCATGGTGGACCTTATAATGATGCGCATAGTGGACGTGATATATTCGCTGCCCGACATGCTGATTATCATACTGCTGTCGGTGGTGTTCGGCGAGACGCTCGAGCCGCTGATTCAGGGGACCGTGTTCGCCAAGCTCGGGTCTAACATGATATCGATCTTTATCGTGTTCGGGCTGTTGTACTGGGTGAGCATGGCACGGCTCATACGCGGCCAGATCCTTTCCATAAAAAATAACGAGTACGTGCTTGCGGCGAGGTGTATCGGTACGAAGAACGGCAGGATATTGTGCAGGCATATATTGCCGAACTGCCTGTCGGTCATCATAATCACGACGGCCCTGCAGGTGCCAAGCGCCATATTTACCGAGAGCTATCTGAGCTTCCTGGGGCTCGGCGTCTCCAAGCCGCTGACCTCGCTGGGCAGCCTTGCCAACGACGCCAGGGCCGGCATGCAGTCTTATCCGCTGCGGCTGGTCATACCCGCGGTCATGATATGCCTGATCGTGCTGGCGCTGAACCTGCTGGGCGACGGCCTGCGCGATGCGTTCGATTCGAAATTGACATAGGAGGCTGGCCATGATAGGCGACAAGAATAAATATATTTTGGAAGTAAAGGACCTCCATACTAGCTTTTTCACCGATGCCGGCGAGGTTCGCGCGGTGAACGGCATCTCCTTTAGCCTGGAGCCCGGTAAGACGTTGGGGATAGTCGGGGAGTCCGGCTCCGGCAAGTCGGTGACGGCATATTCCATAATGCAGATCCTGGCCGAGACCGGAAAGATTACCGGAGGCGAGGTGAGATACCGCGGGGAGGACATATCCAAATGGGGCGAGGCGCAGATGCAGAAGTTCAGGGGCGCGAAATGTTCCATTATCTTCCAGGACCCTATGACGAGCCTGAACCCGGTATTCACGGTGGGCAACCAGCTCACCGAGGCGATCCGGCTGCATACGGACAAGGATAAGAAACAGGCCAGGGCGCGCGCCGTAGAGATGCTGTCGCTGGTCGGGGTCAACGAGCCGGAGAGCCGCCTGAAGCAGTATCCGCATGAGCTATCGGGCGGGATGCGCCAGCGCGTCATGATTGCGATGGCCCTGGCCTGCGAGCCCGACATCCTGATCGCGGACGAGCCGACGACCGCGCTGGACGTCACGATCCAGGCGCAGATCCTCGAATTGATGCAGGACCTGCAGCGGAAGCTCGGGATGGCCATCATCATGGTCACGCACGACCTGGGCGTCATAGCGAGCATGTGCGACGAGATACTGGTCATGTACGGCGGGAGGGTGTGCGAGCGGGGCACCGCGGACGACATTTTTTACAGCCCCGCGCATGAATATACTAAAGGCCTGCTGCGCTCGATCCCCCGCTCGGACAATATGAACGAGAAGCTGGTCCCTATCGGCGGCACGCCGATAAACCTGCTGCAGATGCCGGATGGGTGCGCGTTCTGCCCGCGCTGCGACTCTGCCATGAAGATCTGCCTCAAGGAAAAGCCGCAGGAGCTTAGGATCAGCGATTCCCATCTGGCGAGCTGCTGGATGAACGTCAAAGAATTATATGAAGCACAGGGGGCGGGCAAAGATGGGCAATGATAAAAAGACTGACGACGGCTATCTCCTCAAGGTGGAGCATCTGAAGCAATATTTTCCGGTGCGTCAGGGATTCCATACCATCCCGCTCAAGGCGGTGGACGATATCTCTTTTGCCATACGCCCGGGAGAGACGCTGGGCCTGGTCGGCGAGTCCGGCTGCGGCAAGACGACCGTGGGGCGCACTCTGCTGCGCCTGTATCAGCCGACCGCCGGCAGGATAACATTCGACGGGACGGTCCTTTTCGACAGCGGCGAGCAGTATGACGAGAACGGCAGGCAGGTCATGGGCGCGGATGGCAAGCCGGTCATCGGCAAAAAGGTCGATGTGAACATGATGCCGTACCGCAGGCAGATGCAGATGGTATTCCAGGATCCGTATTCGTCCCTGAACCCGCGCATGACCGTGGAGGATATAATAGGCGAGCCGCTGGACGTGCACAAGCTATATAGCAGCAAGGCGGAACGCAGAGAGAAGATTCTGGGCCTGATGGAACTGGTCGGCCTGAACGCGGAGCATGCCATGCGGTACGCGCACGAATTTTCGGGAGGGCAGCGCCAGAGAATAGGCATAGCCAGGGCCCTCGCGGTGAATCCAAAGTTTATCGTCTGCGACGAGCCGGTATCCGCGCTGGACGTGTCGATCCAGGCGCAGGTCGTGAATATGTTCGAGGAGCTCCAGGACAGGCTGGGCGTCGCGTACCTGTTTATCGCTCACGACCTGCTCGTCGTGCATCATATATCGGACCGCATTGCGGTCATGTATCTGGGCAAGATGATGGAGATAGCGGACGCGGACGAGTTGAACGACAACCCGGTACATCCCTATACATTGAGCCTGCTGTCGGCGGTGCCGATCCCGGATCCTGAGACGGCGCGGCACAGCAAGCGCATCGTCCTGGAGGGGGACGTCCCTAGTCCGCTCAGGATGCCGACCGGCTGCCCGTTCCGCACGCGCTGCCGCTATGCGACGGACAAATGCGCCGGGGAGATGCCGCCGCTCTCAGACAGGGGAGGCGGGCATTATGTCGCCTGCTGGAACAGATAGATCCGGTTTTTCCCCATTGCGGGTTAAACATATATTTTTATATCATTAGAGTTAGGAGGAACAGTATGAAAAAGAAAATCGTATCAATCATGCTCGCGGCATGCCTTGCGGCGGGCCTGACGGCTTGCGGAGGCGGCTCGGACGATTCCGGCGGCTCCGATGCCGCGAACAGCGCGGATAGCGCCGCCTCAGATAGCGGAGATGCCGAAGGCGGAGCGGATAGCACCGACGAGGAGGCGGCGGACGAAGGAGGGACGGACGAGGCTCAGGAGCCGTCCGCGTCGAATACCCCGTCGAACGTGCTAAGCATCAACCTGGCGTCCGAGCCGGACTATCTGGATCCCGCGCTCAACAGCTCCGTAGACGGCGGATGCCTCGCGGTCAATTCGTTCGCGGGCCTGTACACCTATGACGACGCGGGCACGCTCGTGCCGGCTCTCGCGACCGATATGCCCGAAGTGTCGGACGATGGCACTGTCTATACGATCCACATGATCGAGTCCAAATGGAGCAACGGCGACGACCTCAAGGCATCGGACATCGCATATAGCTGGAACCGGGTGATCGATCCGGCGACGGCCGCTGACTACGCGTACCTATTCGATGTGATTGCACGCAAGGACGATGGGACGCTCGCGGTCGAGACGCCGGACGACTATACGCTCGAGATTACGTTGATCAGCCCCTGCCCGTATTTTAACGACCTTCTGGCGTTCCCTACATTCTATCCGGTACACCAGGCATCCGTCGAGGCCGCGAACCCCGGCGGCGACGTTCCCGGCAAATGGGCCCAGGAGGCCGGATTCGTCTGCAATGGAGCATATACCCTGCAGACATGGAATCACGATGAGAGCATGGTCTATGTGAAGAACCCGAATTATTACGATGCGGCGAATGTGACCATGGACGAGCTCCATTTCATGCTGAGCGCGGACGACACGGCAATTTACGCGGCATATAACAGCGGCGACGTTGATTATATCGATACGGTGCCGACGGACGAGATCTCTTCGCTGAACGGCGTGAATCCGGAATTCGGCATATTAGACAATCTGGGCACCTACTATGTCGGTTTTAATGTAAACGACCCTATCTTCGAGGGTAAGACCGTCGAGGAGGCGGCTACCATGAGAAAGGCCTTGAACCTGCTTATCGACCGCCAGTTTATCGTCGAGAACGTAGGGCAGACCGGGCAGGTCGCCGCGGATTCGTTCATTCCGCTCGGCATGTCTGACGGCAACGGCGGCGAATTCAAGACGGCTGATGTGTCGTACTATGACGCGTCGACGACCGGCGCCGGCGAGCTGGAAGAGGCAAAGTCCATGCTGGAGAGCGTAGGATATACGTTTACCGATAATGGAGACGGCACGTATGCCTGCGATCCCGCCATTTCAATGACGTACCTCACGAATGACGGAACCGGCCATATAGCGGTCGGCGAGTCTATCCAGCAGGATTTCGCGCTGCTCGGCATCGACATTGAGATAAAGACAGAGGACTGGAACGTATTCCTGGAGGACCGCAAGAACGGCAACTTCACTATATGCCGCGAGGGCTGGCTGGCGGACTACAACGATCCGGTAAACATGCTTGAGATCTTCACGTCCGATTCCGGAAACAACGATATGCAGCTCGGCAAGGACGACAATGATTACGCGCCCGACTGGACTGCCTATGACGAGCTGATCGATACTATCCGCACCACGGCGGATTTTGGAAAGCGCGTGGAGCTGATGCATCAGGCGGAGGACATGCTGATGGATACCGGCGCGGTCATCCCGCTCTATTACTACAACGACGTATATATGTGCAAGAGCAACGTATCGGGCATCTATGCCACGGTATTCGGCATGAAATATTTCATGTACGCGACAAAGAGCTGAGGCTTTTTTTAAGAGCCACGGCGCGCGCCCCCGCGAAAAGCGGGGGCGTTTTTATGCGCAGGCCCGCGAAAGGAGAAAAGCCGCTTCGCGGCGTTCGTTTTGCCGCCAATTTTTTATTGACGGATTCAAAATATTTTTGTACAATAATATGGCGTTACGCCCGTCAAGACGACGGGCGGCGGGATAGAGAATTTAACAAGTTATATCAGGGGGAGGTGGCCGCATGAATTTTCAAAAAATATCAGACTATGAGCTGCGCTGCAGCGTATCGGCAGAGGAGATAAAGGCCAACGGCCTGGAAGTCAGCGACTTCCTGCGGCGGTCCGACAAGAGTTATGAATTTTTTGAATACCTAGTGCAGGAGGGCCAGATGGAGACCGGGTTTGACAAGAGCGGCCCCATGTCGGTCGAGGGGATATTTCTGAATGGAAACCTGGAGCTGCTGTTCCGCGCGATGAGCGAGGAGGAGGCGGATTTCTGGGAAGAATGCGCGGATATGCTGCCTGCGCTGCCGGATCAGGATCAGGATCCGGAGGAGGACGGCGTGATAAAGCTGGTCCAGGTCAGGTTCCGGTCGCCGGAGCGGCTTTGCAAGTTCTGCCGGCTTTTTCCCCCCGCTGAAAAGACGCCCAGCTCGCTTTATGAGATGGACGGGAGCTACGTCCTGCTGATAGATCTTGAAAAATGCACCAAGCAGGAGATCGGCGCGTTCTGCCTGCTCGCGAACGAATATGGCGGGGAGAGCGTCTATGGCGACTTGCAGGCCAGCCTTGTCATGGAGCATGGCAGGCATATATGCGACGGCGCGCTGTTCCGTCTTCACGAGGGATTCCAGGCATGACTTGCAACGTCGCGGGCTGCCCTGCGTCGCCGGGTATCGCCATCGGGCGGATCTGCGTCTACCATAGGAAGGAATACGCGCCGGAAGGCGGGCGGATAATGGACGCGGATGGGCAGATCGAGCGCTTCCGGCTTGCCAGGGAGGATGCGAAGCGGCAGCTGGAGGAGCTTTGCGGCCGTTCTTCGGCCAAGGCGGGCGGATCGGTCGCCGCGATTTTTAACGTGCATTGTATGATGCTGGATGATCCTGAATATAGCGGAGTTGTAGAAAAAATGATACGTTCGCGGTCCGTGAGCGCGGAGCGGGCCGTATCTGAGACCGGGGCGCGTCTATCGGAACGCTTCGAGGCTATGGACGACGAGGGGATGAAGACTAAGGCCTCGGATGTCCGCGACATCACGAACCGCCTTATAGCGGTCCTTCGCGGCGCGGATATCCAGGGTCCTGCGAATCCGGGAGGCGACTGGCCGGTCATCCTCGCGGCGGACGATTTGACTCCGTCCGAGGCGGCCGGGCTGGACGCGTCGCGCGTCTCCGCCATCGCGGTCAGGCGCGGGTCCGCGCGTTCGCATGCCGCCATTCTTTGCAGGGCTATGAATATCCCTATGCTCTCCGGCGCGGACTTTTCCGAGGATGTGGATGGGAGTTTCGGCATAGTAGATGGTTCTAAGGGAGTCCTTTATGTCGAGCCGGACGATGAGACGGTGGCATATTATTTGAAGAGGATGGGCTCGGAGCGCGAGCGGACGATGCTGCTGCAGGAGGTGAAGGACCTGCCGGATGTGACAAGGGATGGGAAAAAGGTCCGCCTCTATGCCAATATCGGCGGCGTAAGCGACCTGCCGGAGGCTATCGAGAATAACGCGGCAGGCATAGGGCTGTTCCGCACGGAATATTTGTTTCTTGAATCCGATACTTATCCCTCGCAGGAGGAGCAGTTTTCGGCCTACCGGTTCGCGGCGGAGGCCATGGACGGCAAAAAGGTCATTATACGTACGATTGACATCGGCGCCGACAAACAGGCGCCTTATTTTAATCTGGAACATGAGGAGAATCCGGCTATGGGCCGCAGGGCGATCCGGCTGTGCCTGGAGCGGCAGGACGTCTTCAAGACCCAGCTGAAGGCCATACTGCGCGCGGCTAGATACGGCAGCGTCGGGCTGATGTTCCCGATGATTATTTCTATGAGCGAGGTCCGGCGCATAAAATCAATCATCGCGATTGTCCGGCAGGAATTGGACCGCGACCATGTCCCGTATGGAAATGTGGAGCTGGGGGTCATGGTGGAGACGCCGGCGGCCGTGTGGATCTCGGAGGAATTGTCGCGGGACGTCGATTTTCTTTCTATCGGGACGAATGATCTTTCGCAGTTTATCCTCGCGGCGGACAGAAGCAACCCAAGGCTGGACGGATATGCCGACCCGCACCATCCCGCGCTGCTGCGCGCGATTGAGATGACGGTAGAAAACGCGCACAAGGGCGGCGCGTGGGCCGGCATCTGCGGAGAGCTGGCCGCTGACACGACGCTGACGGAGACGTTCCTGCGCATGGGCGTAGACGAGCTTTCTGTCGCGCCGTCCCGCATACTGGAGGTCAGGGCCGCGATACGCGCCTGCCGGATAACGGAGCGCGGATGATGTGAGACGCGGACACGCGAATCTTGGCTGGGGAGGGTATGGAAATGGCAAAAGATATGGCATCGGATCATAGATCGCGCGGAAAGTCGAAAAAAAGGCTGGCGGCGGCAATGCTCGCGCTCTCCGCGGTATTTTTCTCCTGCGTTCCGGCTATGGGAGCGTACGCGGCGGAACGGCAGGGAACGCGCATCGTCAGGATTCCCTGCGGGATCAACGACCTTTTGAGGATCGGGGAGGATGGCAAGCCCCAGGGGTATTGCAAGGACTATCTTGACGAGCTGGCAGAGCTGAACGACTGGACGTATGAATATGTGGAATGCACCTGGTCAACGGCCGTGGATATGCTCGAGGACGGCGGGCTGGACATGATCTTTCCTACCGCATATCTTCCCGAGCGCGCGGAGACTATGGATTTTTCCAAGCTCGTCCTGGGATATACATCGTCAGGCATATTCGCAGATCCGGCATCGGGATTCGGCTATGAAAATTATAGCGCCTACGACGGCGCGCGCATAGGCGTGTCGCGCAATTCCGCCAACGAGCAGGCATTGAAGGCTTTCGCGGCGTCGCATGGATTTTCCTATACTCCGGTCTATCTGGACTCAATGGATGAAAAGCTCGCCGCGTTGCGCTCCGGCACTGCCGACATGATCATAGGCACGGCGTCGAGCCGTGTGGCGGATCTGGTGCTGCTGTCGGTTCTGGAGCCGTCTCCGGTATATTTTACGGTAAAAAAAGGCAATCAGGAGCTGTTGAACGAACTGGATGCCGGGATGCAGCAGCTGCTCACTACGGAGCCGGATCTGGTGGCGTCTACCATGCGCGACTGCCTGGTCGGGGATAACACGAACGCGCTTGCGCTCACCGATGAGGAGCACGACTTTATCGTTTCCAACCAGGAGATAACGGTAGGATTTTATGAGGAGAGCGAGCCGCTGTCATTTCTTGGGGGAGACGGCGGCAGGGGCATTTATGCCGAGATATTGGAGGCCCTAAGGGAGGAGTCCGGCCTTAACCTGGTCCTTAGCCCGGTGGAGAATACCCGTGACTGGCGGGAACTGCTCAAAAACGGCGAGCTGGACTTTTTTCTCGGAGCGTCGGATACCTATGTCCGCATGGATGACGATATATACTCTACCGCCCCCCTGCTGGATTATACGAATATGCTCGTCATACGGCGCAACAGCGTCTTTGGCGAGATAGACAGCCCGGTGGTCGCGATGCCCGAGGGATATTCGTATTGGGCCGATACGCTTTCTGAGATGCTGGGCCGCAAGCTGCGTTTCAAATATTATGACGAGGCCCGCGCCTGCCTGATGGCCGTGACCAAGGGCAGGGCGGATGCGGCGCTGATTAACGATCTGCAGTTTAATTACCAGAGCAAGAACGACCGTTTCGAGGACATCGTGCAATGGCAGGATTTCCGCTCGCCGGCCGAGGTAGGGCTGGCGGCCTCCACGGATACCTCCGGCACGATGTTCACGGTCGTCGACAAGGCTGTGCGCCAGCTTCCCGAGGAGAGAGTCGATTCGATAGTCAGCAAGTATATGAACATGGCGTATGACAGCTATACGTTTACGGATCGGCTGTATTCCGCGCGCCTGGTGCTGTCCATCGTAGGCGTCGCTATCCTGGCGCTGGCGGCCATATCGGCGGTGGTATGGATTATCCGCAGGAAGCAGATGGCCGAGCAGAAGGAGCAAAAGCAGCTATTGCAGGATGCCCTGGAGGCCGCGAACCGCGCCAGCGCGGCAAAGTCGGATTTTCTATCAAAGATGTCGCATGACATACGCACGCCGATGAATGCCATCATCGGCATGACCGCCATCGCGTCCGCGCATGCCGACGACCCGGAGCGCGTGCGCGACGCGCTGGGCAAGATATCCTCTTCGAGCCGCCATCTCCTCGGCCTGATCAACGAGGTGCTGGACATGAGCAAGGTAGAGTCTGGCACGATTTCTCTGGCGGCGGAGGAGTTCAGCCTTTCCGACCTGCTCAATACCATGCTGCTTATCATCCAGCCGCAGATAAAGGAGCATGGGCATAAGCTCAAGGTCCACATCCAGGACATTCGCCATGAATTCGTGGTGGGCGACAGCCTGCGCATCCAGCAGGTTTTCCTGAACCTTATGAGCAACGCTGTCAAATATACGCCCGACGGAGGCGAGATTTCTTTTACAGTGAGAGAGCTGCCCATGTCGGGGAACGCCAATGGCTGCTATGAATTTATAGTCGAGGACAACGGCATCGGCATGTCCGAGGAATATCTGGAGCATATCTTCGAGCCGTTCAGCCGGGCGGAGGATCTGCGCACTAGCAAGATTCAGGGCACGGGCCTCGGCATGGCGATCACGCAGAGCATCGTGCAGCTGATGAACGGCCATATCGATGTGGAGAGCAAGCTTGGAGAGGGGACGAGATTTACCGTGACTATTTATCTGCGGCTGCAGGATGTGCAGGATATCGACGCATCGGGCCTGGCGGACCTCTCGGTGCTGGTCGTGGACGACGACGCGGACGCTTGCGAATCCGTATGCTGCATGCTCGACGAGATAGGGATGAAAGCCACGGGCTGTACGTCCGGGCGGGAGGCCGTGGAGGCGGTGCGCCAGGCTATCGACTCGGAGCGGCCGTTCTATGCGGCGATAGTGGATTGGAAGATGCCGGAGATGGACGGCCTGGAGACCGCCAAGGCGATCAAGCGCCTCACGGGCGACGAGCTGCCGATTATCATTTTTTCGGCTTACGACTGGTCCGATATCGAGATCGAGGCCAGGGCGGCCGGCGTGGATGCCTTCATCGCGAAGCCGGTGTTCAAATCAGGCCTGGTGCGCACGTTCCAGTCATTGGCGGGGAGCGCGGCGGCATCCGGGCAGGAACGGGAGGCGTGTCCGGTCCTGAGCGAGGATTTTTCAGGGCGGCGCGTGCTGCTAGTGGAGGATAATGACCTGAACCGCGAGATCGCCAGGGAGATCCTGGAGATGGCCGGCCTGACGGTGGAGGAGGCGGAAAACGGCAAAATCGCGGTCGAGATGTTCTCTGCATCCGAAATCGGCTATTATAATATGATTCTGATGGATATCCAGATGCCCGTCATGAACGGCTATGAGTCGGCTATGGCCATCCGCTCGCTCAACCGGAGCGACGCAATGCGCGTCCCGATCCTCGCGATGACGGCGAACGCGTTCGTCGAGGATATACAGGCGGCAAAGGCCGCGGGCATGAACGAACACCTGTCCAAGCCCATCGACATGCAGGCGCTGGAGGAGGCGTTGAAAAAATATCTGGGGTAAATGCCGCCAAAAAATGGCGTCAGTCATAGTGGAACAGATCTCTCGTGTAGACTTTGTCCGCGACATCGTCCAGCGAGGAGTCGTAGCGGTTCGCGATGATGCAGTCGCTCATTTCCTTGAAGGCGGCCAGGTCGTTTACGATGCGGTTTCCAAAAAACGTGCCTCCGTCCTGCAGCGAGGGCTCATAGACGACGACGTCCGCGCCCTTTGCCTTGATCCGCTTCATGATGCCCTGGATGGAGCTTTGGCGGAAATTGTCCGAATTGGTCTTCATAGTCAGCCGGTAGACTCCGATCGTGACCCGTTTTTCGCGTTCCGCGCTGTATGCGGACTGATCCATATAGTCGTAGTAATTAGCCTTTTTCAATACCTGGTCGGCGATGAAGTCCTTGCGCGTCCTGTTGCTCTCGACGATGGCGGACATCATGTTCTGCGGCACGTCGGAATAGTTGGCCAGGAGCTGCTTGGAGTCCTTTGGCAGGCAGTAGCCGCCATAGCCGAACGAGGGATTGTTATAAAAATCGCCGATGCGCGGATCCAGGCATACTCCGCGGATGATTTCCCGCGTGTCGAGCCCCTTTAGCTCCGCATACGTGTCCAATTCGTTGAAATAGCTCACGCGCAGCGCCAGGTATGTGTTCGCGAAGAGCTTGACCGCCTCCGCTTCCGTGCGTCCCATGATCAGCACGTCGACGTCTTTCTTGAGCGCGCCGTCCCTCAACAGCGCGGCGAATTCCTGCGCGGAGCCGCACAGGGCCGGATTGTCCTTGTCGGTACCGACGATGATGCGGCTCGGATAGAGGTTGTCATACAATGCCTTTGACTCCCTCAGGAATTCCGGGCTGAACAATATTCGGTCCGTATCATATTTTTTGCTGGCCGCGTCGGTATAGCCGACCGGGACCGTGGATTTGACGACAAGCGTCGCGCCGGACGATTCAAGGGCCAGCGTTATGACGGATTCGAGGACAGACGTGTCGAAATGGTTCAGGGCGCTGTCGTAGTTGGTCGGCGCGGCTATGACGATATAGTCCGCGTCCTTATAGGCGGACCTTGCATCGGTCGTGGCTGCCAGGTCCAGGTCTTCTTCTTTCAGGTAACGCTCGATTAAGTCGTCTTTTATCGGTGAGACGCGGCGGTTCACCATGTCCGCCTTTTCGGGTACGACGTCGACCGCCGTGACATGGTTGTGCCTTGCGAGCAGCACGGAAAGCGACATCCCTACATAGCCTAGGCCTGCGACCGCGATATTTTTGCCGCCGGTCCGCGGCGCGTTTTGATTGTTTCGCATAGTTTATCTCCTTGACGCGCGTTATAGTGAGATGTTAGTTCAAAACCGCAAAGAAGTCAATAGCGCGGCTTCTCCGGGATATGAAAATCTTTTCATTTCACGTTGCGGAACGTGATGAAAAGGTATATGCTATTTAAGGTTTGGGAGGGGAAAAATAGCTTATGGAAACAAAAAATAATAGAGAAAAACAGCATATTTTTTTATCCTCGCCGCACATGTCGGACGAGGGATATGAGATGGAATATATACGCGACGCCTTCGCGAAGAACTTCATCGCGCCGCTCGGCGAGAACGTCTCCGGTTTCGAAAAGGAGCTGGGAGAAAAGATCGGCGCAAGGCGGGGGGCGGCGCTAAGCTCCGGCACTGCGGCGGTCCAGATGGCACTCATGGCTTTAGGGATCGGACCCGGGGACGTGGTGTTCGTCCAGTCCCTGACATTCAGCGCGTCGGCCAATCCGGTCGTCTATGTAGGCGCGGAGCCGGTGTTCATCGACAGCGATTATGAGACCTGGGACATGTCCCCGGCGGCGCTTAGGGCCGGGCTGGAAAGATATAAGGAGATCGGCCGCCTGCCCAAGGCGGTCGTCATCGTCCATCTCTATGGCCTTGTCGCGAATCTGGACGAGATCATGCGTATCTGTTCTGAGTACGGAGTGCCGGTCATCGAGGACGCTGCGGAGGGCCTTGGCAGCACTTATACGGGGGAATGCACCGGCGGGAAGCCAAGATATGCGGGCACGTTCGGCGACTATGGCATCTTTTCTTTTAATGGCAACAAGATCATAACATCGAGCGGCGGGGGGATGCTTGTCTGCAACCTGCCGGATCCGGCGGAGGCCGAAGAGCGCATCGCGAAGGTGCGTTTCTGGTCCACGCAGTCGAGGGAGCCCGCCATCTGGTATCAGCACGAGGAGATTGGATATAATTTCCGCATGAGCAATATAGTCGCGGGCATCGGCAGGGGCCAGCTAAAGGTATTGGACGAGCGCGTTGAGAAAAAAAGGGAGATTTATGCCTATTATGAGCGGGAACTGGGCGGACTGCGCGGGCTTTCCATGATGCCGATGCGGCCTGGCACGCGCGGTAACTGCTGGCTGACGGCGGTACGGCTCTCGGAGGAGTCTCCGGTCCGCCCGCTGGACGTGATAGAGGCGCTGGCGGAGGACGATGTGGAGAGCCGTCCGGTCTGGAAGCCGATGCATCTGCAGCCAGTGTTCGCGGACCGTGATTTTATCGGGCTGGATGCCGATGGCAGGGCGGCCGGCCGCGAGGCCTTTTCCATTATCGACGCCGTGACCGGGGCGGACGATTCCGTATCCGGCACGCTCTTTTCGCAAGGCGTGTGCCTGCCTAGCGACACGAAGATGGATCTCGCGGACCTGGAGCGCGTCTGCGCCGTGGTCAAGGGGCTGTGGCGATGACGATGAGGGCAAAAGTTCTGGCGCGCAAGGTATTCCTTGTCTGCTATGACATCGCGGCGGTGGCTCTCTCCAGCTACCTGTCGCTTCTGGTGCGGTTCGACCTGCACCCGGACTGGGTCCCGGAACGCTATCTGTCGGTCCTGTGGGCGACGATATGGCCGAGCATCCTGGTGACGCTCCTGGTATTCGCGGTATTCCGGCTCTATAGCAGCCTCTGGACATATGCCGGGACCACCGAGATGATGTACGTCATCTCCGCATGCGTGGTGGACGCGATATTGAACATGGTCTTGATATTGCTCAACCACCGCGAACAGGAGTATCCGCTGCCGCGCAGCTATTACATGCTGTTTGGCGGCTTTCTGCTGGCATTTACGATCGCGGGACGCTTTTTCTACCGGCTCGCGCGCACGCTGTACGGGCGGGCGTCCGGCTTCCTGGGAGAGGGGAAAAACGTCATGATTATCGGAGCCGGATCCGCCGGCAGCGCCCTGATAAAGGAGATAATCACCAGCCAGCATGTGAACAAGAACCTGGTCGGCATCATCGACGACGATCCGGCCAAGCAGGGTACGTATATCCACGGCGTCCGGGTAATAGGCACGCGGGACGACATCATCGACCGCGCCGGATCGCTGGAAGTCGATGAGATCATGATCGCTATCCCGTCGGCTTCTGCCAAGGAGATCAAGGCTATCGTCGATATATGCAAGGAGACCGGCTGCGAGCTCAAGCGCCTGCCCGGCATTTATCAGCTGGCTAATGGCGAGGTGAGCGTCTCCGAGCTAAAGGAAGTGGACGTAAACGACCTGCTGGGCCGCGAGCCGGTCAGCGTGGACCTGGATTCAATCATGGGCTATGTCACCGGCAAGACGATTCTGGTCACGGGCGGCGGGGGCTCCATCGGCAGCGAGCTATGCCGGCAGATCGCCCCGCACGCGCCCAGGCGGCTGGTCATCATAGATATATATGAAAATAATGCCTATGCCATCCAGCAGGAGCTGATCCGGGACTACCCGGACCTGGATCTCGTGGTTCTGATCGCCTCCGTGCGCAATACCAAGCGTATGGACGACGTATTCCGCATATACCGTCCGGACATAGTCTACCACGCGGCCGCGCACAAGCACGTGCCGCTCATGGAGGACAGCCCGAACGAGGCGGTAAAAAATAACGTGCTGGGCACATGGAAGGTCGTGCAGGCCGCCGACAAGTATCGCGTGAAGCGTTTCGTCATGATTTCCACGGATAAGGCGGTAAATCCCACCAATATCATGGGAGCTACCAAGCGCGTGTGCGAGATGATTATCCAGACGTACAACAACCGGTCGCAGACTGAATTCGTAGCGGTGCGTTTTGGCAACGTATTGGGGAGCAGCGGGAGCGTGATGCCGCTCTTCAAAAAGCAGATCGAGCGGGGAGGGCCGGTGACGGTGACGCATCCGGACGTCATACGCTATTTTATGACGATTCCGGAGGCGGTGTCGCTCGTGCTCCAGGCGGGCGCCTATGCCAAGGGGGGAGAGATCTTCGTCCTGGACATGGGAGAGCCGGTAAAGATACTGGATCTCGCGAAAAACCTGATTCTTCTCTCCGGACACAAGCCGGGGGAGGATATCCAGATCGAGTTCACCGGGCTTAGGCCCGGCGAGAAGCTATATGAGGAGATGCTCATGGAGGAGGAGGGGCTGCAGGATACGCAGAACAAGCTTATCCACATAGGAAAGCCGATCGAGTTCGACGAGGAGCTTTTTTTATCGCAGCTGGCAAGGCTGAAGGAATATGTGGAGCAGGAGCCGGACGATATACGCGAGTATATCCAGGACATCGTGCCGACGTATTCGATACAGAACAGGTGATATCATGAACCATATTTTATCGAGACTTATCATGTATGGCGATATGCCGGAGGATGGCATACTGATGCAGCTCTCGGACATATTCGCGCGTCTGGAGGCCGGCGATGAGGACAAGGCGCGGCTGCGCACCCGGGTCTATTCCCAGGTCAAGCGCATACTCACGGTAGCCACGGACTACGGTTTTGACGAGAACCTCTGGCAGAATTATCTGACGTTCGTGCTGATCATGGACGAAAACCCGTTCAGCCTCACATGCGAGAAAAACGGGGCCAGCAACGGAGCGAGCGCCAACCATTTCGCGAAAAATGATTTTCAGGCTTTTTTCGAGCTGTTCCATTATGATTTCAGCGGCATAGAGGAGGCGCTCGGCATCGACTGCTTCAGCGTCCTCTGCGACTATCACGCTATCAGCAAACCGGAACTGATGTACAATAAAAATGTCAGCGAGAAGGTGCGCCATCTCAGCCGGCAGCTGGCGGCGGCGGAGGACGCGGAGCGGTTTTTTGACGGCGTGACGGGCTTTTACAGGGATTACGGCGTCGGCATGTTCGGGCTGAACAAGGCGTTTCGCATCCACTGCCCGAAGGATAGCCCGCGGGTGGAGTTCCAGGCGATAAACAACATGGACCAGGTGGTCCTCGACGACCTTATCGGCTACGAAATCCAGAAGAAAAAGCTCGTCGACAACACGCTGGCCTTCGTGGAGGGCAGGCGGGCGAACAACGTCCTGCTCTTCGGCGACAGCGGCACTGGCAAGTCCACAAGCATCAAAGCCATCGTCAACGAATTTTACGATCGGGGCCTGCGCATGGTCGAGATCTACAAGCATCAGTTTGCCAGCCTCTCGAACGTGATCGCGCAGATAAAGAACCGCAACTACCGATTCATCATTTACATGGACGATCTCTCGTTCGAGGAGTTCGAGGTCGAGTATAAATTTCTGAAGGCCGTCATAGAAGGCGGCGTCGAGACTAAGCCGGACAACATACTTATCTATGCCACATCCAACAGAAGGCACATAGTCAAGGAAAACTGGTCCGACAGGAACGATGTGACGGTGCAAAACGGCATGCACCAGTCTGACACGATGGAGGAGAAACTTTCTCTGGTGCACCGGTTCGGCGTGACCATCAATTTCTCCAAGCCAAGCCAGAAGGAATATTTCGACATCGCGATCCGGCTTGCCAGGCGGCTGGGCGTCAGGATGCCGGACGAGGAGATTCGCGCGGAGGCGAACAAATGGGAGCTTAGCCATGGCGGCATTTCCGGGCGGACCGCTCAGCAGTTCGCAAACTATCTGGCAGGGCAGGGATTGTAGCGGGTTCGCGCGCCGTCCGTGGATTTGTATGCTGAATTGTCCCGAGTAGTCTGAATTTTGCGACAATTTAAAAATTATCAAAAAATTTTTAAAAAAGTGGTTGACAAACGTCAAATTGCCTGTTATTATTAATTCATCAACAGAGAGGGCTACAGAATAGAGACCACAGAACCGGTTCTCAAAAATCATTCACAGGGGGTACGGTCCAATGGGCAGATGATTACGAACCAGATTGGGCGAGGCAGACAGAGGCTAGGAGGACAGTCCAATGTACACTTGAAGCTACCTTGGTGAAAATCTAATGAAGGAGGTACGGTCCGAAGGGAACTGAATCAATAACCTCATTTACTTGCAATTCGTTACCGGAGCGGAAGATAGCGGCGTTGCCGCCGGAACGCGCAGCCGATATATAAGGGGGCTGTTGGTAGGTTCAAACTCGTTTTTGAACCGGCAGCCGAGACAGACACGTTAGGTGAAAGATTAAAAGGAGCTAAGCGCGGGAGGCCGGGATAGCCGGTTGATGGAAGCCGGGATGTGGAGCCGGAGAGAGAAACTGGAAAGGATTCGTGTGAAAGGATTCTGAGAGCCGCGAGGTGAGGGTCGGGCGAATGGATCCGGTTGAAATGGCTCGGGAGAGATGGCTTTGTTTTAGATAGATGTGCCTGGTGAAAGGAAGGCATGCCGTGTCGGGAGAGGGTTGCAGGTTGGCCGGGAGAGATGATGAGGGAAAGGCCGGCCGAAGGCAGACGGACGAAAAGAGAGGTATGGTCCAATGAACACTGTAGAGGACATAAAGTGAGCGTCATCGAAGAGAAAAAGAATTCGATGGCGCTCATTTTTTTTGCGATTCCTGTTGGATAACCGGATTTTTTCTTGTATAATGGAACATGGCAGCGGGCCGGGAATATAAGCCGCGCCGGAAAGACATTACAAGGGGGTATTTCATATGGGCAATGCAGCACAGGCAATCGAATCCGGGATGGCTGCGCTGGGCATCGAATTCGGCTCCACCAGGATCAAGGCGGAGCTGGTAGACGGCGAGGGGACGCCGATAGCCTCGGGGGCGCATGACTGGGAGAACCGGCTGGAGGGCGGCATCTGGACATATAGCCTTGATGCGATATGGGGCGGATTGCAGGACTGTTACAGGGACCTCGCGAGAGACGCGAGGGAGCGGTATGGCGTCGAGATCCGCAGCCTCGCGGCGGTCGGCTTTTCCGCGATGATGCACGGCTACATGGTTTTTGATGAAAATGGCGAACTGCTGGTGCCTTTCAGGACATGGAGGAACACCATTACGGGGCAGGCTTGCGAGGAGCTCACGCCGTATCTGAATTTCAACGTTCCCCAGCGCTGGAGCGTGGCGCACCTGTACCAGGCGATACTTAACGGCGAGGAGCATGTGAAGCGGATCAAATACCAGACGACGCTTGCCGGGTATATCCATTGGCAGCTATCCGGTGAGAAGGTAGTCGGAGTCGGCGAGGCGGCCGGCATGTTCCCGATTGATTCGGGGACGCGCGATTACGACCAGGAGATGGTGGATAAATTCGACGCGAAGCTGGCCGAAAAAGGAATGCCATACAGGCTGCGGGACATTTTTCCGAAAGTCCTGGTGGCCGGTGATCATGCCGGGACGCTGACCGCCGAGGGCGCGAGGAGGCTGGATCCGACCGGGACGCTGCGGCCGGGGGCGCCGATGTGCCCGCCCGAGGGCGACGCCGGGACTGGAATGGTGGCCACCAATTCGGTAGCGGTACGCACCGGGAACGTGTCCGCCGGCACATCGGTTTTTGCGATGGTGGTTTTGGAACGCGGCTTGAAGCGGCTGCACGGGGAGCTGGACATGGTGACGACCCCGGCGGGAGACGCCGTGGCCATGGTCCATTGCAATAACTGCACGTCGGATCTGAACGCATGGGTCAATATCTTCAAAGAATTCGCCGGATGCCTCGGCGTCGAGGCGGATATGGGCGAGCTGTTCGGCAAGCTATATAACATGGCGCTGGAGGGCGATAAGGATTGCGGCGGGCTGCTGGCATACAATTATTTTTCCGGGGAGCATATCACCGGCTTCACCGAAGGGCGGCCGCTGTTCGCGCGCACTCCGGATTCCAGGTTCACGCTGGCGAATTTCATGCGCGCGCACCTCTATACCGCGCTTGGCGCGCTAAAATGCGGCATGGATATCCTGCTAAAGGAAGAAAAGGTGCGGATCGACCGCATATACGGCCACGGCGGGCTGTTCAAGACAAAAGGGGTAGGCCAGGGCATATTGGCAGCCGCGCTTGACACGCCGGTCGCCGTGATGGAGACCGCCGGCGAGGGAGGCGCGTGGGGCATAGCGCTGCTCGCGCTATATATGGCATCTAAAGGCCCGGATGAGCCTCTGGACGCGTTTTTGAACGACCGCGTCTTTGCAGGAAATACCGGGATGGAGATGGCCCCGGATCCCGCTGACGTGGCGGGTTTCGACGCGTTCATACGGCGCTACAGGGCCGGCCTGCCAATCGAGGCGGCGGCGGTCGATTGCCTGAAATCGTGAGGAGCCATGTAAAAAATAAAAATAATAAGGAGAGGAAAGCAATGAAACTATTTATCGACACGGCAAATGTAGAGGATATCCGCAAGGCGAATGATATGGGAGTGATCTGCGGAGTGACCACCAACCCTTCGCTGATCGCGAAGGAAGGGCGCGATTTTAACGAGGTGATTAAAGAGATTACCGAGATAGTCGACGGCCCGATCAGTGGCGAGGTGAAGGCGACCACGGTGGATGCCGAGGGAATGATCGCGGAGGGCCGCGAGATCGCGAAGATTCATAAGAACATGGTCGTAAAGATCCCGATGACGGTTGATGGATTGAAGGCGGTCAAGGTCCTTAGCTCCGAGGGCGTCAAGACGAACGTGACGCTCGTATTTTCCGCGAACCAGGCGCTTCTGGCGGCCCGCGCCGGCGCGACATACGTATCTCCGTTCCTTGGCAGGCTCGACGACATCAACCAGCCCGGCGTCAGCCTGATCGAGGATATCGTGCGGATATTTAACAATTACGGCCTGAAGACCGAGATAATCGCGGCATCCATCCGCAATCCGATCCATGTGACGGACTGTGCGCTGGCCGGGGCGCATATCGCGACCATACCCTATAGCGTTATAGAGCAGATGACCAGGCATCCCCTGACAACGCAGGGCATCGAGAAATTCCAGAAAGATTACAAGGCTGTATTCGGCGAATAAACATTATTTTTAGGAAGGGAAAAAACAATGACGAATCTCGAACTCCAGAAAACCGCCGTAGAAGTTCGCAAGGGCATTATAGAGGGAGTCCACGCCGCGAAGGCCGGACATCCCGGCGGGTCTTTGTCGGCGGCGGATATTTTTACCTATCTCTACTTCGAGGAGATGAATATAGATCCGAAAAATCCGTCGGATCCTGACCGCGACCGCTTCGTCCTCTCAAAGGGGCATACGGCTCCGGGCCTCTATTCCGCGCTCGCGAACAGGGGATATTTTCCGGTGGAGGATCTGCTGACGCTGCGCCATACTGGATCATACTTGCAGGGGCATCCCGACATGAAGCACATCCCGGGAGTCGATATGTCCTCCGGCTCGCTGGGACAGGGCCTGTCAGCCGCCTGCGGCATGGCGCTGGGCGGAAAGATGAATAAAAAGGATTACAGGGTATACGTCCTCTGCGGCGACGGCGAGATCGAGGAGGGCCAGATCTGGGAGGCCGCGATGTTCGCGGGATTCCGCAAGCTGGACAATCTGTGCGTGATTATCGACAACAACAATCTGCAGATCGACGGCCCTATCGACGAGGTATGCTCGCCCAATCCTATTGACAAAAAATTCGAGGCGTTCAATTTCCACGTCGTCAACATCAATGGAAATGATTTCGATGAGATCAGGGCGGGTTTCGGCGAGGCCAGGGACACGAAGGGCATGCCTACCGCGATAATCGCCCACACGCTCAAGGGCAAGGACGTTTCCTATATGGAGAACTCAGTCGGATGGCATGGCAAGGCGCCGAACGACGAGGAGTATGCCATAGCGATGGAGGATTTGAGAAAGGTAGGTGAAGCGCTGTGCCAGAAGTAAAGAAGATTGCGACCAGGGAAAGCTATGGCAATGCGCTGGTCGAGCTGGGAAAAGAGCATGAAAACCTGATAGTGCTGGATGCCGATCTCGCGGCAGCCACGAAGACCGGCGTATTCAAAAAGGCATTTCCGGAGAGGCACGTGGACTGCGGTATCGCGGAGGCGAATATGACCGGCATCGCGGCCGGCCTGTCCACATGCGGGTTCGTTCCGTTCGTCAGCACTTTCGCTATGTTCGCGTCCGGGCGGTCGTTCGAACAGGTACGCAATTCCATAGGCTATCCGCACCTGAACGTGAAGATTGGCGCGACCCACGCCGGGATATCGGTCGGCGAGGACGGCGCATCGCACCAATGCAACGAGGATATCGCCTTGATGCGCGCGATCCCGGGCATGGTCGTCATCAACCCGAGCGATGACGTCGAGGCTAGGGCCGCGGTCCGCGCAGCTTATGAATACGAGGGCCCGGTCTACCTGCGTTTCGGGCGCCTTGCGGTACCCGTAATAAACGACGGGCCGGATTATCAGTTCGAGATTGGGAAGGGCGTGGAATTGCGGGACGGAAGGGATTGCACGATTATCGCGACCGGGCTGTGCGTCAGCGAGGCTCTGTCTGCGGCGGAACGACTGGCTGGCGACGGCGTCGACGCACAGGTGCTGAACATCCATACTATAAAGCCGCTGGACCGGGAGCTGGTCGTCGCGGCCGCCGAAAAGACCGGGCGGGTATTCACGGTGGAGGAGCATTCCGTCATAGGCGGCCTGGGAGCCGCCGTATGCGAGTGCCTGAGCGAGGCCTGCCCCACGAAAGTGACCAGGATCGGCATGAACGACGTGTTCGGAGAGTCCGGCCCCGCTAAGGAGCTGCTGCATAAGTATAAGCTGGATGCGGACGGCATATATGAGCGCGTCCTATCGGAGATGGAGCGGGGCTAGCCATGCGCGGCCCGCGCTGTGGCGGCGTCCGGCTTTGCGCGGCCGCCTGGAAAGGGAGGTCTTATGTTAGAACAATTAAAGAAAGAAGTCTACGAGGCGAACATGGAGCTGCCGCGCAGGGGGCTTATCACCTATACCTGGGGCAACGTCAGCGGCCGCGACGCGGAGACGGGATATTTTGTCATAAAGCCCAGCGGGGTGGATTATGACGCGCTTTGCCCCGACGACATGGTGGTGATGGATCTGGCAGGTAATAAAATCGAGGGAAAATACAAGCCCTCGTCGGATACGGCCACGCATATCGAGCTGTATAAGAAATACTCCGGGATTGGCGGCATCGTGCATACCCATTCCCCCGAGGCGGTCGCCTGGGCGCAGGCCGGCAGGGACATCCCGCTATACGGGACGACCCACGCGGATTATTTTCTGGGTCCGATTCCCTGCGCGAGGAATCTGACGACCGGGGAGATCGAGGAGGCATATGAGAAAAATACCGGAGTCGTCATCATCGAGACTTTCGAGTCGCGGGGGATCAATCCCGTCTACACGCCGGCGGTCCTCTGCAAGAACCACGGCCCGTTCGCATGGGGAAAGGACGCGGCGGAGGCGGTGCACAACGCCGTAGTACTGGAGGAGGTCGCGAAGATGGCGCGCCTGACAGAGCAGGTAGACCCAAGAGTCCAGACCGCCCCGGACAACATCAAGGAAAAGCATTTTTACAGGAAACATGGGGAAAATGCCTATTACGGGCAAGGCTAAAGAAGGAGGAAGTATGTCAAAGTCTGCATTTGGATCAACTAAAGACGGTACCGCGGTGGAGATGTACACGATAAGGAATGCCCGCAACATGGAGGCGGACATCGTGACTATCGGCGCCGCGCTGCGCGCCCTGCGCGTTCCCGACCGGGACGGCAACATAAGGGACGTGCTGCTGGGATATGATACTGCGGAGGATTATCAGAACGTCCGCGGGTATTTAGGAGCGGTTATAGGCCGCAACGGCAACCGTATCGCCGGCGCGAAGTTCGTGATAGACGGCGTGGAATACCGCCTGGAGGAAAATGAGAACGGCAACAACCTGCACAGCGGGTCCAGGGGATTCCATTCTGCCGTCTGGAACGTGGCGGAGGCGGACGAAGCCCATGTCAAGCTGACGCTCCGGGATCCGGATGGCAACCAGGGATTTCCGGGAAACATGGACGCGTCCATCACATATACACTGACAGACGAGGGAGAGCTCGTATTGGAATACGGGGCCGTCGCTGACAAGAAGACGGTGGCCAATTTTACCAACCATGCCTATTTCAATCTGGACGGGCATGACAGCGGCAGCATAGAGGGACAGGAGCTGCAGATCATGGCGTCGCGCTATACACCGGTCGCCGATTCCGAGTCGATACCGACGGGCGAACTGGCTGACGTCGGCGGCACGCCGATGGATTTTAGGGAGATGACGGCCATCGGAGCGCGGATCGGCGCCGATTTCGACCAGCTGGCATATGGCGGCGGATATGACAGTAATTATGCCATCGACGGTGCCGACGGGAGCCTCAGGCTGGCCGCCCGCGCCTTTTCCGCCAGGTCGGGGATCCAGATGGAAGTCTACACGGATTGCGTGGGTATCCAGTTTTATTCCGGCAATTTCGTCGGCGGACAGTCGGGGAAGGGCGGCGCGGCCTACGCCAAACGGCAGGGGTTCTGCCTGGAGACGCAATATTTCCCGAATTCCGCCAACGAGAGGAATTTCAAGCAGCCGTTCCTCTCTCCCGGCGAGGCTTACGCGTCCACGACGAAATATCGCTTTTCGGTAAAATAACACAAAAAAACACAGATAAAATATAAATTTTTGTTGAAATCCATCATTCAAGAATTTATAATAATAGTCGCAGGGCTTGCCTTGTAAAACTTCACTTTTCCATCTCATAAATGTGAGAAACAAAGGAGGAAAAAGACAATGAAAAAGAAAGTAGTAGCAAGTTTGTTAGCTGCCACGATGGCGGCGGCCCTTCTCGCGGGCTGTGGCGGCGGCGGAGATTCAGGCGATAGCGGGGATGCCGCAGCCGATGCCGGGGATACCGCTACGGATGCCGGCGATAGCGGGGACGCCGCCGCAGATACCGGAGATACCGCTTCGGATGCCGGCGATAGCGGAGACGCCGCTGCAGATACCGGGGATGCAGGCGCGTCGGGCGACCTGATCAACGTGGGTTTCGCGCAGGTCGGGCATGAATCCGACTGGCGTACCGCTTCCACGCAGTCGGCACAGGACGTTTTCTCGGAGGAGAATGGCTATAAGCTGTCGTTCGTGGACTGCGACAACGATTCTGCCGCGCAGCTGGAGGCGGTGCGTAACTTCATCCAGCAGGGCATGGACTACATCATTATTGACCCGATCGTTTCCACCGGCTGGGATTCGGTGCTGACCGAGTGCGAGGACGCCGGTATCCCGGTAGTCGTCATCGACCGTACCATCGATGATTCCGACAAATATGTGTCCTGGGTAGGGTCGGATTTCAAGACCGAGGGCCTGGCTTGCGGCGAGTGGCTTGCGGCATACGCCGAGGCTAAGGGCATCAGCGAGATTAACGCGCTCGTTATCGAAGGTTCCACAGGCGCGTCCGCGACCATCGGGCGTACCGAAGGATTTAAGGAGATAGCGGACCGGGAGGGATGGACTATACTGGATTCTCAGGACGGAGATTTCACCGAGGCGGGCGGACAGGAAGTCATGGAGTCCTACTGCCAGAGCTATGCGGGCAAGTTTAACGTGGTCATCTGCCAGAACGACAACGAGGCGTACGGGGCCATGACCGCCATGGACAACGCCGGCGTTACCTATGGCGTTGACGGCGACGTCATCATCGTCTCATTTGATTCCAACAAGCCCGCGGTCGAGATGACCAAGAACGGCAAGCTCAACGCTACGTTCGAGTGCAATCCGTTGGCGGCTCCGGCAGTCGACGCCGTCATCAAGCTGATCGACGAGGGCCAGACTCCCGAGAAGGAGATCTACATGGAGGAGGCCTGGCTGGCGGCAGAGGACATCGTTTCTTCCATCACCGTGAACGGAGAGGAGCAGCCGATCGTCTATGTGACCGACGAGGTTCTCGCAAACCGCGCGTACTGATGCCGGGCGCTGTCGGCGCTTAAGCTTTTGAACCAATCAGATACGGATTTAAGAGAGGGAGGTCCCCGGGGTATCCCGGGAACCTCCCGAATTATTTCAGAGGAGGAGAAGGCAGATGCAGGATAACGTTGTATTGACGATGCGCGGTATCAGCATGATATTCCCGGGCGTGAAGGCCCTGGACAACGTCGACTTTACCTTGCGCAAGGGGGAGATACACGCCCTGATGGGCGAAAACGGCGCGGGCAAGTCGACGCTTATTAAATGCCTGACCGGCATCAACGATTTTGACGAGGGCGAGATCCGTCTGGACGGAGTAGACGGGCCGGTGAAAAACCATTCCACGCTCGACGCGCAGAAAATCGGGATTTCTACGGTATACCAGGAGGTAAACCTCTGCCCGAACTTGAGCGTGGCGGAGAACCTCTACATAGGCCGCGAGCCGCTGACGCCGCTGCATACGATTGACCGCCGCGCTATGGTCGGCAAAGCGGAGGAGTTGACGAAGCGGCTCGATATCAAGGTGGACGTGACGCAGAATCTGGAGAATTATTCCCTGGCGATCCAGCAGATGATCGCGATCGCGAGGGCTGTAGATATGAAATGCAAGGTGCTGATCCTGGATGAGCCGACGTCGTCATTGGATGACAGCGAGGTCGAAAAGCTCTTCAAGATGATGCGCCAGCTGAAGTCGCAGGGGGTCGGGATCGTGTTCGTCACCCATTTCCTGGAGCAGGTATATGCCGTATGCGACCGCATCACGGTGCTGCGCAACGGCACGCTGGTCGGGGAATATCCAGTGGCGGACCTGCCGAGGGTAAAGCTGGTCGCCGCGATGATGGGGAAGGATTTCGACGACCTGGCGTCTATCAAGCCCGAGGGCTTTACGGTGGACAAGGACGCCCCGTGCGAGATCGAGGCCCGCGGATTGAGCCACCATGGGACGATCAAGCCGTTCGATCTGGATATCCACAAAGGCGAGGTGATAGGCCTCACTGGACTGCTGGGTTCCGGCCGAAGCGAGCTGGCCCGCGTCATATACGGCGCTGACAAGGCGAACACCGGGACGCTCAAGGTGGCGGGAAAGCAGGTGAAGGTAAACCAGCCGATTGACGCCATGAACCTTGGCATGGGCATGCTCCCGGACGACCGCAAGGCGGAGGGCATAATCGGCGACCTGTCTGTGCGCGAGAATATCATCCTGGCGCTCCAGGCGAAGCGCGGCATGTTCCGACAGCTCCCCCGCGCGAAGCAGGAGGAGATTGCCGACCATTACATCGATGCCGTACAGATTAAGACCGCGAGCCGGGAGACGCCGATCGCGCAGCTCTCCGGCGGAAACCAGCAGAAGGCGATACTGGCGCGGTGGCTGGCGACAGATCCCGATTTTCTTATTCTGGACGAGCCGACGCGCGGTATCGACGTCGGGACGAAGACCGAGATCCAGAAGCTGATCATCCAGCTTGCCGGAGAGGGGAAGAGCATCATGTTCATTTCGTCCGAGATCGAGGAGATGCTGCGTACCTGCAACCGGATGGCCGTATTGCGCGATGGCGAGAAGGTCGGCGAGTTGGACGGCGAGCTGACGCAGGATCGCGTCATGAATGCGATAGCGGGAGGTGCTAAGGATGAGTAAGTTGAAAAAAATCACGAAGAGCCAGTTGTTTCTTCCGATATTCTGTATGTTTCTGGTGCTGTGCGCGAACGTCATATACGACGTGATGCAGGGGGTCCCGTTTTACAATTTTTTCGCCGTGTCCATCACTAATGGGATGCTGCAGGGGAGGCTCATCAATATATTGAACAGGGGCAGCGAGATCGCTATATTGGCTATCGGCATGACGCTCGTCGTGTCCTCATCCGCCGGAACGGATATTTCCGTCGGATCTGTCATGAGCCTTTGCGCGTCGGTCTGCTGCGTACTCCTGGCCGGCGCGGCGGCTCCCCAGGCTACCGAGCTGGCGGTGCCGCTCATAGTCGGCGTGCTGGCGGGCCTTTTGATGGGCTGCGTCTGCGGAATGTTTAACGGGTTTCTGGTGGCGAAGCTGAATATACAGCCGATGGTCGCGACGCTTATACTATGGTCCGCGGCCCGCGCCATAGGGCTGCTGCTCTGCAACGACCTGATCGTCTATGTCCGCAACGACCAGTTTGCCGTGATAGGCGGCTACGTCGGCATCATCCCGACTCCCATCATCATAGCGGCGGTATGCGTCATCGTGACCATGCTCGTCTTGAAAAAAACGGCTCTGGGGCTATATGTCCAGTCCGTGGGCATCAATAAAAAGGCGAGCCGCATAGCCGGCCTGAATTCGCAGCGCATCATTTTCCTGTGCTACGTCCTGTGCGGATTCTTCGCGGGCGTCGCCGGAATAGTGGGCGCGAGCCGCATAACGAGCGCGGATTCGAACAACATCGGGCTGAATTACGAACTGGACGCGATCCTCGCCGTGGCGCTGGGCGGCAACAGCCTTGGCGGCGGCAAGTTCAACCTGATTGGCTCTATAATCGGCGCGTATACGATCCAGGCTATAACGACGACGATGTATAACATGGGCGTGTCCGCGGCGGTCACCCCGGTATTCAAGGCGGTCGTGGTCATCTTGATCGTTGCGGTCCAGGCGCCGCCTGTCCGCGCGTTCTTCCGCAAGATCAGTGGCAAGAAGGGGGTAGCGAACGTATGAAAAACAAAAAAACTAAAAAGATGAACAGCAACACGTTATTGTTGTGCATCACGGTCGTTTTGTTTATCGTGCTGTATGCGGCGGGCTGCATCGCCTACGGCAGCAAAGGATTTACGAATCTGCAGACATTTTTGAACATATTGCGCAGCAACGCGGGCCTGATCTGCGTGACCTGCGGCATGACCTGCGTGATGCTTACCGGAGGCATCGACATCTCGGTCGGATCCCTGGTGGCGCTGGACTGCATGATGCTCTCGTTCGGCATGGCCAACTGGGGCATCGGGGCGCCCGGCATGTGCGCCCTTGTGCTGCTGGTCGGACTGGTATTCGGCATGGTGCAGGGATTTTGCGTGGGATACCTGAACATCCAGCCGTTTATCGTGTCGATGGCTGGAATGTTCTTCGCCAGGGGCATGGCTGCGGTCATCTCCACCGACCAGCTTTCCATCACGGCGGATGTCAGCCAGACATTTTATGACTGGGCGAACTTCCGCATATATCTTCCGTTCGGCGGGGTGGCGAACCGCCGTGGAGAGGTCATAATGCCTTATTTTGGCATCGGCGTGGTCATAGCCTTCCTCGTGCTGATACTCATCTTCCTGATGCTGCGCTACACGAAGTTCGGGCGGTCGCTCTACGCGGTCGGCGGCAGCGAGCAGTCCGCCGCGATGATGGGCCTTAACGTGAAGCGCACGAAGATGATGGCGTACGTGCTAAGCTCCGTGCTATGTTCCATCGGCGGCATCTGCTATTGCATGAATACGATGTCGGCCAGCGTGCAGCAGGCGACCGGCATGGAGATGGATGCGATATCGTCCGCCGTTATAGGCGGCACGCTGCTGACTGGCGGCGTCGGGAATGTGCTGGGCTCTTTCGTCGGAGTGCTGATAAACGGGACCATCCGGTCGATAGTGCAGATGAATGGCAAGCTGGCCAGCTCCTGGCCGAACATCCTGACGGCCATCCTGCTCTGCTTCTTCATAGTACTTCAGAGCGTTTTCGCTATCATCAAGGATCGCAAAAAATGACGAGATAAAGAAAAGGCGCCCGGATTCTGCCGGGCGCCTTTTTAGGCAATGCCCGCGAGCAGGGATGCCAGTAGGCACGCGGGCCGCGCGGCGAGCAGGGGCAAAATATCCCCTGCCCAATCGAAAATTTTTGCATAACTCATAAAAGAGGAGTATACTAATACCGTTCAATGCCGCGGAGCTATGCTTTTCTGGAGGGATTTTATGGAGAATTATCGGATTATAGAGGTGAAACGCAGCATTTTCGAGGACAATGACGCGGACGCGGAACGCCTTCGTGGAGAGCTGAGGGCCGGGGGAACTTTTCTATTGAACCTCATGTCCTCGCCCGGAGCAGGAAAGACGGAGGTCATAAAGCGTACGATACGCGAGCTTGGCAGGGAGATGCGGATCGGGGTGATGGAGGCCGATATCGACTCCGACGTGGACGCGCGGGCGATTCAGGAGACCGGCGCGCGCACTATCCAGATACATACCGGCGGCATGTGCCATCTGGACGCGGACATGACGCGCCAGGGCATACGGGAGCTGGGAGCGTCGGACCTGGATCTGGTATTTCTGGAAAACGTGGGCAATCTCGTCTGCCCGGCGGAATTTGATACCGGCAGCACGAAAAACGCCATGATTCTCTCCGTGCCGGAGGGCGACGACAAGCCGTTGAAATATCCGCTGATGTTTACCGTCAGCAACGTCGTTCTGATAAATAAATGCGACGCGCTTTGCATCTTCGACGGCTTTGACGAGGAGGCGGTCGTGGAGCGCATCCATCGGCTGAATCCCGGGGCGAGGGTCATCTTCCTTTCCGCGAAGACCGGGGAGGGCTTCGAGGAATGGCTCGACTGGCTCCGCCGCGAGATGGCTGATTATAAAAAATCCCTGGCGGACGCGCCGGACAGGGATTGACATATACATTCAGGAAGGAATAGGGACAATGGCGAAAATCATTTTGACGGGAGACCGCCCGACCGGGCGGCTCCACGTAGGGCACTATGCCGGATCCCTGCGCCGCAGGGTGGAGCTGCAGGATTCCGGAGAATTCGACAAAATATATATCATGATCGCGGACGCCCAGGCTCTGACCGATAACGCCGACCATCCGGAGCGGGTGCGCGAAAACATCATCGAGGTGGCGCTGGACTATCTCTCGGTCGGCCTGGATCCGGAGAAAACCACGATCCTCATCCAGTCGATGATACCGGAGCTTACCGAGCTTAGTTTTTATTATATGAACCTCGTGACGGTATCGCGGCTCCAGCGCAATCCGACAGTGAAAGCCGAGATCCAGATGCGGGGATTCGAGACCAGCATCCCGGTGGGATTTTTCACCTATCCGATCAGCCAGGCGGCTGACATCACGGCCTTTCAGGCGACCGCCGTCCCGACCGGCGAGGACCAGATGCCCATGCTGGAGCAGTGCCGCGAGATCGTGCATAAATTCAACAGCATTTATGGCGAGACGCTGACAATGCCGCAGATTATGCTGCCGGAAAACCAGGCTTGCATGCGCCTGCCGGGAATAGACGGCAAGGCGAAGATGAGCAAATCGCTGGGCAACTGCATCTATCTCGCGGATTCGGAGGAGGAGGTGCGGGAAAAGATAATGTCCATGTATACCGACCCGGGCCATCTGAAGATATCCGATCCGGGGAACGTCGACGGCAACCCGGTATTCATCTATCTGGAGGCGTTCGCGCGGCCTGAGCATTTCGCCGAGTTCCTGCCGGAATATGCCGGTATAGAGGAGTTGGAGGCGCATTATAAGCGCGGCGGCCTGGGCGACGTCAAGGTGAAGAAATTCCTAAACCAGGTCATGCAGTCCCAGCTGGCACCGATACGCGAGCGCAGGGCATATTGGGAAAAGGATATCCCCGGCGTATACGAGATTCTCAAAAAAGGCACGGCCGAGGCCAGGGAAGTCGCGGCTGACACGCTGTCAAAGGTTCGCGCCGCGATGAAGATCAACTATTTCGACGACGAGGCGCTTATCGCAGCGCAGCAGGAGAAATACAGATAAAACTTCCATGCCCCGCAAGAGGGGCAACACCATAAATGAAAGCCCGCGGATTATTCCGCTTCTCGCGCCCCGAGTACCTTGATGAGGAGGCCGGGCTTGCCGTCTTCCGACTTGCCAGGATGTCACGGTTCAAAAAAGCCGCGTCAAAGGATTGAACCTTTGGCGCGGCTCTCTTTTATGCGCGACCCACGAAGCGGCGGGCAGGGGCAAGATCTTTGCTGCCCGATTAGATTCAAATGATGAGAAAGTCTGCAGATAGCGTAGAATAAGCGGTTCTACGATTCATAAAATCTCAAAACACTATCCACGATTATATATTCTATTCTAAAATTTGTCAATAACTAACAAAAAAATCTGAAGACACCGGGGCGTCCCGCGTCTTTTCATGCCCAGGCGGGGCGATATGCGCCGCTTGCGGCAGCGTAGAGCGGCGCATTTGGGCAATTTTGCCGATTTTCGCGGCCGTTCCGGGCGAATGGAGAATTTGTTAGCCGTCAAAATAATGGTCAGAGGGAGGAAGAAGAAATGCCTAGAACTGGAAGCAACATCTACAAGAGGAAGGACGGCCGCTGGGAGGGGCGGTATGCCAAAGGTACAATTAACGGGAAGACGGCATATGGCTCGGTCTATGCCAGAAGCTACCACGAGGCGAGGGAAAAGCTTGACGCCGCAAAGCAAAGGCTCGCAGAGGAGGCGGGCTCCGCGGAAAATACGGCAGGGTTTGCCGCGACGGGCAGGCAATGGCTGGCGGAATCGGCCGCCACGTTGAAAGAATCATCGCTCAGGAAGTACGAGGATCTGTTCCGCTGCTATATCCTGCCGGAGTTTGGGGAAATGGCTTTAGAGGATATCACGGACCGCCAGATAGCCTGTTTCGCTAACGAACTGCTGTTGAATGGCGGCGCGAAGCGGCAGGGCCTCTCCGCATCGACGGTATCCGAGATTTTGACTGAAATGAACGGGATACGGGACTACGCGATCCGGCAAAATTACAAAGTATCTTTTTCTGCCAGGCCGGCCAGCCTAAAGCGGGGATGCCGCAGCATCAGCGTCCTGAGCATCGCGGAGGAGAGGCGGCTCATACGATATCTGCTGGATGATATGAGCCTTCCTGGTCTAGGGATAATTCTCTGCCTGTTCACCGGGCTGCGCGTCGGAGAATTATGCGCTCTTACATGGGACGATATCGATCTGCGGGAGAAAAGCCTACGCGTCAGCAAGACGATGCTGCGTCTGAGGTCGAACGGGGCTGCCGGCAGGAAAACGAGGATCGTCATCTCCGAGCCGAAGAGCGCCTGCGCTAAACGTACCATTCCTCTGCCGGATGGCCTGATGAACCTGCTCGCCGGATACTATGTGCCTGGAGCATTCCTGCTCACTGGCGAATCCGGGCGCTACGTCGAGCCTCGGACTATGGAAAACCATTTCAAGCGCGCGCTTGCGGCCTGTGATATCCCCGAGACGAACTTTCATGTGACGAGGCATACTTTTGCGACGCGCTGCATCGAGTCGGGATTTGACGTAAAGAGCCTGAGCGAAATCCTGGGGCATTCTAGCGTGGCCATTACCATGGACCTCTACGTCCATCCTACTATGGAGATGAAAGCGGAGAATATGAACCGCCTTTCCGAGTTATTTGCAGTCAGATAAATGGTCAAATGCGGGCCGGCCTTCGCTGCCGCGCGGAACGCGGCTCTCTTTTCGTAGAACCGCTTATTATACGAAAAAGTCTCGCTATGGCAGGTGACGGCATGGAACTAATCATCAGTGCCTTGCAGCGGCACAAGGCGGCGCTAATAGCCGCCGCGGGGGCAGCATTGATAATCGCGTCCGTATTCATCATTAGGGCTCTGATCCGGCGCGGTGTAAAAAACAAGGACTTCAGGCGTGCCGCCGAGGACAAGCTGCGGGATGAGAATCTCAACAGCGTCATTCTTAACAGCCATGCGGGCGGCGGCTTGAAAGAGGTCCACACTCCTTATGACGTGGATTACAGCAAGCCATCAGGGAATGTGAGGACGGACGGCGGGCCTGATGGCGGCGCGGGGAGGCATATGATGGTGCAGCTCGTCGAGCGGACGGAGCTTTCCACGAGAAAATTTATGCTCAACCCCGCCAAGGGTATAAAGATTGGCAGCGACCTGCAGGGGAATGACATAACGGTCATGGCGGAGGGCGTTTCTCCCAGGCAGTGCGAGATTTTTTCGGCGGGGGACAAGGTATATGTCCGCAGCCTCGGCGGAGAGAACCGGACTATTATCCGCAGGAAAAAGGAGAGGGCGATCGTAGGCCAGAACGGGGTGCGCCTGCTCACGAACGACATTATCATATTAGGAAAAGCCTCTTATGAGATTACAATAAGCAAATAGGCCGGAGGATGAAATAATGGGCTTTGTTCTTTCGATTTATAGCAAAAAGGCATTTCAGGAATTTCTGCTGCCGGCGGTAAATAATGCCGAGCATTCTATTATTTTAGACGCGGATATTTTTTCACTGGAAAAAGACGTGGATATCAAGATGGAGGTCATCGAAAACAGCTGGCGTTTTCTGCCATCCGATGACTACCGGATTGAGAACACGCTTAGCCACAAGGAATATTTCGACACCGGGATAAGGGACGGGGATCTGCTGACGCTAGTCTGGCGCGGGAATGAATATATTTCCATAATGGCAGATGAATCGGCGGATTCATTCAACGTCTATGAAAAATTCGATATCAGGGGTGTTTCCGAGATCCGCATCGGCAGGAACGACGCGTGCGACATCGTATACAACACGCGCAACCTTATCTCAGGCGAACACGCCGTGATACGCAGGCAGTCCTCACAGCTCGTCATCGAGGATAAGAGCTCGAACGGCGTCTTCGTCAATTCAAAGCGGATCGTCGGATCCAGGCAGCTCGTATTCGGCGATTGCATAAACCTGTTCGGCCTTAGCCTGGTATGCCTTGGCGACGTTCTGGCGGTCAATTCAAAAAAAGGGGAATATAAGGCAAGGCCCGCAAAATTTGTCCATTATCGTGAGCCGCAGGGCCGGGGCAACGCGTCCGGCCATTCCGCCATCGCGCCGCAAAAGGCGCTTTTTCACCGCTCCCCGCGGCAGATTCATAAGATAGAGGACGACGTGGTAGAGATCGAGGCGCCGCCGCAGCCAAAGCCGTTACAGAAAAAACCGCTCGGATTGGTTATAGGCCCGTCCATGACGATGGCCCTGCCGATGCTTCTAGGCTGCATTATGTCGATATTCAGCTCCCGCGCGGCCGGCGGTTCAAGGAGCGCGTTTATGTATACCGGGCTTATCACGGCGGTATCCTCCGCGCTGATAGGCGCGATCTGGACGCTTATAAATCTGCATATTGATAAAAAAAGAAACCGCGAGGAGGAGATGCACCGTTTCGAGGCTTATGGCGAATATCTCGTAAAATGCTCGAACCTGATAAAAGAAAAATATGAAAAAAATATACGCAGCTTGAACGAGATGTATGTGTCCGCCGGGGAATGCTGCGGATACAACGCGGACACTCCGGTATTGTGGAACCGCAACTCGAACCATGAGGACTTCCTCAGCCACAGGCTGGGAAAGGGCAATATGCCATTCCAGGTACGGGTCGACATACCTAAGGAACGTTTTACCCTGATAAATGATTCCCTGGCGGAAAAGCCCGCCATGATAAGGGATAGCTTCAAGGAATTGCAAGACGTGCCGCTGTGCGTCGACCTAAAGGAGCACCGCATGATCGGCATAGTCGGCGGGCCCAAGAAAAAAGGCGCGGTCGAGGTAATGCACGGCCTCGTGGCTCAGCTTGCCGCGTCGAATTGCTACACGGACGTCAAGCTGGCATTCATCTACGACGAGGACGAGGATAGCGCGGACGAGTGGGAGTATATGCGCTGGCTGCCCCACGTATGGTCTGACGACAGGAAGACGCGGTATATAGCGAAAAACAGCGTCGAGGCGGGCGACGTGCTATTCGAGCTGACGACGATTCTCAGGACGAGGGCAGAGAACAGGGAGCATTCCGCCGGGAGGAAGGATAAGCTGCCGCTGCCGCAATTTGTCATATTCCTCTCGCATCCGGAGCTGCTGGAGGGCGAGCTCATTACAAAATATATCACGGACGAGGGCAATCGCGACGTCACGACAGTCATTTTGACGGACAATTATGAGAATCTGCCCAACGAGTGCGAATATATCATCCAGAACGACGAAGCTTTTCGCGGAATGTATGGTGTGGAAGATGATATGGAGGACAGGAAGCCAGTCGTGTTCGATGCCATTTCGAACCGGCAGCTCGAGACGCTCGCTAGGACGCTGGCCGGCATACGCGTGCATGAGACACAGTCTGGCGGCGACATCCCGTCGTCGCTGACGTTTCTGGATATGTATGGCGTGCGCAGGCTGGAGGAGCTGGACGTATTAAAAAGATGGCGAAAAAACAGGACCTATGACAGCATGAAGGCGCTGATTGGCCAGAAGGCGGGCGGCAGCGGCCTTTATCTCGATATCCACGAAAAATATCACGGGCCGCACGGCCTGATTGCCGGCACCACGGGTTCCGGAAAGAGCGAGACGCTGCAGACGTACATATTGTCGCTGGCATTGAATTTCAGCCCCGACGATGTCGGATTTTTTATTATCGACTACAAGGGCGGCGGCATGGCGAACCTGTTCAACGGGCTGCCGCATATGATAGGGCAGATCTCGAACCTCTCCGGAAACCAGGTGAAGCGGGCGATGGTTTCCATAAAGAGCGAGAACAACCGCAGGCAGAGGATCTTTAACGAGCATGGCGTGAACAACATCAACCTCTATACGAGGCTTTATAAAAATAACGAGGCAAAAATACCGGTTCCGCATATGTTCATCATCATAGACGAGTTCGCGGAATTAAAGCGGGAGGAGCCGGATTTTATGCGCGAGCTCATCAGCGTGGCGCAGGTCGGCCGAAGCCTTGGCGTCCATCTCATCCTGGCGACGCAGAAGCCCAGCGGCACTGTGGACGACAATATTTGGAGCAACTCAAAATTCCGCCTGTGCCTGCGCGTCCAGGACCGGCAGGACAGCAACGACATGCTGCACAGGCCCGATGCCGCATATATCACGCAGGCCGGCCGCTGCTATATGCAGGTCGGGAATGACGAGCTGTTCGAACTGTTCCAGTCGGGATTCAGCGGGGCACCGTATGATGACGAAAACGGCAGCATGAAATCGGACGTGGCCCTCATGGTCTCAACGACCGGAAAGGCCGCGCTCGTAGGCAACAGGCTAAAGATGAAGCAGGCTGCGGTTTTAAAGAGAAACTGGATCGCCCGACTGCTGTCCCTCTTGTCCGAAGCGAGGATGCCCGACGGATATTCCTATGGGAGGCTGCTCGACGACGGGGCTGCGCTTGGAGCGTACATCAAGGACGTGTTCGCGTTGCTTGAGAGGGAAAAAATCGATTTTCCATATAACGAGTATAACGCGCAGCGCGTCAAGGATCTGATCGCGGCAGCCGCGGGCGCGGCGGCAGCGGGAAATAAACAGCCCGGGGCGGAGGATGTCCTGCTGTTTGCCGAGGAGAGAAAGCTAAAGCTCCCCGAGAGGAAAGAAAAAACGCAGCTGGACGCGATGGTGGAATACCTGGCGGGGGTAGCGAGGGCGAACGGCTATACGCATAACCTGCAGCTGTGGCTGCCGGTATTGCCGGCAACGCTTTATCTTCAGCAATTACCGGGATACAGCCAGGAGGACTATTTTGACGGCGACGGCTGGAAGCGGGCGGGCGTGGATTGGAATATAGAAGTCCTCATCGGGCTGTACGACGACCCGGTAAACCAGGCCCAGGAAACGCTCACTATAAACCTGTCGCAGAATGGGCACCACGCCGTAATCGGCATGTCGGCCAGCGGCAAGAGCACGTTTTTGCAGACATTTATTTTTGCGCTCGTCGCCAAGTACACGCCCTCCGACGTCAATATCTACGCGATTGACTTTAGCGCGAAAATGCTGTCCGCTTTTGAGAAGATGCCGCATGTCGGCGGCGTGATGTATGAAAACGATGACGAAAAGCTGGCGAAATTTTTCAATATGCTGGGGTCGGTTTTAGACGAGCGAAAGGAGCTGTTCAAGGGAGGCAATTATAGCCAGTACGTCCGGGTAAACGGCATAGCGCTGCCCGCGATCATACTCGTGATAGACAATTATTCTAATTTTAAGAATAAGACCAATAACGTCTACGAGGACATAATCCTGCAGCTGTCGAAGGACGGCGTAAATTACGGGATTTTCCTCGTGATTACTGCGGGAGGCTTTGGCGCGTCCGAGATACCAGCGCGGATAGGAGACAACCTGCGCACCGTCGTCTGCCTTGAGATGAGTGACAAATATCAGTATAGCGACGCCATGCGCACCACGCATATCGAGACGCTGCCAGAGGTGAACACCAAGGGCAGGGGCTTAGCGCGGGTCGGCGAACGCCTGCTGGAATTCCAGACCGCGCTCGCATTCAAGTCCGCGGATGATTTCGCGCGGATGGAGCAGATAGAAAGGCTCGCTGCTGCCATGTCGCAGAGATGGACGGGGAAACGGGCAAGGCCTATCCCGGAGATACCGGAGCATCCTATATGGCCGGAATATGCGAAGCTTGAGGATGTCGTCAGGATGAACCGGGACGACAGGCATCTTGCCATAGGCTACAACATGAAGAATGCGTCAATCTACGGCGTAGACTTGAGCAGGACATATTGCTACCTTATCACCGGCAAATCGAGGAGCGGGAAGACGAACCTATTGAAGGTAATGCTGCAGTCTGCCCTGATGAGGGGCGCGCAGGCGGCGGTGTTCGATTTCGGCGGCGAGTTCGCGCCGTTCGCGGGGATGGAGGGAGTCTCCCTCATCGACGACGATGCGAAGGCATTCGGCTACTTCTCGGACCTCCTTCCGGATTTTAAGGAGAGGAACTTGAAAAAGCGGGCCAATATCCAGTCTGGTATGTCAGACGAGGAGCTTTATATCAGCATGAGGGAATATGCCGCAAAGTTCATTTTTATAGCGAACCTCGCGGATTTCGTCACGCATATCATGCATCCGGCGGACCCCGGCCAGAAGGCGGCGCCGTTCGTAGAGAACCTTCTCGACAAAGGCGCGCTGCATAACGTATTCTGGGCGGCGTGCCTTTCCCCCGAGGACGCTACGAAAGTCGCGGGAATAAAGATATACGACTATTTCGTCAGATACAGGACGGGGATCCACTTCGGAGGGAACGTGGCGGGACAGAGAATATTCAATTTTGACTACGTGCCATATGCCGAGCAGGGCAAGTCGCAGAAGCCGGGCATCGGAATGCTCCCGTCGAACGACGACGAGGACGTGCGAAAGGTCGTGGTGCCGCTGATGAAAGGCTGATTCGCCGCGGCAGCGAATGGAGGGTGAAGCATTATGATATTGGTCGATATCTACGTGCCGGCAGTCGGGAACGTATATGATTTCCAACTGGACGAGGATGAGAGGATTGCCGTCATCGCGGAGGAGATCGGGGAACTGGTAGGGCAGAAGGAGCATAGCAGAATAGTAGGCGATATAGGCTCTTTGATGCTGTGTTCCTCCGATTTAAAGAAGATTTTGTCAAAGGATATGACGCTCGCCGAAGAAGGGATACAGAACGGACACAGCCTGATCCTGGTGTAAATCCGAATACGGCCTGCCAGCTATAATCCGGCGGCGGACAGGAGGAGATATGAGATTTCAAGAGATAACGGTTGACACGGCGACGCTGGAAAGCGACATATGTGAGCTGCGCGAGGCGCTGGAAAGCGCGAGGAATCAGCTGGGGATGATGTTCGACGACGTTGCAGAGCTCGACGCCATGTGGGACGGCCCGGCGAATGATGAATTCAAACGGCAGTTCGGCATCGACCATGACAATGCGCAGAAAATGTGCGATGCGGTCGGGGCGCTTATCGAAAGCATGGAGTTCGCAAGAGACAGGTACGATAGATGCGAGGGAGAGGTGCGGGACATCATCGCCGGCATAGC
>CAYVFF010000015.1:0-55927 GCA_964450965.1 uncultured Eubacterium sp. | reverse complement strand
CTCCCCTGCCCGCATATTTCGTTGAGAAGAAGCACTCCGCCATGTCCATGGCCAGTGTCTTCCCGAACCGGCGCGGGCGCATGATCGCGGTCACTTTTGAGCCGCCATCCCACCACTGCCGTATGAAATCTGTTTTGTCAATGTAAAAATAATTTTTCTCCCTGAGAACCTTGAAAAATTCTTCTCCGATCGCTACCGTCCTGGGCATGTGCATATCCCTCCATGCAGCGTAATACTTTTTCTCATTATAGCCTGCTGTAAGGCTATCAATTCTACAAACACCGGCGGGGTCGGAACAGTTTCCTGTGCCGCCCCCGCCGGTTCTAAACAGATGCACTATTCTATAATAAATTCATTTGAATAATACTCATGTTCCCCTACGACCTTTTTTATCCTGTACGTTTCGCCATTGCCTATATCCGCATTGACTATCGGGATATTTTGAATATACGATTCATCCGGCAGGATCTCAATTCCCACGGCGTCAAATGCCGTTTCATTAGTACAATCATCCCACGAGGTTCCTTTTAATACTTGAATTTCATATTCGAGTCCGCACGTAACCGTATCTCCGCTATTATTAGCGATGTTTAACTCTATTTCGTCCCCCCTGCAGCTTTCGCCTCAAGGCTTATCTCATTATTATTTTGATCTGATTTCGCATTTTTCCCCGACAAAAATATAATGACAATGGCAATAACGGCTATCAATACTATGACGAGAGCCGCGGCAATCATTTTCTTATTTCTTTTCAATTTATCCCGCCTCCGTCAATATTCACCAAATCATACTCGCGGCTGCCAAGCCCGACTCTCTCCGCGTGTTCCAACGTGAGCAGGCCATTGCGCGATTCGATGCGCTCTACAAGGGAAGCCCCGTCGCCGTCCTTCTGCTCATATACCAGGTCGACGCAGGCCTGATCCAGCGCGACCGGATCTGATGATGCCAAAATCCCTATGTCGTGCATATCCGGCTCGGCGGGATGGCCATCGCAGTCACAGTCAATAGAGAGGCGGTTCATAACATTAATGTACGCAATCCGCTCCCCGCTGCCGAGATAGTCGGAGACGGATTTTCCAGCCTCGGCCATTGCCTCCAAAAAAGCATCCTGCTCTCCGCTCCAGGTGTCCGTCTTGCTGGTCCCGCCGCTGTGTATCCAGCTCTTGCCCTCGCTGGATGCCAGCCCGATGGAGATATTTTTGATCGCCCCGCCGTATCCGGCCATGGCATGGCCTTTGAAATGCGACAGCACGAGGCATGAATCGTAATCCGCAAACGCCGCGCCGACATAATTTTCCTTCAGTACGCTGCCGCCCGCTACCGGAAGCGTCATGGAGCCATCTTCATCGAGAATCTGAAAACCGGCAATCGCAGTAAATCCGTGATCCTCCGCGACCTGGTAGTGCATCGCGGTTTCCGCGCGCGAGCCGCCATATGCCGTATTGCACTCCACTATCGTCCCATCCACGGCCCGCACTACGTCTTCAATCAGTTCCGGACGCAGATAATTGCTCGCAGGCGGCTCCCCGGTGGACAGCTTCACCGCGACTTTCCCCTTCGGCTTCCAGTCCAAAGCCTTGTATACTTTCATCATGCCCTCCGCGCTGATATCGGAAGTGAAATACACCTTTGACATATCTTTATCCTCCTTGACGCTTGAGCCATCCTCATCGCGAAGCCTCTCCTGGAATGAAGTCATGCAGGAAACGTCCGGCTTCACCGCGGGAGATAGTGGAACTCGTAGTATGTAGCCACCTTGTCAGCCCGGACCACCGCCCATCCCAGCCTCGATGTCGGCGGTATTATAAAACCGGGGAACATGTGCGAACGAATCGCCCGCTTCTCGCGCTTCGTGACTCCGAAATACGCCTCGGCATTCCGCGCCGCCGCGAACGGATGGAAGAAAAAGTAGGATCCGCGTGTGCGCGAAACGTCTATATCAGTGCTCTCCCGGTCGCAAAAATCGTGCAGAAGCGCGGTCTTTGCGGCGGACACCGCGTCAAGCCCGTTTGATTCTGCAAGCCGCATCGCGAGCCAGGCGGTCCTCACGCTGTGGTCGTATGCATCCGTATAACGATGCCGCTCCTGCCCCTTCAGGAATGAGAACGCCTCGGAATCCAGGATATCCCCGAGCTCCGGCGACAGCTCGCGCAGCTCCGTCTGCAATTCACCCGTATCGGCGGGATCCGCGTCCCGCGCCAGTTCTACGAGACGCATGGCCATACGTCGCGGGCTTTATCGCCGCGCGCCGCTCCCATATATGCGATGCGCTTCGTGAAATCGTGGTAATAGGGGTTTGACATAATCACGCCTCCTTGCAAAATATATACTATGAAAGCCCCGTCAAGCGGCCATGCAGACGGCAAGCTTGCTTGCAAGGCTGCATGGACATTTGACGGGCAAGGTGGTATGAGCAAAAAAGCGGCGCGAACGTAGAGAGCGGCGCGATTTGCGAATACCGCCGTCGATTGCGTGAGTGCCGTAGGCACGGAGCAATCGGCTTTCATTCATGTAGTGTCAGGGCTCCTACGGAACCCTGACATTTCATACCCCGCCTACTGGGCATGAGTGTTCACATCGCATATATTAACACACTTTTCACGGATTGTCACTAATTTTGTAATTATTTGCGGCCGCCCCTCTTTTTCATGTCTTTTCTGATGGCATCTAGCGACGCGCCCTGCACAATCCCGGTCGCGCGATAGGACCCCACGACTTCCGACATGGTCTGGAAATTAAGCCTCGTCCCCTCGGCGTCCGGAACATAATCCGCCGCGCGGTCCGCGCTTATGCCGAAGCGGGATGCGGCCTCCACGGCATCGATGTTCGCGCCTAGGAAAATGAATTCCCAGCCGTATTTTTTCTTTTCGCGCCCGATCATCTTGCGAATCTTTTCGAGGGAATATTCACGGCTGGAATTCTCCTCGCCATCGGTGATGATGACGAACATTACCTTATCAGCGCGGTATTCCTCCGCAGTATTTTTCTGCACCGACGCTATCTTGTCTATCGTAGCGCCTATAGCGTCGAGGAGCGCGGTAGAACCCCCGACGTAATATTCCTTTTCTGTCATGGGTCCTACGGCCTTAATGTCGATGCGGTCGTGGAGCAGCTTGTAATTGTTGTCAAAAAGCACGGTCGTGATACGGCACTCTCCGTCCATTTTCTTCTGCTTCTCGAGCATGGAATTGAAGCCTCCGATCGTGTCCTTTTCCAAACCGGACATGGATCCGCTCCTGTCAAGGATAAATACAAGTTCTGTAAGATTGTTTTTCATGATAAATGACCTCCTGTTTTTTGATGATATTATTAAATCGTTACTATTCACAGCCCTCCGCCCTGCATTCGCAAAACCCGCTGCTATGCAGCTTTTGCACCCCGCTTCGCGGCGTGCGTTTTGCTCATGTGGGCGGAGTTTCTGCTTCGCAGGCGCTTCAGATAAAGTCCCTGTCTCTTCCGAGCAAGCTCGGAGAGCCAGTTCCTTTATCTGAAACAGCTGTGAATAGTAACATTAAATCAAAAACAGGAGGCCGCATGGTCGCTTGCAAAGCGACAAATCATCCGCCCAGCAGCGGCTGGTCGTATTCGAACAAAACCTCGTTTATCTGGTAGATATCATATTTCCCGCTGACGATAAAATATTCCACGATGACGTCGAATTTGCTGGCATGCGAGAGCGCGTAGCCAGCGCGTTCTAACAGGTCGTCCGTCTCCTCCAGCGTCAGCTCCAGCGCTACCGCGAGGGCGAGGATCGTCGGTTTTTTCGGGGTATATCCCTTGATCGAGCGTATCTTCGAAAACAGCTTCCGGTCTATGTTTGCCTTTTTATAGACCTCGGCATCCTTTTTGCCCTTGGCGTCGATCAGCTTCATCAGCGTGGCGGAAAAGGGCTCGTCCAGGTGATCCACCAGCTCCTCTAAAGATGAAGATGCAAGGTCCGCGTGCGCGGATTCCGGCACGGTCCCGGCAAAATGCGCCGCGGCCGGACGGATCCCGGTTATCGCCTCCCGCTCCACGTCCAGCAGGATGCCGCGCGGCATCTCGTGGGCGTCGACATAATTTTCATCTATGTACGCGGCCACCTCGCCCATAAGATGCCCGCTGACGGCAAAGGACGCCTTGTCGAACACTGCCAGATATACGTCCATGTCGTCTTCGTCAAGATAATCCCTGATGGCATCGGTCGCCGCCTGCAGCGCCTCCGCCTTGGGATATCCGTATATGCCGCTCGATATAAGCGGAAAAGCGATGCTGGAGCAGCCGTTCTCTGCCGCCAGCTTCAGCGATTCCGTGTAGGCCGAACGCAGCAGCCTCTCGCATTCGGCTTTCCTGGACGGGTCATATACCGGGCCTGCCGCGTGGATGACATATTTCGCGGGAAGCTTGAACCCCGGCGTTATCGCGGCATATCCGGTCTGTATGGGGGCTGCGGCGTCGCAGGCTGCCTGCATCTCCTCCGCGCCCGCGGCAAGGAATATCGCGCCGCATACGCCTCCGCCCATCAAAAGCTCCGTGTTCGCGGCATTGACTATGGCGTCGACCTTCATCCTGGTGATATCCTGGCGTACTATCGTAAATGGCATGCGCGTCCCTCCTCTCACTCCTGATCCAGGGAGTCCTCGATCTGCCCCGCGTAGATGCGCGAGCTGTAGGCTATCCTAGAGTCCGGGAAAAGCTCCTGCACTTTAGAATAGGCATCAAAAGCGTTCTGCCAGTCCTCCGTCTTGCGATAGGCCTGCGCCAGCGTATAGAGCGCGTTTCCCTCCTCGTACTTCTCGTCCAGCGCCACGACTTTTTCCAGCTGCTCTATGGCCTCCTCGTTCCTGCCGGCGTTGTAATCCTCCATCCCGGCGCCATACGCGTCGGCCAGGTACTGGCTGTCGACCTGCTCCCTCAGCGTCTTGATAATCTTCCTGCCATTGGATGAGAGCAGTTTCTCGTCGACGAGTTCCAAAGAGTCTCCCGCCTTCTCAATGTCATTGCTGATATAAGCGTCATATGCCGAGAGCAGCGCCTCGCTGGCAGCCGCCGACGCGTCGCGGTCCGCCACGTCTCCCTGCGCGGCCTCCACGTCCTGATTCAGCGCGTCTATCTGATCCTCCAATGCCTTAATCTGCTGATTCTTATCCGCTATCGTATCATCGGCCGCCGCCACAGCCGCCGACGCGTCGTCCTGCGCCTGCCTGCGCATCCCGGGAACGACAAGATACCATGTGAGCGCAACGCCGACCGCCACGCCAACCAGCAGGTTTGCCGCCATCCCCCAGAAACCGACATCCCTGCGCAGCTTAGGCTGGATAATCGTGTCGTTGCCGTTCTGGTAGGAGACTGCCTGAGATTTTTTCGCCTTTTTGCCGCCGCCCTGCCTGGCCTGCTCGGCCACTTCCTTGAGGTAGCGCGCCGTAGTCGGATTGCCGTTATCGACAGCCTCCGCCTTGCGAAGGGCCTTGCGGGCCTGCTCCAGCTCGCCCTGGTGGATATATATCAGAGCCAGGAGCTGCCATCCCCGCACGAAATTGCCGCTCGAGGAGACGATCTTTTTCAACTGGATCACGGCCAGGTCCAGGCTGCCCTGCCTGCAATAAGACAATGCCTGATTATATTTGCGCGCCCGCTGGTTTATTTTCTCCTTTTCCCCGGGATTGCGCCGGGTCTGCTCCAGATAGCCGGACGCCGCATTCTCCTGCTCCTGGAATCCCTTGCTGATCAGCCACTCGCGCACGGCCGCCACGCCCTCGCCCATCTCGTAGTATATGAGCCCGAGCAGATTCCTGGCGTTAGTATTTACCTTGTTGTATTGCAGGGCCAGGCGCAAATCGGATATGGCGCCTGACAGATCCCTCCCCCGCGCCTTTGCCAGCGCCTGGTTGTACAGGTAGTTGGAGATGCCCACGAACTTGCGGTATATCCGCAGATCCGCGCCGCAATTCGGGCAGACTTCCTCGCGCCCCAAAACGATCCCGCAATTATAGCATTCCATGTCATCTCCTCTTCAGCTCGGCCATCATCTGCTGCATGATATCCGTCATGTCCGTTATATCGTGCTCGTAAATCTCGATCTCCACGTTCTCGATCTCATCGCTTGGCTGAAAATGTTTCAGTTCCTCTTCAAAATTAATCATAATATCCTCCGAAAAAAGAGTAAAGAAAAGACAGACCGCTACTTTGGAATCCAAAAGTAGCGGCTGCCGTCCTAGAAAAACATGCTCAACGCGTCGAATATCCTATGTTAAACATGCCGATATGCCCCATATATAGCTTGAACTCGACCGTCCGCTGCATCTCCTTCACCTGGACGTTCTGGTCGTGCACCCATACCCGCGTGCCGGGATATACACCCTTTAAGACCTGCACGCAGGCGCCGCTGCCGGCAGCCACGATCTGGTTCAGGCTCTCCATCTCTTCCTTGCGTCCGGCAATCAGCGCGGACAGCCGCACCTTTTCCTTCACGAGCGCCATACGCCTCGGATCCTCGCGGAACGAGAGCCCTTTCTGGCGCATTATCGTCTCGAACTGGATAAGGCCCTCCTCGATACGCTGCAGCTGCTTTTCGTCATCAGCCGATTCATGCTCGATCCTCGCGATCCTCGTAAACGTGTTCTGATGAACTCCTACCGAGACAGTCGTATTGGCTCCCTTCGCGTTGCCAATCTCCTTGGCCTCGATACCGCGAACCGCATGCGTGGTCCCTCCGACTATGCATCCCTTCTTGCCAGTGAGCTTGATCCTGCCGCCGGCGTAGACGTTGCAGTCGAGGAAGGAATCAGCCTCTATATCCCCGTCGGTCTCCACGTCCGCATATTCGAAAAACTGGGCGGTGATGGGTCCCTTGGAACGAATCTTGGAGCCGCCCTTGCCCAGGACGCCGCCCTTTAAGATGACTCCCTTTTTGCCATCCACGTATGCGGATTCTACTACCTTGTCGACAGTAACCGTGCCGGTCGCCTTTACGCTCATGCCCTCCAGCACGTTGCCATGGATTATGACGTCGCCGTTGAACTCTATGTTGCCGGAACGAAGGTCAACGTCTCCGAACAGCTCATGCACCGGAAAGATATTCACGCGGTTGTTCAGCTCGGTAATCTTGCCCCCGACAGTCGCCCTGTACGTGACGCCATCCTCCAGCCGCTCGAACCCCTTGCCCTTCAAGGGCGGCAGCTCGGCGCCATGCTTGGCCAGCCTGAACTGGGCATCCACATTATAACCGTTGGTGCCTGCTGTCGCGGGATGGTAAATGGCGATATCCTGGCCGGCCTCCACCAGCTCGATCATCTTGATATTTTTGTAATCGACCGTGCCGTCCTCCCTGACGACCGGCTTATTAGAGAGATCCGTGTCAAACAGATATTCGTAATAACCATTCTCGCCGTCTATCGGATCCATGCCCTGCGCCACAAGTACCTCGCGGTTGTAAATCCTGCTGTCGATGATCTTTTGGAGATTCTCCGTCAAGATGCCGATCTTCACATGATTCAGATGCAGCACGTCCGTCAGATAATCCACTGTATATTTGTCATCGGTAACTCCAATCGGCGGCACTGGAACCGTCATATAGGCTTCCATCAGATCTTCCGTGATCCTTACGGTAGGCATCGGCAAAGACATGCAACGCGCCTCCTCTCATCCTTTGTAAAATTCCCCATAAAAAATAACGCATAAACCACCCAAATTACATAACACCTCAAGTATACAACAATGCCTCGGATTTTGCAAATATTTTTGTTGAGTTATTCACAACATTTTTCTCCGGGCGAGATCTGCGCCAGGCGCTGCGAGACCTGTTCCATCATCTGCTCGTATTTGGCAAGCTTGTCACGCTCCGCCCGGATCTTCTCCTCGGGCGCCCTGCCGATGAAGTTCGCGTTGCCGAGCATCCCCCTGGATCTGGCGAGTTCCTTTTCGAGGCGTTCCTTTTCCTTTAGCAGGCGCTCCTTCTCCTTTTCGAGATCCACCAGATCCTCCAGCGGCAGATATACGACCGCGCCCGGTATCACGACCGACACCGCGTCATCGCCGACGCCGGCCTTATCGGGCTGAATGGAAATCCCGTTCGTGTACGCGAGGTTTACATAAACCTCCTCGTTCGCCTCGAACACGGAACGTATCTCATCCCGTTCCGAGACGATGACGAGCTTCGCCTTGCGGGAGGGCGGCACGTCCATGCCGTTGCGGACGTTGCGCACGGCCTTGACCAGGTCCTTGCAATGCTCTATCGCGGCCTCCTCCTCGGGAAAATGCCGGTCATCGCGGTAAACCGGCCATTCAGAGAGCATGATTGTCTCCTCCTCGCTCTGCAGCGTGCAATATATCTCCTCCGTTATAAACGGCATGAACGGGTGCAGCAGCTTCAGCGCCTGCGCCAGCACCGTCCTCAAGGTCCACAGGGCGGCGTTCGCGGATGCCAGATCCGCGTCTTTTTTATACGTGCGGACCTTCGCGATCTCTATATACCAGTCGCAAAATTCATCCCAGATGAAATCGTAGACCTTCTGGACCGCGATGCCCAGCTCGTATTTGTCCATGTTCTCCGTGACGTCGCGGGCGAGCGTGTTCACCCTGGATAAAATCCAGCGGTCGGAGGTATGCAGCTCATCCGCCGCCGGCTCGGCGACCGCCGCCCCCTCCAGGTTCATCATGATAAAACGCGACGCGTTCCATACCTTGTTGGCAAAATTGCGCGACGCCTCCACGCGTTCCCAATAAAAGCGCATGTCATTGCCCGGAGCGTTGCCGGTGACCAGCGTCAGACGCAAGGCGTCCGCGCCATATTTGTCGATGACCTCCAGCGGGTCGATGCCGTTCCCCAGGGACTTGCTCATCTTCCTGCCCTGCGAATCGCGCACCAGCCCATGGAACAGCACCGTGTGGAAAGGCGCCTCGCCCATCTGCTCGTATCCCGAGAAGATCATGCGGATGACCCAGAAGAAAATGATGTCGTATCCCGTCACCAGCACGTCGTTCGGATAAAAATAGTCCAGATCCTCTGTCTCTTCGGGCCATCCCAGCGTAGAAAATGGCCATAGAGCGGACGAAAACCATGTATCCAGCGTGTCCGGATCCTGCTCGAAATCCGTGCACCCGCATTTGCCGCAGGCATCCGGCCTGTCTATAGAGACCGTCATCTCGCCGCATTCCCTGCAATACCATGCCGGAATCCTGTGCCCCCACCATAGCTGCCTGCTGATGCACCAGTCCCGTATATTGTCGGTCCAGTTGAAATATATCTTTTCCATGCGGGACGGATATAGCTTGATATCGCCGTTTTTGACGCCCTCGATGGCGGGCTTTATCAATTCGTCCATCTTGACGAACCACTGCTGCTTTACCATAGGCTCCACCGTGGTATGGCAGCGGTCGTGCGTGCCGACGTTGTGCTTATGCGGCTCGACCTTGACCAGCAGGCCCATTTTATCGAGATCCTCCACGAGGGCCTTGCGGCATTCGTAGCGGTCCATGCCGGCATATTTCCCGGCATTCTCGTTCATCGTGGCATCGTCGTTGATAACTATAATTTCTTCCAGTCCGTGGCGCTTGCCAACTTCAAAATCGTTAGGGTCATGCGCCGGCGTGATCTTCACGCAGCCGGTTCCGAAATCCTTGTCCACGTAGTCATCCGCGATGACCGGGATCTCCCTGCCGGTCGTCGGCAGGATGAGCGTCTTTCCAATGATGTCGCGATACCTCTCATCCGAGGGGTTGACCGCTACCGCAGTATCTCCGAAGAGCGTCTCCGGACGCGTCGTGGCGATCTCCACAAAACGACCCTCCTCGCCGGCCACCGGATAATTTATATGCCAGAAGAATCCGTCCTGCTCCTCATGCTCCACCTCCGCGTCAGAAATAGAAGTCTTGCAGACCGGACACCAGTTGACGATGCGCGATCCCTTGTAAATCCATCCCTTTTTGTATAATTTGGTAAAAACCTCCCCGACTGCCCTGGAGCACCCCTCGTCCATCGTAAAGCGCTCGCGCTCCCAGTCTGCGGAAGAGCCCAGCTTCTTAAGCTGCCGCACTATTCGCCCGCCATATTCCTCGCGCCATTCCCAGCATTTCTCCAGAAACTCCTCGCGCGTCAGATCGGCCTTGTCGATGCCCTGCTCCCTCAAGGCCTCGATGACCTTGACCTCCGTGGCAATGGACGCATGGTCCGTGCCGGGCTGCCAGAGCGCGTTATAACCCTGCATCCTCTTATATCTGATCAGGATGTCCTGCATAGTATTGTCCAGGGCATGCCCCATGTGCAGCTGCCCGGTGATATTCGGCGGCGGCATCACTATAGTAAAAGGCTTCCTGCCGCGATCCGCGCGCGCGCGGAAATACCCGTTTTTCTCCCATTTTTCATATAGCCTGTCCTCGATCCCCTTCGGATCGTAGGTCTTAGCCAATTCTTTGCCCATCATCTCTTCCTCCGCATCTCAAATTTCCAAGAAACAATACTAAAAGGTTTTTTTACTGTTGTCAAGGAAATATATGGCATGTTATAATGATAGTGTTCACAGCGGATTATAATAAATGAATCTGCCCGCGGGCTTTCATTCATGGCATCCCGCAGGCGGGGCATGGGAATTTACTAAGGAGAGCAGAATATGGGATTGCAGAATTTGAACGAACTGGATGCGGTGCAGCTAGATATTTTGCAGGAGGTCAGCAACATCGGCTCGGGAAACGCGGCTACATCGCTTTCCAACATGCTGAATACCGACGTGCAGATCGAGGTGCCCACGGTCAGCCTGATAAATTATGAACACGTCTCGCAGTATCTGGGCGGAAAAGACCAGCAGGTTATCGGCCTTGCGCTAGGACTGGAGGGGGATATAGAGGGCGTCATGCTCCACGTAGTCCAGCCGCAGTTCGCGTCGCGCATCGTGAACACATTTTATCCTAAAGAAATCAATACGATAGCTGACATCAGCGAGATGGATCTCTCCGCTGTCAAGGAGACCGGCAACATCACGACCGCGGCCTATGTGAACGCCCTGGCGACGATGACGAACCTGTTCATAAACATCACGCCGCCGGTCAGCTATATGGATACTGTGGAAAACGTATTGCAAAAAGCGTCTGACAGGTTCGACGCGATTGGCTCGCAGGTCATCTATATCGATGAAAACCTCTATCTCGGGGATACCGAGATAAAAAGCAGCATGATCCTCATTCTCGAGCTTGATTCGCTAACCACTCTGTTCAACAAGCTGTGGATAAATTAGAGATTAGAGATTAGAAATGCCGGACGGATGGCCGCCCGGCATTTTTTTACTCTTCCTCGCTGTCCTCTTCATCGGAGACCGCCGCTGCCGTCGCGCCCGACACCGCCGCCACTACGACGACTACCGCTACTATGACAATCAGCATTATTCCCGCGAAAATAACTAAAATCTCATTCATATTCAAATCCCTCATTTTCATCTAAAAAATTATTTCCGGCATGGTCCCGCGCTCAATAGACTTTCGCGCTGGTGCTAAGCCCGGCATCCTGCATATATCTTTTATATTTATTGATATATGCCGCAGGGACGTTGACCTTCGCTTTCGAGTAAATCTTGCTGAAAGACTTCTCGACGACGCTGGAGAGCTTTTTCGACGAGATCCTTATGGTCTTTAGCTTCGGGCAGTTGTAAAATGCCGCACGGTTTATCTTAATCACGTTTTTCCCGATTATGACTTTCTTCAGCTTAGGCATGCCACGGAACGCGCCCTCGCCAATGTTCGTCACCTTGAATTTTACGCCGTCGAACGTGACCGTCGCGGGTATCTCCACCTTGGTCAGGGTAGATTTCTTTTTGCAGGAGACGACCTTGACTCTCGGATCGGTAGACTTGGTGCGCGTGACCAGATACGTCAAGCTGCCGATCGTGCGCGTATCGTTCACCTCCGGCTTGTCATCCGCTATGGAGCCGTCAGTCATGGAGACCATCCAGACCGCGTTCACGGTCATATCCTTTGTGACATAATTGTATGCAGTCGTGTCCCAGCTAAGCAGGTAGCCGTCGCGCTTCCATATGGGCGGGACCGCCGCGCCGCCATAATAAGCCTGCACCTGCGTCACCTGGCCGGAATAAGCATCCTTGAAAGTCACATTGAAGTTCTGGTGCCATACTGTATGGACGTCGATATTTTGCACCACGTTCGTAAAGGTCTTGTCCCAGGTCATGGTATATCCATCCCTGGCAGGCACGATGGGCGCGGCTGCGGAGCCTCCGTATGACACCGCCTGGGTCTTCAGGAGCGTGCCGCCATCAAAAAATCGCACGGTGCAAGTCACCGAGGACCTGTATCCATTATCACGGGCATAACGTTCGGCGACCGAATCCTTTATGCATTCGAAAACCAGGGACGGACTGCACTCCGCGAACGGATCCCCGATAAACTCGATCGCCGTATTTTCCGACATATCCACGTAACTTAGGCTGACACAGCCGGCGAACGCCCTGTCGCCTATATATTTCACAGACTCATAAAAGCCGTCCTCGTCCTGTAAGGCGCTATCAATTCTCTGCAGCCATGTGCAGCCCTCGAACGCGCTGCCCCGTATAAGCCGGATAGGGCACGCGGCAGATCCGATGACCAGCACGGAACTGGCTGACTCCAATGCGGCAGGGCATTGCACCAGCTCATCAATCTTATAATTCTCCCCCTTCTTATAAAGGATGCCGCCATCGGTGCAAAACACTGGATTGCGCGAGTCTACCGTAATCTGCTTCAAGCTCTGGCAGTTAGCGAAAGCACCGTCGCCGATATCATTAACGGAACTTCCCAAAGCGATGCTGGTAATCTGCGACGCATAGAAAGCTTTTTTCTCAATCGACTTTATGTTGTCATTGAACTCGACGTCCGAAATGGAGCTGCCCATGAACGCCTCGCTCCTGACCCACTCGTAGCTTTCCCCGAACACGACCTTGTCGAATTCGCGGCTGTCCCTGAACACGCCGCCATTCACGCCGACTACCGTATATTCCTTTGACGTGCCGCTCCCGGCGGATTCGCCAGAGCCGGCATCCGTATAGGTAATCTTTGACGGCAGCCGCAGCTCCCCGACATAGCCTTTCGTAGAGGTGTATCCGCTGATGACGGCCTTAGTCGGGCTGTCAGCCAATACCTGGTAATAAAATCTGACGCCGGAGCCGTTCTCCTCCGTTATGCCGCCCAGCACGCCAGACGACGGTAATCCCTGATACTCCGGATCGTCCTTCAAAGCGTCATCATTCGCCGCCGCCTTCGCCGCTACGCCGCTCCCCATAGCCAGGGCGAACGCCGCTCCGAAAATAAGGACAAGCGCCGAAAGCCGCGCTGCTATCTTCACAAAAACCCTGCTTTTATCCCTCTTATCCATGGCATTCCCCCGTTAGCCGATCGCTTTGAGCCGAATAGTCGTCTTCTTCTTAATCCCCGATTTTTTCAGCTTGGACTGGTATGTCTTCAGCTTGGAGCGATACGCGTAGAACATCGCCTTGTTTTTCACGCCGTAAAACGCCTTGCTGCCGATGGAGCTAAGTTTTTTGGATTTAATCTTCACCTTGCTAAGGTTCTTGCAATTATAAAATGCCTTCGAACCTATCGCCGTAACGTTTGCGCCGATCGTCACGCTCGTCAGATTCTCCTTGGCCTCAAAGGCGCCGGACTCGATTTTCGTCACCTTATACGTTACTTTATCGACTGTCACAGTCTTCGGAATCGATACGGAATCCAGCTCGGCGTTCGAATTCGACACATAGCTGACCTTGGGATTCTGGACATCCGTGCTCGTCACGCGATAGGTGGCCGTGCCGCTCGTCAGGTCAGTTCCTTTTTTAGCTGGCTTTATCGTGTCGCCATCTATAACGAAGCCAGTCGCCGGATCCTTCCACGTAGCGTAGACCGTCATATCTCCGGTCACATTGGAAAATGACCGGCTCCATTTCACGGTATAGCCGTTCATCTTCCAGGAGGGCGCCTTTGCCGACCTCCCGTATTCGACCTGGACCTCCTCGCGCTTGTCGTTATATTCATCGATAAACGTGACCGTAAAAGCCCTGGAGTAAGTCGCCGCGACAGTCAGGTCGCTCGTCACGTTCGAAAAGCTGCAGCTCCATTTGAGCTTGTACCCCGGGCGGTCCGGTATGTCCGGAGCCGTGGCCGCCGAGCCGTTCACGACCTCCTGCGCCGAGAGCTGCGCACCCGTGTCGGACACGAAGCGCACCGTGTATGTCAGCACAGTGCCGATCTTGTGCGACTGCGCGTGCGCTGCCGCCTGAGATCCGCTATGGCAATACATCGTAACGCCGTCCGTCCCGTTAAAAGCGGTATTGCCGATAGTAGTCACGGTAGCCGGCACCGTTATACGCACCAGCGACGGGCAGTACGCGAACGCGCCCTCCCCTATGGCCGTGGCCCCGTACGGCACCGTGACCTCCTTGAGCGCGCCGCACCCGTAAAAAGCATTGTCGCCGATGCGTTTGACCGCCTCGGGCAAATCGATAGATTCCAGGGCATAGCAGTTCTCGAACGCCCCCGAGGCGATATCCGAGACTCCCTCCGACATGGTGACGCCGGTCAGCGCCGTGCAGCCGCTGAACGCATTAGACGGAATCACTGACACCTTGGTCGGAATCGCTATAGTCTTGAGCGCGATGCAATTGCGAAACGTCCCGCTGCCTATGCTGGACACCGATTCCGGCAGCACGATATCAGTCAGGAGCTGCGCTCCGGCAAAAGCCCCGTTTCCGACCTCTATCAGGCGGTTCGAAATATCGGCGGGAACAGTGTATTCCGTACCGGTCTTTCCGGACGGATATTGGAGCAGGGCATAGGTATTATTGCCCTGGTTTTTTATGCCGGTATAGCGGTAGAGCACGCCGTCTTTCGATATGTACCGCTGGTTGCCCGCGTTCACGTTGATCGCTGTCAGCGCCGGGCAGTCGCTGAACGCCTGGTCCCCGATGTTCTCTACGGTGGCAGGCACCGTGACGGTCGACAGCGCCGGACATCCGTAAAACGCCTGGGATCCGATAGTCCCCAGTCCCACTGGAGCCGAGGCCGCGCTGCCGCTGCTAGAACTGGAACCCGATCCGGTCGTCCCGCCCTGCATCGTCACGGACGTGAGGCCAGCGTTGCCGGCAAACGCCCTGTCCGAAATAGAAGTCACGTCATATATATCGGCAGCCGTCTCCTGCGCCTTGCTGTCCGACTTGTCATCCGCCTTGTCGTCAGACGGAGCCGCCGGTATCGAAATCCGAAGCGGGATCGTAAGGGCCGTCGCCGTTCCACGGTATCCCGTAATCTCCGCCGTCTGGCCGGATTTGCTATATTCGAATCCGTTGTCAGTCACGCCGTCTCCGTCCGTGTCATTCTCCTCGCTATTGCCGGACGAAGTGGCCAGCAGTACCGCGTTCCCTCTCACGACGGCCGCCTCGGCCGGGAGCGTGGCGGCCGGAATTACGGCCATCGCGGATACCGCTAGTGCTGTCAATGCAGCGATTATCTTACTTTTCATCGCATTATTCTCCCAAAATCCCTGTAAACTCCCATGCCCCGCAAGCGGGGGCGGCACTAAAAATGAAAGTCGATTGCTCCGCTGCTGCGCAGCCCTTGCAATCCGACCAGGGCTTGTCCATTGCGACCGGGACATGCCCTGCTTGAAAGCCCGCGGATTGCTCCGCTGCTGCGCAGCTCTCGCAATCCGACCAGTATTCGCAATCCGGGCTATCGCCCTTCTTGCTCATACTGGTTAGCGTCGCTAATGTCCATGCGGATTGGCCTGCAAGCAGGCCATCCGCATGCCCATTGCGACCGGGCTTTCATAGTATACTATACCGACACATCCAGATTCGCTCCGGCAGCCTCCCCGCCGGCAGTCCGTGATGCCGCCTGGCTCTGCTGCGCGGACGTGTCACGGTTGACCTGATCCCTCAGCTTTTTCATCAACCGCTTCATCTGGCCCGTATACTCCTCGTCCCCAAAGATACGCGACATCTGCTGGGACGTCGCCGCTGAAAGCTCTGTCTTGTTTATCCTGGCCTTGCCGTCCGAGCCTAGCGTAACGCCGATCTCCTCGAGCTTTCCGGCATATTTCTTCATCAGATCCTTCATGCCCTTGGCTGTGCGCTGAATATCCGTGTCCGCGGAGCCGTGCGCCGAATCCACGGCGTTGTTGTAAACATCCAGATATGCCTTGACCGTCTCATAAACGGAATCCCGATCCTCGTCGTCTTCGCTCTCATAGTCAACGCTGCCAAGCCGGTCTAACGCTCGCTCCATAGCCTTGCGATCCGCGCTGACCACGTCATGGTTCAGGCTGTGCTTCCTGTAATTCTCATCCTTAAAGCCGGTATTTCCGGCATATGCCCTGCTAAGCAAGGTCGCGGCGCTTATCACCATGTTCCATACCCCCTTTGCCGTAATTACTCGCGGCGCCTATCCTGGCCGTCCGCGAACAAACTCCCTGTTTTTTTATCGGCATTTTCCCGGGAAAAATAAAGGTACGGTCACTTGCCATAGACGATTTTTTCCGCGAGAGCCGCCGAGGCCTCCGGCCCCTTGAAGTACTCGACTATGGCAAGGCCGAAGTCAATGGCGGTACCCATGCCCCGGCTGGTTATGATGTTGCCGTCGCGCACCACGGATTCGTATGTCACGTCCGCTCCGATAAGGCCGTCCTCCATGCCCGGGTAACATATGGCCTTCCTGCCCCTCAACAGGCCGATCTTGCCAAGGACAGTAGGCGCGGCACATATTGCGGCGACGAGCTTCCCCTGGTCAAAAGCCTCCCGGAGCCTGCCGCATACCCCTTCATGCGCGCCTAATCTCTTGGTACCTGGCATGCCGCCGGGAATGGCGAGCGCGTCATAGCTGTCAAAATGCGCCTCTTCGAACAGCAGATCCGCTGTGACGCATATGCCGTGCGAGCCGGTAATCTCTATATTCCCGCTCGCCGATATGATGTCGCAGGCAATGCCGGCGCGCCTGGCCAGGTCGACCACTGTAAGCATCTCGATCTCCTCGAAGCCGTCAGCAGACATCATGCCTATCTTTTTTTGATTTTCATCCATACTCTTCGCTCCTTTGCCACATGCTTCTTTCTGAATGTTAGTATGGCACAAAAGACGTCAGATTGCAACCATACATTTGACGCGCATAGCCAAAAACGCCCTATAGATTTGTACGGCATCCTGTGGTATAATGTTCCTCGTACAATCGTGGAAAGGACACAAAAAATGGAAATCGAGCGTAAATTCATACCGGCAAGCATGCCGGAAGACCTGGAAAAGTATGAGGTGAAAAAAATCGAGCAAGGGTATCTGTGCACCGATCCGGTCGTGCGCGTCAGGCGTTCTGACGATGAATATTGGCTGACGTACAAATCTAAGGGGATGCTCTCGCGGGAAGAATATAACCTGCCGCTTAGCGGCGTCGCGTATGCGCATCTCAAGGAGAAAATTGACGGCCGCCTCATTGTAAAGAAACGATATCTAATCCCATATAGCGAAAGGCTCACCGTGGAACTGGACGTCTTCGAGGGAGATCTGGCTCCCCTCGTACTCGCGGAAATCGAATTTGAAAGCGAAGAAGAGGCTAAAGCATTCGAAGCGCCGGCATGGCTCGGAAAAGACGTGACGTATGACAAACGTTACAGCAACAGCTCCATGAGCCGGACATGCCCAGGCCATATTCCTGACCAGGGGGACGTCAGCGAAACCTGCTGATTTCATACCTACGCTTTGCCTCGATGCAGCCCTTGAGCTGGGCATACCTCGTGTCTATGTCGCCATCCGGGATCACGACATCCAGCGAGACCGCCATCGTGTCGATGAGATAATCGTTCAGGTCAAGCTGCATCTTCTGCAGTATCTCCAGCTTCTCATCGTAGGTCTCCGCGTCAAGAAACGACATCAGCGCGTCAAAGTGCGCAGGCTTCTCCTCCCCGTTATCCGATACATTTTGTTTTTCAGAATCCATTACGCTGCCTCCCCGCATCGCGCGAAGAGCCGCTAGAGGGCGTACATGCGCCCTAGCATCTCCTCTGCCTCGCCTATAAAATCACGTTCAAACTCCAGATGGGCGCTGTACCCCTTGACGATCAAATCATTCACCTCGTCCATCAGATGATAGGTGTCAAAATCGTCCACGCCGCGCAAGTTGCGCAATTCCGCGTCATGACCGGCATCGTGCGGACTATGTATATGTCCTGCGAGATCCTTGTCGGGCGCGATCTCCCCGCCGGACGGTATCCGGTCTAGATCCGCCGGGCCCCTCGCCTCCAGCGCATCCCTGTCAAAATTCTCCGCCGTATTTGCCCTCGCCCTCTGCAGAATAGTCTCCTGCGGGACACGCATGGCGCTCTCCGGCTGCTGCAGAGATTGACGCATGGGCGCGGCATTCGGCATAGCTTTTTGCTGGCGCAAGTCCCGCCGATGCGCGGGAGATGGCGCGGCTTGCGAAGGCTGGCGCGGCGCCGGAGCAGATTGGCGCGCGGCCTGCCTCGCGGGCTGCTGAGAGGTCCACATTCCCGGCCCGCTCGGGCGGCCTGCCGGGGCCCGCCGGGGATTCTTCGTGCGAAGCGTGGAATCAGCCGCGCTTCGGCCTGCCTCTTTTCTTCTCGCGGACGATCTGCTCACGGCAAACAACATCACGAATATCCAGACCACTAGCATAAATATAAAAAAACTAACCATACCGCTCCGCCTCCAACTCCATCACGCGCTGCATCTCGGCGCTCTCCGCCGGGGCCTCGCCCAGGTCGGCGGCACGCCCTTTTTCATCCAGATATACGAACTTGCGCGAACCTTTTTCCGCGCCGAGCGTCACCATATAATAGCCCGGTTTCCCGGCAACGAGGTGCCATGTCGCATAGGCCCGTATGCAATCTCCCTCGGAGAGCTTTTTCGCCGGCATGGCCATATAAATCAGGTCGAGCTTGGGGCTGACCCCCAGCTGCATCACCTCGAAATCGTCGGCGGTATATGGATTTTGCAGCTTGTCGCGGTATTGGTCGTCATAGAGACGGAACAGGGCCTCGCCGTCGATGGAGTCGAAATATTCCTTGCCTTTTGTATAGATGCCGTGCGGCAGCAGCGCGTATTCCACATTTTTACGGGCAATCGCGTGGAACTGCGCAGGAGTCACCTGCCGCGTCTCGCGCGGCCTCATCACGAAATTGTCGGTGAATGGATTGACCACGATGCCACGGACCGGATTATCAGGATTTTTCGCATATGCCATGCAAGCCTGGAAAGGCATCTCGATGACGCAGGTACTCTTTATGTCGGGGCGCAGCTGGGCTGGCGACGTATATATCGCGAGGAACTGCTCGCTTTGCGCATTCTGGATGAGGACCGGGATCGGGCGCGCGCCTTTCGGCAAAGGCACCGGCCCGCCGGCCTTTGCCTGCGCCTCCTGCATGGCCGCCAATGTCTCGTCCTGTGGAAAATTTACCGGAACCAGGAACCTGCCGGCATCCATCTTTTCCATCAGATGTTTCGACTGCTCGGGCGTCATCCCCGACTTGTAGCCCTCAAGGAGATCCTCTATCGTTTTCATCAATACCAGGTTATCCGCCATAGCCCATGCCCTTCCCTATAAGGCTCATTTCACTATCTTCACAGTGCATACGGCCTTTTTCCTGCTGCCGTCGGCCGCGGTAGCGGTAATCTTTACCGTATGGCCGATTCCCGCTTTTTTCGCCTTGACGACGCCGTCCGAGGATACAGTCGCATATTTTTTATTGCCCGATTTCCAGGTAACGCCGGAATCGGTCGCGTCAGACGGAGAGACCTTCGCAAGCAGCTCCAGCTTTTCGCCCGCGCGCAGCGTGGCCTTGCTTCTGTCAAGCCGCACTTTGGCAGCCAGCGTGCAAAACTTCGACGCGTCTAATATACCGCCTGCCTTACATTTATCCGACAGCGCGTCCACATGGCGCACGCTCTTCATCAGCAACCCCCTGACCTGCTTTGCGGAAAGCGACGGGTTTGCCGCCGCCAGGACCGCCGCAGCCGCGCTGGCCATCGGAGCCGCCATCGACGTACCCTCCAGAATGTCATATTTACCGAAAGACGAGGGATCCGGATCTGCCTTCGAGATGGCGATATCGTCGAGATACCAGATCATGTCCTTTCCGATAGACTGCGGCGCGACTTCAAGGCCTACGATGCGCATGTAAGTCCGCCCGCCTGCCTCCACGAAGCGGCAGTCATCGGCGCTGCTCGCCATGTTAGTGGCCGCCCAGGCTATCTCGCTGCCCGTATCCGCCCCATCGAGGAATGACACATAGTATGTGCTGTCCTCGTCAAGGCCAAGATCCGTAACGTCGACATAGACTGAGCCTGCCGTCTCGCCGCCCTCTACGTGCAGGCCATTCCGCCTCACGACGAGCCTGATATATCCGCTTGCCGCATTCTGCACATGCTGCACCCGCACCGAATAGCAGGTAGGCAGCCCTAAGTCCTCGGCGGTATAGACGTCTTCCCAGGACTGGCCGTCCGGCAGTATGTTGTCCGAAGAATTCGAAAAAGTATTATAATATCCCGTCAGCTCCTCGCGCTCCGCCTTGCCATAAATTCCCGGCAAGTATTTGTACTCGGTAAATGTCGATAAAATATTGCTGCCAGGGGCAAACAGATCGACGGAAACCGCCCCATAATCGGAATAGGCGGCCGCCTCGTCTCGCTCGTTGGAAGCGCCCACGATCACGACATACGGGCTATCCAGGTCATATGGCGTGGGCGGCGGAGTCCTTACGCCGTCCCGGTCGATGCCGTCGTTTCCGGCGGCAAATACAGAGAGCGCGCCCTTTTTCCCTATGGCGTTTATCATCTTGGAGAGGACGCCCCCGGTATCATAATTGCCGCCCCAGGAGCAATTTACCGCCTTGATATTCACGCCGGCGTTTAGCGCGTCATTGACATATTCGAATGCCCGCACGATGCACGACTCGCTGATCTCGGACTTGCCGTCCTTTACCACTTTGAGAGCCATTATTTTCGCATCCGAGATGCCCGAGACTCCGACGCCGTTTCGCGCCGCCGCCGCGATGCCGGCTATGTGCGTCCCATGGCCGTTCACATCCATCGGATCGTCATCGCCGTTTGCAAAATCATACCCGCAGCTGCCCTTGAGCGTGCCCGGATAGCGGTTGTCCCACATGCAGCCAGCAAGATCGGGATGGGTGTAATCCACGCCGGTGTCAATTATGGCAATAACCGGCGTCTCCTTATCCTGCACCGACATCCTAGAAAAATTGACCCCGGAGCTCTCCGCGCCGTAGCCGTCCAGATGCCATTGCGAACGCTCATACGGATCCGCCGCCGACAGCTCCCAATAGCCGTTCGCGCTGACCCCGTCCACATAATACTGCCGCAGCGCGATTTCCATCAACTGTTCCGCCGTATACCGGTCGGACGACAAACGTGCTACATAGCGCTCCCTGCCGTCGCCTCCGTCCGGGCCGAAGGCGCATACCTCCTCTACGCGGATATCCGGATCGTAACGGTACGTGCCGGCGTTCGCGAGAGCCGCGGACCCGCCGGCCTCCATGGTCACGAGGGCCTCGCCTCGCGCGTATCCGCCGCTCTCCATGCCGGCCAATGCCTCGTCTAGAAGCCTCTCGGTCTCTTCCACGCGGGCCTGCGCGGCAGCCACATGCTGCAAGGGACATTCCATGACGCCTAAAATCAGCGCGCCCGCGAGGGCCGCTGCCAGCTTTTTCATCTTCATTGTAAACCCTCATGCCCCGCATGCGGGGCAACACCGTAAATGAAAGCCCACGGATTGCTCCGCTGCTGCGCAGCTCTCGCAATCCGACCCATATTCGCAATCTGGGCTTTCATAGTATAATATGCCTCGTTACGCCTTTACCCCGGCCAGGTCGTCCATCAGCTCCCAGATCTCGTCCCTGCCCTGCCTGGTCCTGGCGGAATACGGAATCACGACATCCGCGTCCCCGAGCCCTAGGGCTGACCGCACCGTCTCCAACGCTCCCGATACCTGGGAAGGCTTCAGCTTGTCCAGCTTAGTAGCTATGATGACCGGCCTGAATCCGTTATATATTATCCAGTCATACATCGTCTTGTCGTTAGCTCCGGGCGCGTGCCTGATGTCGACGAGCAGGAAGACCGCCTTGAGCTGCCGGCTGCCGTGCAGATAGTTCTCAATCATCGGACCCCACTTCCTCCGCTCCGACTCCGGCACCCTGGCATAGCCATACCCGGGCAGATCCACGAGATACATCGCGTCGTTGATATTATAAAAATTAATCGTCTGGGTCTTTCCCGGCTCGGATGAAGTGCGCGCGAGCGACTTGCGGTTCATCAGCCCGTTGATCAGCGACGACTTGCCCACGTTGGACTTGCCGGCAAACGCTATCTCCGGCAGCTTATTGTCCGGCAGCTTGCTAGTGTAGCCGCACACCGTCTCAAGAGCTACCCGTTTGATTACCATAATCAATCCCTTTCCAGCGCGGACTACGCCCCTTTGCGCCCGGCCGGCGCGGCCTTTTTGCGCTCGACTCCCGGCTCGCCGCTGCCCTCCACGGAAGGCCTCGTGACGGTGCATGCAATGATATCCTCATCCGATGGAATCTCGAACATCAAATCCTCCAGGGTATGCTCCATAATCGACCGCAGCCCCCTGGCGCCGGTATTCTGTGAGAGCGACTTGTCAGCAATCGCCTCGATCGCGTCGTCATCGAAATAGAGCTCTACGCCGTCCAGCTCGAATAATTTGGTGTATTGTTTTATCAAGGAATTCTTCGGCTCGCGCAGTATGCGCATGAGGGCTTCCTTGTCCAGCGACTCCAGCGACACGGTCACCGGAAGACGCCCGACGAACTCCGGAATCAGGCCGAACTTCACGAGATCCTCCGGCATGACGTGCTTGAAGAGCTCGCCCGTGTTCTCCTCCGTCCTCTCGCGCACCTGGGCGTTGAAACCTATGGATTTCTGATCCATGCGCGTCTCGATTATCTTGTCGAGTCCGTCGAACGCGCCGCCGCATATGAACAGGATGTTCGTCGTATCGATGCCGATGAGCTCCTGCTGCGGATGCTTGCGCCCGCCCTGGGGCGGCACGCTGGCCTGCGTACCCTCGAGAATCTTGAGCAGGGCCTGCTGCACGCCCTCTCCCGAGACATCGCGCGTGATGGACACATTTTCCGACTTCTTCGTAATCTTATCTATCTCGTCTATGTAGATGATGCCGCATTGAGCCCGCTCAACGTCATAATCCGCCGCCTGGATGAGCTTGAGCAGTATATTTTCCACATCTTCGCCCACGTAACCGGCCTCGGTCAGCGTCGTCGCGTCCGCGATGGCAAACGGCACATTCAGTATGCGGGCCAACGTCTGCGCGAGCAGCGTCTTGCCGGAACCGGTAGGACCCAGCAAAAGGACGTTGCTCTTCTGCAGCTCCACATCGATATCCCTGTCGCTGGTGATGCGCTTGTAATGGTTATAGACTGCCACGGACAGGACGCGCTTGGCCTCGTCCTGTCCTATGACGTAGTCGTCCAGAAATTCCTTTAATTTCTTCGGTTTTTGCAGATTAATCTCGAAATCGGCCTTAGGACGCGCGGGCGGATGATCCTCGAACTCCTCCTCAATAATCTCCGAGCAGATATCCACGCATTCATCGCAAATGTACGCCCCGCTTGGGCCGGCGATCAGTTTTCTCACCTGCGTCTGCGTCTTTCCGCAGAAGCTGCAGCGGATTTTGTCAAAATTTTTACCTGGCACTGTCTTCTCCTTCTTCAGTCCTCGTGATTCCTGATGATGCTGTCGATAAGGCCGTATTCGGCGGCCTCCTCGGCATCCATATAATTGTCGCGCTCCGTGTCGGCGGCAATCTGCTCATAGGTCTTCCCGGTGTTTTCCGCGAGGATCTCGTTCAAGCGCTTCTTCGTTTTTAGGATGTTTTCCGCCGCGATCTGTATCTCCGTAGCCTGCCCCTTGGCTCCGCCCGATGGCTGGTGTATCATGATCTCGGCGTTAGGCAGGGCGAAACGCTTGCCCTTCTTGCCGCCCGCGAGGAGAAACGCGCCCATGCTGGCCGCCAGGCCGATGCAGATCGTCGAGACGTCGCATTTAATATATTGCATCGTGTCATATATCGCGAGGCCGGCCGTCACGACCCCTCCCGGGGAATTGATATATAGATGGATATCCTTTCCCGGATCCTCCGACTCAAGGAAAAGCATCTGCGCGATCGTCAGGCTGGCCGTCGTCTCGTTGACTTCCTCGCCGAGAAAGATAATGCGCTCCTTTAACAATCTCGAATAAATATCATAGGAACGCTCGCCCCTGCTGGTCTGCTCCACGACATAAGGTACTAAACTCATAAAAAAACCTCCTTTGTAAACCCACATGCCCCGCATGCGGGGCATGCCATAAATGAAAGCAAGCCGGCCTCCCTCGCGAATGGCCGGCCCGCAGCTGTCTGTCAATTATTGAGCGCCATCCCCGGCTGGCGCTCCGGCCTCCGCATCAAGCTCGGCTTTCTCGCATTCTACCACGTGTTCCATCACGAAATCCACGGCTTTCTGCACCTCGACATCCCGCTTCAGCGAGTCCCTGCCGTCCTCGTCCAAATCTTCCATGAACTTTGCGGCATCAATGCCATACTGTCCGGCCATATCCTCGACATGCTTCTGGATATCCTCGGGGCTGGCGGTAATATTCTCAGCTTTCGCGATCGCCTCCAGCACCAGGCTGCTCTGGATGCGCTGCAGCGCGTCCGGATGTACCTGCTCTCTCAGCTTATCTATAGTGGTAGCGGCCATCTGCAGGTATTGCTGTAGCGACGTGCCTTGAAATGCCAGGCGCTGGGCGAACTCGTCGATCAGATTCTCCTCCTGAAGTTCGATCATGGCATCGGGAATCTCCATCTCGGACTTCTCTATAATCTTCATGATCGCCTCATCCTCCTGGGCGGCCTTTGCCTCATTTTTTTTGAGCTTCTCAAGCTGCTCCCTGACATCGGCGCGGTATTCTTCCACCGTGTCGAATTCCGAGATGTCCTGGACGTATTCATCGTCCAGCTCCGGCAGCACCCGCTCGCGAATCTCGTTTACCTTGACCTTGAACACGGCCTGCTTGCCGGCCAGCTCTCGCGCCTGGTATTGCTCGGGGAACGTCACATTTACCTCCGTCTCTTCTCCGGCATTTTTCCCAATCAGCTGATCCTCGAACGTATCTATAAAGGTATGGGAACCGATCACCAGCGGGTGGTTCTCGCCCTTCCCGCCCTCAAACGCGACTCCGTCCGCGAATCCCTCGAAGTCAATCACCGCGGTATCGCCCTCCCTGACCGGGCGGTCGGTAACGTTCACGATACGCGCGTTTGCGTTGCGCTGCCGCTCTATCTCGGCGTCCACTTCCCCGTCCCCCACGGAAGTATCCGCCTTTGTAACAGCCACCCCCTCGTATTTGCCGAGCGTGACATCCGGGCGCTTAGCAACCTCCGCCTCGAAAATGAACGGACGGCCCTTCTCCATCTGCGTCACCTCGACCTTGGGGCGCGATACCACATCGATGCGGCTCTGCTCGAGAGCTTCGGGATAATGCCGCTTCACCAGGTCGTTTGCCGCATCCTCGTAGAAAACTTCCTGGCCGTACATCTTCTCGACCATCGCCTGGGGCACCTTGCCCTTGCGGAATCCCGGGAGCGATATCCTGCTCCGCTGCCTGTTATATACCGCGCGAATCGCGTCGTCAGTCGTCTTGGCATCCAGCTCGACTATGAGCTTCACCATATTTTTCCCCAAATCCTCAACCTGTACGTTCATGTATATCCTCCTTCAATCATAGCGCCGCCGCAAAACATCAAGGCGGACGCCTATGCAGTCATTAAAGCATTATAGCACACGGCCATTGGAATTTCCACTGATTTTTGAAAAAAATTCGCGCCCCGCGTCCTTGATTTTTAACCGGCATCGCGCTATAATACAGGGAACGGCATGAATGCGGATATGGCGGAATTGGCAGACGCGCCAGATTTAGGTTCTGGTGTCGAGAGACGTGCAGGTTCAAGTCCTGTTATCCGCACGCGAATCGGCGGGCCGCAAAGCGGCAATTCTCCTCTCGCGGGCCTGCACATAAAAAAGGGAAAGGACGAGCCTTTCTCTTTTTTTATGCCCGTCATTCCGAATATCCGGACAGGATCTTGAAATGCGGCCAGTATGTGAACATTGCCTTGCCCAATATTTTATCGCGGGCCACGAAAGAAAATCCCTCTGCGTCCTCCATGCTGTCCGCAAGTCCGTTATCGTATGCCTCCTGCGCCCAATACCTGGCGTCAAGCGAAACGTTGCGGTTATCGCCCAGCATCAGATAATGATCCTCCGGAACATCGAACTCATAGCCGTCGTTTTCAATGACCCACTCCTCCGGCAGATACTTCTCCGCGAGCGGCTCGGAGGCGCCGTCTATATAGATACCGGCATCCTCGATGGCCACGTGCTCTCCGGGCAGCCCGATTATCCGCTTGATATAGTTTTCGTCCTCGTCTACAGGATATTTGAAAATCACCACGTCGAAACGCTCCGGATCCCCGAATTTATACGCCAGGCGGTTGCCGAACAGCCTGTCCCCCGGCGAGATCAGCATCTCCATCGACGAGGAAGGCACTATGGCGTTGACAAGCACGACCTTTGTCAGAAAAAGGGAGACCGCGACCGCCGCCACGATGACCTCGACCCAGCTTAGGACCTCCTTCCAGAATCCGCTCCTTTTTTCGCTGTTCCCGGCATCGGCCTCTTCCATGCCGGCATCGCGGCGCATCTTCCCTTCCGGCGCGTCCATTGCGGCGGGCCATGGCTGCCCGTTCGGCGGTAGGCCGTGCTCCCCCTCATTTCTGTTTTCTTCGTTCATATTATTTCAAATCCCCTAATATCGATGTCCCGACGGCATCCTCCGGCATAGGCACGTGAAAATTATCGGCGATGGCCGCCCCGATCACGGCAAACGTATCGGCCTCCGGCAGCCGGCCCGAACCGGAAAAAACCGGCGAATACGCGAGGAACGGCACTTTCTCACGCGTATGGTCCGTACCCTTATAAGTAGGATCGTTGCCATGATCGGCCGTGATTATCAGCAGATCGTCCGTTCCAAGCAACGGCAGCAGCTCTCCGAGCTTTTCATCGAAACGCCCTATCTCCGCGCCGTAGCCTATCGGATCGCGCCGATGGCCCCAGAGCGCGTCGAAATCGACCAGGTTGACGAAGCACAATCCGGTAAAATCTCGCCCCGCTATCCCTATCGTCTGCTCCATGCCATGGACCGACGATTTCGAGCGGTTTGACTCCGTAATGCCGGAACCGGCGAATATATCATTTATCTTGCCGACCGATATCACGTCGAACCCGGCATCGCATAGCGCGTTCAGCACGGTAGGCCCGGGCGGCTGCAGCGCGTAGTCGTGCCGGTTGCTCGTGCGGACGAAGCTGCCCTTTTTCCTGCCGGTATACGGCCTTGCTATGACGCGCCCGACACGCCATTCATCGCGCATCGTCAGCTCCCGCGCGATCTCGCAGTACCTGTAGAGATTTTCCAGCCCCATCGTCTCCTCGTTACCGCAGATCTGCAGCACCGAATCCGCCGACGTATAGACTATCATGGCGCCGGTGGCAATCTCCTCCTCGCCCAGCTCGTCTAAGATCTCGGTGCCGCTGGCTGCCTTGTTGCCGATGACGCGCCTGCCGCACCGCTTCTCCAGCTCCGCTATCAGTTCCTGCGGGAAGCCGGTCTCGGTAAATGTTATGAACGGCTTATCGGTCCTGATGCCCATCATCTCCCAGTGGCCGGTCATCGTATCCTTGCCGTTGCTAAGCTCGCGCATCGCCATGTAATATCCGATCGGCCGCTCCATGGGCGGCACGTTCCTCAAAGGCTTGAGGTTCGCCAGGCCCAGGCGGCGGAGGTTCGGCATATCCAGCCGCTCCACGCTCTCCGAGATATGCCCGAGCGTGTCCGCGCCCTCGTCTCCAAACCGCGCTGAATCCTCCATCGGGCCTATCCCCATCGAATCGGCAACGACAAGAAATATCCGTCTGAATCTATATTTTTCCATCGCCTTCACCCTGTATCTCTGTCAATATCCCGCCATCTCCGGCGTCCCGCCGCTTTCCATCGCCTTCACTATCTTGACGATGCGGCTCGTGCCAAGCCGGCTCGCGCCGAGGTCCAGGAACCTGCGCGCGTCCTCCAGCGAGGCGATACCGCCGGCCGCCTTGATCTTCACTCCGGAGCCGACATGCCTCGCGAAAAGCTCCACGTCCTCGAAAGTCGCGCCCGCCGTGGAAAAGCCGGTGGACGTCTTGATATAGTCCGCCCCGGACTCCGTGACGATGCGGCACATGCGGATCTTCTCCTCCTCCGTCAAAAGGCTTGTCTCTATGATGACCTTGAGCAGCCTGCCGGAGCAGGCGGCCTTGACGGCCTTTATCTCGTTCAGGACATAATCGTCGTCCCCGGCACGGAGCATGCCGATGTTAATCACCATGTCGATCTCGGACGCGCCGTTATCGACCGCGTCGCCAGCCTCGAATACCTTGGCGTTAGTCGTATGGCTGCCGTTCGGGAATCCGATTACCGTGCATACCGGGATGCCGCGTATATAATCCGCCGCCTGCCTGACGTAGCAGGGCGGGATGCAGACGGACGCCGTATGATAATGCATGGCGTCGTCGCAGATCCCCCGGATATCCTCCCATGTACTGTCCTGCAGCAGCAGCGTGTGGTCGCATGCTGCCAAAATCTCCCTTATCTCCTTGTCGTCCAAAACACCCATTCGCTGTCAGCTCCTTTTGATTTTCCTTTTTATGGCCCGGCCTCCGGTAACAGTCATCTAAGATTTTCCGACCCGAACCCGTGCGGCAGGATCTGCGCGAGAGTCATGCGAAGCTTCACCCCGTCTTTCGTGGCAAGCAATATCAAAAATTCATCCGGGTCGCAGAATTCCATCATCACCTGCCTGCAGACCCCGCACGGCGCGCATGGCTTCGCCGGCTCTTCCCCCTCGCGTCCGCCCGCTATGGCGATCGCAGAAAACTCGCGGCAGCCCTCGCTGGCCGCCTTGAAGAAAGCGGTACGCTCCGCGCAATTCGTCGGGGTATATGCCGCGTTCTCTATGTTGCAGCCCGTATAGACTATCCCGTTTTTCCCTAGCAGGGCTGCCCCGACCGCCCAGTGAGAATAGGGCGTATAGGCATATTCCCGCGCCTTGAGGGAGAGCGCCGCCAGTTTCTCCTCGTCATATCCTCCCGGTAACAACATCTCTCCTCCTATCTGGAACCCTTGTCGTAAGGTATTCCCTCGGCCTTGGGCGCCCGCGAATTTTTAGACGTGAACGCGAGTATGACCATAGACGCGATAAACGGCATCATGCTATATATGTTCTTCGACCACCCCAGCCGCGCTAAGACGGTAGAATCCGCGATGTTCGCCAATGACTTGAATACCGCGAAAAACAGAGCCGCTCCCGCGATCCGGTACGGTTTCCACTGGCCGAAGATCATGACCGCCAGCGCGAGGAATCCGGCGCCGGCCACGCCCACCTCGAAGTTCCATGTCGACACGGAGGGCACTATATACGCCAAGCCTCCCAGCCCGCCAAGCGCGCCCGATATGGCCACTCCGGCATACCTCCAGCGGTAGACGTTGATGCCGACCGAGTCCGCCGCCTGGGGATGCTCTCCGCACGCCCGGAGCCTCAGGCCCCACTTCGTCCGAAACAGGAATATAGAGCTAAGGATCACGATGATTATCCCAAGGATCAGGAAGATGTTTATCGTCAGCGGGCCTATATTATATATAAATGGCGCGTTGTCGTATGTCAGCTTGGCGGACGCGGCGCCGTTCCCGGAAGCTGAGGAGTTGTTAAACGCCTTGGCCGCCACGATGGCGACCGCCGTAGCCAGCATGTTCAGCGCGGTACCCCCGATCGTCTGGTCAGCCTTCAGCGTGATGGCGGAAAAAGCCAGCAGCAGCGAATAAATGACGCCCGCCGCGATGCTGGCGAGTATCGCCGCCGCCACCAAAAGCGGCGCGGGCAGGCCGCCCAGGAGTACGAGCGTGAAAGCGCCGGCCAGGCTGCCGATGGTCATGATACCCTCCAGCGCGATGTTGATCACGCCGCTTCGCTCGGAAAACATTCCGCCCAGTGCGACGAGCATCAATACCGTGGCATACAGCAGAGTATATTTCAATAACAGTAACATGCTAGCCCTCCTTTCCGGCGCGACTGCCGCCTTTTTTTATCAGTTTCAGCACCACGCCCTTGAAGAGCATGACGAACGCGCACAGGTAGATGATGACAGCCACGATGAGGTCGGCTATCTCCGGCTGGAAATATTTCGTGGGGAGGTAGGCGCCGCCCACGGAAATATGCGCCACGAAAATGGCGGAAAAAACGACCCCTATAGGATTGCTCATGGCGAGCAGCGCCACCGGGATGCCGTTAAAGCCTATGGCCGGCAGGGCTGTCGCCACCTGCGGATTCCATTCTGCCGCCCCGGAGAGGAAATACAGCCCGGCGCCTATGCCGGCTAGCGCCCCCGAGATGGCCATAGACAGCACGATGTTACGTTTCTCGTTGATGCCCGCATACCTTGCTGCCTCCTTGTTGAAGCCGCAAGCCTTCAGCTCATAGCCGAACGTCGTCTTGTTCAGCACTATATAGACCGCCACGGCTATCAATATGGCGATAAAAATGGCGATAGTCGTCGTGCTGGACCGGAAGACGGCGTTCATGCCCAGGTCCGGAATCAGCGCCCTGGGCGCCGCCGCGCTTAATTTCAGCGTGCGCGTCGTATTCTGGTCATACATCGCTCCGCCGAAACCGGTATAAAGCAGCTCGTTTACCATGTAAAGCCCGATCCAATTGAACATGATCGACGTTATGACCTCGTTGACGTTGAAATATGCCTTGAAAATGCCCGGAACCGCTCCCCAGAGCATGCCGAGCAGCATGGCCGCGAGCAGGCAGACATACCAGGGCATGCGCAATACAATCGCGCAATAGAGCGCGCCGAATATCCCGACCGTATACTGCCCCGCGGCCCCGATATTGAACAGGCCGGTCTTGAACGCGAACGCCACGGACAGCCCGGTCATAATCAGCGGCGCCGCCTGCGTAATCTCGCTGCCGATGCCCTTTGGCATCAGGTAAAATCCGCCCTGCAGTATCCTGGAAAAGCCATCGAGCGCGTTCGCCGGACTGATGCACAGCAGGATTATAAATCCCGCGGCCAGCCCGATGACAATGCATGCAGCAGCCGCGCATACCGAGAGCGCGGCGTCTTTTGCTTTTTCACTCATTTGCGCACCTCCCCGCTAAATCTCCGCCGGCACCGCGTCCCGCCTTGCGCCCGCCATATACAGGCCAAGCTCCTCCGCCGTGGCCTTCTTCGGATCCAGCTGCCCGACGATCTGCCCTTCGTACATGACGAGTATGCGGTCGGACACGTCCAGCACCTCGTCCAGCTCCAGCGACACCAAAAGCACCGCCTTGCCGCCGTCGCGCTGGGCCACGAGCTGTTTATGTATGTACTCTATGGCGCCGACGTCGAGGCCCCTGGTCGGCTGCACCGCCACCAGAAGCTCAGGATCCTTGTCAATCTCCCGGGCTATGATCGCCTTCTGCTGGTTTCCGCCCGACATGCTGCGCACGATAGTCGACGACCCCTGGCCGCTGCGCACGTCGTACTGAGCGATCAGCCTGTCCGAATAGGCGCGGACCGCGCCGCTTTTTATAAAGCCGCATTTCTGGAACTCCCGCTGCCAATAACGCTGCAGCACCATGTTCTGCTCCAACGTATAGTCGAGGATCAGCCCGTGCTTGTGGCGGTCCTCGGGGATATGGCTCATCCCGGCCTTCGATTTCTCGCGGATCGTGGCGCCCGTGATATCCTTCCCCTCGAAAAATATTTTGCCGCCGCTCATTTTTTCCAGGCCTGTCAGCGCCTGGACCAGCTCGGTCTGGCCGTTCCCGTCGATGCCGGCTATGCATACGATCTCGCCGCGCCGCACGTTAAACGACACGTCCTTGACCGCGTCCTTCGCGCGAGACCTGCCCGGCACGGTCATATGCTCGACCTTCAATACCGTATCTCCGGGCTCCGCAGGGCCCTTTTCCACCGAAAAGCTGACGTCGCGGCCTACCATCATGCGCGAGAGCTCCTCTTTGGTCGTATCCCTTACGTCGACGGTCCCTATGTACCTGCCTTTGCGCAGGATCGTGCAGCGGTCCGCCGCCTCCATGATCTCGTTGAGCTTGTGCGTGATGAAAAGTATCGACTTTCCCTCTTTCGCGAGATTCTTCATTATCTTGATGAGTTCCGCGATCTCCTGCGGAGTCAGCACCGCCGTAGGCTCGTCGAAGATAAGCACCTCGTTATCGCGGTAGAGCATCTTGAGTATCTCGGTGCGCTGCTGCATGCCCACGCCGATATCGGAGACCAGCGCGTCCGGATCTACCTTCAGGCCATATTTCTCGCTGAGCTCTAGCACGCGCTCCCTGGCCCTGCCCTTTTCCAGGAACAGCCCCTTGACCGGCTCGATGCCAAGGATGATATTGTCCAGTACTGAGAAACACTCTACCAGCTTGAAATGCTGGTGCACCATGCCGATATTCAGGTCGTTCGCATCGTTAGGATTGTTTATATGGACCTCCCTGCCGTTCATCTTGATAGTGCCGGACGTGGGCTGGTAGAGCCCGAAGAGTATGCTCATCAGCGTCGATTTTCCGGCGCCGTTCTCCCCGAGCAGAGCATGAATCTCCCCCCGCCGCAGCTGCAGCGTGACATCGTCATTCGCCTTTATCCCCGGAAATTCCTTGGTGATATGAAGCATCTCTATGATATAGTCGTTTGCCATCGGCCCTCTCCCTCCCTGGCATAATCTAATCGAGCAGGGGAAATTCCCCCACGCGCCGCGCGGCCCGCGTACCGCGAAACGGCAAATATCTTATCGCCTGCCTGTGCATAAAAAGGGAAGGACAAGTCCCCTGCCCTCCCCTTTTTTATTTTTACTGTACGTAATCCACCGTCACATGGGAACCGACTTCGGGCTCATTCTCGGTATCGTTTGAAATGGAGATCGAGCCGTCCTTGATGCCGTCTAATACCTTCTGGTAATCATCCTTGGTAAAAGTCGCGAATCCCCAGGAATTGCCATCGGTAGGCAGCCCGATATAGTCGCCCTGCGAAAGGCCCAGCTGCTCGGACTTGCCGCCCAGCTCATCCCATTTCCCGGTGCAATATTTGTCGAGCGCGTCATATACCGCCGCGTGCAATCCCTTCATAGCGGAAGTCACGCAGGCGTCGCCGATGACAGGCTTCTGGTCGACGTCGACGCCGATGACCTTGCCGCCATGGTTGTTCGCCGCCTCCACGGCAGATGTATAGATGCCTCCGCCGCACGCGAACACTATCTCCGTGCCGTCGGAGTACCAGCCCTCCATGCGGGCAGTGATGTTCTCATCGCCATAGAACTGGCCGCCATAGAAATATTTCACGCTGACGTCCACGCCCATCTCCTCGGCCGCCGCGTTGATGCCCTGGATATAGCCGAATCCATAGCGGATGACCGCCGGAACCGCGATACCGCCCAGGAATCCCAGCTTGGTATATCCGTCCTTGACCGCCGCGTATCCAGCCAGATATCCGGCCTGCTCTTCCTGGAACGAGCAGATGTAGACGTTGCTGCCAATCGGGACGGATTCGCCCGCGAGGTTGACCAGGTCGCCCTCGGTCACATCGACCGCGATGAATTTCGTATCGGGATATTTATCCTGCTGCTCCGCTATCGCCGGCCCGAACAGGTATCCCGGCATGACTATCGCCGTCGCGCCCTCTTTTATCGCGAGGTCGATCGAACTGATCCGCTCCTCGTCGCTGTCCTCGGCGGGCTTGTAATATTCGTATTCCACGCCATTCTCATCGCCGTATTCGCATACGGTCTCCCAGGTAATCTGGTTGAACGACTCGTCCGTGATGTCGCCCGAGTCCGTGATCATCGCGATCTTCTCTTCGCCGGATCCCCCGCTGCCGCCGCAGGCGGTAAGGGACACGGCAAGCGCCGCCGCGCTGAAAACTGCCAATAATCTCTTCTTCATAATATCTCTCCTTTTCTGAACCGGGGACGGCGGAGCCGCCCCTTTTTTTGACGTTTCCCATCTGGAAAACTGCCACGATTCCATCTTAGCAGATTTCAATCAAAATTGCCATATAAAATTTTACCTTCCGCCATCGCGGGCGATGAGCAGCCGCAGCGCCTCTACAGCCACGACGATGGCCCGCTCCGTGTCGTGCACCTGCGGATTCGGCAGGCCAAGCCTTTCCCTCTCCTGGTTTGCCACCACGAGGAAGCACGATCCGACCCGCGCGCGCAGGAAAGAGCCGGCGATAAATAACGCCGCCGATTCCATCTCGGACGCGAGGCAGCCCATGCGAAGCCACGCCTCCCATTTGTTTTGCAATTCATATGAGACTGGCATTATCTCCGGCTCGTGCTGCCCGAAAAAAGAATCCTTGCATTGCACGACACCGACGTGATGCGCGATCCCGAGGCCTTTCGCGGCGTCGATGAGCGCGTTCATCGCCGACACGTCCGGCACCGCCGGATATTCAATCGGAGCATACTCGCGGCTCGTGCCCTCCATGCGGACCGCGCCGCTCGCGATCACGATGTCGCCGCCGCAGACGTCAGGCTGCATGCCACCGCAGGTGCCCACCCTGATGAACGTGTCCGCGCCAGCCTTGACGAGCTCCTCGATGGCAATCGCCGCGGACGGGCCTCCGATGCCGGTGGAAGTGACACTAACAGGCACCCCTTCCAGGGTGCCTGTGTAAGTTACATATTCTCTGCTGTCCGCGACCAGGCGGGCGTCTTTGAAATGTTCCGCGATCTTTGCGCATCGTTTCGGGTCTCCGGGCATTATGACGTATCTTCCCACGTCTCCCGGCCCTATCTGCGTATGGTACTGTTTTCCGGAACCTTCTGTATAATCGACCATTGTCTTACTCCTACTCCACGTCCTGAAGCGCCGCCACATCTTCCTCGCCGGTACGCACCTTGACGACTTTCGCGACGTCGTACACGAATATCTTGCCATCGCCGATGTGCCCGGTATATAGCGTCCTCTTTATCGTATCTATGACTTTTTCCACCGGAATCTTGCCTACGACGACCTCCACCTTTATCTTAGGCAGCAGCGTCGCGTCCATCTCGACTCCTCGATAATATTCGCCGGCGCCCTTCTGCACGCCGCAGCCCATGACCTGCTCGACCGTCATGCCGGTAACGCCCAGGTCGTTGAGCGCTTTTTTGAGCTTGTCGAACTTCGCGAGTTTCGCGATGATGACGACCTTGTGTATGCCGCTCGATAATCCGGGCGCGGACTGTACCTCCATGACCGGCACCGCCGCGTTGACCTTTGCCGGCGTGGCTTTTTCGTATTCGGAGACTCCAAGGTCGGTATTCTCGTTTACATCCATCGTCATGGACATGTCGCTGATAGAGAATCCGGCATACGCGGTGGGCAGGCCATGCTCGCTGGAATCCAGGCCGACGATCTCGTCCTCCTCTGAAACACGTAGGCCCACGGTATGCTTTATGACGATGAACGTTATCACGATCGTGACCGCCGCCCATGCCGCCGTGCAAAGCATGCCTAAAAGCTGGATGCCAAGCTGCGCGAAACCGCCGCCGTAGAACAGGCCTTCCTTTATGCCGGCTACCGCGAATCCGGGAGCGGACTCCGTAGCGAACAATCCGACAGCCACCGTGCCCCATATACCGTTAAACATATGCACCGCTACCGCGCCGACCGGGTCGTCCACACGAAGCACGTTATCCAAAAACCATACGCCGAATACGACTATGAGGCCGGAGACGACGCCGATGATAGCCGAGCCCGCGCAGTCCGTGACGTCGCAGGACGCAGTGATGGCCACAAGGCCGGCCAGGGACGCGTTCAAGCACATCGACACATCCGGCTTGCCATATTTTATCCACGTAAAAATCATGCAGACCACGGTCGAGACCGAGGGAGCCACCGTCGTCGTCAGGAATACGGAACCTAACGTGTCGACGTCGGTCGCAGCCGCGCCGTTAAAGCCGTACCAGCCCATCCAGAGGATGAACACGCCAAGCGCGCCGATGACCAGGTTGTGGCCGGGAAATGCGTTGACCTTCGTTATCTTGCCATTCTTGTCCTTGGAGAATTTGCCGATGCGCGGCCCAAGGAACGCCGCGCCTACGAGCGCGCAAATGCCGCCGACCATGTGGATGCAGTTGGAACCGGCATAATCATGGAAGCCCATCTGTGCCAGGAATCCGCCGCCCCATGTCCAGTGCGCCTCTATCGGATAGATGATGCCCGATATAACCGCCGAATAGATGCAATACGCGAGGAACTTGGTACGCTCCGCCATCGCGCCTGAGACGATGGTCGCGGTCGTCGCGCAGAACACCAGGTTGAACACGAATCCCGAAAATGTGAAATGCTTGTAATCGGTAAACACTCCAAACCCGGGCGTGCCCATGAATCCGAAGATGTCGCTTGAGCCTTCCGCCGCCGGCAGCATCAGCGAAGAGCCTATGAGAAACCACATCACGGTACCGATACAGAAATCCATCAGGTTCTTCATGATGATGTTACCCGAGTTCTTCGCCCGCGTGAAGCCCGCCTCCACCATCGCGAACCCGGCCTGCATCCAGAAGATGAGCGCGACCGCGATAAGAAGCCAGACCCCGAAAATGTTGTCGTTAATCACTTTCAAAATCTCGTCTGTCATAACTATTCCCTCCTTTTTTCTAATAGTGAAAAAGGCGCCTAGGGGAAATCCCCTAAGCGCCTTTGCTCATCACGCATTTATTATAGCCGTCAAACCGCGACGCGTCAACGTGAAAAAATGCCATAATTTTCCAAAAAAATATAAAAAATTTGGTAACTATTCACGACCCTCCACGACCGGCACGCCCTCCATCCTCTCCAGAAAGGCCTCCACATTGCCCGCGAGGTCTCCCTTGAACACCGCGCTGCCGGACACTATGACGTTCGCGCCCGCCGCCAGGCACTGCCCCACATTGTCCAGACGTATGCCGCCATCCACCTCGATATCTGTGGAAAGCCCTCTGCGCCGTATATCCCCGCGCAGATCGCGTATCTTGTCCAGGGTATAGGGTATTATCTTCTGGCCGCCGTAGCCGGGATTGACCGTCATGATCAGCACCATGTCGACATCAGGCAGGACGTAGTCCAGCACGTCCAGCGGAGTCGACGGACACAGCGCGACCCCGGCCATCACGCCTTCACGCTTGATATCGCGCACTATCTGATCCAGATGGCGGCAGGCTTCGGCATGCACTGTGATTATATCCGCGCCCACATCGGCAAAATCGCTTATATAGCGTTCCGGCTCCTCAATCATAAGATGGACGTCGAACTTTTTCTGCGTGACCTTGCGAATCGACTGCAGGACCGTCAGGCCCATGGAAAGATTGGGAACGAAGCGGCCATCCATGACGTCATAGTGGAAATATCCCGCCCCGGCCTGGTCGATAATCCGCATCTGCTCGCCCAATCGGGTAAAATCCGCCGCAAGCAGCGACGGCGCCAAAACGTTCATAATCTCCTCCTACGGCGCGCCCTGTATCTCCAGCTCCCTCTGGGAGCCGGCGTTCGCGCACTCACCCATATAGCCCCGGTTCACGCCGGCGATATATCCGGCATATGTCTGTCCGGCATCGATAACGTTCGCATTCGGATCAATCACGCTGATCTGAGCGTCGATATTCCCCGAAAACCAGCACTGCGTCACGAACCCGCCGACGGCATTGTCAGCCACGATGCCGCCGCCATATGCCTCGTAAATGAAGGACGGGGCATATCCGGAAATCTGCATCTGCTGCACTATCTCCACCGACGAGGAGCATCCTATTATCATGCCGGTATTCCGCACGGCGACCGCTCCCGCGTAGAGAACCATCGGAGCGGACACGTCCGCGGCCGACATCGTCAGGCTGCCTAAAACCGTGCAGTCCCGGATCTCCCCGCTGTTCTCCGCCGCAAGAAGCGCCGCCTCCCTCCCATCGTTGCAGAGCACTATCCCCTCGACCGAGCAATGCTCGATAGATCCGGCATTGCGGTACGCCAGCAGGCTGCCGGAGGTATTCAGCACGCATTTTTCCATAGTAACGTCGCGCACAGTCCCATTCACGCCAATCGTGCCGAACACGGACTTATAACCGTAGAGGTTGAGCATCTTGCGCTGTGCGCCATCGCACTTTCCGACATAAGTGCCGCTGAATGGATCCTTATCGTCGAACAACGGCTCGAAAGAATCATAATTAAAATCGATGTCCGCGTCCTGCGCGAAACATGCGCCGTTAAAATCCCTCACGCGCCGCAACTCGTCCAGATTTGTCACGCGGAACGGATTGGATGGAGAACCGTCTCCGACCCCGAACGGCGACTCGGCGTAGACGACAGCCTTGCCCCCGGAGGTCTTGGTACCATCCGCCACCACCGCGTATTTGAACGTGCCGGCCATAACCCGCCCATCCGCGTCCAGCCCGTTCCAGACGACGCTCTGCGGCTTATTTGCCCCGACGTCCGTAAATTCAAAAGTCTGCGCGACTTCGTTTGCCGGGCCATATACTTTGAATACAACCTTTTTAGCCGGATGGTTCAGCTTGAACGAAAAATTCATCGTGTTGCTGCCGACGACGAACGCCTTGCCGCCCGTGCTTATGGCCGGTTTCTCGAAAGTAGCGGCGATCGGCACGCCGGTGACCTTGACCTTCAAGGTGCAGGATTCACTATTCGCCGAATTCGTAAATGTCACGGTAGTCGATCCGGTTTTTTTCGGCTTGACCGTCATGGGCATGTAATCCCCATCCCAGGCGCCGAACGTGACCGAGCAGATCTTCTTGTCCGCGACGGATGCGTTCACCGCCCCGTTTACGGACAGGAAGGCGGTCAGCTTCGCATTGTCATTGATTGAAATCGACGTCTTGTCCACCTTGAACGTCTTATTGGCGTGAACTTTGCATCGATAATCCTTGCCGCCGGCATGCGCCGTTACGATGGCGTCGCCGACTCGGACCGCGCGGATCGTGCCGCTCTTTGCCACCTTGACAATGCCCGGGGAGCCAGACTTCCATGACACTTTTTTCGATGTGCCTTTTAATTTCAGCTTCGCGGTATCTCCTACGCACAGGTTCACGGAAGAAAGGTTCAATTTGACCGCCGCCCGCGCTGGGATGGCGAATATGAACACGGGCAGGGCGAACGCCAGCGCCGCGACGAACGCCCGGAGGATCTTCCAATTATATTTTCTCATTGTCTTCACATCCCCTTTTCCCGCTCAGCCTGCAGCTGCCGGTTCATGGCGGAAATCAAAGCGTCTATGGACGCGCGGATAATGTCGGGATCAATGCCGATGCCGAAATACTGGGACCCATCCGAATCCTGGATGCCGACGTAGGCAATCGCGCTGGAATCGGAGCCGGCATTCATCGCATGCTCCTCGTAGCAGATCACCTCGCAGGGCGCCCCGAATTTCTCCGCGAACGCGTTGCTCACCGCGTTCAGCCGTCCGTTGCCGCAGGCCTCCACGATGTCCTTGCGGTTGTCGGCGATAATGTTCACTGTCGCCGTGATGCCGTCCTCCTGGCGAAAATGGCATCCCTTTATATCGAAAATCGGCGTGTAATTTTTATAACGCTTTATGAAAATGTCGTAAATCTGGGCCGGACTAAGCTCCGCGTGGCTGTGGTCGGATACGTCCTTGACCGCGTATCCGAAGTCGGCGCGCATCTTGTAAGGAATCTTGATTCCATAATTCTGCTCCATGACATATGCGACCCCGCCCTTGCCGGACTGGCTGTTTATGCGGATTACATCGCTGTCATACGTGCGGCCCACGTCCTCCGGGTTGATTGGCAGATACGGGACCGTCCAATGATCCGGATCGGTCTCCTCGCGGTATCGCATGCCCTTAGCTATAGCATCCTGATGCGAACCGGAAAAAGCGGCGAAAACAAGCTTGCCGCAATACGGATGGCGCATGTCCACCTGCATCTGCGTAAGCCGCTCATAGACCTCGACGAGACGCGGCATGTCAGAGAGATCCAGGCGCGGATCCACTCCCATGGCATACATATTCATGGCGAGCACCATGATATCCACGTTTCCGGTGCGCTCTCCGTTACCGAACATCGTACCCTCGATACGGTCCGCGCCTGCAAGCATTCCCATCTCCGCGTCAGATATGCCGCATCCCCTGTCGTTATGCGGATGCAGCGAGAGGACCACGTTCTCGCGGCAGTGCAGATGCTTGCTCACATATTCGACCTGCTGCGCGAAAACATGAGGCATCGACATCTCCACTGTGGCCGGGATGTTTATGATAGGCTTGAAATCCGGCCGCGGCTCCCAGACATCCAGAACGGCGTTGCATACCTCCACCGCATATTCCGGCTCGGTGCCGGTAAAGCTCTCCGGGCTGTACTCGAATATGAAATCGCCGTCGGTCTCCGCCGCCAGCTCCTTAAGCAGGACGGCACCGTCCACGGCGATCTGCTCTATCTCCTGCTTAGACATATGGAAGACCTGCTCGCGCTGTGCCAGCGACGTGGAATTGTATACATGCACGATGACCGGCCCGGGGGCGCCCTTAACGGCCTCGAACGTCTTGCGGATGATATGCTCCCTGGCCTGGGTGAGCACCTGGATTGTCACGTCGCCTGGAATCAGGTTTTGCTCAATCAATGTCCGCACCAGCTCGTATTCCGTCTCGGATGCAGCTGGAAATCCGACCTCGATCTCCTTGAAGCCGATGTCCACCAGCATCTGGAAAAATTCGAGCTTCTCGTCCAGGCTCATAGGCTCGATAAGCGCCTGGTTGCCGTCCCTTAGATCCACGCTGCACCAGGCCGGCGCATGGTCGACGTATTCTTTTTTCGCCCAATCCATGCACGACTCCGGAGGCATGAAATAATTCCTTTTGTATTGCCTATAGTCAAACATCGGTTTTCCTCCCAAAACTTCCATGTCCCACAATCGGGGCAATGTCCATGCGTATTATGATAACACACCTTGGCGGAAAATCCAATACTATATTGGGCAATCGGCCAGGGGCAAGAAAAAGGGCCGGCATCCGCCGGCCCTTCGCCTTCAACACTAAACCTTCATGCCCTGCAAGCGGGGCGTCACTATAAATAAAAGCCCATGGATTGCTCCGCTGCAATGCAGCTTGCGCAAATCCTAGTTGGTAATAGTCAGCTCGGTCTCCTTATCGAATACGTGCATGCTATTCGGGTCGAAAGCCAGCTCGACCGTATCGCCATAACGGGCGTTCGTCGCGGAGGAGACGCTGGCGGTCATCTTAGCGCCGCCGACGGTGAAGTAGAGCAGCACTTCCGCGCCTAGCAGCTCATAGCCTGTGACTTCCGCGGTCACCTTGCAGCCGCATCTTGCGACGTCGTCCTTTTCATCCGAGATGTTCTCCGGACGGATGCCGAGTATGACGGTCTTGCCGTTGTAGTTGCCATCGATGAGCTTCTTGCCCTTTTCCTGGGGAAGCACCACCGAGAACTTGTCGAACGTCAGCGTCACTTCCGAACCATTGACCTTGCATACCGCGTCGACAAAGTTCATCTGGGGCGATCCGATGAAGCCCGCCACGAACAGGTTGTCAGGCTTAGAATACAGCCTCTGCGGCGAATCCACCTGCTGGATGATGCCGTCCTTCAACACGACGATCCTGGTACCTAGCGTCATAGCCTCGGTCTGGTCATGCGTGACATAGATAATCGTAGCGCCCAGCCTCTGGTGCAGGGTAGCGATCTCGGAACGCATCTGAACCCTCAATTTCGCGTCCAAGTTCGACAGGGGCTCGTCCATAAGGAAGACCTTGGGGTTACGGACGATGGCGCGGCCCATAGCGACACGCTGCCTCTGGCCGCCGGAAAGAGCCTTCGGCTTGCGGTCCAGCAATTTCTCAAGGTCGAGGATCTTCGCGGCCTCGCGCACCTTCTGGTCGATGACGTCCTTGGGAACCTTGCGCATCTTAAGTCCGAATGCCATGTTCTGGTATACGGTCATGTGCGGATACAGCGCGTAGTTCTGGAAAACCATCGCGATATCGCGGTCCTTGGGCTCCACGTCGTTCACCAGTTTTCCATCGATATACAGCTCTCCGGAAGAAATCTCTTCCAAACCGGCAATCATGCGGAGCGTTGTAGATTTTCCGCATCCTGAAGGGCCTACGAAGATAATGAACTCCTTATCTTCCACTTCCAGGTTGAAATCCTTAACGGCCTCAAAGCCGTTCGGATATACCTTGCAAATGTTCTTGCATGATAAACTTGACATTGGCGTCATCCTCCTAAGAAAAATAATTTTTAACAACTGTTAATAATATACAGATCTTTTCCGCTGATTGCTATGCGCGGATTGCCTAAACATTTCGTATTTTTTCCGTCATTTTGACGAACTTTGTCCCTGTCTAAAACCGGAAATCCCTGCCTCCCCGCCCTATCTTCTCGAGATTATCCAAAACAACGGCGCGGACCTTTTCGCTGGGGATATTTCCGAGCTCGCTTTGTATAAGGGCGTCCCCTATCTCGCGGGTCCGCGGCGCAGCATAATCGCACAGATATTCCTTCAGCGTCATAAGCGCGTTCGGGTGGCAGCAATTCTGAATCTGCCCGCTCTTGCACAGCGACATGAAACGGTCTCCGGTGCGCCCCTCTCGGTAGCACGCGGTGCAGAAGCTCGGGATGTATCCCAGCTCCATCAGCCATCTTACTACCTCGTCTAGCGGGCGGCGGTCTGCGACGTCGAATTGCGCGGTATTCTCCTCCTCCGGCTCCTCCTCGACATATCCTCCCACGCTCGTGCGCGAGCCTCCGCTGATCTGAGAGATGCCCAGGGAAAGCACGCGTTCCCTGGTACTCTTGCTCTCGCGCGTGGAGACGATCATGCCGGTATATGGCACGGCAATGCGGATGCATGCCACGATCTTCGCGAAGGTATCATCGTCTATTCCATTGTCGAACTCGCCGGGGTCGATGTCGTCCGCGCGGCGCACGCGCGGCACGCTGATTGTATGCGGGCCGACGCCATGAACCGCCTCCAGGTGCTCGGCATGCATCAAGAGCCCCGCGAACTCATACCTGTACATCTCAAGCCCGAATAGCACTCCTAGGCCCACGTCGTCTATGCCGCCAAGCATCGCGCGGTCCATCGCCTCCGTGTGGTAGGCATAGTCATGCTTTGGACCCGCCGGATGGAGCTTTTCGTAGCTCTTTTTGTTGTATGTCTCCTGAAAAAGTATGTAAGTGCCTATGCCGGCCTGCTTTAGCCGCGCGTAGTTTTCGACCGTGGTGGCCGCGATGTTTACGTTCACGCGGCGGATAGAGCCATTCTTGTGCTTGATGCCGTAGATGGTCTCTATGCTCTCCAGCACGTATTCTATCGGGTTGTTCACAGGATCCTCGCCGGTCTCCAGAGCGAGGCGCTTGTGCCCCATGTCCTGCAGGGCGATGACCTCCGCGCGAATCTCGTCCTGTGTGAGTTTTTTGCGGGCGATATGCTCATTTTTTATGTGATAAGGGCAGTACACGCAGCTATTGACGCAATAGTTCGACAGGTAGAGCGGCGCGAACAGGACGATGCGGTTGCCGTAAAAATCCTGCTTAATCTGCCGCGCGAGAGCATAAATCCGCTCGTTGCATTCGTCCAGTTCGCAGTCCAGGAGCACCGCCGCCTCACGGTGGGATAACCCTTTGCGCTTTGCGGCCTTTTCGAGGATCTCCTCTATGAGGGGCTTATTGCGCTTGTTTTTTTCGGCATAGGCGAGCGTCTCCAGGATCTCGCCATCGTCGATGAATTCTTCGGCTTTCAGTGATTTCGGATCGTACATTTTATTCCCTCCTTTATGTCCTCTGCAACTTGCATGGATTATGTACGCTCGGCAGGGACGCCGCCCTGCCTCCCTCGCATTTCCCGGCCTGCCGCGGGACTTCTGCCGCCGCGGCCTAGCAGGTTCATGAGATATACCGCCTGGCCAAGCGCGATTCCCCCGTCGTTCGCGGGAACCTCGCGGTGGGTAATGACCTTAAAGCCGTCCCCGCGCAGGCATTCCGACAGCAGATCCCGGAGCAGCCGGTTGCAAAAGCATCCGCCGGAGAGCGCGACGACGTCATGCCCATAGCGCCCGCGCAAAAGTCCGCAGACGCGGGCCGCGCCGGCGGCAAGCGCCCGATGGAAATCATATGCGATTCCCCGCGCCGGAACCCCGGCTAGCCGCGACCGAACAATATATTCTATCACCGGGCCGTAATCGAGCGTGAAAAAACCTCCGGATTCGATTACCGGCATCTCCGGGCATGGTCTGGCATGGTAATCCGCATCAGTAGATGCGGCATAGTCCTGCGCCGTATACTGGAGGGCGGCCGCCGCCTCCCCCTCGAACGTGGATGCCGTCCTGATGCCCAGCAGCGCTGCAGCCGCGTCGAACAGCCTACCCGCGCTCGTCGAACGGACAGGGGATGCGCCTAAGATCCGCCCATCCCTTATAAGCGCGTCCCTCACGCGCAGCAGCCGCGCCGCATCCTCCCCCGCGCACAGGCCGAGGAGACTGGCCGATTCGACGGCGAGGTCCGGGCCATATATCTCCGCCAGCATCGATACCGCGACGCGCCATCCCTCCCTGGAGGCGGCGTCGCCTCCGATATGATAGAAAGGCCGCAGGCTGCCGGCCCTGCCATACCCTCCTATATCCGCTATCAAAAATTCTCCGCCCCAGATCGTGCCGTCCGCGCCGTACCCGGTCCCGTCGAACGCGACGCCGATTACCCTGGAATCCGTCATGCCGTTTTCCGCCATGCATGAGAGGATATGCGCGTAGTGGTGCTGCACGTCATATACGGGGATCCCAAGCGAGTGGGCAAAATCCGACGAGCGGTAGCCAGGATGGGAATCGCACGCGACGGCATCCGGGGACGCCTCCAGGAGATCCAGAAAATGCGATATGGTTCCGGACAGCGCGTCTAAGCCGCGCATATCCGACAGATCTCCGACATGAGGCGAGAGATAAAAATAATCGTCCCTGCCGATGCAGAAAGCGTTTTTCAGCTCGCCTCCGACCGCGAGGACCCGGCCGCGCCAGCCGGCGCAGACGTCTATCGGCAGAGGCGCGTACCCGCGCGACCTGCGGACCAGGAAGGGACCCGAGCCTGCGGCATCCGCCACGGAGTCATCCGCCCTCACTAAGATATCCCTCTCGTGCGATAAGATAATGTCGCACATGCCGCCCAATTGCTCCAGGGCCTGCGCGTCGTCGATGCAGATTGGCGCGCCGCCCAGGTTTCCACTGGTCATGACAAGCACGTCCAAATGGCCTGATTCCCCATCCTCTGGATCGTCAAAAAGCAGCAGCTGCAGCGGCGCATACGGCAGCATCACGCCCAGCACGGGATTATCCGGCGCGACGGATTCAGCCAGAGCCGGCCGTTCAATAAAGTCTTCGCCAGACGCCGCCCCAGGCCCCGCATCCGCCGGCACCCGTTTCCGGCAGAGCACTATAGGCTTTTGCGGGCCGTCCAGCAAGGCGGCGGCATCCGCGTCAATCTCGCAATACCTGCCTGCCGTATCCAGATCCGCCGCCATGACAGCAAATGGCTTCATCGGGCGGGACTTGCGCTCGCGCAGCGTCCGCACAGCCTCCTCGTCATGCGCGTCGCAGCAAAGGTGGAATCCGCCGATCCCTTTTATCGCGGCGATGCCGCCGCGATGCAATACCCGCCGCGTCCGCCGCACCGCCTCCATGCCTCTGACGTCCGGCTCCCCGGCGAGATACACTTGCGGGCCGCAGCCGTTGCAGCATATCGGCTGCGCGTCGTAGCGGCGGTCCTTGAGCGAAGCATATTCCCCCGCGCATTTATCGCACATCGGAAATCCGGCCATGGAAGTCCTCTCCCGGTCATACGGCATACCTCTAAGAATCGTCATCCTGGGCCCGCAGGCCGTGCAATTTATGAAAGGATGCAGATAACGCCTGTTTTCCCTGTCATACATCTCGCGCCTGCAATCCCCGCATATCGCGATATCCGGCGGCACCAGGACCGGGCCGGACGATTTTTCGCTCTCAATTATCGAAAAATCGCGAAAAAAACCGCTATCGATTTCCGACGACTCTATCCGCAGCACGACTGCCCGCTCGGGCGGGGACTGCCGCAGGCTATTTTGAAACAGCTTTACCGCCGCCGGATCCCCCTGCAGGCAGATCTCCACGAACGAACCCTTGTTGCTGACGCTGCCGCGCAGGCCCAGCTCAGATGCCAGACGGCTGACGAACGGGCGCATTCCCACTCCCTGCACGATTCCGAAGACCCTTATCCGTATGGTTTTCATGCGATTACCGCCGTATCACAGCCGCGCGGCCAGGTCGGGGAAGACCGACAGCGACCGTTTCAATATGCCATGCATCTGCGCGATGGCGATGCCATAATTCGTCACAGGCACGCCCTGCGACCGCGCCGCTTCCATCCGCGAGAGCACCTCCCGCGCGGTCAGCATGCAGCCGCCGCAATGTATGACCAGCTCATAATCCGAGAGATCCTCCGGAAAGCCCTGCCCCGAGGAGAAATCGAGCCGCAGGCTCCTGCCGGTATATTCCGCCAGCCATTTCGGCAATTTTTCGGTGCCTATGTCGCCGCACTGCCTATGATGCGTGCATCCTTCGCTTATCAGCACGCGGCTTCCGTCCGACAGACGGTCCAGAGAGGCCGCTCCGTCGACCGCCGCCTCTAGAAAGCCCTTATGCCGCGCCATCAGTATAGAAAAGGACGTTAGAGGCACTGACTCCGGCACGTCGCGGGAGACCCTCCCGAACGCCTGCGAATCCGTGACGACGAGCGCGGGCGGCGCTGAAAGCTCGTGGATGGTATGCGCCACCTCGTCCTCCTTCACCACGAGGGCCCTGGCGCCGGCATCTAAAATATCGCGAATCGCCTGCTGCTGCGGCAGGATGAGCCTGCCTTTCGGCGCGGCCGAGTCAATGGGGACGACCAAAAGCAGCAGATCCCCCTTTTGAATCAGATCCGACAGAAGCGGGGGGCCGGCGGGAGCCTCCGCGGCAATCCTGGCGACAGCGTCTTTTAATTCGCGTATTCCATCCCCCGTCTTCGCGCTCACGTAAAATTGCCGTTCTACCGGCACGCCGGACAAAGATGTCGCCGGAACGCAAAGATCTGATTTATTCCACGCGATAATGTACGGAATCCCTCGCCCGCGGATTAACGAGAGCAGCTCGCGGTCCGCCTCGCCCGCGCCGCGCGCGGCATCAAGCACGAGAATCGCGATATCGGCGGTCTTTAGAACCGCCAGGGTACGCGCGACCCGTTTCTCCCCAAGCCCGCCTTCGTCATCGAAGCCGGGCGTATCCACGATAACGACCGGACCTGCCGGCAGCAGTTCCATGGATTTTTTCACCGGATCTGTCGTGGTACCGGGCGTATCGCTGACCACCGAGAGGGGCTGCGCGGCCACGGCGTTGGCGAGGCTGGATTTGCCGGCATTCCTGCATCCGAACAGGGCGATATGCACGCGATCCGCGCCCGCCGTTTCATTCAATCCCATATAATTCTCCTATCATGGCGCACGCCATATGTTGCAATTTCCCCGCCGCTCTGCTACAATGCTCGTTGCAATCCTACGGCGGAAGGTAAAAAAATGAACGAAGTACTTTTAATCATTTCACTCGTCGCGGTATTTGGAATGACGCTGGTCTTTTTCCGGCTCTTCGGCAAATCCGGCCTCTACTGCTGGACGGTCCTCGCCACAATAGCGGCGAACATAGAAGTGCTGATCGTCGTCGACGCGTTCGGCATGGAACAGACGCTGGGCAACGTCCTCTTCGCGTCTACGTTCCTCGCGACCGACATGCTCAGCGAATTTTACGGAAAAGAGGCATCGAAAAAAGCCGTAAACATCGGCATCGCCGCCTCTGCCGCGTTCATCATCATCTCGCAGTCATGGCTGCATTATATCCCGTCCGCGAGCGACTGGGCGTCTCCTCATATGCGGGCGATATTCTCTAACACGCCGCGCACGATGCTGTCCAGCCTGGCCGTCTATGCCATATGCCAGCGGTTCGACGTGTGGGCCTACCACAAATGGTGGGAATTTTCCACGAAAAAATGCGGCAGCCCCGAGCGGTTCCTGTGGCTGCGCAACAACGGATCCACTCTGATCTCGCAGCTGCTGAATACAGTGCTGTTCAACATCGCCGCGTTCGCCGGCGTATATGACGCGCGCACCCTGGCCGGCATCATCTTCTCCGGCTACATCATCTTCATCGTCACCAGCCTGGCGGACACGCCGGCCATCTACGCGGCGCGGCACATCCACGCAAGGATGAAGGAAGCCGGATAGCTCTCAGACAAGCCGTGCGGTATTTGCAGTATTTACAGTATTTACGGTGTTTACGGTGTTCACGTTATTCACGGTGCTTACCGCGCTCACGGTGCTTATCTTCTGCGCGACCGCGATAATCACGCTGCGGGGGGCCAGCCTGTAGACGTTGCCGGCGATAGGCACCCCGCCCGGGAGCTGCCCGCCCTTAGCAGTGTCCGCGACCAGCAGCCAGCGGCATTTCGCCGGCGGATCCGGGAACGTCGCGGTGAGTGCCTCCCAATAGGTATTGGCCCCGAAATAGACGAGATCGTCGTTCCCCGCGTCGTCCTTTCCAGCATAGAGCAGGCCAATCAGCCTGACGTTGTTCCCGCAATCCGGATTCCACGCCCTGCCGTGGTGGTAAGTGATATCCGCGTAACCGCAGCTCGCCGGCCTCGTCGGCTTGCGCAGGACCGGATGCGCGTTGCGGAAATGTATCATGAAGCGGGCGAATTCGAACACGTCCGCATATTTTTCCTTGCGCGACCAGTCCAGCCAGGAGATCTCGTTGTCCTGACAATAGGCATTATTATTTCCATTCTGGGTATTGCAAAACTCATCCCCGGCGAAAAACATCGCCGGACCCCTGCTGCACATCAGCGCCGCGAACGCGTTTTTTATCATCCTTCGCCGGAGCCTGTCTATCCCCGGATCGGCCGTCTCGCCCTCGCATCCGCAATTCCAGCTGTTGCCGTTGTTATCGCCGTCGGTATTGTTCCAGCCGTTGGCCTCGTTGTGCTTGACGTTATACGAATATAGGTCGTAGAGCGTGAAGCCATCGTGGCATGTCAGAAAATTCACCGAGGCGCTCTGCCCCCGCACCAGCGGGTCATATATATCGAGCGAGCCTGTCATACGCGCCACGGCCGCCGGCGCCATGCCATCGTCCCCCTTCAGAAAACGGCGCATGTCATCCCGGTATCTGCCGTTCCACTCCGCCCAGCGATTCCAGCTGGGGAAGGTGCCTACCTGATATAGTCCGCCCGCGTCCCAGGCCTCGGCAATCAGCTTGACCCCGCTAAGTATCGGGTCGAAAGCCAGCTGTTCCAACAGCGGGGGATTGTCCATCGGCGCCCCGTTCTGATCCCGGCTCAGTATCGACGCCAGGTCGAACCGGAATCCGTCCACGCGATATTCGATGACCCAGTAGCGCAGGCAGTCCATTATATAGCCGCGCACAATCGGATGGTTGCAGTTCATGCTGTTTCCGCAGCCGCTGAAATTATAATAATAGCCGTCCGGCGTGAGCATATAATAAATCTTGTTATCGATACCCTTGAACGAGAACGTCGGCCCGTTCTCATTTCCCTCCGCCGTATGGTTAAATACGACGTCCAATATGACCTCGATTCCGTTCTCGTGCAGGTCACGGATAAGCCGCTTTAACTCGTCCCCCTCGTGATTGTGCTCCTGCACGTGCGAATAGCTCGTGTTCGGCGCGAAAAAGCAGACCGTATTATAACCCCAATAATCCAGAAGCTGTTTCCCCTTATAAGTCCTGGCGGATTCCATCTCGTCGAATTCGAAGATCGGCATAAATTCGATCGCGTTGACCCCCAGGTCTTTCAGATACGGGATCTTCTCGCGGACTCCCTCAAACGTACCCCTGGCCTCCACCCCGGACGTCTGGCTCATTGTGAATCCGCGCACATGCATCTCGTAGATTACCAGATCCTCCAGCTTTTTTTCGAGCTGCTTGCGGGCTCCCCAGTCAAAATTGTTCTCAACGACCCGCGCCTTGTAGATATGCTCGCCCACAAATTTCTCTCCCCATTTGCGCTGTCCCGTCACCGCGCGCGCGTATGGGTCCAATATAATCTTCGTCTTGTCGAATCGATGGCCTTTCGCCACGTCGAAAGGCCCGTCGAACTCATATGCATATTCGAAATCCTCGATATGAAGGCCGAATACGAACATCGAATACGTATTTCCGATCCTGTAATTATCCGGAAAAGGCAGGCGCGCATAGGGCTTGTCCTCGTGCGGATGAAAGAGCAGGAGCGCGCATCCGGTCGCATAATGGGAATTGACCGTAAAGCTCACGCCGTCCCTGGAATTGGTCGCGCCGTTCGTGCGATAATACCCAGGGCGCACCTTGAATCCGCATACCTCGTCCAATGGCTGGAGCAGCTGGCCCCTCACCGGTTCTCTCAATGCTGGTATTCGAAACATCTAGCTAGCCTCCATCTGTTCAATCATTAGCTGTTTTCCCGAAATCAAGTCATAGGAGAAACCATGGCAGCCCGGACAGCTGCAATCATCGCCGTGCGCGTCGAACTCGAACTTGGTGCCGCAGTCCCTGCAGCGAAACGCGATAGGCGCGGTCACTACGAGCAGCTCGGCGTCCTCCGCAGGCGTGCCCTTTGCCAGATCGTCAAAATAATGCCGTATCCATTCCCCGTCATAGCCGTGCATCGCGCCTAGCGTCACGGTTATCGAATGGATTCTCTCCAGTCCCCGCTCCCGCAGCTCATCCAGCGCGAGATCCAGAAGCCTCGCGGTCACCGATAATTCGTGCATAATCTCCCCCGTCATTAAACCTTCGTGCCCCGCAAGCGGGGCGCCACCATAGTATACAACTTTTCAAGCCGCGTTTCCATACTATTTTTCAAAAAAAGCGCCCGGAAAATTTCCGGACGCTACTTTTGCGATATGCTCTGTCAGCCTTTGACCGCTCCCGCGATGACGCCTTTGATGATATATTTCTGGCAGGTCAGGTAAAGGATGATGACCGGCAATATGGTCATCAGTATGCAAGCCATCATGGGCCCCATCTGAACGCTGCCGAAACTGCCCTTGAAATACTGGATCAATATGGGTATCGTCGTATATTTCTTGCGATCCAGCACCAGATACGGCAGTAGGTAGTCGTTCCACAGCCACATCGCCTCAAGTATGGCGACGGAAATCATCGTGGGCTTCAAGATTGGCAGGTCTACGCTGAAAAACGTGCGCAGCGGGCTGCAGCCGTCGATCATGGCCGCCTCCTCGATTTCAAGCGGTATCGAGCGCATGAAACCGCTAAACATGAACACCGCCAGGCCCGCGCCGAATCCCAGGTAAATGATACATATATTGAACGGCGTGTCAAAATTCAACCGATCCGCTGTACTCGCCAGCGTGAACATCAGCATCTGGAACGGCACGACCATGGAAAACACAAACAGGAAATAAACCAGCTTCGTGACCGCGTTGTTCACACGCGTGATGTACCATGCGCACATGCTGCAGCAGATCAGAATCAGGATCAGCGAGGTTATCGTGATTATCAGGCTATATCCGAACGCCTGCGCGAACCCTTGAGAGAAAAGCGCCTGCTTGAAATTCTCCAGACCGGCAAAAGTATCCGCCGTCGGCAGCGTGAATATCTTGTCCGTCGAGATGGCGCGTTCCACCTTGAGCGCGTTGATGACGATCATGAAAATAGGATACACCCACAGCAGGCTGACTATAATCAGCAGGAACGTTATGATTTTTGACTTGAATGCCTTTGATTCGCTCATTACTGCTGCACCTCCTTAGATCTGGTCGCCCTAAGCTGGATCATGGAAATAGCTATCACCATGATGGTGAATATGACGGCCTTAGCCTGTCCGTAACCCTTCCACTGGGGTCCGCTGCGGGCGTAGAAGGTATTATAAATATTCAATGCAAGCATCTCCGACGCGTGCGACGGCTCGCCGCCGGTCAATGCAAGGTTCTGGTCGAACAGCTTGAATCCGTTCGTCAATGTCAAAAAGCTGCAGATCGTGATAGACGGCATGACGTTCGGTATCTTAATCCTCCAGAGAATCTGGAAGCCCGTCGCGCCGTCAATCTGCGCCGCCTCCAGGTAATCGTCCGGTATGGACTGCAGGCCCGCGATATAGATGATCATCATATATCCTATCTGCTGCCAGCACATCAAAATGACCAGGCCAACGAATCCCCACTTCGCATCCAGAGCGAGCAGCGGCTGCTTTAGCAAGGTGAGCGCGCAGTTGAGCAGCGTCTGCCAGATATAACCCAGGACGATGCCGCCGATGAGGTTCGGCATGAAAAAGATGGTCCTGAAAATATTAGAACCCTTGATCTTGCTCGTCAGCGCGAGAGCGAGGGCGAAGGCGAACACGTTTATAAGCACCATCGAGACGATGGTAAACAGCGCCGTAAATCCGAACGCATGCCAGAACTCCGGATCCGTCAGGGCATAGATATAATTGCTCAACCCTACGAAAGTCGCCTTTTTTATCGTCGTAAATTTGCAAAACGACAGGTAGATTCCCTGTACAAACGGAAAGACGAACCCGATGCAGAACGCCACTACCGTCGGCAGCAAAAAGATCGGCCAATATTTTTTAACTGCTTTTTCCATAATAATTCTCCTGTCTTATAAAAGCGCGGGGGCGGGCCGCCCGCCCCTCGCGCATCCTGTAACTATTGCGCTGCCGCCGCCTTTTCAGTCGCCCAATTGTCGACGAATGCGGATACGACCGCGTCCCAGTCGCCTGATCCGGCCGCGTAAGACGTCAGCGCGGAGCCCAGATCGTTCTTCCACTGCTCGGAAGGCATCGTAGTGAAGTTCCATGAGACCGGGGTCTTGCCAGCCGCCGTCAGCTCATTATCCTTTTTCACGAATACGTTGTCCGTCTCCTTAGCGGACTTGAACGGGATGACTCCGATATTATCGGAAAGCATCTGGGTCCCTTCGTCGCTCGTAACCATCCAATACAGGAAGTCAAGCGTCGCCTGGATATCCTCCTCGCTGGCCTCGTTGTTCACGCACCAATAGTTCTCCGTGCCGGTGCACAGGCCCTGGTTTGCCTCGTCTCCCGCGCCCACGTAGATGGGAATCATCGTGAGCTGGTCGTCGGTCATGCCCTTACCGGTCAGGTTCGCATATTCCCATGAACCGTTCTGGAAAAATACTGCCTCGCCGTTCGCGAATTCATTCTCCGCGTCGTCGCCGGTCTTGGCCGCCAGCTGGCTGGGATCGCAGGTCGCGTTGTTGATATACAGATCCCATATCTCCTTATAATTGTCCAGATACGTGCCCTTTATTGCCTGCGTGTCGCTTATGCCGTCCTCCTGATATTCCAGATAAATCGGCAGGTTCGCCAGATGCGTCTTGAACCTCCAGTCGGAGGAACCGTCCATGCCGGCGGATGTGAATGCGGAGAATCCCAGCTCGTCCTTGCGCGCCGTGATATCCTCGGCCACCTTCTTGAGATCCGCGAAGGACTGGATATCGTCCGGCGAATATCCCGCCTGGCTTAACAATTCAACGTTGGTGATGAGGCCGTAAGACTCTATGACGTAGCCCACGCCGGCGACCGCGTCGCCATCTTTCAATTCATACGCGTCGCTCGTCAGCTCGCCTACCAGCTGCGAACCGGAGAGGTCATAGCAATAATCCTTCCAGTTCGCCAGGCCTACCGGCCCGTTTACCTGGAACAGCGTCGGCGCCTCCTCCTTTGCGATCTCGCTCGTGAGCGTCTCCTCGTATGTACCGGAAGCCGCGGTGACCACAGTCACGGGGACGCCCGTCTGCTCGGTGTAGGTAGCCGCGATATCCTGCCATGCCTGATCGGCCTCGGGCTTGAAGTTGAGGTAGTAGACCTGCCCGTCTCCGGCGGGAGCCGATTCACCCTCGCCGCTGTCAGCTGTATCGCTTCCGGACTCGGCGTCGCTGCCCGCCTCTGCGTCGCTGCCGCTGCCCGCGTCATCTCCCGAATCGCCGGATGAACCGCAGCCCGCGAATATGGTTGCCGCCATGGCGGCCGTCAGGCCAAGCGCCAATAATTTCTTTTTCTTCATTGTCTTGCTCTCCTTTTCTTTGTTTGCTCATTTTGGGGTTACTTTTATTTTAACCGGCTGATGCCGGAAAAAACCAATGTCATGCGGTCGCCGCCGCTTTCCGGGATTCCATGCCGAATGCAAGCCCCGCCGCGGGGCCGATCTGCCGGACGGAACCTCCCGGCTTGAAATAGGTGTCCAGCACCTCCTGCCTGTTAGCGCAGTCCCCACGGATAACGCCGGCCAGTATCCCTGCCGTCTTGGCGCCGATCTCCCGGACCGGCTGGCAGAAAGTGGCTATCGTGGGATTCATATAATCCGCGACCTCCAGCCCGTCCACCGACAGCACCGACACGTCCTCCGGCACCCGCAGCCCCTTTTCGCGCATCGCCCGGATCGCGCCGATGGCGAGGTTGTCAGACGCCGCGAAGAGCGCCGTGAAATCCCGGCCGCCTTCCAGCCACTCCTTTGCCGCCCTATAGCCGTCCGAGAGCCCATAACCGCCGGCCTCGAGCACGAGGCCCGGATCCTCTCCTATGCCCAGCTCGCCCAGCGCCTTGCGGTATCCGGCATATCTAAGCTGGCTGACGGAGGCATCCTCCTTGCACGCGGCCATCATCGCGATGCGCCTGTGGCCGCTCCTGCACAATTCCATGACCGCCTGGCGGCCGGTCTCCACGTCGTCGATGGCCACGCTGGAATAGCTCTGCCGATCCAGCGTGCCATAGCTGTTATCGAACGTGCAGAACACGTGCGGCACCGTGACTTTCGCGATCTCCTCCGGCGAATAGTCGGATCTGCCGCCCAGGAATATGATGCCTAGAAGCCTTCTCTCTCTCTGCATGACCGCCCCGGCCTGCAGTTCGTCGGCCCTGGCGTCAATCTGCTGCATAACCAGCGTATATCCCGCGTCACGGATGCTGCGCTCTATCTCTGGAATCACTCCCGTATAGAACGGGTTAGATATGCCCCTGACAATCAGCCCTACGTCGTTAGAACTGGAGCTGCTCAGCCGGCGCGCGCTATTGTTCGGCACGAAATTCTGCCGCGCCACCACTTCGCGAACCCTCGCCTTTGCCTCGTCGCTGACATCCGGATGGTCGTTCAATGCCCTTGAAACCGTGCTGACGCTCACGCCGCTCAGCCTGGCTATGTCCTTTATCGTCATGCGCGAACCGCCTTTCCGTAAACCATTTCCAGAAACGTTTCCGGTATCGTTGCCGGTAACGTTTCCAATTACGATAAAAAGAATATATCACCGATTGAAGAGCCTGTCAACCGGGAAAATGGATTTTGTCAATAATTACTATTTTCGCATGGAATTTTTGTGAAAGATGCATAAAAGAAGAAATGAGATACGGGGGAATCGAACCCCCGACAACTTGATTAAAAGTCAAGTGCTCTACCAACTGAGCTAGTATCCCACAAACAGCCGCTGCTCCGCCCGCCGAACTGGGCTAACCAGATTCGAACTGGTGAATGCAGGAGTCAAAGTCCTGTGCCTTACCGCTTGGCGATAGCCCATCAATAAAAGCCTGTCGAAAGCCGCCGGCACCGGCTTCGAAACGCCGCGCGGCGTCTTCGAAAGGGTGGATACAGGGATTCGAACCCTGGGCCTCCAGAGCCACAATCTGGCGCGCTAACCAGCTGCGCTATACCCACCATGACCGTGTCTGAAGGGATTCGAACCCCCGACCCACGGCTTAGAAGGCCGTTGCTCTAT
>CAYVFF010000014.1:0-59682 GCA_964450965.1 uncultured Eubacterium sp. | reverse complement strand
CATTCGGCTGTTAACCGAAGGGTTGTTGGTTCGAGCCCAACTCGGGGAGCTTTTTATTTTTTGATGTGATTACAGACCTGTAAGCAGAGATGTTTACAGGTCTTTTTTAGAATATCGGGAGCAGCATTAAATGAATCAGAATTTTGCAAAAGGGCTGCGCGACGGGATGCCGATTTGTCTTGGATATCTGTCAGTTTCCTTTACTTTCGGTCTCATTGGCGTGGGTTCCGGGCTGTCATGGTGGCAGGCAGTGTTCATTTCCATGACGAATCTTACGTCTGCCGGACAGTTCGCGGGGTTAAACATGATGATCGAGCATGCCGCCGTCATCGAGCTTGCTGTCTCGCAATTTTTTATAAATTTGAGATATCTGTTCATGTCTGTTTCGCTGACTCAGAAGGTGGATGATAAATTTCGCGGAGCCGCCAGGTGGGTGCTGGCGATGGGCGTGACCGATGAGATATTTGCCGTGTCAATGGCGCAGGATAAGCCCGTGAGCCGGAGCTATTTCGCGGGTCTCGTGCTGATGCCGTATCTTGGCTGGACGCTCGGCACGCTGGCCGGAGCATTGATAGGAACTGCCGTGCCGGATGGCGTCGCGCAGGTGTTCGGGATAGCGATTTACGGCATGTTTCTGGCTATTATTATCCCTGGTGCTATGGAGAGCGGGCCGGTGCTTCAGGTCGTGCTGATTGCCGCCGTCTTAAGCTGCGTTATATATTACGTGCCATTTATCAAGCTCTCCAGCGGCATGTCGATTACGGTATGCACGGTGGCCGCATCGGCTTACGGGGCCTGGCGGCATCCTATGGCAGAGAACGCAGGCGAGGGGGAGCGGCATGGTTAGCTTATCTGAATATTTCAAGTATGTGGCGGTGATGGCGATTGTTACTTATATGTTGCGCGCATTGCCATTTGTCTTGGTGAAAAAAAAGATTGAAAACATATATGTCCGCTCTTTTTTAGAGTACATTCCGTATGGGGTGCTTGCATCGATGACGTTTCCCGCGGTGTTCACATCGGCGGGAGGCCTTGCTCCGTCGCTTGCCGGCATGACGATCGCCATCATCCTTTCCTGCCACAAAAAGAGCCTGCTGACCGTGGCGATAGGCGCGGTCCTCATGGCGGGTGCCGTGACCATCGCCATGAGTTTTGCACAGTAAACTTCCATGCCCCGCAAGCGGGGCGCCGCAATGGATGAAAGCCGGGGTAAAAAAATGGGGAAATTAGACAATCTGGAGCCAAAAAAAGTATTTCATTATTTTGAGGAGATTTGTGCAGTACCGCGTCCTTCCTATCATGAGAAGGAGATAAGCGATTATCTCGTCCGGTTTGCGCAGGAACACGGGCTGGAGCATTATCAGGACGAGCTGTACAATGTCGTGATGATAGCGCCGGCTACTCCGGGATATGAGGACGAGGAGCCGCTGATACTGCAGGGCCACATGGACATGGTATGCGAAAAAGAGCCGGGATATGTGATTGATTTTGAAAAAGACGCCCTGGATCTGTCCATCGAGGGGGATTATGTAAAGGCAAGGCATACGACGCTGGGCGGCGATGACGGCATCGCGCTTGCCATGGCGCTGGCGATATTGGATTCGCCAGATGTCGCGCATCCCTTGCTGGAGGCGGTGTTTACCGTTTCGGAGGAGGTCGGCATGGAGGGCGCGTCGCACATAGACTTATCCATGCTGAAAGGGCACAAGCTGTTGAATCTGGATTCGGAGGCGGAGGGTATAATTACCGTGAGCTGTGCCGGGGGAAACAGCACCGTCTGCCGCGTTCCGGTGGAGTACCGCCCTGCCGGCGGCATGCAGATGAATATGCATATCTTGGGCCTGCGCGGCGGCCATTCCGGGATAGAGATAGACAGGGGCAGGGCGAACGCTAACAGGATAATGGCGAGGCTTTTGCTGGCCCTTCGCAAGGGCGGGTATGATTTCGGCATAGCTGAATTAGAGGGAGGCGCGAAGCAGAATGCCATACCGAGAGAATCGCGCGCAGTGCTAGTCATAGCGCCCGAGGATATGAATAGATTGTGTGCCTGCCTGGAAAAAGAGTTTGAGCGGATAAAAAAAGAATACGGAGAGGCCGATCCCGATATGGAGTTAGAGGCGGAGGCATCGGGAAACATTACTGGCCGCCCGGTACTGGACGCGGACAGCGCTGGACGCGCTATAAGCCTGCTGGACGCACTGCCGGATGGCGTGCAGTCTATGAGCGCCGATATCGAGGGCCTCGTGCAGACATCGCTCAACATGGGCATCATGGAATTGGACGCGGAAAAGAAAGAATTGCGCCTCGAATTCGCGATTCGAAGCTCCGTGGGAAAAGAGCGCGAGGGGCTGACAGACTACGTCGGCGACCTCGTGGAGCGCGAGGGAGGATTCATAGATGTTAACGGGACATATCCGGCATGGGAGTATAAGAAAGATTCCGTCCTGCGGGAGGATGCGGTGCGCATTTATCAGAAAATGTATGGCGCATTACCCAGGGTGGAGGCGGTGCACGCGGGTCTGGAGTGCGGGATATTGGCCGGGAAAATCATCGGGTTTGACGGCATCTCTATCGGCCCCGACATCGCCGGCATCCATACCGTCGATGAAAAGCTGAGCATCTCATCCGTTGGGCGGGTGTATGATTATGTGCTGGAGCTGCTGAAATGCAGGCATATTTTCGACGCAGGCAGCATATTTAAAAATGATTGACAAGGCATAGATTTGGTGGTATCTTCAAAGAAATAGCGACTAAAGCTGATAGGAGGGTTCGGATATGCGTTTAAAGAAAATCGTCGCAGTCGCGGCTGTTTTTTCCAACCTGCTATTAGCATGCCTTGCGGTTGGATGCGCGAAAAAAGACGCGGAGGGCGAACCCTGCCGGGAATGGATCGGCGTCGATAGAGACCGCCGGGAAGACTTCAAAAAAAGACGCGGAGGACGAACCTGCCGGGAATGACCTGACGCCTATAGAGACCGTCAGGGAGACGTTTGATGAGGAGACATCAAAAATAAAAAACACGGAGTTTGACAATCTGAGCTTTTCTAATGCTTATTTTTCGTTTCCGGATGCGCCAGAGATGTTCCAGCTCGAATACAACAACGAGGTGACGGAGTTCACGTGCGCGCCCGAAGAGGCGTACGACTATTTATGCGAGCGGGTTGACGAGCTCCTGCCTGGAATGTATGACGATGAACAAAAGGCCGAGGAGATAAGGTTCATAGACGCGGGACCGGTGAACAGGGAAGGGTATTCTTCATCCACGTCATCGGAAAGCACGCCTTTGGAAGTCACGCCTTCGGAACACACGGATTTGCCGAAAATCACGGATCTGCGCTACTACCCGGACATGCGCCAATATCTGGATGAGGATCTTGTTACGGAGCACCCAAATCCTATGATTGCAAACAAGGATTGCTATATTGAGTTATACAATGGTGTGCTGTTGGGCTATGACAGAGGAGAGCTGGCGAAGCTGAGCGGATATGCCGACAGGGTTGACAAATTTGACGCGATCCAGGTTTTACCTGTTGAATATAGGACGCTGCATCTGGACAGCGACAGAGTCTACCACCTAAGAAGCGGCGACATTTCGGTGGCGGAGGCCGTGCGGCTCGCGGACGAGCATTTGTCAGCCCTGGAGCTGTCTTTTCGCGAGCTGCCAATAAAGCCAAAGGTGCAGAGCGTAATCATTGTCAGGGTTGACGACAGCGATTTTGCATTTTACTTTAAGATTGTTGACGAATATAAACAGATGATGTTTGACTCTTTTGAATTGGACGATTCATCCGTCAGCATGGAGTACACGAGCAATTGGACTAACGAAACTGATTTTCCCGGCACGGCTCTGATGATTGATGAGGGAGATCTGACAAGATACAGGATGATTTCGATGTTTGCTTATTCCGATTTCAAGGAAACGGCATCGTTTGACGCTGTCATACCGCTGGGGGAAGCAACGGAGATTGCTTCTGATTACCTGACCGACGGCATGTCCTTCAACGTGCTGAGCGTTTCGGCGGTATACAAGAGTTTTTCGGCGAAGGATATGTCGCAATATTCAGTGGACGAAAATTATGAGAACAGGAAGATTACCGTAAGGCCGTGCTGGAGATTTGCCTTGGAGCCGGCCGACGAAGGAGTGACTAAGCTTTATTATGTATACGTGGACATGATTGACGGCAAAGCGTATACATTAGTTCAGCAGATGGTGTCTGATGCGAAATATGATTAGAGCGATAAAATGCGGCATGGGCAGGATTCTTTCCAGTCCTGCTTTTGCCATATCGGTTCTTGTGACTTTTTTGCTTTGCCTCACCGAGGATGTGTATATTGACGTTGGAACGATGCAGGCGTATTCCGTGCTCGAGTCCTTGTCCAGGTTCGACAGGGGCTTCATGAGGGGAAACACCATGTTTTGCTCGTTATCAGTGTTTGAAAAGGCGCTTTCCGGCTATTCGGCGATGTTCCTGCCGATTGTTGCCTCCGTTGCATTTGTCTACGCTCAGAATGGAGAGCGTAACAGCGGAAATATCCGTTTCCTGATTTTTCGCGAGGGAAGATATAAATTTTATGCATCGAAATTCATCTGCGCGGTTTTAGGCGGCGGGCTTTGCGTCACGCTCGGGGTCGCGCTTTTCGGTATTTTTTCTTTTATAACATTCCCGGCTCCCAGTGAGTATGCCGTATATAGCCCTGAAATGTATTCTTCCGCCGACCTCTTCAAAGAGATTGCTCAAAAACTTTTCTCATCTTTTATTTATGCCTGCGCCAACACGGGGTTCGCTTTCTTTCTATCCTCATTCTGCCGCAACCGCTATATCATCCTCTGCGTGCCTTTTCTGGCGCGGTTTATTCAGGATACGGTTGCAAAAAAAATGATTGCAGGCACGGATGAGAGTGCAATCGAAAAGATCGTTTTGCCGTTTATGACTTTTGCCCCATCACAAATACCCTATCTTGAACCAGGCTGGAGGCTCTATTCAACGATAGCGGTTCTCGTCATGTATATCGCGGCCATGTATTTCGGCTATGTCATCATAATGGAACGCAGGGTGGACAAGGGGGGATGAGGCATGCGCGTATTCGGTTGTAAAAACTCGGTTTCCTGTGCGGTCAGCGGTTTCTTAAAGTGGATCGTAAATTCCAGAATGGTTATTTTGTTGTGCATATGCGTTTTTGTTTACGCGTGCGTCGTAGAGCCGATAAAATCTAATGCCGTCCTTATGGGAGAGCCGATGAACGTGCTGGAGCCATACATAGCTGCGCTTAATTCCGGAATGATCCTTCTGATAGCCCCGCTGGGTTTTTTGACGCTTATATCCGACTATCCAAAGATTGACGGCGGTTCGATTTTTTACATTTTCCGCATCGGTAGGAGGAGCTGGCTGTGCGGACAGATCCTCCAGCTAGCCGCCATGGCGCTGGCATATGTCGCGGCGATATTCGCGACGGCGGTCGCGGGCGGCATGGCGTCGAATGGTTTTTTCGGAGGCGAATGGAGCGCGGTAGCGACAAGATTCACGTCGGAATTTCCAGACCAGAGGGGAAATTTCGGGGTCAGCCTGCTGCCCGAGAATCTATATAACCAGATGCCCCTTGGCGAGGCCGCAATCAATAGCACATTGTTCGTGCTGGCTTACCTGTTTACAATAGGAATGGTTTTGCTCGCATTTTCCATCGCCCGGAAAAAATCCGCCGGGATCGTCGCCTGCGGGCTGCTTATCGCCATAGGCGCCGCCTTCTGCTCGATAAATACGAAGTTGATGTGGCTGTTACCGATGGCGCACTCCGTAGTCTGGCTGCATTACACGGAGTTCCTGCGCGAGCCGGTTTTCCCGATATCATATTCCGTGGTATATTTTATTGCAATCATCGCGGCTTTGCTGGCCGTATGCGCCGTTTCGCTGAAACGCTTTGATTATAGCACGATATCGCTGGAGGTGCAGTCTTAAATGATACTGGTCGAACATCTGTCGCTCATTATAAAAAAATCTCAAATCCTGTCCGACATAAACGTCGACTTTGCGCGGGGGAAGATACACGGGCTGATAGGCAGAAACGGCAGCGGCAAGACGATGCTGCTGAAGTGCATATGCGGGTTTGTAAATCCGACAAGCGGCACGATAACTGTCGATGGCAGCCAAATCGGAAAGGACTGCGATTTCCCTAAGAATACCGGGATCATTATCGAGACTCCCGGATTCATCCCCTATTATTCGGGCTATAAAAATCTCAAGGAACTTGCAGATTTGAATAAGAAAGCGAATGCCGATGACGTCAGGAACGCCATGCTGACAGTCGGGCTGGATCCCGGATCCAGGATGCGCGTATATAAGTATTCTCTGGGGATGAGGCAGAGGCTGGGATTGGCGCAGGCAATCATGGAAGATCCGGATCTCCTGATTCTGGACGAGCCGATGAACGGCCTGGATAACGAGGGCGTCGCCGACATGCGCAGGTATCTGCTCGATTTGAAAGATAAAGGAAAGACCATATTGCTCGCGTCCCATGTATCGGAGGATATCGACATGCTTTGCGACACGGTCTGCGAGATGGACAAGGGGAGATTGCGCAAAGTCATGTAGTGATGCGATTTCGGTTGATATAGCCATCCCATAGTGGTATAGTATTGCAAAAAGTCAGAATTGGAGGCTGGAACATGGCAAAGGTAACTCTGGGCAGGACTGGCATCACGGTAGAGAAGAACGCGTTCGGGGCGCTCCCAATCCAACGCGTCTCATCAGAAGTCGCGGTGAAGCTGCTGCGAAAGGCATATGACGGAGGAGTCAGGTTTTTTGACACGGCCCGCTGGTACACCGACAGCGAGGAGAAGCTGGGCGAGGCATTTTCGGGGATGCGGGATAAGGTATTTATCGCGACTAAGACTGGCGCGAAAAACGCGGACGATTTCTGGAAAGATCTGGACATTTCGCTGCATAATCTGCGTACCGGCTATGTCGATATCTATCAGTTCCACAATCCGCCGTTCTGCCCGAAGCCCGGCGACGGCACCGGGCTGTATGAGGCCATGCTGGAGGCAAAGGAAAAAGGGATGATCCGCCATATCGGCATCACGAACCACAGGCTGAACGTGGCGAACGAGGCGATAGAGAGCGGCCTGTACGAGACGCTGCAGTTCCCTTTTTCCTATCTGGCTGCCGACAAGGACGTGGAGCTGGCGGGAAAATGCAAGGCTGCAGGAATGGGATTTATCGCGATGAAAGCGCTCTCCGGCGGGCTTATAACGAGCTCCGCCGCTGCATACGCATATCTGGCGCAGTACGATAATGTCCTTCCGATATGGGGCGTGCAGCGGGAGAGCGAGCTGGATGAATTCCTGTCATATATAGACAATCCTCCGGCCATGACGGAGGAGCTGGAGGAGGTTATAAGGCGGGACAGGGAGGAGCTGCAGGGAGAATTCTGCAGGGGGTGCGGATATTGCATGCCCTGTCCGGCCGGCATCGAGATAAACAACTGCGCCCGCATGAGCCTGCTGATACGGCGTTCGCCATCGGCCGCGCAGCTGACGCCGGAGGCGCGGGAAAAGATGAAGCGGATCGAGGGCTGCCTCCATTGCGGGAAATGCAAGGAAAAATGCCCATACGGCCTGGACACGCCGGCACTGCTGGAGAAGAACTACAAGGATTATTGCGAGATACTGGCAGGGAAGCCGTACTGACCACAGGATGCCGGGAGTGAAAATGGACAGGGCTATAGTGACATTGAAAAAGGGATGCGGCCGCGCTCTGAAGGCGGGAGGCATGTGGCTCTATGACAACGAGATAGGGTCGTCCGAGGGGGACTTTCAGGACGGCGACGTGGTCGAGATTCGTGATTTCGACGGATATCGCATGGGCTGCGGCTACATCAACCGTAAGTCCAGGATTCGCGTGCGGCTGCTCTCCAGAGATCCGGATGCCGTGATTGACGACGCGTTTTTCGAGCGGCGGGTCCGTGACGCATGGGAATACAGAAAGCAGACGATCGATACGTCAAGCTGCCGGCTGATATTCGGCGAGGCCGATTTCCTGCCGGGTATCGTGGTCGATAAATTTTCGGACGTGCTGGTCGTGGAATCGCTGGCACTCGGCATAGACCGTTGGAAATCGTCCATCATCGGGGCGGTAAAAAATGTCCTCATGGAGGACGGGATACGGATTCGCGGCGTATATGAGCGCAGCGACGCCAAGGTGCGTCTCCAGGAGGGCATGGAGCGCGTCAAGGGGTTTATAGGGGAGCCTTTTGATACGAATGTCGAGATCGTGGAGAATGGCATAAAATACCTGGTGGACGTGGAAGACGGGCAGAAGACCGGATTTTTCCTGGACCAGAAAAACAATCGCTTAGCTATACGGCGCGTCTGCAAGGGCAAAGATGTGCTGGACTGCTTCACGCATACCGGTTCTTTCGCGTTGAACGCCGCGTTTGCCGGCGCGCACAGCGTGCTGGGCGCGGACTCCTCCCGGGCGGCGATAGGCCGGGCGATAGAGAACGCGCGGCTGAACGGCATGGAGGACAGGATAAGCTTCGTCTGCGCGGACGTGTTCGATCTGCTGCCGGAACTCGAAGAAAAGGGCGAACGGTTCGACGTGGTGATACTTGATCCGCCGGCCTTTACAAAATCTAAAAACTCTCTCAAAAATGCCGTCAGGGGATACCGGGAGATCAATATGCGGGCCATGCGGCTCGTGAAGCCCGGCGGGTTTCTCGCTACATGCTCCTGCTCCCATTTCCTGGAGCCTGAGCTATTCGCGAAAATATTGCGCGAGGCCGCGTCCGGCGCGCGCAGGCGCCTGCGGCAGGTGGAATTCCGTACCCAGGCGTGCGACCATCCCATCCTCTGGGCAGCGGAACAGTCGTATTATCTCAAGTTTTATATATTCCAGGTGTGCGATGCCGCGCAGTAGCGAGAAATAAGGTTTGAAAATCGCTTGATACTGCCGTCCATTATGGGGTATAATAAAGATGTTTTCTGAGAAATGCTATTCATAACTTACTAAAGCGAAAAGGAAGGGATGTGCTGAAATGAGCCAACTCACGATGGAACTTCTAAAATTTGCCGTCATGTTAGTTATGGCAGCAGCCGTGTACGCAGTCCGGAAGTATCTGCTCCCGTTCATCCGCTCGAGGATGACCGCGGAACAGCTCAGGACCGCGCAGGAAATAGCAAAAACGTTAGTCTATATGGCGGAACAGTCGTTCGGGGATAAGTCAGGGGCAGAACGGAAAAAGATCGTAGAGGACGCCCTGCGGGACGCGCTGAAGAAAGTGGGTATCAATATGTCGGATCAATTTATCGACAGCTTGATCGAGGCGGCGGTTAAGGGAATGAAGATTGCGGAATCCGGCGGAGCTCCAGGACCTGCTCCGGCAAAAATTGAAAATAACGGGGGAGATGGGAACGCGCAAAAGGCGTAGTTCGGGCCGCGCGGGATATGCTGCCGGGAAAATCGGAGAATGAGGATGGGCTATAACATACATTATGAGGTCGCGGCGCTGATTATCACGCTCGCGATAATGGCGCATTATTTTTCGAATAAGCGGGTGAACCTGGGCCTGACCCGGATATTTCTGGTGATGGTCTTTATGGCGCTCTGCGCGAACGTGCTGGATCTCGTCACGATATACACGGTATTGGAACCGCAAGTTATTCCTCTGTGGGCGAACTATGCGCTTAATATCATATATCTTGCGATTTTTAACGCCCAGCCCATGGTATATTGCATTTATGTCCGGGAGGTGGTGAAACGTAATGTACGCTGGACTAAGGGCGAGATGGCGCGCTATTTCCTGCCGTACTGCATAGACGTGGCGCTGATCGCCACGACAGGCCTGACGGGCGGCATCTTTACGTTCGGCGGGGGGACGGAATATCGCCATGGACAGTGGATGTTCGTGCTGTATATCAGCGCGATGTATTACATGGCCTGCGTGTTGGGATTGACGCTGGCGTACCGCACGAAGCTGACCAGGTCCAGATTGATCGTGATGATGCTGTATTCCATCGGCGGCGTGGCCGCCATAGCCCTGCAGATGCTCGTGCCGGGGCTCATGGTAGTCCAGTTCGCCGTCTCGCTCTCTCTGTTTTTGATATACCTTTCTCTGGAGAATCCGGAGGATTTCATAGACGCGCAGGTGGGGATGTCGAACCGTCTGGCTTTTACCGAGACGGTGGGCGGGTATCTCAGGAATGCCAGGGACTTCGAGGTCCTGGGCATACAGGTCGGCGGGATCGAGTATCTCCGCGACGTGGTCGGGATGACCAATATCAACGGCCTGATGAAGACAATCGGGGAATTTTTGGAGGGGATATGCGGCAGCGGCAGGAAAGCGTTTTTCGTTGACCATAACCGATTCATGATTCTGGCGGAGGGAGCCGGGACGCACTGGGATACTTATCGCGAGGTGCTGAAGAAACGCTTTGCCAAGCCGTTTACATTCGAGAACGTTGACTTTAGCCTTGATCTGACCATGACGGTGCTGCCGAACGCGGAGCATAAGGGGATCGCCGATGCGGAGGACGTGCTTCGCGTCATGGAGCAGTCCCTAAAGGAGGCTGACAAATCTGGCAGCGAGATGGCCGTTGCCGACGGCGCCAGGCTGCTGGAGAAGGGGCGGCGGGAGAGCGAGATCCTTCATATCCTTAAGGAGGCTCTGCGCCTGAACCGCTTCGAGGTATATTACCAGCCGATTTATAACGTGCCCCGCCGCATGTATAGCAGCGCGGAGGCGCTGATACGCCTGAATGACGATCAGATGGGCTATATCAGCCCCGAGGAGTTCGTCCCTATCGCGGAGCGGCACGGGCTTATCATCGAGATGGGCGAGTTCGTATTCCGGGAGGTATGCCGCTTTATCGCCGAGGAGCGGCTGTGGGAAAAGGGCATCGAATATATAGACGTGAACCTGTCGACCGTGCAGTGCATGCATGAGCGGCTGCACGAGGAGCTTATAGCGATCATGGATGAGTACGGCCTGCCATACCATTGCATCAACCTGGAGATTACCGAGACCGCAGCCGTGCTATCTTCAGAGGCTTTGCGGAACAATATGGCGCGGCTGATGGAGAAAGGGGTCAATTTCTCGCTGGACGATTACGGTACGGGCTTCGCGAACACGGCGACTATAGTGGATTATCCGTTCCATACGATAAAGCTGGACAAATCCATGCTGTGGTCAGCGGCGGACAGCGAAAAGGCTATGTGGGCCCTGGAGTATATGATTGCCATGATAAAGGCCATGCACATGGAGATTATATGCGAGGGCGTGGAGACGTTAGAGCAGGCGCAGATGCTGGAACGCATGGGATGTGATTTCTTCCAGGGATATTATTATTCGCGGCCGGTGCCGGCGGCGGACTTCCTGAGGGCGCTCTCGGACGGCCCTGCCAGGTAGGCTTGGCTTACCGCTCCCATCTGCCGCTGGCTCCGCAGGGCAGGATCAGGCCGGTAGAAGCGACCGGCAGGCCGATTTCGCCGGATTCGACACTGCCGCCCCGGCCTTTTAATTCCAGCGAGAGCATGTAGGACAATACGGCAGGCGCCAGCCCGGTCGTGTAGCTATTGACCAGGAAAAAGAGAGGTTCGTCGCTCAGCAGCCGCGTGCATAGGGCAATCAGTTCGTGGATCTCGTCTTCAATCTTCCATACCTCGCCTTTCGGCCCGCGCCCATAGGACGGCGGGTCCATGATGACGGCATCGTAGGCGTTGCCGCGCCGCAGTTCCCGCTGAACGAATTTGACGCAGTCGTCGACGATCCAGCGGATTTTCGCGTTGCCCAGCCCCGAGCAGACGGCGTTCTCCTTAGCCCATGAGACCATGCCTTTGGAGGCGTCGACGTGGGTGACCATTGCGCCGGCGGCGGCCGCCGCGACGCTTGCCCCTCCGGTATATGCGAAAAGGTTCAGGACGCGCGCCGGACGACCGGAGGAGCGTATTCTAGACGAGATCCAGTCCCAATTCGCTGCCTGCTCCGGGAAAAGCCCGGTATGCTTGAAACCGAACGGCTTCAGGCGGAACGTGAGCGGATGCCCGTCCAGCGGGTAGGATATGGCCCATTGTTCCGGGAGGCCGGCCGTCTCCCAGCTGCCCCCGCCGCTCGGGCTGCGATGGTAGCAACCGTTGACGTTGCGCCACATTTTCCCTTTTTCCGTGTTCCAGATTACCTGGGGGTCCGGCCGGCGCAGTATATAATCCCCCCATCGCTCGAGCTTCTCCCCTCCGCCCGCATCCAGCACCTCAAAGTCCGTCCATCTGTCCGCGATCCACATTTTTCGTTCGCCCCCATCCGTGTTTTTCCCTATTATATAAAGACGGAATAAGGCCGTCAAATATTGTATTAAAAAAAATACAATCCTGGACATTTTTTGTCTTGCGCATCTCCTTAAACCCATGTATACTATTGAATGCTGTGGCATGATAGCTGTGAAGCGCGAGGTTGCTGCCCTTGTGGCAGGTTTTTCCGTGGAGCGAATGTCAAGTTAGGAAACTGGCGACAAGTCACTGTACAGAGCGATTGGGTCTACAATGCGTGTAGGGACGGCGTGGCGTGTCCTATGACACACACGGGAAAGTGTACAGTCACCGCTTGTCGTACTGGATTTTAAAAGTGCGAAAAGGAGGCGGCTTTTTTTATGGCAAATCAACAACAGAAAATGAGAATCATCTTAAAGGCGTATGACCACGAGCTGGTAGACGCATCGGCTAAGAAGATTATCGAGACCGTGAAGAAGAGCGGGGCGCAGGTAAGCGGGCCCGTACCTCTTCCCACGAAAAAGGAAGTGGTCACGATCCTGCGCGCGGTACACAAGTACAAGGATTCGCGCGAGCAGTTCGAACAGAGGACGCACAAGAGGCTCATCGATATCATCTCCCCCACGCAGAAGATTGTGGACGCGTTGTCGCGTCTGGACGTGCCGGCGGGCGTGTATGTCGATATAAAGATGAAATAGGCGGTCCGATGTTTCATTTCAGATGGGCGGCATATGTAAAAAGCGCGGCTGGACCGCGGCAGGAGGTATAAAATGAAGAAAGCGATTTTGGCAACGAAGGTCGGGATGACCCAGATTTTTAACGCGGACGGGGAACTCACCCCGGTGACCGTATTGCAGGCGGGGCCCTGCTATGTAACGCAGATCCGCACATTGGAGAACGACGGATATCGCGCCGTGCAGGTAGGATTCATAGACAAAAAGGAAAAGATAGTCAATAAGGACGCGAACGGTAAAAAAGAAATCTACCACCGCCATGGCGTGAACAAGCCCGAGAAGGGCCATTTTGACAAGGCCGGCGTCAGCGGCAAGAGATATGTCAGGGAATTCAAGCTTGAAAATGCAGAGGACTACCATCTGGCCGACGTGATTACAGCCGACATCTTCGAGGAGGGCGACAAAATAGACGCTACCGCGATCTCGAAAGGAAAAGGATTCCAGGGCGCGATCAAGAGATTCGGCCAGCACAGGGGCCCCATGGCGCATGGCTCCAAGTTCCACCGCCATCAGGGCTCGAACGGCGCATGCTCGTCACCCAGCCGCGTGTTCAAGGGGAAGGGGATGCCCGGCCATATGGGGCATGTCCAGGTGACCGTGCAGAACCTAGAGGTCGTCAGGGTAGACGCGGAGAATAACCTGCTCGTCATCAAGGGTTCCGTGCCCGGGCCCAAGAAGTGCCTGGTGACGGTCAAAGAGGCAGTGAAGGCTGTCAGATAGCGGTTGACGGAAAGGAGGAATCATTCGATGGCTAACGTAGCTGTTTATAATATGGAAGGCAAGGAAGTAGACAGGCTGGATCTAGACGACGGCATATTTGGAGTGGAAGTGAACGAGCACTTAGTGCATATGGCCGTCCTTCAGCAGCTTGCCAATAAACGCCGGGGAACGCAGAAGGCGAAGACGCGTTCAGAGGTCCGGGGCGGCGGGAAGAAGCCCTGGAGGCAGAAGGGTACCGGACACGCGAGGCAGGGATCCATCCGCGCTCCACAGTGGAAGGGCGGCGGAGTAGTGTTCGCTCCGGTTCCGAGAGATTATTCGTTCAAGATTAACAAAAAGGAAAAGCGCGCGGCGTTGAAATCCGCGCTGACCAGCAGGGTCCTGGAGAATAAGATGATCGTCCTGGACGAGCTGAAGCTGGATGAGATAAAGACGAAAAAATTCATACAGGTCATGAAAAACCTGGGCGTCGACAGGGGGCTGGTAGTCATCAACGAGAGCGACCAGATCCTGGCGAAGAGCGCGAGGAATGTACCGATGGTGAAGGTATCCCGTACCAACTCTATCAATGTTTATGATATCTTGAAGTATGGCAACCTGATCGTGACGAGGGACGCCGTGGCCACCATAGAGGAGGTGTATGCATAATGGCTAATATACAGTATTATGACGTTATTCTGGAGCCGGTAGTCACCGAGAAGAGCATGAATATCTCGGCTAACAAGGAATATACGTTTTATGTCCATCCGGACGCGAATAAAATAATGATAAGGGAGGCCGTCGAGAAGATGTTCGACGGAGTCAAGGTCGAGCGCGTCAATACGATGAACGTGCCCGGCAAGACCAAGAGGCGCGGCGCGACCGTGGGAAAGACCGCGAAGCGCAAGAAGGCGATAGTGAAGCTGACAGAGGACAGCGCGGACATCGAGATTTTCAGCGGGCTATAAGATAGGCATGCGCCGCTTGGCATGAGATAAAAGCAATAGGATTTGAAAGGAGAACTAAAATGGGAATCAAAACCTATAAGCCCTATACACCTTCCAGAAGAAACATGACCGGTTCCGATTTCGCCGAAATCACGAAGAAGAAGCCCGAGAAGTCGCTGCTCGTGCCGTTGAAGAAGCATGCGGGCCGCAATAACCAGGGCAAGATTACCGTGCGCCATAGGGGCGGCGGCAACAAGAGGCAATACAGGATTATTGATTTTAAGAGGAAAAAGGACGGGATGCCCGCGGAGGTCATCGGCATCGAATACGATCCGAACCGCTCCGCGAATATCGCGCTGCTCCGCTATGAGGATGGCACGAAGTCCTATATCATAGCGCCGGCCGGCCTCACGGACGGCATGACCGTGATGAGCGGGCCGGACGCGGAGGTGCGTGTCGGCAACTGCCTGCCTCTCGAGGACATTCCTGTCGGCACGCAGGTACACAACGTCGAGCTGTACGCGGGAAAGGGCGGCCAGCTGGCGCGTTCCGCCGGCAATAGCGCACAGCTCATGGCAAAAGAGGGAAAATACGCCACGCTGCGCCTCCCGTCGGGGGAGATGCGCATGGTGCCGGTGAAATGCAGGGCGACCATAGGAGTGGTAGGAAACGGCGACCACAACCTTATTAAGATTGGAAAGGCCGGCAGGAAGCGCCACATGGGCATCCGGCCTACCGTCCGAGGTTCGGCCATGAACCCTAACGACCATCCGCACGGCGGCGGCGAGGGCAAGGCTCCGATCGGACGCCCGGGCCCCTGCACGCCTTGGGGCAAGCCCGCGCTGGGGCTGAAGACGCGCAAGAAGAAGAAAGCGTCTGACAAGCTGATCGTGAGAAGAAGAGATGGCAGGGCCATCAAGTCGAAATAGGAGGTTATGATATGTCTAAAAGATCACTGAAAAAAGGACCTTTCGCAGACGCGAGCCTGTTAAAAAAGGTAGATGCCATGAACGCATCCGGCGATAAGAGCGTTATCAAGACTTGGTCGCGCCGCTCCACGATTTTTCCTTCTTTCGTAGGACATACCTTTGCCGTACATGATGGGAGAAAGCATGTGCCGGTATATGTGACCGAGGATATGGTCGGACACAAGCTGGGCGAGTTCGTCGCGACCAGGACCTACCGCGGGCACGGCAAGGATGAGAAGAAGTCGGGAGTCAGATAATTTGAAAGGAGGTTCTAGCCATGTCTAAAGGACATAGGTCTCAGATTAAAAGGGAGAGGAATGCGGCGAACAGGGAGACCAGGCCCTATGCGAAGCTGTCTTATGCGAGAATATCTGTTCAAAAAGCCAAGTTCGTTTTGGATGCCATTCGCGGAAAAGATGTCGAGACCGCTCTGGCGATTTTGGAGTACAATCCCCGGTATGCTTCGCGAGTTATTCTGAAGCTGCTTAAATCGGCAATCGCGAACGCCGAGAATAATAACGAAATGAATAGAGACAACCTTTACATCGAGGAGTGCTATGCGAATAAGGGTCCCACGATGAAGAGGATCCGTCCGAGGGCGCAGGGCAGGGCTTACCGCATAGAAAAACGGACGAGCCACATCACGATCGTGCTGAATGAGAGATAGGAGGTAGGATATGGGACAGAAAGTAAATCCGCATGGTTTGCGAGTCGGCGTTATCAAGGACTGGGACTCCAGATGGTATGCGGAGGGCAAGGACTTTGCTGACAACCTGATCGAGGATCATGAAATCAGGGAGTTTTTGAAGAAAAAACTGTATGCGGCCGGCATCTCCAGGATAGAGATCGAGCGCGCGTCGGATCGTGTGAAGGTTACAGTCTTTACCGCAAAGCCCGGCGTGGTCATCGGCAAGGGCGGCGAGAAGATCGAGCAGATTAAGGCGGACGTCCAGAAATTGACGGATAAGAAGCTGGTAGTCGACATCAAGGAGGTAAAGAGGATCGACAAGGACGCGCAGCTGGTCGCGGAAAATATAGCGCAGCAGCTGGAGAGCCGCGTGTCGTTCCGCAGGGCTATGAAGTCATGCATGAGCAGGACGATGAAGTCGGGCGCGCTGGGCATCAAGACGAGCGTTTCCGGCCGCCTCGGAGGCGCGGACATGGCGCGTACAGAGTTCTACAGCGATGGGACGATCCCGCTGCAGACGCTGCGCGCGGATATAGACTACGGATTCGCCGAGGCTGATACCACATATGGCAAGGTAGGCGTAAAAGTGTGGATCTACAAGGGCGAGATACTTCCCAAGAAGGGCAATAAGGAAGGGGGAGCGAAATAATATGTTAATGCCGAAGAGAGTAAAACGGCGGAAACAGTTCCGCGGCAGCATAAAAGGAAAGGCGACCAGGGGAAACAAGATTACGGATGGCGAATATGGCATCGTGGCGCTTGAGCCCTGCTGGATCAAGTCAAATCAGATAGAGGCGGCGAGGATTGCCATCACGCGTTACGTGAAGCGCGGAGGCAAGGTATGGATTAAGATTTTCCCGGATAAGCCCGTTACCACGAAACCCGCCGAGACACGTATGGGTTCCGGAAAAGGCACTCTGGAGTACTGGGTGGCGGTCGTAAAGCCGGGCCGCGTTTTGTTCGAGATCGCGGGAGTGAGCGAGGAGGTAGCGCGCGAAGCGCTGCGTCTCGCGACGCACAAATTACCCTGCAAATGCAAAGTGGTTTCTCGTGCAGACTTAGAAGGCGGTGAATCAAATGAAAAGTAGTAAATATTTGGAAGAGCTGCGCGCGCAGTCCGATGACGAGCTGAAGGCGCAGTTGGTAGAGGCGAAAAAGGAGCTGTTCAACCTTCGGTTCCAGAACGCCACGAACCAGTTGGAAAATACCGGAAGGATTAAAGAAGTGAGGAAAAATATTGCCAGGATTCAGACGATCATCACTGAAAAGGCAAATGCATAGTCACAGCGAAAGGAGAAAGGTTCCGTGGAAGAGAAGAAGCAGGAGAGGAATCTAAGAAAAGTCCGAGTCGGCGTGGTCGTGAGCGACAAGATGGATAAGACGATCGTCGTGGCCGTCAAGGACAATGTGCGGCATCCGCTATATAAGAAGATTATCAAGAGGACCTACAAGCTGAAGGCCCATGATGAGAACAACGAGTGCAGGATCGGCGATACCGTCAGGGTCATGGAGACAAGGCCTTTGTCCAAGGAAAAGAGATGGCGGCTGGTCGAGATTGTCGAGAGAGCGAAATAACCAAAGGAGGTCAAGGCATGATACAGCAGGAGAGCAGGTTAAAGGTAGCCGACAATACCGGCGCGAAAGAATTGCTTTGTATCCGCGTCACGGGCGGCTCTACCAGAAGATATGCGAACATCGGCGATATCATCACTGCCACCGTCAAGGATGCGACGCCGGGCGGCGTGGTCAAGAAGGGAGACGTCGTAAAGGCCGTAGTCGTCCGTACGAAAAAAGGCGCGCGCCGAAAAGACGGCTCTTATATCAAGTTTGACGAGAATGCGGCGGTGATTATAAAGGAAGACAAGACGCCGAGGGGAACCCGTATTTTCGGGCCGGTTGCGAGGGAGCTTCGCGACAAGCAATTTATGAAGATCGTCTCCCTGGCTCCGGAAGTATTATAGGAGGGCAGGCAATGGCAACGTTAAAGATTAAAAAGGGCGATACAGTGAGAGTCATGACTGGCAAGGATAAGGGCCGCGAGGGCAAGGTCATCTCGATCAACCGCAAGAAAAATACGGTGCTCGTCGAAGGCGCGAATATTATTACCAAGCACGCCAAGCCCAGTATGGCTAACCAGCAGGGCGGCATCATCCACCAGGAGGGGCCGATCCATATTTCCAACGTGATGTATGTCCATAAGGGCAAGCCTACGCGCGTGGGCTTCAAGATGGATGGGGACAAGAAGGTCCGATATGCGAAGTCGACCGGCGAGATCATCGACTAGCCGCCAGAGAGGAGGTCCACAAGTGAGCAGGTTAAGAGATCAGTACGAAAATGAGATAAAAGACGCGATGGTCAAGAAGTTTGGCTACAAGAACGTGATGGAGATTCCCAAACTCGAGAAGGTCGTGGTCAACATCGGCGTCGGCGAGGCCAAGGAGAACGCGAAGATTCTGGAATCCGCGATGAGGGATCTGGAGGTCATCACCGGCCAGAAGCCTATCGCTACCAAGGCGAAGAAGTCTATCGCGAACTTCAAGATCAGGGAGGGGATGCCCATCGGATGCAAGGTCACGCTGCGCGGCGAGAAAATGTACGAATTCGTCGATCGGCTGGTGAATCTGGCGCTGCCGCGAGTCCGCGATTTTCGAGGCGTGAATCCCGACGCGTTCGACGGCAGGGGCAATTATGCGCTCGGAATCAAAGAGCAGCTTATTTTTCCGGAGATCGAATATGACAAGATCGACAAGGTGCGCGGGATGGACGTCATCTTCGTGACCACCGCCAAGACCGACGAGGAGGCGCGCGAGCTGCTGTCCTTGTTCAATATGCCGTTTGCAAAGCAATAGCAGGAGGAGACTTATAATGGCGAAGAAATCTATGAAAGTAAAGCAGCAGCGCAAACCTAAGTTCTCGACCAGGGCTTATACGCGCTGCAGGGTATGCGGCCGTCCGCATGCGGTGTTGAGGAAATACGGAGTCTGCAGGATATGCTTCCGCGAGATGGCATACCGGGGGGAGATTCCCGGCGTGAAAAAGGCGAGCTGGTGACAGATGCGGAGCCTTGGCAGATATAGTTTTTAAAGGAGGTAAATATTCATCATGACAATGAGCGATCCTATTGCGGATATGCTTACGCGGATCCGTAATGCAAACACTGCGAAACATGACACGGTAGACATTCCATCATCCAAGATCAAGATTGCGATTGCCGACATACTCTTAGATGAAGGCTATATCGCGAAATACGAACTGGTCGACGCGGGGAGCTTCAAAAATATCCGCGTGACATTGAAGTATGGCGCGGACAAGTCCGAGAAGGTCATCAGCGGCTTGAAAAGGATTTCCAAGCCGGGTCTGCGCGTGTACGCGGGAAAAGACGAGATCCCCAGCGTGCTGGGCGGGCTGGGAATCGCGATCCTCTCTACCAGCAAGGGCATCATGACCGACAAGCAGGCGCGAAGGGAGAAGGTCGGCGGCGAAGTGCTGGCATTCGTATGGTAGCCTGTTTGTAAATGAAAACGATAAAGCATAGATATATTCAGGAGGTACGGGCATGTCACGTATAGGAAGAATGCCAATCGCGATACCCGCGGGAGTCACCGTGGATATCGCAGAAAATAACAGAGTGACTGTGAAAGGTCCCAAGGGGACGCTAGAGCGGGTGCTTCCCTCTGAGATGCAGATTAAGAAAGAGGGAGAGCAGGTCATCGTAACCAGGCCCAATGATTTAAAGAAGATGAAATCGCTTCACGGCCTGACGAGAACCCTGATCAACAATATGGTGGTAGGCGTCACGGAAGGCTACACCAAGGAGCTGGAAGTGAACGGAGTCGGTTACAGGGCGGCAAAATCAGGCAAAAAGCTTACATTAAACTTAGGATACTCCCATCCGGTAGAGATGGTCGATCCCGAAGGAATAGAGTCCGTCGTGGATGGCAATAAGATAATAGTGAAGGGCATCGACAAGGAAAAGGTCGGCCAGTATGCCGCCGACATCAGGGACAAGAGGCGTCCCGAGCCTTACAAGGGCAAGGGCATAAAGTATGCGGACGAAGTCATCCGGCGCAAGGTCGGCAAGACCGGCAAGAAATAACGGGAGGAGCGTGACAAGAAATGATTAAGAAGCCATCAAGATCCAAGATTCGTGCAAAAAAGCACAAGAGGATACGCTACCGCATCGTCGGTACTCCGGAGCGTCCCCGTCTGGCGGTTTTCAGGAGCAATAATCATATGTATGCCCAGATTATCGATGATTCCGTCGGCCGCACGCTCGTCGCCGCGTCCACCTTGGAAAAAGAGGTAAGGGATTCGCTCGAGAAGACGAACGACCTCAAGGCTGCCGAGCAGGTCGGAACCGCGATCGCGAAGAGGGCGTTAGACAAGGGCATCACCAAGGTGGTTTTCGACAGGGGCGGATTTATCTATCAGGGCAAGGTCAAGGCTTTGGCAGACGCGGCGAGGGAAGCCGGGTTAACATTCTAATTAAGGAGGACATATTTGCATGAAACGCGAAATAATTGATGCGGGCCAATTAGAGTTAACGGAAAAAGTCGTGGCTATCAAACGCGTGACGAAGGTCGTGAAGGGCGGCCGCAACATGCGCTTTTCCGCGTTGGTCGTCGTCGGGGACGGCAATGGACACGTCGGGGCGGGCATAGGAAAGGCCGCCGAGATTCCCGAGGCGATCCGCAAGGGAAAAGATGATGCGTCGAAGCACTTGATTTCTGTTAAATTAGACGAGAATAAGAGTATAACGCACGATATTCAGGGAAAACATACGGGAGCCTCCGTGCTGCTGAAGCGTTCCAGAGAGGGTACTGGCATTATCGCCGGCGGTCCGGCGCGCAGCGTATGCGAGCTCGCGGGTATCAAAAATATCCGTACCAAGTCTCTCGGATCCAACAATAAGCAGAATGTCGTGCTTGCGACAATCAACGCGCTCAGCCAGTTGAAGTCCCCCGAGGAGGTGGCCAAGGCGCGCAACAAGTCTGTAGAAGAGATTTTAGGCTGAGGAGGGATGATAAATGGCTGACAAAGTAAGGGTGACGCTGGTCAGGTCCACGATCGGCGCCGTTCCGACGAACAAGAAGACCATAGTGGCGTTAGGCTTGAACAAGCTGAACAAGACCGTTGAGCTGCCGAATAACGCTTGTACGGCGGGAGCGCTGAGAAAGGTCGCGCCGTATATTAAAGTAGAAGAAGTGGAATAACGTCCATAAAAGGGAGGTGTCGGCATGGACTTATCTAATTTAAAAGCTGCCGAAGGTTCGAGGCATGAAAAATTCAGAAGGGGACGCGGGCATGGCTCCGGAAACGGCAAGACCGCGGGCAAGGGCCATAAAGGCCAGAAGGCACGTTCCGGCAGGCCGAGGCCTGGTTTCGAGGGCGGCCAGATGCCATTGTACAGGCGTATTCCCAAGCGCGGCTTCCATAACCGCAACGCTAAGGATATCGTTGCGATAAACGTGGATTGCCTGGAGAAGTTCGACGATGACGCGGTCGTTACCGTGGACGCGCTTATTAAGGCGGGCATCATCAAAAATCCCCGGGACGGCGTCAAGATTCTCGGAAATGGCGAATTAACCAAGAGGCTTAACGTCCAGGTGAACGCATACAGCGCGAGCGCGAAGGAAAAGATAGAGGCGCTTGGTGGAAAAGCAGAGGTGATCTAATGTTTAAGACGCTTCGGGACGCATTAAAAATCAAAGATATCAGGAGAAGGCTGCTTTATACTTTTTTGATGATGATCGTCATCCGTATAGGCTGCCAGATCCCGGTGCCCGGAATTGACGGGGAATTGTTCAAGGAATGGTTTACCGCTCAGACCAGCGGGGCGTTCAGCTTTTTTGACGCGATTACGGGCGGCTCGTTCCTGGACATGTCGATTTTTGCGTTGAACATCACGCCCTATATCACGTCGTCCATTATAATCCAGCTGCTGACCATCGCTATTCCAAAGCTCGAGGAGATGCACAAGGACGGCGAGGATGGTCGTAAGAAACTGACAGCCATTACCCGTTATGTCACGGTCGCCCTGGCAATCATGCAGTCCGTCGCCCTTGCCATCAGTTTCGGCAGGCAGGGATGGCTGTATGAATATAACGCGTGGGCAGTAATCCAGATAGTCGTCATTATGACGGCGGGTTCCGCGGTATTGATGTGGATTGGCGAGCGCATCACCGAGCGCGGCGTGGGGAACGGCATTTCAATCGTGCTGACGATCAATATCGTCGCGCGCATTCCCAATGACCTTGGCGCGCTCTGGGAGCAGTTTATCGCGGGCAAGAGCGTGGCCCGCGCGGTGCTTGCCGCGGCCATCATCCTTGCCATCATGCTGGCTATGGTCGTATTCGTCGATATCTTGCAGAACGCGGAGCGCAGGATACCGGTGCAGTATTCGCGCAAGATTCAGGGACGCAAGCAGGTAGGCGGACAGAGCAGCAACATTCCATTGAAAGTGAATACCGGCGGAGTGATCCCTATCATCTTCGCGCAGTCAATCATGCAGTTCCCGGTCATTATCGCGGGAATGCTGGGCAAGGGGGAGGGCACCGGCATCGGCTCGCAGATTCTCAAGACGCTGAACCAGTCGAACTGGTGCAATCCCAGCCAGCCGATTTATTCGATTGGCTTGGTTATATATCTGGTGCTGATAGTCGCTTTCGCGTATTTTTATACCTCGATTACCTTCAACCCGTTGGAAATCGCGGATAATATGAAAAAGCAGGGCGGGTTCATACCGGGCATCAGGCCGGGAAAGCCCACCAGCGATTATCTGAATTCGATTTTGAACTATATCATCTTTATCGGCGCGGTCGGTCTGTCCATCTGCGCGTTTATCCCGATTTTCTTTAACGGGGTGTTCAACGCGTCGGTGTCCTTCGCCGGGACGTCGATTATCATTATCGTGGGAGTCATAGTCGAGACGATCAAGCAGATCGAGTCTCAGATGCTCGTGCGCCACTATAAGGGATTTTTGAGCAGTTAAATGGGTTTCTTCGGCGGTCCTAAGCAGGGGCCGCCGAAAATGTATTTTTTAATTTAGGCAAGGAGCAAGGAGGGTAATATGAAGATTATCATGTTGGGCGCGCCCGGGGCGGGCAAAGGGACGCAGGCGAAGCAGATTGCCGGGAAATATTCGATTCCCCACATTTCCACCGGGGACATTTTCCGCGCTAACATTAAAAATGGCACGGATCTGGGGAAAAAGGCCAAGGAATATATGGACAAGGGCCTGCTGGTTCCCGATGAATTGACGTGCGACCTGGTCATGGACAGGATACAGCAGGATGATTGCAAGAACGGGTTCGTCCTGGACGGCTTTCCCCGGACGATTCCCCAGGCGGAGGCACTGGACGCCGCTCTCTCGAAGCTGGGGCAGGCCATGGACTATGCCATAAATGTCGACGTTCCCGACGAGAATATCGTGGAGCGCATGGCTGGCAGGCGCGCGTGCCTGGAGTGCGGCGCCACCTACCACGTCGTCTCCCTGCCGCCAAAGGTCGAGGGCAAATGCGATAACTGCGGCAGCGACCTGGTGCTGCGGGACGATGACAAGCCTGAGACGGTGCAGAACAGGCTTAAGGTATACCATGAGCAGACGCAGCCGCTGATCGATTATTACAAAAAGCAGGACATTTTGCGTACTGTCGACGGCACGTTGCCGATGGAGGATGTTTTTGCCGCCATCACGGATATCCTGGGGGAATGACATGCCGATACCGGTCAAAAACGCGGAGGGCATAGAATTGATGAGCGCCGCCGGACGTATCCTGGGGCGCGTGCATTACGAGCTTGGCAAGGAGTTAAAAGCCGGCATGTCGACATGGCAGGTCGACCGGATCGCGGAGGAGATGATCCGCAGCTATGGATGCATACCGTCATTTCTCCATTACGAGGGATTTCCGGCGAGCGTATGCGTCTCCGTCAACGACGAGGTGGTGCACGGGATTCCCGACAAGCGCAGGTTCCTGCGTGAGGGCGATATCGTCAGCCTGGACATGGGGGTCATATACAAGGGCTATCAGTCGGATGCTGCGAGAACATACGGCATAGGGCGGATCTCCGAGGAGGCGGAACTTTTGATCAAGCGGACAAGGGAGAGTTTTTTTGCGGGAGCGGCCATGGCCAGGGCCGGCGGCAGGCTCAATGATATCGGCAGGGCGGTCAGCGACTACGCGGAACAGTTCGGCTACGGGGTAGTGCGCGACCTGACCGGGCATGGAATCGGCCGAAAAATGCACGAACCGCCAGCGGTAGCGAATTACCGGGAGATTTGGCGCGGGCCGAAGCTGCGCGCCGGCATGACTCTCGCGATAGAGCCGATGATCAATGCCGGAGGGTATGCGGTATATTGGAAACCGAACGGATGGACGGTGATGACGCGGGACGGATCTCTGTCCGCGCATTATGAGAACACGGTGCTCGTGACGGATGAGGGTCCCAAGATCCTCTCGCTCGCGGACGAAGAGAGGGAAAATTAGGAGGAATCATATGTCAAAAGCAGATGTTATCGAGGTAGAGGGCGTGGTGGTAGAAAAGCTGCCCAATGCTTTTTTCAAAGTGGAATTGGAAAACAAGCACCAGATCCTCGCTACGATCAGCGGCAAGCTCCGCATGAATTTCATCCGTATCCTGCCGGGAGACAAGGTGACGGTCGAAATGTCGCCGTACGACCTGAGCAAGGGCAGGATCATCTGGCGGGATAAATAAGCCGGCTATTTTACCTGAAAGCCAAGGCATTGGGCAGGCGGATGGACTGCCCGCAGTCGGGTCCGCGGGCTTTCATCCATGGTTTACAACGGATTTTTTAAAACCTTCCGTGTATTCCCTGCCGCCGTCCGGCAGGACCCACATTGCTTCGGTTTCGTCCATTGATTCGACGAGGGAGCGTCCCTCCTCAAGACTCATGTTGAACAGGGCGGTCGAGAGCGCGTCGCCTATCCCGGCGTCGCCGTTCAGAACTGAGACTGACAGGAACGTGTCCGCGGGAAAGAGCGTGTCCGGGTCTATGATGTGGTGGTAGCGCCTGCCGCCAACGGTATAATAGCGCTGGTAGGAGCCGCTCGTGGCCAGGGCGGAGTCGCTTGTCTGGATGGTTTCGATGTACGCGTCGTCAGAATCCGTGTCGGGATTTTCAATCGCTATCGTCCATGGCGAGCCGTCGGGCTTGGGACCGATCGCGCGGATGTTCCCGCCGACATTTAACAGGTATCCGCTGACGCCACGCTCCGACAACTCCTCCGCAATCCGCTCTATGCAATAGCCTTTCGCGAACGCGCCGACATCGCATTTGATTTCGGGATCAGCATAATAGACGGTGCAATCATCAGGGTCGAGAATGATGTCGTCGATGTCGCTATGTCCGGCGGCCCCGCGCAGCTCTGAAACGTCCGGCAGCGCGGCGCTTTCGGGATTTTCGGCCGCCGCTTCGCGCTTCTCTCTCCACAGGGCGCATACCCCGCCCAGAGCGCAGTTCGTTTCGCCCCCGGTGAGTTCGCATGCGTCCTTTCCGAACTGGAGCAGGGCGAAAAGGTCCGGGTCGATGCGGACGGGCTCCTCCCCCGCGTGGAGGTTGGCGTAATATAGGCCGTCCTCTCCGGATGCGGAGTCATATGCGTCATATATCCTGTCATAGCGGGCGAGTTCGGACTCAACGAATCCGGATATGTCGTCGAATTCCTCGCGGCTCCTGGCATATCCGGCGAGGGTCGCGGCGGTATCGAAATAGTCGAAATAGGCGGCGCTGTATTTTTTCTCGCGCGGCCCGCCGCAGCCGCCGGCGGACAGGGACGCGCCTGCCGCCAATAATGCGAGAAGCGCCGTAAATGCCGCCTTTTTGGGTTTTTTTTGCATGTAATGCCAGAATCTCCTTACCAGCTCTAGAATCAGCAAAACGCTTGACGATAGAAACAAATGTTAATATAATTAGTTTATAAAATCAGAGAAAATTGTCAAGGAGGTAGAGATGTCGTTTTTCAAAATGAACGGAGTATCCGTTCCGCACTACAAAAATACAGCGGCTTTGAAAGCGGTAGCCATGCCTGCCCCGTCGTCGGTAGTGATCCCGATGAACATGCATATCGGGGCTCCCGCGAAGCCGGTTGTAAAAGCGGGCGATGTGGTAGGCGTAGGACAGCTTATCGGCGAGGCGGGCGGCTTTGTCTCCAGCCCGGTACACGCATCTATATCCGGAAAAGTGGCCAAGGTCGACAAGATCGCGGCCTCGGGAGGCCAGGCCGACGCGGTATTTATCGAATCGGATGGGGAGATGCGTCCGTATGAGGGGCTGACGCCTCCTAAGGTCACGAATTTCAACGAATTCGTCGCGGCAGTGAGGGACAGCGGGATCGTAGGCCTGGGCGGCGCGGGATTCCCGACGTCGGTCAAGCTCGGGGTGAAGGATCTCTCCGCCGTCGAGGAGATCCTCATCAACGGCGCGGAGTGCGAGCCATTCATCACCAGCGATACCAGGACGATGCTCGACCGCGCGGACGATATCAAGGAGGGCATCGGGCTGCTCGAGAGATATCTGAAAGCGCGGAAGATTATCATCGGCATTGAGGAGAACAAGCCGGAGGCGATCGCGAAGATGCAGGAGATAGCGGCGAAGGATTCTGCCGTGACCGTGCAGTCCCTGCCTAGCCGCTATCCGCAGGGCGGAGAGAAGGTCCTCATCTACAAGCTGACCGGCAAGGTCGTTCCGGAAGGAAAGCTGCCGCTGGACGTCGGCACGATCGTTATCAACGTGACGACGCTCGCATCAATCGCGGAATATATAAGGACCGGCATGCCGCTCACGAGCAAGTGCATCACGGTAGACGGGTCGGCCGTGGCTTCGCCGAAAAACGTGATAGTTCCCATAGGGACCCGTATGAAGGACGTGTTCGAATTTGCCGGCGGATTCAAAGAACCGCCGAAAAAGGTAATCTATGGCGGGCCTATGATGGGCATAGCTATGCCGTCGCTGGAGCAGCCGGTGCTTAAAAACACGAACGCGGTGATCGCGTTCGGCAAAAAGGATGCAGAGCGGCCGGAGGAGACGCCGTGCATTCATTGCGGCAATTGCGTCAATAGCTGCCCGTTCGGGCTGAACCCCATCGGCTTCGCCAAGGCGCTTGAGCTCAAGGACTACGCGGCGTTAGAGGATTTGAAGGTGAACCTGTGCATGGAATGCGGCTGCTGCGCGTTCAGCTGCCCGGCACGGCGCAATATCATAGCGCGCAACAAGCTCGCGAAGGCGGAGCTGCGCGCTTATCAGCAGAAACAGAAAGAGAAGGAGGCCTAATACAGTGGACGAGAATATGGTAGTATCGGTATCGCCTCATATTTTTTCAAAACGCGATACCAGAAGCATCATGTGCGACGTAATCATCGCCCTGGTCCCGGCGTCCATTGCGTCTGTCATCATTTTCGGATTTCGCAGTCTGGCGGTGATTGCCGCCTGCATCATTTCCTGCGTCGCCTTCGAGGCTCTCTTTAACGTGATTGTGAAAAAGAAGCAGACGATAGGAGATTTCACGGCGATCATTACCGGCCTTTTGCTGGCGTTGAACCTGCCGGCGGACATACCGATCTGGCAGGCGGTGGTCGGTTCGTTCGCGGCGATCATAGTTGCGAAAAATCTTTTCGGCGGGCTTGGAATGAACTTTGCCAACCCGGCCATTACCGGCCGTATTATCATGCTTATCGCGTTTACCGACTCAATGACGTCGGTCGTGATGCCAAGGATGGCGGATGCCGTGGCATCCGCGACGCCGCTCGCGAATCTGGCTGCGGGCGAGCCGGCAGGGCCGTCCCTGATGGATATGTTCTTGGGCATCCGCGGCGGGGCGCTGGGCGAGACATGCACGGTCGCGTTGCTTATCGGCGGCATTTATCTGATTGCCCGCAAGGTCATCATGTGGCATACGCCCGTGGCATTTATCGGAACGGTCTTTTTGCTTTCGCTGATTTATACCGGCAATCTCGAGACGGCGCTGATCTATACGATGTCCGGCGGAGTATTTATTGGCGCGTTTTTTATGGCTACCGACTATGTGACGACTCCTACCACGCCGCTGGGGCGCCTCGTGTTCGGCATTGGCTGCGGCATAGTCACTTGCCTCATCCGCTTCTTCGGCAGCTATCCGGAGGGAGTGTCGTTCTCCATCCTGCTAATGAATATACTGGCGCCGTACATTGACAAGTTTACAGCGAAAAAAATATTTGGGGGTGCTAAGAAATGAACACAAATGCAAAAAGCGTAGTCGTGCTCACCTCTATATGCGTCGTAGTGTCGGCGCTGCTGTCGGGCGCGAACTTTTTTACTGCTCCCGTGATTGAAGAAAACAAGGCGGAGGCGGTCAGGGAATCCCTGTACCAGGTCATGCCGGACGCGGCGGATTTTGAAGAGGTGGAGCTGCCGGCGGATGCCCCCGAGACGGTGGCGGGCATATACCGGGAGACTGGCGGCCTGGGTTATGCGGTGAACCTGGCGACGACAAGCCAGTATTCGTCTGACGATATGGGCATCACGGTCGCCATCGGGACGGACGAGACTATTACCGGCATCGCGTTGACGGGATACTATGAATCGAAGGATTTCGGCGACGATTATCCGCAGACCTACGTAGGGGCGGATTCCTCGCTGGCAGGAGTGGACACGGTCGCCGGGGTCACCTATTCATCAACGGCATTCAAGGAGGCTATCCAGGATGCTTTTGAGGCAGTAAAGGGGGTAGAATGATGAAAAAATCACAGATTTTTTTGAAAGGGCTGATTAAGGAAAACCCGACTTTGGTATTGGTTCTAGGAACCTGCCCGACGCTCGCCACGACGACCAGCATCGTGTCCGCGCTCGCGATGGGCCTGGCTGCGGCGGCGGTGCTCGTGTGTTCCAACATGGCGATTTCCGCGCTGAGAAACGCGATACCCGACAAGGTCCGCATACCGTGCTATATCGTGGTCATAGCGGGCTTCGTGACAATCGTGCAGATGGTCATGCAGGCGTATCTGCCGGCGCTCTATGACATGCTGGGCGTCTATCTCGCGCTTATAGTCGTGAATTGCATCATACTGGGCCGCGCGGAGATGTTCGCGCGCAAAAATACGGTCATCGATTCGGCATTGGACGGGCTGGGAATGGGCCTTGGCTTTACGCTTGCCCTGCTGCTGATGGCTACGTTCCGCGAGGTACTGGGCAACGGTACTTTTGCCGGCATCGAGCTGCCGTTCGTTTCTGATTACCATGTATCGATACTGACGGCGTCTCCGGGCGGATTCTTCGCATTTGGCTGCATTATCGCGGCAGTTTCCGCGATTACGAATCGTCCTAAGGAGAATGTCGGCTGCGCGGGCTGCCCCGCGGCGAATTCCTGCGCGACCCTCGCGGCGGGCGGAAAGGAGGGAGCGTAAATGTTTAAGAGCCTTCTTGTCATATTGATGTCATCCGTCTTGGTGAATAACTACGTATTGTCAAAATTCCTCGGCATCTGCCCGTTCCTTGGCGTCTCTAAGAAGACGGACCAGGCGGTGGGCATGGGGCTTTCGGTCATATTCGTCATGCTTCTCGCGACGCTCGCGACATGGCCGATTCAGACATTCCTGCTGGATCCGCTGGGCCTTGGATATTTGCAGACCATCGTGTTTATCCTGGTCATAGCGGCCCTGGTGCAGTTGCTCGAGATGATGCTAAAGAAGTATATCCCGACGCTCTACCAGTCGCTGGGCGTATATTTGCCGCTGATTACCACAAACTGCGCGGTCCTTGGCGTCACCATCAATAACATCTCCGATGGCTATGGCTTTGTCGAATCCATAGTGAGCTCGCTCGGGTGCGGGCTCGGATTCCTGCTCGCAATGTGGCTCTTCGCGGGCGTGCGGGGCCGGATAGAGAATTCCAATCCGCCAAAGCCGTTCCGGGGCGTGCCGATCGCGCTGATCTCCGCGTCCATCGTTTCAATCGCGTTTTATGGCTTTTCTGGTATCATTGAAAACCTGTTTGCATGATGATAAGGAGAAAATGACTTATGTTAGAAGCTGTGTTGATTGCGGTTTTGCTGGTAGGGGGGATAGGTCTTTTAGCCGCGGTCCTGCTCTCGGTCGCGTCGACCGTGTTCGCGGTCCCGGTAAATGAAAAGGAGGTCGCCATCCGCGACGTGCTGCCTGGCGCGAACTGCGGAGCGTGCGGTTACTCGGGCTGCGACTCCTATGCCAAGGCGCTCGCCGAGGACGGCAGCGTGCCTCCGAACCTCTGCAGGCCGGGCGGGACCGGCGCCGCGGCGGCCATCTCGGAAATCTTGGGCGTAGAGCTCGTGGAGTCGGAACGTATTGCCGCATTCGTGCAATGCGCGGGCGACTGCGACGCCTGCAAGCAGAAATCGGAATATCAGGGCATCGAATCATGCTCGGCTGCGAAGATGCTATTCGGCGGGCCAAACTCATGTACCTATGGATGCCTGGGATGCGGGGATTGCACCAGGGCGTGCGACTATGGCGCGATTAGCGTCGTGAACGGAGTGGCATGCGTCAACCAGAATAACTGCGTGGCCTGCGGCCTGTGCGCGGCTGCCTGCCCCAACCATCTGATAGCGATGGTTCCGGTGAAAAAAGTGGCGGCCGTCGCGTGCTCTAACAAGGACAAGGGCGCGGTGACGCGTGTGGCCTGCTCCAAAGGCTGCATAGGCTGCATGAAGTGTCAGAAAAACTGCCCCAGCGGGGCGATTGCGGTATCTAATTTCGTCGCGCGCGTGGATTACGCGAAGTGCACGGGATGCGGAGTCTGCGCTGCGGATTGTCCTGTAAAATGCATCAAGATGGTAGTATAAAAAGTAAGAAAAATCGCAAATTGGATTGCCTCGTCATCGCGGGCCTAGTCGCAGCAGGGCTGCTGCTGTTCGCGATCGCGACGTTATCGCGGAAGGAAGGGGAGCTGGTCGTCGTCTCGGTATCCGGGAAGGCGGCGGCTTCCTTTCCGCTGTTCACTGACAGGACGTTTGTCATCGAGGGAAAAGACGGCGGCACGAATACGCTTGTCATAGAGGGCGGGTACGCAAGTATAGCGGATGCGGACTGCCCGGACAAGCTCTGCGAGCGGATGGGGCGTATCAATTCTGCCGGCCAGTCGATTATCTGCCTGCCCAATGAGGTCGTGGTTACGATAGAAGGCGGCGGGAATTCCCCCGATGCCGTCGTCCGGTGAGGAATGCCATGAATGCCACGAAACTAGCCAAATATGGAATGCTCGTCGCGCTTAGCCTCGTTCTGGGATATGTGGAATCTCTGGTGCCGGCGTTTTTCGCGTTACCCGGCATGAAGCTTGGACTGACGAACATAGTCGTGCTGTACGCGCTATACGCGATGGGCGAGAAGAGCGCGGTCTGCATCAATATCGTCCGCATCCTTTTGTCGGGATTCCTATTCGGGAACGGCGCCAGCATCATCTACTCCCTTGCGGGCGGACTCCTCAGCGGCGCGGTCATGATTATTTTGAAAAGATGCACAAAGCTTGGCATCGTGACCGTCAGCGTCGCGGGAGGCGTCGCGCACAACCTGGGGCAGATACTCGTGGCCATGGCGCTGCTTCGTACCGCCTCGCTGGCCTGGTATCTGGCCGTCTTGTGGCTTGCGGGCATCGCGGCCGGGGCGGTGGTCGGCATTATCGGCGGAGCGGTCATAAAAAGATTGGAAGGAACAGAAAAAAGTCCTTGATTTGCACATACGGCCATGCTATAATGCTAGACGGACGTTTTTCGGTTTGCGCTAGAAGTGCGTCTATTGACCCTGAAAAGAACGTTTCGGAAAGGAGGATACGAGATGAAGGTCAGATCGTCGGTAAAGCCTATCTGCGAGAAGTGCAAGGTCATCAAGAGAAAAGGCAGCGTACGCATTATCTGTGAAAATCCTAAACATAAGCAGAGGCAGGGATGACCATCGGATTTTGCCGGGGGATTCCGGAACGGATCCCCGTCCCAAGGGGCGGGAGATGTTGGGTTATGTCAAATTATGGCGGCTGTCAGCGGATGCGCACGCTATCCGCTGATTCATAATAGACAGCATTATGGCTGGGAGGCCCTGTTCACGTACCGGGAGGGCTTCCGAATAGTAGGTGCAATGGAACGAGACAACTAATAAAACGGAGGTGTCAATACGAATGGCTCGTATCGCAGGGGTAGATTTACCCAGGGACAAGCGTGTTGAGATTGGCCTGACTTATATCTATGGGATAGGCAGGTCAAGCTCGAACAAGATTTTGAAGCAGGCGAACGTCAATCCCGATACCAGGTGCAGGGATCTGACCGACGACGAGGTCAAGGCCATCAGCGATGTGATTGACGGCACTATGACGGTCGAGGGCGATCTGCGCAGGGAAGTCGCATTGAATATCAAGAGGCTGCAGGAGATAGGCTGCTATCGCGGGATCCGCCATAGGAAGGGCCTACCCGTTCGCGGCCAGAATACGAAGACCAACGCGCGCACGCGCAAAGGCCCCAGGAGGACCGTGGCGAATAAGAAGAAGTGATGTTTGTTTACACTACAATGAGGAGAAAGCAGGTTAATTTAACATGGCGAAAAAAGTTACAAAAAAAGTGACAAAAAAGCGCGTAAGGAAAAACGTCGAACGTGGGCAGGCACATATTAATTCATCTTTCAATAATACCATAGTGACCCTCACCGATACGGAAGGGAACGCCCTGTCATGGGCGAGCGCCGGCGGCATGGGATTTCGCGGTTCTAAGAAGTCTACGCCATATGCCGCGCAGATGGCGGCGGAGTCAGCTACCAAGGCGGCATTGCCGCAGGGCCTCAAGACGGTCGACGTCCTGGTGAAAGGCCCGGGTTCCGGCCGCGAGGCGGCGATCAGGGCTCTTCAGGCATGCGGCCTGGAGGTTACTTCTATCACGGACGTGACGCCGGTACCGCATAACGGATGCCGTCCGCCCAAGCGCAGAAGAGTTTAATTTAGGAGGGATTGTTGAGATGGCAGTAAATAGAGTACCTGTTCTGAAGAGATGCAGATCGCTAGGCTTGGAGCCGAGTTATCTGGGCTATGACAAAAAGTCCAAGCGCACGCTGGTCAGGTCGAACCGGAAGGTGTCCGAATACGGGCTGCAGCTGCGCGAGAAGCAGAAGGCCAAGTTTATCTACGGCGTTTTGGAAAAGCCGTTCCACAACTATTACGAGAAAGCAGACCGCATGAAGGGCATGACCGGCGAGAATCTGATGCGGATGCTGGAGTCGCGCCTTGACAGCGTCGTGTTCCGCCTGGGCTTCGCGAGGACCAGGAGGGAGGCACGCCAGGTGGTCGGGCATAAATTCGTATTGGTCAACGGCAAATGCGTCAAAATACCCTCTTACCTCGTAAAGGCCGGCGATGTAATCGAGATCCGCGAGAAGAGCAAGAACATGCAGCGGTTCAAGGATATCAGGGAGACCACGGCGGGACGCCTGGTGCCCGAGTGGCTGGAAAGCGACATAGAGAATCTGCAGGGGACCGTAAAGGAGCTGCCCACCCGCGAGATGATCGACGTGCCAGTGGACGAGATGCTGATCGTCGAGCTATATTCGAAATAATCCGCTGTAAATGGCATCACTTGCTGTCAACAAAGGAGGGACTTTGCAGTGTTCGAATTTGAAAAACCGAAGATTGATATAGCAGAGATTTCCGAAGACAAGAAATATGGCAGATTCGTCGTAGAGCCCTTGGAACGCGGATATGGAACTACGCTTGGCAATTCGCTGAGGAGGATTATGCTATCCTCCCTGCCGGGAGCGGCAGTCAGCCAGATAAAGATTGATGGCGTATTGCATGAATTCAGCACTATACCCGGAGTAAAAGAGGATGTAACCGAGATCGTCATGAACATCAAGAAACTGGCGATTAAAAATATCGGTTCGACTAAGGAACCGAAAGCAGCCTATATCGAATTCGAGGGCGAGGGAGTCGTGACAGCGGCGGATATCCAGGCGGATTCCGATATAGAGATCATGAATCCCGAGCTGGAGATCGCCCATTTGAACGGCGGCCCGGATTGCAGGCTGTATATAGAGATGACTATCACATGCGGGCGGGGATACGTCAGCGCGGAGAAGAACAAGGATGAGAATCTGCCGATAGGCATCATCTCGGTTGATTCTATCTATACGCCGGTGGAGCGCGTGAACATGCTGACCGAGAACACGCGCGTCGGGCAGATTACCGACTATGACAAGCTGACGCTGGACGTATATACAAACGGCACTCTGGGTCCGGACGAGGCGGTATCGCTCGCCGCCAAGGTGCTCAGCGAGCATTTGAGCCTGTTTATCGACCTCTCCGAGAATGCCAGGATGACAGAGGTCATGGTCGAGAAGGAGGATAATGCGCAGGCTAAGGTGCTTGAGATGAACATCGACGAGCTGGAGCTGTCGGTGCGCTCTTACAACTGCCTGAAGCGCGCGGGCATCAATACAGTCGAGGAATTGACCAACCGCACGCCCGAGGACATGATGAAGGTCCGCAACCTGGGGCGCAAGTCTTTAGAGGAAGTGTTGACAAAATTGAAAGAACTGGGCTTGCAGCTCAATTCTTCTGAAGATTAGAACTTGTGGCAGACAGCCGACATCGGAATGGTAAGCCCGAAGAGCGCATTCCCTGTGCCACAGATGGAGGAGAGAACAATGGCAAAATATAGGAAATTGGGAAAGACATCTTCCCAGAGGAAGGCATTGATGAGGAATCAGGTGACCCAGCTGATTTATCACGGCAGGATTATCACCACGGAGGCCAGGGCCAAGGAAATCCGTAAATGGGCCGAGAAGATTATCGCGATGGCGATTCGCGAGAAGGATAATTACGACGAAGTCACGGTCAAGGCCAAGGTGGCGCGCAAGGACGCGGACGGCAAGCGCGTGAAGGAAGTAGTGGATGGCAGGTCCGTCACGCTGTATGACGAGGTCGATAAGACAATAAAGAAGGATCGTCCATCCAGGCTGCATGCCCGCCGCCAGATGCTGAAGATCCTCTATCCGGTGACCGAGGTACCTAAAGAGAGGGCGGGGCGCAAGAGGAACACGAAAAAGGCGGACATTCCAGCGAAGCTTTTTGATGAAATCGCGCCGAAGTATGCCGGCCGCAACGGCGGATATACCAGGATTATCAAGATTGGCCCGCGCAAGGGAGATGGCGCGATGATGGTCGTGATAGAGCTGGTCTAGCGGGGAATATTAGCATATAGGAATGAGCAGAAATGTCCGGAACGCCTGGCGCATCCGGACATTTTTTAATGCCAAGACGGCGATTCTATGCTATACTTAACCTTATGAACGCGAAAGTATATCATACATTGGAATATGACAAGATTATCGATCGGCTGGAGGCGCACGCATATTCACAAAGCGCCAAGCAGCGATGCCGTTCGCTGGAGCCCATGACGGACATGGCGGAGATTGCCGAGGCACAGACGTTTACCGCGGACGCGCTGTCGCGCATATTGAAAAACGGCAGCATCTCTCTCGCCGGCATAAGCGACATAGGGGGATCGCTGCAGAGGCTGCGCCTGGGGGCGTCCCTTTCAGCGGTCGAGCTGCTGCGCGTCTGTTCTCTGCTCGAGACGGCGAAGCGCATGAAGAATTTCGCCGGGGCAAAGTCCGAGGATGAGCCGCGCGACAGCTTAGACGCGATGTTTGCCGCGCTTGATCCCATAAATTCCCTGCAGGATGAGATACGCCGCTGTATCATATCGGAGGACGAGATCGCGGACGATGCCAGCCAGAGGCTGCGCGGCATAAGGAAAAATATCGCCGGGATGAACGACCGCGTCCATGCGGAGCTGAATAAGCTGATTGCGCGTGAGGACACGCGCTCATGCCTGATGGATCCGATCGTTACGATGCGAGGCGACCGCTATTGCCTGCCTGTAAAGGCGGAATGCAAATCGCAGATACCCGGAATGGTGCATGACCAGTCCGCGTCCGGCTCCACTATATTTATCGAGCCGCTGTCGGTAGTAAACCTTAATAACGAGCTGAAGCTGCTGCTAGTGCAGGAACGGGAGGAGATCGAGGCGGTGCTGTCGGCGCTCTCCGAAATGGCCGCGGGCTATTCCGTCACGCTGGAGTCCGACTACCGCGTCCTGGCAGAATTGGATTTTATTTTCGCGAAGGCGGAGCTGGCGAAGGACTATAACGGGACGGCGCCGGTATTTAATGCCGAGGGGCGCGTCAATATCCGCCGCGCCAGGCATCCGCTGCTGGATCCGAAAAAGGCCGTGCCTATCGACGTCCGGCTGGGGGGAGAGTTCGCTCTGCTTGTAGTGACCGGTCCTAATACCGGCGGAAAGACCGTGTCATTAAAGACGGTCGGACTGCTTACGCTGATGGGGCAGGCGGGGCTTCACATCCCCGCGGGCGACCGTTCCCAGCTGGCGGTATTCGATGAAGTTTTCGCGGACATAGGGGACGAGCAGAGCATCGAGCAGAGCCTGTCGACGTTCTCTTCGCACATGACGAACATTATCGGCATCCTGGAGCATGTGGATAATCACAGCCTGGTGCTTTTTGACGAACTGTGCGCCGGCACGGATCCTACGGAGGGAGCGGCATTGGCCATAGCCATCCTAGACGAGCTGCGCCGCGTGGGCGCGCGCGTCATGGCGACCACGCATTATAGCGAGATAAAGGCCTACGCGTTGGAGACCCCTGGGGTAGAAAACGCCTGCTGCGAATTTGACGTGGAGACGCTAAGCCCTACCTACCGGCTGCTCATCGGGATTCCGGGCAAGAGCAATGCATTCGCGATCTCCGGAAAGCTCGGCCTGCCGGAGCGGCTGATAGGCGAGGCAAGGGAAAGGATCGACTCTGGACGGCGGGATTTCGAGGCACTCGTCTCGAAGCTCGAGGCTGACCGGGTGACCATCGAGAAGGAACGCTCCGAGATCGAAGAGCTGAAATCAAAGAATAAAGACATAAACCGCCAGCTAGAGCGCAAGCAGGAGAGGCTAGACGAGAGCCGCGATAAGATATTGCGCGAGGCTAAAGAGCAGGCGGCGGCCATACTGCAGGAGGCAAAAGATTACGCGGACGAGTCCATCCGGAAAATGCGCAAAATCGGCGAGACGTCTCCTTCGATGAGGGAGATGGAGCGGGAACGCTCGTCATTGCGCGAACAGATATCCAGGAATCGCGACGGCGCGACTCCGGCGCGTGACAAGGCGGAGAAAAAGTCAAAAAATAAAGTTGCGCCAAACAGCCTGCGCATCGGCGACAAGGTGAGGGTGCTGAGCATGAACCTGACCGGCACAGTGCATAGCCTGCCGGATGCCAAGGGCAACCTTTTTGTGCAGATGGGCATCCTGAGATTCCAGGTCAACGTGGACGACCTCTCGCCGGCCGAAGAGGACGGGGGCGTGAAGGCCGGGAAACGGGGGTATGAGCGCACAGGGGCAGGCAGTATCAAAATGTCGAAGTCGGCGACCATTTCCCCGGAGGTCATGCTCATCGGACTGACTGTGGACGAGGCTATAATGAAACTCGACAAATATCTCGACGACGCGCTGCTCGCGCACATGCAGTCGGTCCGCATAGTCCATGGGAAGGGGACGGGCGCGCTTCGCAACGCCGTCCACCAGCACTTGAAGCGGCTGCCATACATCGGGGACTATCATCTGGCGGAATACGGCGAGGGCGACGCCGGCGTGACGATCGCGGAGTTTAAGTAGGGGGAGGGCAGGCCATGGCCGCAAAACAGAAAATATTGATTGTGGACGATGACGACAACATCGCCGAGCTTATCTCGCTATATCTGACGAAAGAATGCTTTGACACGAAGATCGTAGGAGACGGCGAGGAGGCGTTGCAGGCATATAAGACATACAAGCCTAACCTGATTCTGCTGGACCTCATGCTCCCCGGCGTGGATGGCTACCAGGTATGCAGGGAGATTAGGGCGAAGCAGGATACGCCGATAATAATGCTTTCCGCGAAAGGCGAGGTCTTTGACAAGGTGCTGGGCCTGGAGCTGGGCGCGGACGACTATATCATGAAGCCGTTCGACGCAAAGGAGATGGTGGCGCGTGTCAAGGCGGTACTGCGGCGCTATCAGCCGCGCAAAATCGACGGATCCGGCGCGGACCATGCCAAGGTGGTCGCCTATCCCGACCTGGAGGTCAATCTGTCCAATTATTCGGTCTCCTATATGGGCGAGACGGTCGACATGCCGCCAAAAGAATTGGAGCTGCTATATTTTCTGGCATCATCGCCCAACCAGGTATTCACGCGTGAACAGCTGCTCGACCATATATGGGGCTACGAATATATCGGCGATACGAGGACCGTGGACGTGCATGTAAAGCGCCTTCGTGAAAAGATAAAGGATCACGCTTCCTGGGGGATAACGACCGTATGGGGCATCGGCTATAAATTCGAGGTCCGCGAATAGGGAAAAAAATGAAAAAAAAGCTTAGGTATGGCCTTATTGCCGCTGTCGCGACATTCGGAGTCCTGGGATTTTTCCTCGTGGCATCCCTCGTGGCGTGGACCTTCCAGCAGAAGGCGGAGAGCGTGGAAGCGAGCGGGCTGTATAAGGAGGCACTGGAGATTACTGCCAGCTACGCGGCGGATTATTATCAGGAACGCCTGACGCGGGAGGAGCTCGAGCGGCAGATGCATACGCTCTCGGCCTATCTGGACGGCGAGATCTGGATAGTCGACAGGGCCGGCTCTGTCCTGATAGGGAAAGAGGGGCGTGAGGAGCCGTTCGCGATTCCGGATTTTAATATACTGGACTTCGGGACTAAGTACTATCGCGTGGGCGATTTTTACCATTGTTTCGAGGAGCCGGTGCTCACCGTCTTCGCGCCGATAACGGTGGACTACAAGGTGCGCGGCTATGTGATGATCCACAAGGGCATTGCCGCTATATACCGCGAGGCTGATTATTTTCTAAATATATCATACATTGCCCTCGGCGCGCTGCTGCTTCTCGCCATCGCCTTTATCGTCATGTACATGTGGTATGTGTACAGGCGGATATGGCGGATGAACCTGGTGGCGCGCAAGTTCATGGATGGCGACTATACTGCGGCCATGGAGGATGATACTGATGACGAACTGGGATTTTTATCGGCCTCGTTCAATTATATGGCGAAGGAATTGAACACATTAGAGGAGGATCAGCGGAAATTCGTGTCGAACATTTCGCATGATTTCAGATCGCCGCTCACATCGATAAAGGGTTACGCGCAGGCCATGGCGGACGGCACGATACCTGTGGAAGCGCAGGAAAAATACCTGAATATTATCATCACGGAGACTGAGCGGCTGACCAACCTTACGAGCGGCCTTATCGAATTAAACCAGTACGGTGGCCACGGCAAGACTATCCTCGACAAGACGGACTTTGATATCAACGCCGTCATAGGACAGACTGCCGCCACGTTCGAGGGCGCCTGCAATGCCAGACGCATCGTCCTTGAGCTGGTGCTGACCGGGGATGAATTGTACGTGCATGCCGATCGCTCCAAAATCCAGCAGGTAGTCTATAACCTGACGGACAATGCGATAAAATTCAGCCACAATGACTCGGCTATCCGCATCGAGACGCATGTAAAAAAAGAAAAGGTTTTCGTGTCTGTCAAGGACAGCGGCATCGGCATACCAAAGGACTCGCTGGGCAAGATCTGGGAGAGATTTTACAAGACAGACGTTTCCCGCGGCAAGGATAAAAAAGGGACGGGCATAGGCCTGTCTATCGTAAAGGAGATTGTCCAGGCGCATGGGGAAAATATCAATGTAATCAGCACCGAGGGCGTGGGAACGGAATTTATATTCACGCTGCCGCTGGTAGACGATGGCGGAGACGGGTTATGAGGCGCGGCCGGGAGATAGGATATGTCGGATGATTTTCAATTTATCAAGGAGACGAGGAAGGAAAAACCGATAAACCGCAGGCGGCTGGCGCGGCAGATTATAAAGACCGCGCTTCTGGCCGTGCTATTCGGGGCGCTTGCCTGCCTGACGTTCGTCCTGCTGCGTCCCAGGCTGGAGCAGTATTTCATGCCCCAGGAGCAGCCGCAGGTATCGTTCGCCGTACCGGACCCGGAGGATGCCGAGCCGCTGGAACTCGACTCCCAGGACGCGGAATCCGGCAGGGAGGAGGGCGAGGAGGAGGCGGAGCAGGAGAAGGTCATCATCGAAAAGGCGCTGCCTATGACGCTGCAGGACTACCAGACATTGCAGAATAAATTATACGCGGTTGGCAGACGGGCGGACAAATTCATCGTATCCGTGACTAACGTGAAAAGCAACACGGACATATTTAATACCGCTTACGAGAGCCAGGACATCGGCGCGGGCGAGGTCATCGCGGACACCGGCGATTATCTGCTGATTCTGACTGAAAAAAAAGCGGTCCAGGGAGCGTCAAGCATACGCGTGACATTCGCGGACGGCTCAATGGCCGACGCGAAATTGCAGAAATATGACGGAAACACCGGCCTGGCGGTGCTGCGCGTCTCGGAGCGGGATCTTAGCGAGGAGACGCTAGACCAGATCCAGGTGGCGAAGTTCGGCAATTCTGCCGCGGTGGTGCAAGGCCAGATGGTGCTTGCGGTGGGCAGTCCCATCGGGACTATCCATTCGATCCTGTCGGGAAATATCACATCGTATAAAAACAGCATCTCGACGATGGACAGGAATTATACGGTATTTACGACGGACATGGCAGGCAGTCCGGATGCCGGCGGAGTGCTGATAAATATGGATGGAGAGATAATCGGCTTCATCCTGCAGGATTTCAACATGCAGAAAGAGCAGGCGATGATTGCGGCCGTCTCCATCTCCGAGCTGGTCGGAGTCATAGAGCTATTGTCGAACGACAAGCCGGTACCCTATCTGGGAATGCGCGTCAGCACGGTCACGGATGACATCGCGATAGATTATAACATGCCAAAGGGCGTATATGTGCGCGAGGTTGCCCCCGATTCGCCGGCGATGGCGGCCGGATTTCAGAGCGGCGACGTCATCACTGCGGTCAACGGCGAGGATATTTTTTCAGCCGAAAGCTATGGCGACATATTATACGGCCTGCATCCGGACGATACAGTGGAGTTCACGTGCGAGAGACAGGGCGCGGATGAATACAGCGAGCTGTTGATCGAGGCGGAGGTCGGGGTGCTGGAGTAGCGGCATAGAAAGCGGGAAGGAAAAGGATATGTACTATATCAAAGAATTGCATGCCGGGGAGCGCGTCAGCGAGATATACCTCTGCAAGCAGAAACAATCATCGCTGACAAAGTCGGGGAAACATTATGAGTCCCTGCTGCTCCAGGATAAGACCGGGACTATCGACGCGAAGATATGGGATCCGGAATCCAATGGCATAGAGGAATGCGAGGCGTTCGACTACGTCAGCGTTACGGGAGACGTCATCAATTATCAGGGCGCGCTGCAGCTCAACGTAAAACGCCTGCGCAAGGCATCAGCCGGCGAATACGATCCCGGGGAATATCTGCCGAAGAGCCGGTATGGCGCGGACGAGATGTACCGGGAGCTGCAGGATTTCGCGGAAAGCGTGGAGAATCCTTATCTCAGGCGGCTCCTGGCGGGCTTTTTCCTAGAAGACGGGGATTTTGCCGATCGCTTCAAACACCATTCCGCGGCAAAAAGCGTGCATCACGGATTCGCGGGCGGGCTGCTGGAGCATACGCTCGCCGTGACGCGGCTATGCGATTTTCTCGCGGGCCATTACGAGATCCTGAACCGCGATTTGCTGCTGACGGCCGCGATGCTGCATGATATCGGAAAACTCGATGAACTCTCGCCGCTGCCGGCGAACGATTATACGGACGAGGGGCAGCTGCTAGGCCATATCGCCATAGGCATGGAGACTGTGGGCATGCATATACGCGACATAGACGGTTTCCCTCAAAAGCTGTCGAACGATGTCAAACATTGCATACTCTCGCACCATGGCGAGCTGGAATTCGGATCTCCGAAAAAACCGGCTCTGCCGGAGGCCGTTGCTCTCAATTTCGCGGACAACCTGGATGCAAAACTGGAAACGCTTCGTGAGATATTCGAAGACGTCCCCCAGGGAAATACCGACTGGCAGGGATATAACAAGCTGTTCGAGTCCAACCTCCGGAGGTCTAGCCTGTAGCGCATATTTTAACCATAGCGGCGTATGCATTGCCGCGACATTTCCGAATAATGGCAGGATTGCGGGAGTGCGCGGCGCGGGGCGGAACAAGCCGCGGGCTTTCGCTCATGGCATGTGGTTTCAGTATTGGAGCGTTATGCAAAAAAACGACTTAATCGAGATAGATATAACAGACATGGGAGATAGCGGGGGAATAGGAAAGGCGGATGGCATGGCTTTTTTCGTGAAGGATGCCATTATCGGCGACAGGATACAGGCCCGCGTCACCAAGCTCAAGAAAAATTATGGGTACGCCAGGCTGGAGAGGATCATAGCGCCGTCCGAGGCGCGCCGCGAGCCTCCCTGCCCGCTGCACAGCCGGTGCGGCGGATGCCAGATTCAGGCCATGGCATATCCGGCGCAGCTCAGGTTCAAGCAAAACAAGGTGAGGAGCAATCTGATCCGCCTGGGCGGGTTCGACCCCGGCCTCATAGATGAAATCATGGAGCCAATAGTCGGGATGGAAGATCCGTTCAGGTACCGCAACAAGGCGCAATACCCGATAGGAATGGATTCAGCGAAGAATCCTGTCGCCGGTTTTTATGCCGCGAGGACGCACAGCATCATCCCGGCGCGGGACTGCCTGCTGGAACCCGGGGCCGACCGCGCGATTCTTGACGCGGTATTAAAATATATGCGCGAATATCGCGTCAAGGCTTACGACGAGGAGTCGAAAAAAGGCATTATGCGCCACGTCTTGATACGCCACGGGTTTGCCACGGGGGAGATTATGGCGGTGCTGGTGATAAATGGCCGGGACGTGCCCCATTCTAAGAACCTGGCTACGGCTCTGTCGCGAATACCGGGCATGAAGAGCGTCTCTGTCAATATAAATACCGCGGACACGAACGTGATATTGGGAGACAGGACGGAATGCATATGGGGAACGCCTTTTATCACGGACGAGCTGCGAATGCTTCGCGCCGACGACGGTTTTTCTCCGGTTCCGGGCGAGCCGCCGCTGGTTTTCGAGATTTCGCCGAGTTCTTTTTACCAGGTCAATCCCGTGCAGACGGAAAAATTATATTCAATCGCGCTGGAATACGCCGGCCTGACCGGGAGCGAAAACGTCTGGGACGTGTATTGCGGCATCGGGACGATCTCGCTGTTTCTTGCAAGGCGCGCGAAGTCCGTGACCGGCGTGGAATCCCTGCCGGCAGCGGTCGAGGATGCGAAAAGGAACGCGGAAATAAACGGGATAGGAAATGCTGGCTTTATCGCGGGCAGGGCGGAGGATGTGCTCTGCCAGGATATGGCGCGTCCGGACGTTATAGTAGTCGACCCTCCAAGAAAGGGCTGCGACGAGGCCTGCATAGACGCGATGCTAAAAAATTCGCCGGAGCGCATAGTCTACGTCAGCTGCGACCCGGCTACGCTCGCGAGGGATTTGCGCAAGTTCTGCGATGGAGGCTATGAATTGAAACGGATAAGGGCGGTCGACCAGTTCCCGCACACGGTCCATGTCGAGGCGGTCGTATTGCTGGCAAGGAAGAGGCTGTGATAAAAGTTTATGATAGAGATAGCGCTGGATGAACTGGAAAAATTAAATCCGGATGAATATGTGCCGGTAGATATCCGCGGCGAGATCGCATATGCCCATGGGCATATGCCGGGGGCGATATGCTGGAGCGATAGGGAATCCGTAGATCTCCTGCCGAAGGATAAGACGCTGGTCGTGTATTGCGCCATCGGGGAAAACAGCGTGCGGTTCGCCCGCGGACTGCGGGAAAAGGGATATGATGCATACAGCCTGAAAGACGGATTCCGGGCATGGCTGCTGAACTCCTGCGGGGAACTGACGGAATCTGAGAAGCAGAGATATGACAGGCAGATGCTGCTGCCAGAGATTGGCCCGGAAGGGCAGAAAAAATTAAAGCGGGCAAGGGTATTGATCGTGGGCGCGGGGGCTTTGGGCGCGCCCGCGGCGCTGTACCTCGCCGGGGCGGGCGTGGGCGCCATAGGAATAATGGATGCTGACAGCGTAGGCATATCGAACCTGCACCGGCAGATCTGCCATACCACCGACCGGATTGGCATGAACAAGGCGGTTTCAGCCGGGGAGGCGATGGAACGCCGGAATGATTTAATCCGCGTGGAGCCTTATCCATATTTCCTGGCACCGGAAAACGCGGAGGAGATTATCGCGAAATACGATTTTGTCATTGACGCGGCGGATAATTTCGAGACAAAATTCCTGCTGAACGATGCCTGCGTATCACTGCGCAAGCCATTCTGCCATGCCGGAGTCCTGCGGTTCCAGGGGCAGGTCATGACATGGATTCCCGGGGAATACCCCTGCTACCGCTGCATTTTCGAAGAAATACCCGAGCCCGGGTCGATACCGGGCTGCGGCCAGGCCGGAGTGGCCGGACCGGTGCCCGGCATCATCGGGAGCATACAGGCTCTGGAGGCTATCAAGTATATCACGGGGGCAGGAGATCTGCTGGCGGGCAGGATGCTGGTTTTCGATGGATTGGCCATGGATATGAGGATAGTGGCTTTTCCAAAGAAAAATGCGCGGTGCAAGGCCTGCGGACCCGGACGTGCGCGGCACGTCGCGGAACATGCGGCAGAATATAGGAGGACGGGGTGTTCCATGTAATCGGGAGGTGAAAAACCGCCGGCCTGTTTCTATTTACCTATTGACACGGTAGGAAAATAGAGATATAATGCCATGAATAGTTACTCGAGGCACTCTGAAAGCCCGGTCGCGATGGGCAGGGGAGTTTTCTTAAGGCAAAAGACGCGGTAGACCGCAAAATCAGAAAGGAAGGTAATGAAAATGGCAGGTTACTATCAGGGAACGCTGGGGCTGATCGGGAATACGCCGCTGGTGGAGGTCGTGAATATCGAGAGGGAGCTCGGTCTGGAAGCGAAGATTTTGGTAAAGCTGGAATACTTCAATCCGGCCGGCAGCGTGAAAGACAGGATTGCCAAGGCGATGCTGGAGGATGCGGAGGAGAAGGGAATATTAAAGAAAGATTCCGTGATTATCGAGCCGACTTCCGGCAATACCGGCATCGGCCTGGCATCCATCGCGGCGGCAAAAGGCTACCGGCTGATCCTCACCATGCCCGAGACCATGAGCGTGGAGCGGAGGAATATCCTGAAAGCCTATGGCGCAGAGCTGGTGCTGACCGAAGGCGCCAAGGGGATGAAGGGCGCTATCGAGAAGGCGAACGAGCTTGCGAAGGAGATTCCGAACAGCTTCATACCGGGCCAGTTCGTGAACCCCGCGAACCCGGCCATCCATAAGGCTACTACCGGACCGGAGATCTGGAAAGACACAGATGGAAAAGTGGACATCTTCATCGCCGGCGTTGGAACCGGCGGCACCGTCACCGGCGCGGGAGAGTATCTTAAAGAGCAGAACCCGGCCGTGAAGGTCGTGGCATTAGAGCCCGCGGCATCCCCGGTCTTGTCGGAAGGGAAAGCGGGGGCGCATAAGATTCAGGGAATCGGCGCGGGATTCGTGCCGGATGTCTTGAATACATCGGTTTATGACGAGATATTCAAGGCTGAGAATGAGGACGCTTTCGAGACGGCGAAGCTCCTCGCGAAGAAGGAGGGCATCCTGGTCGGGATCTCTTCAGGCGCGGCGTTATACGCGGCAATCCAGTTCGCGAAGCGTCCGGAGAACAAGGGCAAGCTCATCGTGGCGCTGCTTCCGGATTCGGGAGACAGGTATTACTCGACGCCGCTTTTTACGGAGGGATAAGGAGCGGCACATGATGTTGTCTGCATATGCGTGGCGGGCTGCCGGAGGGCGGTCCGTCCGCATTGCGTTATATGAGGTTGAAGCACCCGGGAGGATGCGATGCTTAGAATTCAAGATGACTACATAAGGAAACATATTTTGGATGGAAATTTCGGATTGGAGAAGGAGAGCCTGCGCGTGCTCGGGAACGGGAAATTTGCGCATACCCCGCACCCGTTCCCCGATGACGCGCATATCGTGAAGGATTTCTGCGAAAACCAGACGGAGATCAATACCTCGGTACATACGAGCATCGAGGGAGCCATCCGCGAACTGGAGTCGCACAACCAAAGGATATACCGGAAATTGCAGGAGCTCTCCCCCAGGGAATATCTATGGCCGTTTTCCAATCCGCCATATATCGAAAACGAAAAGGACATACCGGCGGCCGTTTTCGACGGGCAGCATGTATCCAAGACGGCATACCGCGAGTACCTGTCCGAAAAGTATGGGCGGTATAAGATGACCTTTTCTGGAATCCATGTAAACTTTTCCTTTTCCGAGGAGCTCATCAAGGCCTCTTTCGAGGCGGAGGGGGGATCAAGATCCGCGGAGGATTTCCAGGCATACAAAGACCGCCTGTACCTTGACGTAGCGCAAGGCATGGCGGCTTATGGGTGGATATTGGTCGCGGTGACGGCTGCAAGCCCGCTCCTTGACAGTTCTTTCGTGGAGAAGGGGATATATGACCGCGACGTCTTTATGGGGATGGCGTCCGTCAGATGCAGCGAGATGGGATATTGGAACGAGTTTGCCCCGATTTTTAATTATGACGGCGTGGAGGCGTACGCGGACAGCATACAGCGTTACGTCAACGGGGGGCTTCTGAAGGCTCCGTCGGAACTCTATTATCCGGTGCGCTTGAAGCCGCGCGGGGAAAACAGCCTCGACACGCTGCGTTCATGCGGCGTAGACCATATCGAGCTGCGCATGTTCGACCTTAACCCGCTTTGCGAAGCGGGGGTGGAGGAGAAGGATATCAGGTTCGCGCAGCTATTGATGGCGTGGCTCGCCTCGCGCCAGCCCCCGGTTTTTAACCAGAAGGAGCAGATCCAGGCGGTCCAGAATTTTAAAAATGCGGCCCATTACGATTTGAAAACCGTAAAAATCCTCGCTCCTGACGGGACGAACGAATCCGTCGCGGCATCGGCACTGCGGGTTATTGACGCCTTGAGGGGATTCTGCCGTGAGCTGGAACTGCCGGTGGAGGATGTCCTGGATTTCGAGTACGCGAAATTTGACGATGCTCAAAACCGCTATGCCTGGAAGATCCGGGAGAAGTTCGGGAACGGCTTTGTGGAGAAAGCGTTAGCCTTTGCCAGGGAAAGGCAGGAAATATAGATGTGCGAATTGTTCGGGGTAAGCTCCGCGAAGAAAATAAGGGTGAACGAGCTGCTGCGCGAATTTTTCTCCCATGGCACGGATCATCCCAATGGCTGGGGCATGGCTTTTTTCTATGGGAATACCGTCTCGCTGGAAAAGCAGCCGGAGAGTTCCTGCAAGAGCCTCTACCTGAAGCAGCGCATGCGCGCCGATATCGAGGCGGACAATATGATTGCACATATACGTCTGGCCACCAGGGGAACGATGGATTATGAGAATACCCATCCCTTCGTCCTGCGTGATAACTGCGGACGGGCGTGGACCCTGGCGCACAACGGCACGATCTTTGAATGTGACAGGCTAAGCCCGCTCCTGCGCGAACAGAAGGGGCAGACGGACAGCGAGCGGATCCTTTTGTATCTGATTCGCAAGGTCGACGACGCCCAGGAGCGGCTGGGGAGGTCCCTGTCACAGGAGGAGAGGTTTCGGCTGGCGGACGACGTGGTCTGCGAGATTACCCCGGAAAACAAGGTGAATCTCCTCATGTACGACGGGGAGCTGATGTATGTCCACGCGAATTATAAAAACAGCCTCTATCATTGCCAAAAGGGGGCGGCTGCCGTGATTTCCACTCAGCCGCTGGATCGCGACGACTGGGAGGATGTGCCGCTCTGCCGCCTGATTGCCTACCGTGACGGAAAGCAGGCATACGCGGGGACGCGCCATGAAAACGAGTTTTTCGACAGCGAGGAGAAGATGAGGTTATTGTTCCTGGATTTCGCCGGGTTGTAGTATAGGGAAAAGGTGCGGGAAAAATGGAGAAAATGGAAGTATCTATCGAACTGAAGGATAAGCTGGAGAAATTACGCGGCTGCCTTGGGCGGCTGGGGAGCGTTGCCATAGCTTTTTCCGGGGGCGTGGACTCCACGTTTTTATTGAAAGTAGCGCATGACCAGCTGGGGGACGGCTGCATCGCCATCACGGCCAGTTCCTGCTCTTTTCCCAAAAGGGAGCGGGACGCGGCGGCCGGATTCTGCGAATCGGAGGGCATCCGGCAGATCGTGGTGCAATCCGAGGAATTGGAGATAGAAGGATTCCGCGAGAATCCAAAAAACCGCTGCTACCTGTGCAAAAAGGAGCTTTTCGGGAAGATGGCGGACATTGCCGCAAGGGAGCGTCTCGCGGCTCTTGCCGAGGGGTCGAATCTTGACGACGAGGGGGATTACCGCCCGGGCCTGCTGGCCGTCGCGGAGCTGGGGGTCAAGAGCCCGCTGCGCGAATGCGGCTTTACCAAATCAGATATACGCGCGTTGTCTAAGGAGATGGGCCTGCCGACATGGGACAAGCAGTCGTTCGCGTGCCTCTCCTCCCGGTTCGTCTATGGCGAGACGATTACCGAGGAGAAACTGTCCATGGTAGACCGCGCGGAGCAGCTGCTGCTGGATCTGGGATTCCATCAGGTGCGCGTCCGCATCCACGACAGGCTGGCGCGGATCGAGGTGATGCCGGATGAATTTCAAAAAATCATGGAAAACCGGGAGAGGATCGCCGGCGGTCTGCGCGGCTATGGCTTCTCATATGTAACGATGGATCTGCAGGGATACCGTATGGGAAGCATGAATGAAGTCCTGCGGGATAAGGTGGCGGAAGAATGACATTGACGCAGCTGAATTACCTGATTACAATCGCGGAGGCCAGCTCGCTCAACAAGGCGGCAGAACAGCTATACGTTTCGCAGCCGTCGCTTACGAGCGCGATGAAGGAATTGGAGAAAGAGCTGGGGATTACCATATTTAACAGGAGCGGCAGGGGCGTGACGCTGACTAATGACGGTACCGAGTTTTTGCTGTACGCAAAGCAGATTTACGGCCTGTACGAGTCCGTTCTGGAGAAATATGGAAAAGGCGGCACGCTGAAAAAGAAATTCGGCGTGTCCACGCAGCATTATTCGTTTGCCGTGAAGGCATTCGTGGACATGGCAAAGGAATTTGACATGGCGAGGTATGAATTTGCCATCCGTGAGACGAAGACCGCGGAAGTGATTCATGACGTGAGCGTGATGAAGAGCGAGATCGGCGTGCTCTATCTCAGCGATTTCAACCGGAAGTCCATAGGCAGGCTGCTGCGGTCTGCGAATCTGGAATTCCATCACCTGATCGATTGTCGGGCCTACGTATATATCTGGAAAAACCATCCGCTTGCCGGCGAGGATTCTATCTGTTTCGCGCAGCTGGAAAATTATCCCTGCCTGTCTTTCGAGCAGGGCGACAACAGCTCATTTTATTTCGCCGAGGAGATTCTCTCGACAAACGAATACCCCCAGGTGATCAGGGCGAATGACAGGGCTACCATGCTCAACCTCATGGTGGGGCTCAACGGCTATACGCTCTGCTCGGGAATCATATGCGAGGAACTTAACGGCAGCGATTATATCGCGATACCGTATCGGGAGGACGAGGATAACCCCAACAGCACGATGGAGATTGGATATGTCACGAGGAAAAATGCCATCTTGAGCAAGGTCGGGGAGCTGTATATCGGCAAGCTGAAGGCATATCTGGATATCGGATAATGCCGTTATCCCGGGCCGGGTATTGTTAGGAGGGGGCATGGATAAAAAAGCGGTCGTAGCGATGAGCGGGGGCGTGGATTCCAGCGTAGCGGCATATACGATGAAGGAGCGGGGCTTTGACTGCATGGGAGTCACCATGAAATTGTTCGACAACGAGGATGCCGGGATTTCGCGGGAACGCTCCTGCTGCTCCCTGTCGGACGTCGAAGACGCCAGGGATGTCGCCCGCAAGCTGGGGATTCCTTACTATGTGTTCAATTTTTCAGACCGTTTCCGGGAGGACGTCATGGAGCGCTTCGTGGCCGACTACGAGCGCGGCGCGACCCCGAATCCCTGCATTGCCTGCAACCGTTTCTTGAAATTTGACGAGCTCTGCCGCAGGGCGCGCGAGCTGGGTTATGATTATGTGGCGACGGGCCATTATGCCAGGATCGAGAGGGATGCCGTATCCGGGCGGTATCTTTTAAAAAAGGCGGCATACAGCCAGAAGGACCAAAGTTACGTGCTCTATGCCATGACGCAGGATCAGCTCGCCCGCACGGTATTCCCCCTGGGAGGGATGGATAAGTCCATGGTAAGGGAGATTGCCGCACGGCAGGGCTTTGTAAACGCCAGAAAGCATGACAGCCAGGACATCTGTTTCGTCAAGGACGGCCGTTATGCCGATTTTATCGAGCAGTATAGGGGGCATGATTATCCGCCCGGGGATTTTGTGGACATGGAGGGAAATGTTCTGGGAAGGCACAAAGGAATCATTCGCTATACGATAGGGCAGCGCAAGGGCCTTGGCGTCCCCTCTCCGGTCCCGCTGTATGTGGCGCGTCTCGACGTGGAAAATAATACGGTCGTATTGGGGAAAAGCGAGGATCTGTATGGGCGGACAGTGACCGCGTCTGATATCAACCTGATCTCCATGCCGGATATACCTAGGCCCGTCCGGCTGAAAGCCAGGATACGCTACAGGCAGCCGGAGCAGTGGGCGACGGTCGTACAAACCGGAGAGGATACGATAGAGGCGCAGTTTGACGAGCCGCAAAGGGCGATCACCAGGGGCCAGGCGATCGTGTTCTACGACGGCGACGTCGTGGCGGGCGGCGGCACGATTCAATAGTGGGAGGCTTGCGTAGACGCCATGGAAAAATCTGATTTGGTCTGTCGGCTCTCGGAGGAGCGCGACCTGCCGGACGACGATCTGAGGCTGCTGCTGCGGGACGCGGAATATGACGGGCTGCTTGCCGCGGCGGCGGACATTAAACGGCGCGAATTCTACGGCGACGAGGTATATATCCGGGGACTGATAGAATTTTCCAATTATTGCCGGAATGATTGCTATTATTGCGGGATACGCGCCGGGAACGGGAACGCTGACCGATACCGTCTGGATCGGCGGGAGATCCTGGAGTGCTGCCGCGAGGGCTACGAACTGGGATTTCGGACGTTCGTCCTCCAGAGCGGGGAGGATAGCTACTACACGGATGAAAGGATCTGCACAATCGTCGCGGAGATTCGCTCCTGTTTCCCTGATTGCGCGATAACGCTCTCCATCGGGGAAAAATCAAAGGAAAGCTACCGGGCTTACTTCGAGGCGGGCGCAAACCGATATCTTCTGCGCCATGAGACGGCGAACGAGGAGCATTATGGGAAACTGCATCCGGAGGGCATGAGCTGCGCACATCGCAAGAACTGCCTGTTTGACTTGAAAGAAATCGGCTACCAGGTCGGGGCCGGCTTCATGGTAGGCTCCCCGTTCCAGACGGAGGATTGCATCATCCAGGACATACGGTTTCTGCAGGAACTCATGCCCGACATGATAGGGATCGGCCCATATATCACTCATAGGGAGACGCCGTTCGCGGGATACGCCAGCGGCAGCCTGCGGCTGACGCTGAAGCTGCTGTCGATCCTGCGGCTTATGTTTCCGTATGCGCTGATTCCGGCGACGACCGCGCTAGGGTCGGTACATCCGCAAGGGAGGGAACTCGGGCTGAAGGCCGGCGCAAACGTTGTCATGCCAAACCTCTCGCCGGTCCGGGTGCGCAAGCAATACGAACTGTATGAAAACAAGATATGCACGGGGGAAGAGGCCGCGCAATGCAGGTCTTGTCTGGAGCAGCGCGTGCGGGAGGCCGGCTACCGCGTCGTGACGGCAGTCGGCGATGTGAAGAGAGATACCTGGTTATAAGTTCAACCTATAACCGGGTATTTTTTTTGTATATTAGACGAAAATGGCGTGGCATGATAGTATATTTACGGAATCCGCCGGGAGTGGCATATAGCGCGCCGCACATGGCATTCCGGGAGAAAAGCGGGTTTCAGCAGAAAAAAGCGAGGTCAGGATATGGGCGCGGAGAGCATTATTCGTTTAGAGCATGTGAGCAAGAAGTTCTCGTCAAAGTCGGCAAGCATTATGGCCGTAAAAGACATCAACCTGGAGATCGGGCGCGGCGAGATATTCGGCATCATAGGATTTTCCGGCGCCGGGAAGTCGACGCTGGTCCGATGTATCAACTTGCTCGAACGCCCGACGGAGGGGGCGGTATATTTTGGCGAGGAGGATCTGACCGCGCTTGGATACGCGCAGCTAAGGAAGATTCGCCAGAAAATGGGGATGATTTTCCAGCACTTCCATCTATTGGAGCAGAGAAACGTAATAGGCAATATATGTTATCCATTAGAGATTTCCGGCATGAAAAAGCCGCAAAGGCTGGAAAGGGCGCGGGAATTGCTGGAGCTGGTCGACTTAAAGGATAAGGAAAAGGCTTATCCCGCACAGCTCTCCGGAGGGCAGAAGCAGAGGGTGGCGATCGCCAGGGCGCTGGCCACGAATCCGGAGGTATTGCTCTGCGACGAGGCGACGAGCGCGCTGGATCCGATTACTACGCGCTCCATTCTGGAGCTGCTTGGGGAGATAAACCGTACATACGGAGTGACGGTCATAGTGATAACGCACGAGATGAAAGTGGCGGAGCAGATTTGCGACCGCATCGCGGTCATGAGCGAAGGGGAGATTGTCGAAATGGGCACTGTAAGGGAAGTTTTTCTGAATCCAAAATCGCAGACGGCAAAAAAACTCATTCTTACTGACCGTCAGGCAGATGAGAACGGGATAGGGAAGGAAGTAATCCGGATAGCTTTTGACGGGCAATCTTCATTCGACCCGATTATCTCGGAACTTACTATGTATTGCAACGACCTTGTCAATATCCTCGGGGCGAACACTGAAAATATCGGTGGGCGGGCTTATGGGCAAATCCTCATAGAAAAGCCGAAAAAGGAGGAAACCCGCCAGAAGATGCTGGAGTTCTTGAAATTAAAAGACCTGTATTTTGAAGAAGGGGGCGGGGAACAATGAGCCAGGATATGCTAGGGCTGCTGGGAAGAGGGATTTTAGAGACGCTCTACATGGTTCTGGTGTCCTCGGCGATTGCGTACGCGATCGGGGTTCCTTTGGGCGTGCTGGTATATATTACGGACGCGAACGGCATATGTAAAAACAGGTGGGTGAACTTTATCGTCGGCGGAATAATCAACCTGGTAAGATCTGTCCCGTTTTTGATATTGCTGGTCGCCATCATGCCGTTCACCAGATTGGTCGTAGGCACCACAATCGGTTCTACGGCCACTATCGTCCCGCTTGTCGTGGCGGCGGCGCCGTATGTGGCCCGCATGGTGGAATCATCGTTAAAGGAAGTGAGCCAGGGCGTTATCGAGGCTGCGCAGTCCATGGGTTCCTCGGTATTTCAGATAATCTGGAAGGTCCTGCTGCCGGAGGCCAGGCCCTCGCTCATGGTCGGCGCGACGATCTCGCTGGCGACAATCCTGGGATATTCCGCCATGGCCGGCTTTGTCGGCGGCGGAGGGCTCGGGGCGATAGCCACCAATTACGGGTATTATCGCTATGACGCGAAGACGATGCTTATCACGGTGGCGCTGCTGGTCATAATCGTCCAGATATTCCAGGAGGGCGGCCTGTGGCTGGTGCGGCGCGTGGATAAAAGGATTAAATAGTTTGTTATAAGTATAAGGAGGATGAGGATCATGAAGAACAGGTTTATTTCCAAAAAGTTTATTTCTATCGCGGCGGCTCTCACGCTGGCATCAGGGATTTTGACCGGCTGCGGGGGCGGCGGGGGAGAGCTTGAGACCATCAAGGTAGGCGCGGCCGTCACGCCGCACGCGGAGATATTGAACGTTATAAAGGACGATCTGGCGGAGAAGGGATATGACCTTGAGGTCGTGGAATATAACGATTACGTCCTTCCGAACACGGCCCTGGAGGACGGGGAGCTGGATGCCAATTATTTCCAGCACAAACCGTATCTGGATGATTTTAACGCGGAAAACGGCACGCATATCGTGGGCGTGGCAAATGTCCATTTCGAGCCGTTGGGAATATACGCGGGCAAGACCGCGAGCCTTGACGAGCTGAAGGACGGGGCAGAGGTGGCTGTGCCCAACGACACGACGAACGAGGCGCGGGCGCTCCTGCTGCTGGAGCAGGAAGGCCTGATTAAATTAAAAGCGGATGCCGGCCTGCAGGCGACGGTATTGGATATCGAGGAGAATCCCTTGAACCTGAAGATAAACGAGCTGGAGGCGGCGCAGGTAGCCAGGGCGATCGGCGACGTGGACGTGGCGTGCGTGAATGGCAATTACGCGATTGAGGCGGAACTGGGAGACCCCATAGCCACTGAGTCCGCGCAGTCGGAGGCGGCGCAGACCTACGCGAACATCATCGCAGTGAAGGAGGGAGACGAGGATACCGATAAGACCAAGGCACTGGTGGAAGCTGTGCTGTCCGACAAAGTAAAAGATTTTATCAATGAAGAATACGATGGAGCGGTAGTGCCGGTGTTCTAGGATTGCTGCGGGCTATCGCGAACATTCCGATAGAGCTTGAATTTCTTCCGGGCGGGTTGTATAATGCTAAAAGCATAGGTACAGTCCGCCCGGAAAAGTCGTTATCGGAGGTTATTATGGAGAGACAGGATTTCAAATTTTTGAAGACGCTGGCGCGCCAGTACAGGAACGCGGCGGAGGCATCCACGGAGATCATCAACCTTCAGTCGATACTGAACCTTCCTAAGGGGACGGAGCATTTCCTGACGGATATACATGGCGAATACGAGCAGTTCAACCATGTCTTGAAAAACGGCTCCGGTTCGGTGCGCCGCAAGATAGACGAGGAGTTCGGGAACTCCATGAGCAGCCGCGACAAAAAAAGCCTGGCAACGCTGATCTATTATCCGCAGGAAAAGCTGGAGATCGCGGAAAAGGAAGAGGAGAATCTCGAGGACTGGTATACGATATCGCTTTACCGGCTGGTGCGCATAGTCCAGCGGGTGTCGTCAAAATATACCCGTTCCAAGGTCCGCAAGGCCCTGCCCCCGGACTTTGCATACGTGATAGAGGAGCTCATCACAGAAAAGGAGGAGGTCCAGGACAAGGAGGCATATTATAACGAGATTATCCATACCATTATACGCATAGGACGCGCGCCGCAGTTCATAACGGCCATATGCCTCCTGATACAGCGGCTCGTCATCGACCATCTCCATATAGTCGGGGACATCTATGACAGGGGTCCCGGCCCGCATATCATTATGGACACGCTCTGCGACTACCATTCGGTAGACGTGCAATGGGGGAATCACGACATAGTCTGGATGGGAGCCGCCGCGGGCAGCATGCTATGCATAGCGAACGTCATACGGCTGACGGCGAGGTACGGCAACTTGTCGGTGCTGGAGGAGGGGTACGGCATCAACCTGGTGCCGCTGGCCACCTTCGTGATGGACGTCTACGCGGACACTGATTGCGACATATTCAAGATAAAATACAATACGGACTACAACACCAAGGATCTGCGGCTGGATACGGCCATGCACAAGGCGATGGCGATCATACAGTTCAAGCTGGAGGGGCAGTTTATCATGCGTCATCCGGAGTTCCATATGGAGGACAGGCTTCTTTTGGATAAGATTGATTATATTGAGAAGACCGTCACGATTTCCGGGAAAAAATATGCCATGAAGGATGTGGATTTCCCTACCGTGGATCCCGAGAATCCATATGAACTCACCGGCGAGGAGGCTAAGCTGATGGTCCGCCTGCAGGGGGCGTTCATGCGCAGCGAGAAGCTCCAGAGGCACGTGAGGTTCCTCTATTCCAAGGGCGGAATGTATAAGATATACAATGGGAATCTATTGTACCACGGCTGCGTGCCTATGAACGCGGACGGCAGTTTCATGAAAGTGCGGATTTTCGACAAGGAATACAGCGGAAAGGCATTATACGACGTGCTGGAATACTATGCCAGGAGGGGATATTACGCAAAGGACGCCACCGAGCGCAGGGCCGGGCAGGACGTGATCTGGTACATTTGGACCGGCCCGGGTTCCCCCGTATTCGGCAAGGAAAAAATGACGACTTTCGAGCGGTATTTCGTCGAGGAGAAGGAGACCCACGAGGAGAAGAAAAACAGCTATTACAGGCTCTACGAGCAGGAGGAGGTAGTAAACAGCATCCTGGAAGAATTCGGGCTGGATACGGAGGGAGCTCACATAATAAACGGGCATGTGCCGGTAGAGCAGATTCATGGCGAATCCCCGATAAAGTGCAATGGCAAGCTGCTGGTCATCGATGGCGGATTTTCCAAGGCATATCAGAAAAAAACCGGGATCGCGGGATACACGCTGGTATGTAATTCCTGGGGGCTAAGGCTGGTGGCGCACGAGCCATTCGAGTCCGCCGAGAGCGCGATAATAAACGAGACCGACATCATATCCGACGCGATCGACGTCGAGACGTTCCGCAAGAGGAAGCGCGTGGCGGATACGGACAGCGGGGTGGACATAAGGGAGAATATCAAATACCTCGAGGAGCTATTAGAAGCCTACCGCGAGGGGCTGATTGTGGAAGAATACAGGAGATGAGGTGCGACACATCCGCATCTGATTATTTTGGAGCGCTGCAGTCAAAAAGCGTTGTGTCAGTTTCCAATCTAACGGCATTAGAAATATATTGGTATAAATTAAATTGATGGGTTAGGGGGTAAAAAATGTATGAAATATTGTATACCAAACAAGCAGTTAAAGATATAGAAAAGTTAAAAAATCTAAAAGTTTATATCAAAAATATTTAGCACGTGAAAGATTAATTGCAAAGGATCCTTTCTGTCCGGCAGTACCGGAAGGCGATTTTTCACAAATGAAAGGATATAAAAATTTATATCATGTATGTACGTATTAATCAAAAACATAGGATTTTTTATTCAGTTAGCCAATATGAAGATAATATAGAAATTAACATCGAAGGGATAGAAATAGAAGGTAAAATTAAAATTTTACAAACATATGGACATGATTACCTTAAATGAAAGGAACTGGTTATCATGATTTATACCAAAAATCAGGAAATAAAAGCAAGACTTTTAACAAATTTAAATAATAAACATATAGACATTAATCCTGAAACATTGATGGATGAAGCAAATGAATTAAATTTAACTTTTGGTTATTTCAATCATAAAGATGATGATTCTATATATTTAATTCTTAATAATGATTTGATTTATTTGGACAGTGAAGCTGAGATTATCAAAACAAAAGGGTCATATAAGGAATTTGAAGATATTATGTCTGGCGTGACAAAATTGGGGACAAAGATGATGGACGATTTATTAACCATTTTATCTGGAAGTCTTGATATACTATGCCTTGGAAATATTGATTTATTATAGATTAAAGCTATATGTAACGATATAGCGTAGAAATACCGTAGTTTCTATATTGCAGAGGGGTTCGAGATGGCGGTATACGATAGTGTCCAGCACCATTTTCCGCTTCTGTCACCAGGCGGGACTGAGTCATTCCACATTCCCATGCGTTTCCATGATCTTCAGCATTTCCGCGGGCGTTACAATAAACGTCCTGATTGGAAAATGCCTTAGGTTTCCAGTTATCAAATACGCATCTTCATCTCGCTTTTCCATCACCACTTCATAAAAAACCAAGTCGTCCTGATCCATCAAGGTGTCTCCGCCGGATTCTGGATTTTTCGTAATCTTTTATTTTCCGGGCTGATAATTTCCCGATTTCTCCAAAGTCAAAATGCTCTGGCACGGTTTCCGATGCAATGGCAGAATAGAATATGACGCACTTCTTGAACATTGCCTCCTGGGCTCCATCGAACAATCTCTTAAATTGACTTCATTGATACCGCCAGTTCGCCGCCGAGATTGTTGATCTCAAAGCGCTCGTCCTGCAGCATGCTTTCCTTCTCCAGCTGATACTCAAATGGGAATAGCGTATCCATATCATTGATATCCTGGTAGGAATAGGAACTGCGCGTCCCCACGCTCATTGCGGAGCAGACAAGAAAACTGCCAATATCTTCCTGCTTGACCGGATATCTGAGGATGTGGTACTTCCCGGGGCTGTCGCTTGCAAGCACGCCAAAGGCCCGCAAGGTGGCCGCCATCTCATCGATCGATTTAAACAGAGTAGAGCGTTCGCCCCATTCATCCGCCATCCTCCTCTTGATTTGCGAGAGCGTGAGGCTCGATTGAAAATGCGCGATTTTTCCAATCACTCTGCAAAAGTCAGCGAATACCGGATAGGCCGCAAGCATAAGACCCCAATGGACAGGGAGCGAATCATCCCGGAATTTTTTATATAAAAGCATCGCGTCGGGATGTAACAGGGATGAGTATTCGGTTTTGCGATACCAGATGTTCAAAAGAATCTCTCTGGTCCTGCGGATATTGTTCTCGCTTCTGATTTCAAAGCCCAGATATTTGTCCAACCGCTCTTTTATCTCTTCCTCCGGCAGATTTTCACAGACGAAATCCGCGGTTTGATTCAGCCACGGCAGCTTCAAGTCACACATGAATCCGATTCTTTTAGCCATGCACATTTCCTGCCTTTATCTTGATAAATGGGACGATCGCTTCATCAATCGTCATCCCTCCGTGGGACATGACCTCTTCGCCCTTCGCGTCAAAAGACACGCCGGCATCACAGATTAAGTAATCGTACTGCTTTGGAAGATAATACTTCGGATACTCGATCAGTCCGTATTTCTCCCGCAATGCGGCTTTGTCCGCGAAATTTTGCAGGACCAACATCCTCCGGCTTTTTGTCTCCATCTCCACGCCGGTACCCATGAGCCTTCCCATGCCGGTGCAGAGCGTGTTCCCATGGTCGGAGGTGATATAGACATCGTAGCCTTTCTGTAAAAAGCGTCTTGTCATCGCGGCCAGTTTCCCTTGATCTGAGAGCAGCTTCATATCGTCTGCCATGCCGCGCCGTCCAAGATGCTGAGCGTGTACCAAATCATCCACATCATTGACGATTACCGCTCCGCAGCGCACGAAAGAGCTGAAATCCGCATCGTAGCCGCGCTCGTAGCCAATCTGACTGTCTGTAAATCCCATGGATATTGCGCAGGAGATGAACTCCGTCTTTTCCTTGCCCTGTTTCCACGGTTCCAAAAGTTCGCTTGGCATTTTGCCACTTAGCAGACATTGCCGGGATACCGAGGTGGTCGTCGGGATCATGGCGAATGCCGCACTCTCTT
>CAYVFF010000013.1:0-61770 GCA_964450965.1 uncultured Eubacterium sp. | reverse complement strand
AGCATGCTCATGTTCAGAGACTTGCCGAAACGCCGCGGACGGGTGAAAAGCGTGACCTTCGCTTGATTCAAAAGAAGCTCCTTGATTAGCCCTGTCTTGTCGACATAGTAAAAATCCTTTCTTCGCATTTCCTCAAAATCTTCAATCCCGATTGGGAGCATCTTTTCCGCTTCCATACAGCTGCCCTTCCTTATCTATGGCATGAATCGTGATTCGCACAAATCACCATCATCATTATATCCTATAATTTGCTGCAGTATCAAGCGATTTTCAAAGATTCCAGTGAAATACTGTTGGTATTCACAGCCAATCAGGGCCAATTCCTTTATCTAACGCCTGCGAATAGTAACCTCCGGCTGTCTGCAAAAGTCTCCGCCCATATTGACAAAATCAGGTAAATATGCTATATGATTAATGATTTTCAGTTGCCGCAAGGATCTCGGGAGGACGCCATGCACGCAAAAGATTATGGGATAGACGTGAGAAAAGGGATATTGAACGAGGGGGACGCGGGCCGCATACGGCGCGCCATGAAGAAGGCAAAGGCCGGGGAGGACGTCGCGGTTGGCTTTATCGGCGGCTCGATAACGCAGGGCCTTTCTTCGTCTTCTCCCGAGAAATGTTACGCTTACATTGTATATAAGTGGTGGCGCGACGCTTTTCCAGATGCTCGTGTCTCATACGTTAATGCCGGCATAGCCGGCACGACGTCGCAGTTCGGCGCTGCGCGGGCGGAATCAGATCTGCTGCGCTACGGCGCGGACTTTTGTGTTATTGATTTTAGCGCGGACGATGATGACAATGCGCACTTTCTGGAGACTTACGAGGGACTCGTCAGGCAGATGTACAAGTATAAGAGTGCGCCAGCCCTCCTTATTCTGAACAGCGTGCTTTGCAACGGCGCCGGCGCGCAGGCAAATCATCTGAAAGTAGCGAGGGCATATGGCTTGCCATGCGTCAGCATGAAACCGACGATATATGCGAAGGTGCTGGACGGTTCTATCGCGAGGGGCGATATAACGGAGGACGGCCTGTATCCGAACGACTTGGGGCATCAGCTGATTGCGGACGTTATCACAGGGTATCTGGACGGGGTATACGCCACGCTGGACGCGGAGGATTATGAAGCCGGGGCTGACCTGGATCTGCGTAACCTGCTGCCTGTGACGCGAAACCAGTACGAAGATTCCAGGCGGTTCCGGAACGGCAACTGCAGCCGGATTATATCGCAGAATGAGGGATTCGTTCCCGACGCGGCGCCTCAAGAAGGCATCCAGGATATGTTCAAATGCGGGTGGACCGCGGAGAGGCAAGGCGCGAGGATATGCTTCGAACTTTATGGGACGTGTCTTGCCGTGCTGTACAGGAAGAACGCCGATAGGCCGGCGCCGATAGCCCGCGCGGTCATAGACGGGGACGAGCGGGGCGCGGTAACCCTGGATGCCAATCCCGATCAGGGCCAAGGTTGCAGCCTCTGCCTGAAAACGCTCTCGGAGCATATCCAATATGGGAGGCATACGGTGGAGATAGAGATAGCCGAGGCGCACGAGGGCTGTTCCGAGCCGTTTTATCTCGTCGCGCTCATCGCGTCAGGCGGGCGCAACGGATTTTTATGATGCGGGAAAGCCCGCATGTGAGGCATGGGAGCTTGCTTCGGAAAAAACGGCCGGGCAATTACCTAATGGGGAGCGGAAACATTGGACGAACATGGCAAAAAGCCGTCGCACATCCTGGTCCGGGGCGGATGCGTGCATAATCTGAAAAATATCGACGTCGACGTGCCGTTGGATAAGATAGTGGGCATCGCGGGAGTGTCGGGTTCCGGCAAGTCGTCGCTGGCTTTAGGCATACTGTATGCCGAGGGTTCCAGACGCTATTTGGAATCCCTGTCCACATACACGCGCCGGAGGATGACTCAGGCGGAAAAGGCCAGGGTCGATGAGGTGCTCTACGTCCCGGCGGCGTTGGCTTTGCGCCAGCGTCCAGGGATTCCAGGCATCCGCAGCACGTTCGGGACCGGCACGGAGCTGCTGAACAGCCTGCGCCTGATGTTTTCCCGGCTGGCGAGCCATCGCTGCCCTAACGGCCATTACGTCCCGCCGTCGTTGAACGTGGCGGCAGGCCTGGAGCTTGTCTGCCCGTCGTGCTCCGCGCGTTTTTTCGCGCCCGGCGCGGAGGAGCTGGCTTTCAACAGCCAGGGCGCGTGCAGGAAATGCAATGGGACCGGCATAGTCCGCACGGTGGATGAATCTACGCTCGTGCCGGATGATTCCCTGACGATAGACGAGGGGGCCGTCGCGCCATGGCAGACTCTCATGTGGTCGCTGATGAAGGATATCGCCCGCGAGATGGGCGTGCGTACCGACGTGCCGTTCCGCGATCTGACCGACAGGGAAAAAGATATCGTTTTCCACGGCCCGGCTGTCAAGAAAAACATCATCTACCAGAATAAGACCAGCGGCGCCGCCGGCGACATGGATTTCACATATTTTAACGCTACATATACCGTGGAAAATGCCCTGTCCAAGGTAAAGGACGAAAAGGGCATGAAGCGTGTGGAAAAGTTCCTTAGGCAGGATGTCTGTCCGGACTGCGGAGGCACGCGGCTTAGCGAGGCGGCGCGCGCCCCCAGGCTGCGCGGCATCTCGCTGGCGGAGGCTTGCTCCATGACGCTCGCCGATCTGATAGAGTGGGTAGAGGGCGTTCCCGCATCCCTTCCAGGAGAGATGCGCCCCATGGCGGCGAGCATATGCGAGTCTTTTATGACGGCGGCAAAGAGGCTGATGGATCTGGGTCTCTCGTATCTGACGTTAGACCGGGCCGCATCCACGCTCTCCACCGGGGAGCGGCAGAGGATGCAGCTTGCCAGGGCTGTGCGGAATCGCACCACGGGCGTGCTCTACGTGCTGGACGAGCCGTCCATCGGCCTGCACCCTTCGAACATAGAGGGCCTGGCCGGGGTGATGCATGACCTGCTTTCGGACGGGAATACGGTCGTACTGGTCGACCATGATATTAACGTGCTGAAAGAAGCCGACTGGCTCATAGAGATGGGGCCGGGGGCGGGAGCAGAAGGCGGGAGCGTCATCGCGCAGGGGCCGTTGCCGGCAGTCTTGCAAGATCCGAATTCAAAGATAGGCCCATTCCTCAGCGGCAGGGCTTCAGTCGACGCGCGTCCGCGTATTCCTGCCGATAACATGTTCGACCTGGGGAGGATTACCCTTTCCACCGGGCAAATACATACGGTAAAGCCGCTGGATGCGGATTTCCCGATTGGCCGGCTGACCGCCGTGACCGGAGTCTCCGGTTCGGGAAAGACGACCATGGTTCTGGAGAGCCTGATTCCCGCGCTGGAGGCGAATATCAAGGGTGAGAGACTGCCGGAGCACGTGAAAAGCGTCTCCGCCGGGGGCATTTCCAAGGTAAAATTGATCGACGCCGCCCCGATCGGAGTCAATGTGCGTTCCACGGTCGCCACCTACGCGGACGTCCATGACGAGCTGCGCAAGGCTTTCGCGCGCACCGCGGACGCGAAGGAACGCGGCTATAAGGCGGGGGATTTTTCATATAACACCGGAAGATTGCGCTGCGCGGCATGCGACGGCACTGGATCCATCAGCCTGGACGTGCAGTTCCTGCCGGATGTTGACATACCTTGTCCGGACTGCGGCGGTTCGAGATATGGCAGGGAGGCGGGCCTTATCAGGAGGATTCCCAAAAAAGGCGGCCGGGCGAACACGCTGCCGGAGCTGATGGCCATGAGCGTGGACGAGGCGCTGGACGCGTGCCTTGACCTGCCGCTGGTCGCGCGCAGGCTCCAGGTGCTGCGCGACCTGGGCCTGGGTTATTTGACATTGGGGGAGGAGACCCCCGGGCTGTCCGGCGGCGAGGCACAGCGGCTGAAGCTGGCCGGCGAGATGGGGAAGGGCCAATCCGATACCGTATTCGTATTTGACGAGCCCACCATCGGCCTGCATCCGCTGGATGTCCGGACTTTGCTGGGAGTATTCCAGAGGCTGGTTGAAAACGGCGCCACTGTAATCGTCATCGAACATGACCTGGACGTGATAAAAAACGCGGATTACGTCATCGACATGGGGCCAGGAGGAGGGGAGGATGGCGGAGCCATAGTGGCATCCGGCACGCCGGGCGATATCGCGAATTGCCCTGCCAGCCTGACCGGAAGGTATCTGGACTTTTGATGTATGACAAGGAGGCTGTTGCCGTGAGCAAGCCGGCAAAAAATATTTTTTTTATCTTTTCCGTTATTTTCGCTATGATATGCGGCTGCGGCTGTGCCTCCGGTACGGGCGCTGATAATAGAACCGGTACGGGGCTTCTGTGGTCGGCGGCCCTGACTTGCGAGGGCCTTGAATACGAAGAGAAATCCGATGAGGGATATCTGACTTTTTCGATAGATTCATCAGGCGTCCAGGTCGTCAAGACCATCAAGGTGGACGGTTTCGCGATCGAAAAAGGCATCGCTTCGGTAGATCCCCGGGAAATAAAAGGGGTTCTGGTTCTTTCTGAAATAACCGAACAGCTCGTCGAGGAGGAGCATCTGGAAGGGGCGGATGCGGAAGAGCTGTTTTACGATCCGGACAATAAATATGACAAATATTTCTTAATAGGCGATTATTCCACAAAGTAAACCCATATAATGCCATGAATGAAAGCCCACGGATTGCGAGAGCTGCGCAGCTTTCGCAATCCGACCCGTATTCGCAATCCGGGCAAGGCCTGCAAGCAGTCCATCCGCATGGCCGCTTGACCGGGCTTTCAGAGTTTAGAGCTATGATTTTGAGCGCGAGCAGAAGGACTGACATACCGAATTATTATTCGGAATGGTTTTATAACAGGATAGGCGATGGTTTTTTCTACGTCCGGAACCCCATGAACTACAGGCAGGTAAGCGAGATAAAAATATCGCCGGACGTGGTGGACTGCATTGTTTTTTGGACGAAAAATCCGGAGCCCATGCTGGACGGGCTGGGCGCTCTGGAGGGATATGATTATTATTTCCAGTTCACGCTCACCGGGTATGGAAAAGACGTCGAGCCCGGGCTGCCGCACAAACAGCGCGCGCTAATCCCGATATTTCAAAAATTATCGGATATGATAGGGCCGGAGAGGACCGTCTGGAGATACGACCCGATCTTCTTTTCGGAGAGATATACTCCGCAATACCACATCAAGGCTTTCGGCAGCATTGCCGGCGGGCTTTGCGGATATACGGAAAAATGCGTAATCAGCTTTTTAGATTTTTTCCCGAAAATCAAGAAAAATATGGAGCGGCTGTCCGGCTATCTGCCGGATGAGGGCGCCCTGAAGGGGTTCGCCGGCGAGCTGTCCGGCATAGCGCGCGACAACGGCATAGCAATCGAGAGCTGCGCTGAAAAAATAGACCTGGCGGAATGCGGCATAGCCCATGGCTCGTGCATAGACAAGGCGCTGATAGAGAGGATCGCCGGCCGTGAGCTGAACGCGCGCAGGGATAAGAACCAGCGCGAGGCCTGCGGATGCATAGAGAGCATCGACGTCGGGACGTACGACACGTGTCAAAACGGCTGCGCCTACTGCTACGCGAACCGCGGCGCGAAAAGCCTGGAGCGCAATCTGGCGCGATACGACCCGGCATCGCCGCTACTGTGCGGGCGCATAGAGCCGGAGGACAGGATAAGCGCAAGGCATGCCGTGCCGCTTTGACAAGACGCGAAAGGCTACCGAGCCGGTAGGTTTTTCCTTCCTCTCCGGTTGCAATCGCGATATTTTCGTGGTAGAATGTCTTTGCCCAAATGGGGCGGCGGTTTTTGGCAGTGCGAAAGGAAGATGGAAATGACGAAATTTTGTGTGAAAAAGCCCTTTTATGTGGTAGTGGCGGTCATCGTGATCCTGGTAATCGGCGCGGTAAGCCTGTCTGGCATGCAGACGGACCTGATGCCGGATCTGTCGATGCCGTATATAGCGGTCGTCACCACGGAGGTCGGAGCTTCGCCCGAGCAGGTGGAGATGGACGTGACCGAGCCTATGGAGAACGCGCTCGGCACGATAAACGGCGTGGAAAATCTGACCAGCTCGTCCTCGGAGAATTATGGGATGGTTATGCTGGAGTTTTCGGACGATACCGACATGGAGGCGGCGCTCGTGCGCGTGTCGATGGCTCTCGACTCGATGGAGCTGCCAGAGGAATGCGGCACGCCCAATATCATGGAGGTCAGCGTGGACATGCTGGCCACGATGTATGCGTCGGTCGATTATGAGGGCAAGGATATAAAGGAAGTGACCACGTTCACGGAGGACACGGTCATACCTTACCTGGAGAGGCAGGCCGGAGTGGCCAGCATATCCGCCAGCGGCGAGGTGGAAGATACGGTGGAGATCCGCCTGAACCAGGACAAGATCGACGCGGTCAACGAGAAGATCCTCGACCATACGAACGAAAAGCTTGCGGACGCGGAAAAAGATATACAGGATGCCAAAGATGATCTCGCGGATGGCGAGGCGGAGCTGGAGAAGCAGAAGAAGAATCTGGAAAAACAGCAGAAGGATACGAATAAGAAGATTGCGGACGCGACCGTGCAGCTCTCCCAGGCCCAGGCTGCCAAGGCGGCATATGAGTCCGGCTATAACAGCATGCAGGCGAGCAAGAAGGCTCTAGAGGCGGAAAAGCAGGCCTATGAGGATGCCGGGATCGAGGAGACATATAAGCAGATTGACGGGATGTTCGCCGCTTTTTCGCTGAACTTCGGCACGACGGCGGAGCAGTCGGGCATCAAGGTCCCTTCAGGCATAGAGGAGGCGGTCGCAGATCGGGAGACGACAGAGGCCTTTCTGGAATGGATGGGCCAGATAGGGCAGGCAGATACCGTTAAGACCGTCACATACGACGATATCAAGCAGGTAGCCGACATCGTGGATAAGCGCCTGCCGCAGATAGATTCCGAGCTGGCGAACCTGGAGACGGAGCTTGCCGCCTCGCAGGCCGCGCTCGACGAGATAAATAAGCAGATGGAGGGCATGGACGACGTGCAGTCCGAGACGATCGCCGGCGGCTATGAAGCGGCGGCGGGATTCGGTTCCGGGCAGGCGCAGATCGCGGCCGGCGAGGAGCAGATGAAGACGGCCAGGGAGCAGCTGGAGGAGGCGGAAAAGCAGACGAGGGATGCCAGGAAGGCGGCGCTGGAGAATGCCAATATAGACTCGCTGCTGGATCTGGAGACGCTTTCTTCCATCATCTACGCGCAGAATCTGGCGATGCCCGCCGGCTATGTCGATGACGATGAGGACAACCAGTGGCTGGTCGAAGTAGGGGAGCATTTTACTGACGAGGAGGAGATCGACGACCTGGTATTGACTAAAGTGCCGGGCGTCGGCAAGATCCGCGTCAGCGATGTGGCTGACGTGACTGTTGTGGATAATGCGGGCGAGTCCTATGCCAAGATGAATGGCAACGAGGCCGTGCTGCTCTCCATCTTCAAGGTCAGCACGGCCAGCACCAGCGACGTGGCAAAGACGCTGACTGCAGCTTTTTCGGATTTGCAGGATGACTATCCGGGGCTGTCGCTTACGCCGATCATGAACCAGGGGGATTATATCACTATCATTATCAAAAGCGTGCTGAGCAGCATGCTCCTTGGCGCGCTGCTCGCGATAGTCGTGCTGGCGCTGTTTTTGCAGGAGGTAAAGCCCACGATCCTTGTGGCGTTTTCCATCCCGTTTTCGGTGCTGTTTGCCCTGATAGTGATGTACTTTACGGGCATCCACCTGAACGTGATGTCGCTGGGCGGCCTGTGCCTTGGAATCGGCATGCTAGTGGACAATTCGATCGTCGTCATGGAGAATATATACCGGCTGCGGCAGAAGGGCCTCTCGGCGCCCGCGGCGGCGGTGCAGGGCACGCGCCAGGTCGCCGCTCCTATCGTGGCGTCGACGGTGACGACCATCTGCGTGTTTTTCCCGATGGTATATACGTCCGGCATCGTGAGCCAGCTCATGATACCGTTCGCGTTTACTATCTCATATGCGTTGGTCGCGTCGCTAATCGTGGCATTGACGGTGGTGCCGACGTTTAGCTCGGTACTTTTGAAAAAAATCAAGGAGAAAAAGCATCCAATCTTTGAGCGCGTGCAGAATGCGTACGCCAAGGCGCTTGGCTTCTGCCTGCGGTTCAAGATCGTGCCGCTTGCGGTAGCCATCACGCTGTTCGTCCTGTGCGTTTTCCGCGCGTTTGATACCGGGCTGGTGCTCCTGGACGACATGGAGAGCAACCAGATCTCGGTGAGCCTGACGATGCCGGATGATTGCGAGAAAGAGGACGCGTATGCGGCGGCGGACGAGGTGATGGAGAGGATCCTTTCGGTGGACGGCATCGACAAGGTGGGCGCGATGGACGGGGACGCCACGGCGGTCTCTTCCGTGACGGGCGGCGGAGATAATTATACTTATTTTTCGTTCAATATCATCACTGACGAGGATATCAAGACCACTAAGGAATTCCATGCGATCTGCGACGAGATCGAGGAGAAGACGAAGGGCGTGAAGGATGCCGAGGTCAGCGTGACATCCTCGGCCCTGGGGGAGATGTCGAACGCGATCGGCAGCGGCATCGAGGTGGATATATATGGCGACGACCAGGATACGCTGATCGGCATAAGCCAGGACGTGAAGGGGATGCTCGAGGAGATCGAGGGCGTGGCTGACATAGACGACGGGCTCGAAGATGCAGGTTCGTCCGTGCGGCTGACCATCGACCGCAACAAGGCGGCGGCGTGCGGCCTGACCACCGCGCAGATCCTGCAGGCGATCAGCGCGCGCACGACCACGGACGCGACAGCCATCACCATGAACAAGGATGGCGTGAATCTGGACGTGCGCCTGGTCAACGAGACGGAGCCCCTGACGTATGAGAACCTGATGGATCTCGAACTGGAAGTGGACAGCGCGGATTCTGACGGCGAGACGGTGACGAAAAAATATAAGCTGTCCAAATTTGCCGAAATGAGTACCGGTACCAGCATGGATACGATAACGCGGGAGAACCAGAGCCGGTATATGTCCGTGAGCGCCGGCGTGGAGGATGGATATAACGCGACGCTGCTGTCGCGGACCCTTCAGGATAAATTGGACGCGTATTCCGTGCCGGAGGGATATAGCATCGAGATAGGCGGCGAGAGCGAGCAGGTCATGGATATGGTGTGGCAGATGCTGCGGGCATTGGCGCTCGGCGGGCTTCTGGTATACCTGGTCATGGTGGCGCAGTTCCAGAGCCTGCTTAGCCCGTTCATCATCGTCTTTACGATTCCGCTGGCGTTTACCGGCGGGATGATGGGGCTGGCGGCGTTCGATAAGCCCATCTCCGCGATGTCTCTTATGGGATTTATGATCCTGATGGGCACTGTCGTCAATAACGGCATCGTGTTTGTAGATTATGTAAACCAGTTGCGTCTGGCCGGGCTGGATAAGCGCACCGCGCTGATTGCCGCCGGCAAGACGCGTATGCGCCCGATCCTGATGACCGCCATGACGACGATCCTGTCTATGAGCGTCATGGTGTTCTCGCAGGACGCGGGCAACGCGATGCAGAAGGGCATGGCGATCGTGGTGACCTCTGGCCTCGTATACGCGACGTTTATGACGCTGTTCATAGTGCCGGTCATGTATGATATTTTCTACCGCAAGCAGCCGCGCGTCATAGATGTGGGCGACGACCTGGACGACGTGCCGGATGAGACGAGCGAATATGTCGCGGAGCTGGCAGGAAGATAAGTTCCTGCCAGGGCTCCCTGGGAGAGATTATGCAGCACGAATATACCAGCAAAAAGTCCCATTTGATACGCAGATTCTATCCGTACATGCGCAAATACCGCAAGACCATGTACCTTGACCTGTGTTGCGCGGCCCTCACCTGCCTGTGCGACGTCGTGCTGCCGCTGATCCTGAGGCGGATCACGGATCTCGCGATAAATGACATCGCGTCGCTGACCGTGGCGCTCGTCCTCAAGCTTGCGGGCCTTTACCTGGTACTCCGCCTGATTGACGCGGCCGCGCAGTACTACATGGCCGACATGGGCCATGTAATGGGCGTCTATATCGAGACCGACATGCGCAGGGATGCCTTTGACCACCTGCAGCGGCTCGGATACACCTATTACTCGAACAACAAGATCGGGCAGATCATGGGAAGGATTACGAACGACTTGTTCGAGGTGACCGAATTCGCGCACCATTGCCCGGAGGAATTCTTCATCGCTGCCCTGAAATTCGTGGTCAGCTTTTGCGTGTTATGCACATACAGCGTCTGGCTGACGCTGCTCGTATTCATATGCGTTCCGGTAATGGCGGTCGTTTCCGTAATATTAAACCAGAATCTCCGCGCTGCCTTTCGCAGGCAGCGCGTGCAGATCGGCGAATTGAACGCGCAGATCGAGGATTCGCTGCTCGGCGAGCGCGTCGTCAAGGCATTCGCGGCGGAGGAGATGGAGGCGGAAAAATTCGAAGAGGGCAACCGCGAGTTCCAGAGGATAAAGAAACAGACATACCATTTCATGGCGCTCTTCCAGTCGTCCACCAGACTCTTCGACGGGCTGATGTATCTTGTGGTGCTGCTGGGCGGAGGCCTTTTCGTCATCCGCGGGCTGGTCACGCCGGGGGATCTCGTGGCATACGTGCTGTACGTATCGACGCTGATTGCTACCATCCGCCGCATCGTCGAGTTCGCGGAACAGTTCCAGCGCGGCATGACCGGCATCGAGCGCTTTTTCGAGATATTGGACACGCCAATCGAGATAACCGACGCGCCGGACGCGCGGGAGCTTAGCGTGACAGACGGACGCATCGAATTTTCCGACGTCAGCTTCGAGTATCCGGACGACCATAACCGCGTGCTGCGCCATCTCTCGCTCACGATCGAGCCGGGAGAGCGGGTGGCCCTGGTCGGGCCGTCCGGCGGCGGCAAGACTACGCTCTGCAACCTGATTCCCCGCTTTTATGACGTGACCGGCGGCAGCATCAAGATAGACGGCCAGGACGTCCGGACCGTTACGCTCAAGAGCCTGCGTAATTCCATAGGCGTAGTGCAGCAGGATGTCTACCTGTTCAGCGGGACCGTCGCGGAAAACATCGCCTACGGCAGGGAAGGCGCGACGCGCGCGCAGATCGAGGATGCGGCGAGGCTGGCCGGCGCGGACGGATTCGTGCGGGAGCTCAAGAACGGCTATGACACTTATGTCGGAGAGCGGGGCGTGAAGCTGTCCGGCGGGCAGAAGCAGCGCATTTCCATCGCCCGCGTCTTTTTGAAAAACCCGAAGCTGCTCATCTTAGACGAGGCGACCAGCGCGCTGGACAACGAGAGCGAGCTGCTGGTAGGGAGGAGCCTGGAGCGCCTGGCCAGAGGGCGCACGACGCTCACCATCGCGCACCGCCTGACGACCATACGCCATTATGACCGCATCCTCGTGCTGGAGGGCGACGGCATCGCCGAGGAGGGCACGCACGAGCAGCTCTTAGCGCGGCAGGGGATATATTACAGGCTCTGGAACGGGGTCGTGTGAGAAAACGCGGCGCGGCGGCGGGTTCTGCGAATGAGGCGCGGAGGGCTGTTAGCGGAGGGCCGTGAATTGTAACATCCGCGTCGCGGCTAGCGTCAAAAAGCCTTGACAAATCCTTCCAAAGGAGTAAAATATTATTCGTGAGACAAAGGCGTCCCTTATAGCGGGGCGCTTTTTTTATGCACAGGCCCGCGGGAGGAAGATAGCCGCTTCGCGGCGGAAAATTATATGTGAAAGGTGCGTGATTACAGTGATTGATACCGGCCTCATCGAGAATACCGACAATATAAACCGGCTGCTCGCGCGTTATGGCGTGAAGTTCGGCATATACAAAAACAACGAGTTCAAGGAACAGCTGTTTCCTTTCGACGCGATTCCCAGGGTGATAGGGCACGATGAGTTTGCATATCTTGAAAAGGGATTGAAGCAGCGCGTCATGGCGCTGAATATGTTCCTGTATGACATTTACCATGACAAAAAGATCGTTCATGACGGCGTGATCCCGGAGGACTTCATATTCGCTTCGAGCGGATATATGCCGGAGTGCGAGGGAGTCGACCCGGTGAAGAAGATTTATTCGCACATATCCGGCATCGACCTGGTGAAGGGCAAGGACGGCACATGGTACGTACTTGAGGACAACCTCCGCGTGCCGTCCGGCGCGTCATATCCGATGATAGCGCGGGAACTGTGCCGCAGGAGCAGCCCCAAGACATTTATGGAGCAGAAGATAGAGGACAACAGGAATTACGCGCAGCTGCTCCGCAAGACGATCGACCATGTCAACGTGGGCGGGCATACGGCGATCCTCACCCCTGGCAGATACAACGCGGCATATTTCGAGCATTCGTATTTTGCGGAAAAGACCGGCGCGCACCTTGTGAGCGGCAGCGAGCTGGCGGTAGAGGACGATAAGCTGTATTATGTCGATTACAGGGGCAGGAAGGAGCGCGTCGGGGCGGTCTATCGGAGGATTTCTGACGAATACCTCGACCCGATGAATTTTAATCCCGAGTCCGTGATAGGCATACCGCATATTTTCGATGTATACAGGAAGGGAAACGTCGCCCTGCTTAACGCTCCGGGAAACGGCATAGCGGACGACAAGGGCATATATTATTTCGTTCCGAAGATGATAAAATATTATCTCGGCGAGGAGGCGGCGCTGCGGAACGCCCCGACATACCTGCCTTTTTACGAGGAGGATATGCGCTATGTCCTGGAGCATTTCGACACGCTGGTGCTGAAAGACGTCGCGGAGGCCGGCGGCTACGGGGTGGTGTTCGGCAGCGGCATGACGGCGGAACAGAAGGGCAGCTTTATAGACCTGATGAAGCGGGAGCCGCGACGGTTCATCGCCCAGGAGGTCGTCGATTTCCAGGAGCTGGAGATCCAGGACGGGATGGATCTGGTCCCGCGAAAGGCGGACCTGCGAGCGTTCGTGCTGATGGCGGACGAGCCTTACGTATGGAAGAGCGGCCTGACGAGGTTTTCCAGGAATCCGGATTCTTTTATAGTGAACTCATCACAGGGAGGAGGCTTTAAGGACACATGGGTATTATCTCAATAGAGCAGACGAGCAGGCTGTTTTGGCTCGGGCGGTACACGGAACGCGTTTACACTACGATACGCCTTTTTTCAAGATATTATGACGCCATGCTGGACGACGGATGGACATATTCGGATTTTTGCACGATGCTCGAGATACCGGACGTCTATTCGGACAGGGATGATTTCAATTCGCGATATCCTTTCGACGCGGAGAATCCCGACTCGATATGCAGCAACCTTTTCCGGGCGTATGACAACGCCATAGTGCTGCGCGAGGAGATAGGCAGCGAGGCCCTCTCGTATATACAGCTCGCGATATATGCGATAAAAAAGGCCCAGATATCGAAGGCCCCCCTGCTGGAGCTGCAGAACGTCGAGGACAACCTGCTAGCGTTCTGGGGCATCGCCGACGACTTCATCGACGACGAGGTGATAAGGAATATCATAAAGGCCGGCAAGCGGATAGAGCGGATCGACCTGTACGGCAGGCTGAAGATCGAACCAAAGGAGCTAAGGCGTGAGTTCAAGCGCATGGAGGCCAGGCTGTTGAATAGCAGGATGGCTTATAGCGCCAAAGGGCTGGAGAGGCTGCGCTCGCTCATCGAGATGGGCGAGGGAAACGCCTATGATTATAATGGGATCGTGCAGGAAACCGAGGGATTGGTAGATGTGTAGGAGTCTGGATTTCTCGTACCATATGGAGATCGCCTTTTCCGCTCCGGCGAGCAACCACCAGTTCACGCTGCGGATCGTGCCGCGGGACGACGCGCGCCAGCGGATTGTAAAATGCGGCTTTTTATTACAGCCCGAGTGCGCTCTCTCTAAAGACACGGACGCCTTTGGCAACATGTATATATTCGGTACCGCGTCGGAGCCGCATGAGCGCTTCGCCGTGACGGTCGAAGGGCGCGCATTGGTAGACCAGGGAAAATATCAGGGAGAAGAGCATCGCGGCATGCGTTTTCCGCATTACAGGTACCAGTCAGGCTTTACGAAGCCGGGCCGCGCGATTTTGGAATATTACAGGATGCATGAAAGGCGGGCCGGCGAGGACGGCGCGGCTTTTGCCATGCGGATATTGCGCGCACTGTATGAGGACATGGAGTACGTGCAGGGCGTGACGGACATAAATACCGCCGCCGAGGAGGCATTCGCGGCGCGGCGGGGCGTGTGCCAGGATTACGCGCATATCATGCTCTCCCTGTGCCGCCTCGCGGACGTGCCGTGCCGGTATGTCGTAGGCATGATGATGGGCGAGGGATATTCGCACGCCTGGGTGGAGGTCTTTTCGGGCGGGTTCTGGCGCGGCCTGGATCCGACGAACGGCAGGGAGGCCGACGATACGTATATAAAGATATCGCATGGGCGAGATTATAAGGATTGCATCGTGAACAGGGGAGTATTCAACGGCGGGGGGACGCAGACGCAGACGGTCAGGGTAGTGGTGCGCGAGAGCGCAGGATGACGGGCGGGGCATGAGATATGGAAAGTACTGAAAACATGGGAAATATTAGCAGGATAGACAGCGTGTGCAGCATAAAGCTGCCAGTGGGCGAGTCGCTCAGGATAAAGAGAAACCGGCTCTGCCCGTTAGACGGGCCCGCCGGTAAAAAGCGGATCAGCATCGTTACCGGCATACATGGCGACGAGCTGGAGGGGCAGTATATATGCTATGAGTTGGTGCGCCGCATAAAGGATCATCCCGAGAACCTCGCGGGAATCGTCGACGTATATCCCGCGATGAATCCGCTGGGGATAGATTCGGTGACGCGCGGCATCCCGGGATTCGACCTGGACATGAACAGGATTTTTCCGGGCTCTAGTACCGGCACGATGACCGAATATGCCGCGCATGAGATCGTCCGCAGCCTCTCGGGATCGGATCTATGCGTGGACATACACGCCAGTAACATATATCTTACCGAGATCCCGCAAATCAGGATAAACGTGTTGCACAGGGACGCGCTGCTGCCACTGGCCAGGCTGATGAACGTGGATTTCGTGTGGATACACGCCTCCAGCACCGTGTTGGAGTCCACGCTGGCTTACAGCCTGAACTCGACCGGCACTCCGACGCTCGTCGTCGAGGCCGGAGTCGGTATGCGCGTCACCCGCAGGTATTGCGAGCAGATTGCGGACGGGCTTATAAATACCATGGCGCATCTGGGCATATGGCGCGGCGCGCCCCCGGAGGTCCGCGAGCCTGTAGTCTCCGAGGACGATGACGGGGTGGTGTTTTTCAACGCGCCAAGAGCTGGGGTATTCGTATCCGTCGCGCGGCATTGGGAGCGGCTCGAGCGCGGCAACCTGGTAGGGCGCATAGTCGATCCCCTGGAGGGGGAGGTCATAGCGGAGATTCGCACGCCGGAGCCGGGGATTCTTTTTACGATAAGGGAATATCCGGTGGTGGACGAGGGTTCGCTCCTGGGCCGTTTGCTGAAAGATAGAAAATCGGAAGGATCGCGATGAAGAAGATAGAAGTGTATGGGCTATGTTCGCTATACAGGGAGCCCATGAGGGTAATCGGATATGAGTTCGGCAGCGGCGAAAAGTCGGCATGCATCGTGGGCAGCATGCGCGGTAACGAGATTCAGCAGCTCTATGCCTGCGGCATGATGATACAGAGGCTGCGGCAGCTCGAAGAAAAAGGCTGTATCGTCGAGGGGAAAAGCATACTTGTCGTGCCATGCATAAATACATATTCCATGAACATCGGCAAAAGGTTCTGGAGCACGGACAATACGGACATAAACAGGATGTTTCCGGGATTTGCCGGAGGCGAGACGACCCAGCGCATAGCGGCGGGCGTCTTCGAGCGGATAAAAGATTATGAATACGGCATACAGTTCGCGTCATATTACATGCCGGGCAGCTTCCTGCCGCACATACGGATGATGCGGACCGGATTCGAGGATGTCGGAACGGCGAAAAAATTTGAATTCCCTTATGTTATCGTGAGGAATACCCGCCCTTTTGACACAACGACGCTGAATTATAACTGGCAGATATGGGAGACGAAGGCTTTCAGCGTCTATACTACATCCACGGAAAGGATAGACAGGGCCAGCGCGGGCGGCGCCATAAAGGGCATAGAGAGGATGCTTAATGCCGTGGGAACGCTCCGCAGCAGGATAAGCGGGGGCTACCATTACAATTCCCGGGTGCTGGACGACGACGGGCTTATATCGATAAGGTGCTCCGAGGCCGGAATATACGAGGGGCTGGCCGTGGCGGGAGATGAGGTATACGAGGGGCAGCCGCTTGCCCGTATAACGGACCCTTACGAGGGGACGCTGCTGGAGGAGCTGAAAAGCCCCATGGACGGGATCGTCTTCTTCCAGCATGGCGAGCCGCTCGTGTATGCCAGCACTGCCGTGATGAAGCTCGCGATCGGGTAATGATAAAATTGTTAGCACTCACTATTGACGAGTGCTAACAATGGATGTATAATCTCCTTAGTGGCATGGCTTGCATGCCCTGGAGGGAGGTATCATTATGAACATACAGAAATTTACGCAAAAATCCATGGAGGCGGTCAATGACTGCGAGAAGCTGGCCTATGAATACGGCAACCAGGAGATCGAGCAGGAGCATCTCCTGGTAGCCCTGTTGCGCCAGCCGGACGGGCTGATCCCGAAGCTCATAGAGAAGATGGAGATCCAGCTGCCGCATTTTACCGCCAACGCCGAGGGAAAACTCGCGAAGCGGGTAAAGGTAAGCGGAGGCCAGGTATACGTTGGGAAGGATCTAAACCAGGCGCTTCTCGGAGCGGAGGATGAGGCCAAGGCACTGGGCGACGAATATGTCTCGGTCGAGCATCTTTTCCTGGCGATGATTAAATACCCGAACAAGGCGATGAAGGAGCTCTGGAAGGAGTATGGGATTACGCGCGAGCGGTTTCTCGGCGCGCTCGCCACGGTTCGCGGCAACCAGCGCGTGACGAGCGACAATCCCGAGGCGACCTATGACACGCTCGAAAAGTACGGTTATGACATGGTCGAACGGGCGAGGGACCAAAAGCTGGATCCGGTCATAGGGCGTGACGAGGAGATCCGAAACGTCGTGCGGATCCTCTCCCGAAAGACGAAGAACAACCCCTGCCTGATCGGCGAGCCGGGAGTCGGCAAGACTGCGGTCGTGGAGGGCCTGGCGCAGCGCATCGTAAAAGGAGACGTGCCGGAGGGCCTGAAGGACAAAAAATTATTCGCATTGGATATGGGCGCGCTCGTCGCCGGCGCGAAGTACCGCGGCGAGTTCGAGGAGCGGCTAAAGGCTGTGCTTGACGACATCAAAAACTCGGACGGGCAGATCATACTTTTTATAGACGAGCTGCATACTATCGTGGGCGCCGGCAAGACGGAGGGCGCGATGGACGCGGGGCAGCTGTTAAAGCCGATGCTGGCGCGGGGAGAGCTGCATTGCATCGGAGCCACCACGTTAGACGAGTACCGCGAATATATAGAGAAGGACGCGGCCCTGGAGCGGCGTTTCCAGCCGGTCATGGTGGACGAGCCGACGGTGGAGGATACGATATCCATATTGCGCGGCCTGAAGGAGCGCTACGAGGTATTCCACGGGGTGAAGATTACCGATGGCGCGCTCGTGTCGGCGGCGGTCCTCTCCAACCGGTATATCAGCGACCGCTTCCTCCCCGACAAGGCCATAGACCTGGTCGACGAGGCGTGCGCGCTCATAAAGACGGAGCTGGACTCCATGCCGGCGGAGCTGGACGAGCTAAACCGCAGGATCATGCAGCTCCAGATAGAGGAGACCGCGCTGAAAAAAGAGACCGACCGGCTCTCGGCGGAGCGGCTGTCGAACCTGCAAAAGGAGCTGGCGGAGCTAAAGGACGATTTTTCCGCGAAGAAGGCCCAGTGGGAAAACGAGAAGGCATCGGTCGAGAGGGTCCAGAAGCTGCGCGGCGAGATAGAGCAGGTGAAGGGGGAGATTGCCTCGGCGCAGCAGAATTACGATCTGGAAAAGGCGGCGGAGCTGCAATACGGCAGGCTGCCGGGTCTGCAGCAGCAGCTGGATATAGAGGAGGACGCCGCGAAAAACAAGGAGCTCTCGCTCGTGCGCGAGAATGTCAGCGAGGATGAGATAGCGAAGATAATATCGCGTTGGACTGGCATCCCGGTGTCGAAGCTGAACGAATCAGAGCGCAACAAGGCCCTGCATCTGGACGAGGAATTGCACAAGCGCGTCATAGGCCAGGACGAGGGCGTCACCCGCGTCTCTGAGGCAATCATCCGCTCTAAGGCGGGCATAAAGGATCCCGGCAAGCCGATAGGGTCATTCCTTTTCCTGGGGCCGACGGGCGTGGGCAAGACGGAACTGGCCAAGGCTCTGGCGGCGAGCCTTTTTGACGACGAGTCGAACATGGTGCGCCTGGACATGAGCGAATACATGGAGAAACATTCCGTGTCGCGCCTTATCGGGGCGCCTCCCGGATACGTGGGATACGAGGAAGGCGGGCAGCTCACGGAGGCCGTGCGCAGGAAGCCATACTCGGTCGTCCTCTTCGACGAGGTGGAAAAGGCGCATCCGGACGTTTTCAACGTGCTTTTGCAGGTCCTGGACGATGGCCGCATCACCGATTCGCAGGGGCGCACCGTGGACTTTAAGAATACGATACTTATTATGACGTCGAACCTGGGCGCGCAATATCTCCTGGACGGTATCGACGCGGAAGGCAATATCACGCCCGAGGCGGAGCGGGCGGTCATGGGCGAGCTGCGCGGCGCGTTCCGGCCGGAATTTTTGAACAGGCTAGACGAGACGATATTATTCAAGCCGCTGACCAAGGCGGACACGTCCGGCATCGTGCGCCTGCTTATGGCGGATTTGAACGGCAGGCTCTCGGACAGGGAGCTGTCCGTGGAGCTCTCGCCGCAGGCCGAGGATCTCGTTATAGAGCAGTCATACGATCCGGTATACGGCGCGAGGCCTCTCAAGAGGTATTTGCAAAAGACGGTTGAGACGCTTTCCGCCAAGCTTATTCTCGCTGACGGCGTGGAAAGCGGAGATATCATAGAGATCTATGCCGATGGCGGCGCGCTCGCCGCGCGGAAAAAAGAAGCCGTCTGATTCGTCCGTGCCGCCTGCCCGCCAAAGGATCCGTGCCTATTGGATTTTCCGGAGAAGTATGATATGATTATAGTGCGTATTGTCGGCGCATTCCTCGGGGTAGGGCATGCGCCGGCGCAAATCATATGATATGGGGGAAAAGACTATGCATGGAAACGTAATCGTAGGGCAGTCGGGCGGACCGACTTCGGTAATCAATTCCAGCCTTGTAGGCGTGTTCAAGACCGCGAGGGACCGCGGCGCGAACAAAGTCTATGGCATGTTGCACGGCGTCAAGGGGCTTTTGGACAGGCAGTATGTAGACCTGTCGGAACACATCAAGTCGGATCTGGACATAGATCTGCTAAAGAGGACGCCGTCTTCTTTTCTCGGTTCCTGCCGCTATAAGCTTCCGGACATCAAGGATGGCAGGGAGGTATATGACAAGATTTTCGAGATTCTGGACGATCTCGATATCGAGGCGTTTTTCTACATCGGCGGCAATGATTCGATGGATACCATAAAAAAACTCTCGGAGTACGCGATCCTTGTCAGCAGCGACATCAAGTTCATGGGCGTGCCAAAGACGATAGACAACGACCTGGCATGCACGGACCATACGCCGGGCTACGGCAGTGCCGCGAAATATATCGCCGCCGCCACCAAGGAGGTCATCAGCGACGGGCTGGTATACGATTATCCTCAGATTACGATCATGGAGATCATGGGGAGGAACGCGGGATGGCTCACGGCGGCTACGGCTCTCTCGAAGGGCGAGGACTGCGAGGGCGTGGATCTCATCTATCTTCCCGAGGTGCCGTTCGACATCGACAAATTCATGGAGAGGGTGACGGATCTCAATAAAAACGGAAAGTCCATCGTGATCGCGGTGTCCGAGGGCATCAAGGTGGCGGACGGCAGATACGTGTTCGAGCTGACCGACCATGTGGAGTTCGTGGACGCTTTCGGGCACAAGCAGCTGCAGGGTTCGGCGAAGTTCCTCGCGAACAAGATCGGGGCCGAGCTGGGCGTGAAGTCCCGCGCGATAGAGTTGAGCACCTTGCAGAGGTGCGCCGCGCATATGACGTCGCGCGTGGACATCACCGAGGCGTTCCAGGTAGGCGGAACCGCGGTCAAGGCGGCTTTCGACGGCGACACCGGAAAGGTGGTCGTGCTCAACCGCATATCGGACGATCCCTACATCTGCACCGCCAGCACGCAGGATGTCCACAAGATCGCGAACGTGGAGAAAAAGGTTCCCCTCGAGTGGATCGTCGACGACGGCACGTTCGTCAGCGACGAGCTGGTCCGTTATATAAGGCCCCTCATCCAGGCGGAATTGTCGCCGGTCATGGTGGACGGGCTGCCGCGCCATCTGCGCCTGGATCCTGACAGGAAATAGCCGTAATAGGCCGATTTTCGTTTTAGAATAGTTATGCCGGGCGGCGCGAGGCCTGCCACGGAGGTAACCGCCATTGGATTTGTTTGATTATATGCGCGAACAGAACATGGATCGCGAGATGCCGCTGGCGTCAAGGCTGCGCCCCACGACGTTAGACGAGGTGGTAGGGCAGGAGCATATCGTCGGCAGGGACAAGCTGCTCTACCGCGCGATCCAAGCGGACAAGCTAAGTTCGATTATATTTTACGGGCCGCCCGGGACCGGCAAGACGACGCTCGCCAAGGTGATAGCGCATACGACTAGCGCCGGCTTTACGCAGATTAACGCCACAGCCGCCGGCAAAAAAGATATGGAGGACGTCGTTGCGCGGGCTAAGGACGATCGCGGCATGTACGGCAGGAGGACGATCCTGTTTATCGACGAGATCCATCGGTTCAACAAGGGGCAGCAGGATTATCTGCTGCCGTTCGTCGAGGACGGGACGCTGATATTGATCGGCGCGACGACGGAAAATCCTTATTTCGAGGTGAATCCGGCGCTCCTTTCCCGCTCGATCATATTCGAGCTGCATCCGCTCACGAAAGAAAACATTCGCACTCTTCTGCGGCGCGCCGCCGAGGATCCGGAGAAGGGGATGGGCAGCTACGGGGCCGTGCTGGAGGCCGACGCGGAGGAATTCCTCGCGGACGTGGCAAACGGCGACGCGAGGGCGGCGCTCAACGCATTCGAGCTGGGGGTGCTCACCACCGAGCCGTCTATTGACGGGCGGATCCATATCACGCTGGACGTGGCTCAGGAGTGCATCCAGAAGCGCGTGCTGAAATATGATAAAAACGGGGACAACCACTATGACACGATCTCCGCGTTTATCAAGAGCATGAGGGGTTCTGACCCGGACGCGGCGGTCTATTACCTGGCGCGCATGCTCTATGCCGGGGAGGACGTGAAGTTTATCGCGCGGCGCATGATGATATGCGCGTCCGAGGACGTGGGGAATGCCGATCCCCAGGCCATCCAGGTGGCGGCGGCCGCGGCTCTCGCCGTGGAGCGGGTCGGCATGCCGGAGTCGCAGATCATCCTCTCGCAGGCGGCGAGCTACATTGCCTGCGCGCCGAAGAGCAACGCGGCCTGCGAGGCGGTCTATCGGGCGATGGACGTCGTGAAGAGCACCCGGACGCCGCCGGTGCCGGCGCATTTGCAGGACTCGCATTACCGCTCGTCGGAAAAGCTTGGGCGCGGCATAGGCTATCTCTATGCGCACGACTTCCCGCACCATTATGTCAGGCAGCAGTATCTGCCGGACGGGCTGGAGGGGGAGGTTTTTTACGAGCCGTCCGAAAACGGCTATGAGCGGACGATTCGCGAATACTTGGATAATCTAAAAAAATGGTCTATGACGGAGGGACGAGATGAAAAAGTATGAAGAGATGTCAAGGGATGAATTGCGGGAGGAGCTGGAGCGGCTCAAGGCGGAATATGCCGGATATGAGAACGCGGGCCTGTCGCTGAACATGGCTCGCGGAAAGCCGGAGGCCGCCCAGCTCGACCTGTCCATGCCGATGCTCGACATGGTGGACGGCCATAGCGACTGCCTCTCGGAAGACGGCGTGGACTGCCGCAATTACGGGGATCTCGATGGCATCCCGGAGGCGAAGCGGCTCATGGCGGATATCATGGAATGCAGGCCGGAGCAGGTGGCCGTGTTCGGAAACGCGAGCCTGAACGTGATGTTCGACTGCGTGGCCCGCGGGATGATGCACGGAGTCTGCGGCCACAAGCCCTGGGCCAAGCAGGGGCGCGTTAAATTCCTCTGTCCGGTACCCGGCTATGACAGGCATTTTTCAGTGACCGAATGTTTTGGCATTGAGATGATAAACGTCCCGATGGACGAAAACGGCCCGGACATGGACGAGGTGGAGCGGCTCGCCGGTTCAGATCCGCTCATAAAAGGCATCTGGTGCGTGCCGAAATATTCCAACCCGACCGGAATAACCTATTCGGACGAGGTGGTGCGACGTTTCGCGCGGATGAAGACGGCCGCAGACGATTTCCGCGTATTCTGGGACAATGCCTATTGCGTCCACCATCTGTATGCCGAGCCAGAAAAACAAGACCGGCTGCTGAATATACTGGACGAATGCGACGCGGCGGGCTGCCCCGACAGGGTGCTGGAGTTCGCCTCCACGTCTAAGATCACCTTCGCGGGCGCCGGCATCTCGGCTATAGCGGCATCGGAGAACAACCTGAAGGACGTGCGCCATATAATGACGATCCAGACAATCGGCTATGACAAGATGAACCAGCTAAGGCACGCGAAGTTTTTGCGCGACCGCGACGGGGTGGCAGCGCATATGCAGAAGCATGCCGAGATCATCCGGCCCAAATTCGAGAAAGTGGACCAGATGCTCTCCGAGGAGATCGCGCCGCTTGGAATCGGCAGCTGGCTGCCGCCGCGCGGGGGATATTTTATCAGCTTCAGCGCGATGAATGGCTGCGCGAAGCGCGTCGTCGAGCTGGCAAAAGGCGCGGGAGTGGTGCTGACCGGCGCCGGCGCGCCCTTCCCGTATAAAAAGGATCCGGATGACAGCGTGATCCGCATCGCGCCGACCTATCCTAAGATGGACGAGCTGGTGGAGGCCATGAAGGTGTTTATCTGCTGTGTGAAGCTGGCCAGCGCGGAAAAATTGCTTGAATCATGAAAAGAAATATTTTAGATTATGATACCGTGGCGTTAGACGACGGGGACAATGCCTTAGTCATCATCGACCAGACGCTCCTGCCCGGGCGCGTCGAGCTGCTGAGGCTGCGCACCGCCGGGGAGATGCGCGAGGCGGTAGCGTCCTTGCGCGTGCGCGGCGCTCCGGCGATCGGCGTCGCTGCTGCCTATGCCATTTACCTTTTGGCGAAGGGCATAGATACCGAAGATTTTCACGAATTTTACGAAAAATTCCGGAAATACAAACAATTTTTAAATTCATCGAGGCCTACCGCGGTAAACCTGTCATGGGCGTTAGACAGGATGGAACGGGCGCTGCTAGACGCGCATAATGCCGACGGCGGGGCATCCATATTGCGTATCAAGGAGATTTTGCGCGACGAGGCATGCAATATCCAGAGGGAGGATATAGAGATCTGCCGTGCAATAGGCGTACACGGGCTGTCGCTGGTGAAACCCGGAGACGGCATATTGACGCATTGCAATGCCGGAAAGCTTGCTGCCAGCCGTTATGGCACGGCGACCGCGCCAATCTACCTGGGCCATGAGCGTGGCTATGGGTTTCGTGTTTATGCCGATGAGACACGCCCGCTGCTGCAGGGGGCCAGGCTGACCGCCTTCGAACTGCAGTCGGCCGGCATAGACGTCACGCTGATTTGCGACGACATGTCCGGGACGCTGATGAGGCAGGGCAGGATAGACGCGGTATTCGTGGGATGCGACCGCGTGGCCGCGAACGGCGACGTCGCGAACAAGATAGGCACGTGCCTGGTCGCGGCGGCGGCAAGACAGTACGGCGTGCCGTTCTATGTATGCGCCCCGACGTCCACGATTGATTTTGATACCGCCGAGGGCGGGGATATCGTGATAGAGGAACGCGATCCCTCGGAAGTGACGGAGATGTGGTACAGGGACGCCATAGCTCCCGCCGGGGTCAAGGTGTACAATCCGGCTTTCGACGTGACGGACGCCGGATTAGTCACGGCCATCGTGACCGAATATGGCGTGATTCGGCCGCCTTACGCCCAGTCGCTGGCGGAACTTCGCGAGGCGCATTTGAGGGCGGCATCCGGCCGCGAATAGACGCAAGAGGGGAAAGGGTGAAAGATGTCTGAAATGGAAAACGCGCGCGGATCGTTTCAGGAGCAGCTAAACCAATATTCGCGTATCAAAAAGGTAATCGGCGTGGTCAGCGGCAAGGGAGGCGTCGGCAAGTCATATGTCGCGGCGTCCATTGCCTGCGCCATGCACAAAGCGGGATATGCCGTCGGAATATTGGATGCCGACATAACCGGGCCGTCCATCCCGAAGATGCTCGGAGTGCATGGCACGGCGTTCGGAACTGACAGGGGGATCATCCCGTTGGAGTCTAAGGAGGGCATGCCTGTGATGTCCATCAACCTGCTCGTCGATGATGAGGAGCAGCCGGTGATATGGCGCGGGCCGGTCATCGCGGGAGCGGTGAAGCAGTTCTGGACGGACGTCGTCTGGGGAGATCTGGATTATCTTTTCGTGGATATGCCGCCGGGAACCGGCGACGTGCCGCTGACCGTGTTCCAGTCGCTGCCGGTGGACGGCGCGATCATCGTGACGTCTCCGCAGGAGCTGGTGGGGATGATCGTGAAAAAAGCCTACAACATGGCCAGGATGATGAAGGTGCCGGTGCTGGGAGTCATCGAGAACTATAGCTATCTGGTCTGCCCGGACTGCGGCCGCAGGATCGCGGTATTCGGCGAGAGCCGCGTCGACGAGGCCGCAGCCGCGCTGGACCTGCCGGTCCTCGCGAAGCTGCCGGTCGATCCCGCTAAGGCGGCCGCGGCTGACGCGGGCGAGATCTATTCCGCGGATCACGGCGTCTTCTCATCCGCTGTCGAGGCGGTCAAAAACGCATAGATAATTCCGCTGCCGACAACGGCCGCGGCAGGCCCGGCGGGGAATCTGCCAGAACATTGCCACAGCCAATGCCGGACAAATATGCGAAAGGAATCCCGCGCATGTCATTCGTACATCTGCACACGCATACCGAGTACTCCCTGCTGGACGGCTCGAACAAAATAAAAGAATATGTCGCCCGCGTCAAGGAACTCGGCATGGATGCCGCCGCGATCACCGACCACGGAGTGATGTACGGAGTCATAGACTTTTACAAGGCATGCCGCGAGGCCGGGATAAATCCGATAATCGGCTGCGAGGTATACGTCGCCCCCGGATCCCGCTTCGACCGCGAGGCCGCAAGGGGCGACGACCGTTACTATCACCTGATATTGCTGGCGGAAAACAACACGGGCTATGCCAACCTGGTCAAGCTCGTTTCCAGAGGCTTTACCGAGGGCTATTACTACAAGCCGCGCGTCGACCTGGAGATTTTGGAGCGGTACCACGAGGGCCTGATCTGCGCGAGCGCGTGCCTGGCCGGCGAGGTGGCGAGGTCGCTCGCCCAGGACGACTACGACGCTGCCAGGGATGCCGCGCTGCGTTATAGCCGGATTTTCGGCGAGGGCAATTTCTTTCTGGAGATGCAAGATCACGGCATCCCCGTCCAGCAAAAAGTCAACGCCGGCCTGCTTCGCATATCCAGGGAGACCGGCATAGGCATCATCGCTACCAATGACTGCCACTATACCTATGCCTCGGACGCGGAGGCGCACGACATACTCCTGTGCATCCAGACCGCCGCCAAGCTCACGGATGCCAACCGCATGCGCTACGAGGGCGGCCAATATTATGTCAAGAGCGAAGAGGAGATGCGCTCGCTCTTTTCCTATGCGCCGCAGGCGATTGAGAACACGCGGCAGATTGCGGACCGCTGCCATGTCGAGATCGAATTCGGCCATACCAAGCTGCCGCGCTATGACGTGCCGGAGGGGTACACGTCTCTGGAATATCTGAAAAAGCTATGCTATGACGGGTTGAAGAAGCGCTACCCGGATTCGTGGCGGAATCTTGAGGAGAAGCTCGCCTACGAGCTGGACATCATCGAGCGGATGGGCTATGTGGACTATTTCCTCATCGTGTGGGACTACATCAATTTCGCCAGGACCCACGGCATCCCGGTCGGCCCCGGGCGCGGCAGCGCGGCCGGCTCTCTCGTGGCATATACGACCGGCATCACTAACATCGATCCCGTAAAATACAATCTGATCTTCGAGCGGTTCCTGAACCCGGAACGCGTCTCCATGCCCGATATAGACGTGGATTTCTGCTATGAAAGGCGCCAGGAAGTCATCGATTATGTCATCGAAAAATACGGAAAGGATTGCGTGACGCAGATCATCACGTTCGGTACGCTCGCCGCGCGCGGAGTCATCCGCGACGTGGGCCGCGTCATGGATTTGCCGTATTCCTTCGTGGACAACATCTCAAAGAGCATCCCGGCGGAGCTGGGGATAACGATCGACAAGGCGCTGGAGATGAACGCGCATCTGCGCGAGACATACGAAAACGATGAGACGGTGCGCCGACTTATCGACATGTCGCGGAGGCTGGAGGGCCTGCCCAGGCATACGTCGGTCCATGCCGCCGGCGTCGTCATAAGCCGGCTGCCGATGGACGAGTACGTACCGCTCTCGCGCGGGGCGGACGGCGTGATCACGACGCAGTTTACGATGACGACGATAGAGGAGCTGGGCCTCCTGAAGATGGATTTTCTGGGATTGCGTACCCTGACCGTCATAGACGACGCCTGCAAGCTGGTCGCCCGTTCCGGCGGGCCGCATATCGATATCGACCGGATCGATTATGACGACCCGGCGGTATATGAATCGATAAGCACCGGAAAATGCGAGGGCATATTCCAGCTGGAGAGTTCCGGCATGAAAAATTTTATGAAGGAGCTGCGCCCGAAGAGCCTTGAGGATGTCATAGCCGGAATCTCGCTGTACCGTCCGGGCCCCATGGATTTTATCCCCGACTATCTGCGCGGGAAAAACGATCCGCAGGCTGTCAAGTACGACTGCCCTCAGCTGGAGCCGATTCTAGCGCCCACATATGGCTGCATCGTCTACCAGGAGCAGGTCATGCAGATCGTGCGCGACCTGGCGGGATATACGTTGGGCCGCAGCGATATAGTGCGCCGCGCCATGTCAAAGAAAAAGACCAAGGTCATGGAGGAGGAGCGCAGGAATTTCGTCTACGGCAATGCCGAGCAGGGCGTGAAGGGATGCGTGGCCAACGGCATCCCGGAGGACGTGGCGAACAGGATATATGACGAGATGATCGATTTTGCCAAATATGCGTTTAACAAGTCCCACGCGGCGGCATATGCCGTGGTCGCATACCAGACGGCATATCTGAAATATTATTATCCTCTGCAGTTCATGGCGGCGCTCATGACCTCCGTCAAGGACAATATAAACAAAGTATCTGAATATATTCAGACGTGCCGCGCGATGGGCCTGCGGATCCTGCCTCCCGACGTGAACGAGGGCGAGGGGAGCTTTTCCGTCTCAAAGGGCGCGATCCGCTACGGCATGAGCGCGATAAAGAGCGTGGGGGAGCCGCTGATCCGCGCGATCGTCGAGGAGCGGGAGCGCGGCGGAAAATACAAGAGCCTGAGCGATTTTTTAAACCGCGTTAACGGCCGCGACGTCAACAGGCGGGCCATCGAAAACCTGATAAAGGCCGGCGCGCTAGACTGCCTCGAGGGCAGCCGCAGGCAGAAGATGCTTGCTTACCCGATGATAATGGATCAGGCGGCCCAGGAACGGAAGGGCAAGGTCCAGGGGCAGATGAGCCTATTTGATTTCGCTCCGCCGGAGGACAGGGAATCATACGAGATCCGCCTGCCGGACGTGCCGGAATATGACAAGGAGGAGCTGCTGTCGTTTGAAAAAGAAGTGCTGGGCATCTATCTCAGCGGCCATCCGCTGGAAAAATATGAGGAGAAATGGCGCAGGAACATCACCGCCGTCTCCACGGATTTTATATATGACGAGGAGTCGGGAGAGGCGAAATTGCGCGACGGCGAGCGCGTGACGATAGGCGGGATGATTGCGGACAAGACGATAAAGTATACCAAGACGAACAAGACGATGGCGTTCATCACGCTGGAAGATCTCTATGGGTCGACCGAGGTCATAGTCTTTTCAAAAGATTTCGAGAAATATCGCCCGATGCTGCAGGACGACGCGAAGATATTCGTATCGGGCCGAGTCAGCGCGGAGGAGGAGAAAAATGGAAAGCTGGTCTGCGAGCGCATATATTCTTTTTCGGACGCCAGGAGCGAGCTGTGGCTGCAGTTCGCGACGCGGGAGGATTATGAAAGGGCCAAGGGGCGTATCCGCGATCTTTTGAGCCCGGGCGGACCAGACCCGGTCGTCATCTATATATCCGGGGAGAGGGCGCTCAAGCGGCTGCCGGCGGACATGAACATATCGTTGGACGGCCTGGACCTGCGCCCGCTCTATGCCGAGTTTGGCGAAAAAAATGTAAAAGTAGTCGAAAAGCCTATTGAAAACAGGGCAAAAAGAGATTAGAATGTTTCTAGGATTTATGGAAAGATAAGAGGAGGTTACGGAGAGGATGGCAAACGAGATGAACACGATCGCGGTGCTAACGAGCGGCGGGGATGCTCCGGGGATGAATGCCGCGATTCGCGCGGTCGTCAGGCGCGCGATAATGAGGGGAAAGACCGTGAAGGGCATTTTGCGCGGATACGCGGGGCTGCTGCAGGAGGAGATTATTGACATGAATAAGCGCAGCGTCTCCGACATCATCCAGCGCGGCGGCACGATCCTGCAGACCGCGCGATGCATGGAATTTACCACTCCCGAGGGACAGCAGAAGGGGGCGGAGATATGCCGCAAGCACGGCATCGACGGCGTGGTCGTGATAGGCGGCGACGGTTCGTTCAGGGGCGCGCAGAAGCTTGCGGCGTGCGGGATCAATACGATTGGCGTTCCGGGCACTATCGACCTGGACATATCCTGCACGGATTATACCATAGGCTTTGACACGGCGGTCAATACCGCTATGGAGGCTATCGACAAGGTGCGCGACACGTCCACCTCCCACGAGCGCTGTTCCATCATCGAGGTCATGGGGCGCGGGGCCGGATATATCGCCCTGTGGTGCGGCATAGCCAACGGCGCGGAGGACGTGCTCCTGCCCGAGAAATACGATTATGACGAGCAGAAGCTCGTGAACAATATCATCGAGAACCGGAAGAGGGGCAAGAAGCACCATATCATCATCAACGCGGAGGGCATAGGGCATTCGACGTCCATGGCGCGGCGCATCGAGGCCGCGACCGGAGTGGAGACGCGCGCGACGATTCTAGGACACATGCAGCGCGGCGGCAGCCCGACGGCCAGGGACCGCATGATGGCGTCCCTTATGGGCGCGTACGCGGTGGACTGCCTCTGTGATGGAAAGAACAATCGCATCGTGGCGCTGAAGAAGAATTCGATGGTCGACTACGACATCGACGAGGCGCTCGCGATGAAAAAGGGCGTCAGCGAATACGAATACGAGATATGCTACACGCTGGCCCGCTGACGGATGGGGCATCATGATAAGCAGCGCTTCAAACAAGCAGATCAAGGAGATTGCACAATTAAATAAAAATGCAAAGGCGCGTAGGGAACTGCGCGCCTTTGTCGTGGAGGGCGAAAAGCTGTTTCGCGAGACGCCGCGCGAGCTGATAAGGCATGCCTATGTGACGGAGGAGTTCCTGGGCCTCTCCGGTGCCGCGGAGCTGCTCGAAGAAAAGGGCGCGGCCTACGACGTCGTGAGCGGGCCGGCATTCATGCGCGCCTGCGATACCGAAACGCCCCGGGGCATATTGGCGGTCGTTTCAATGCCGGAATATGGCTTTTCCGACGTTTTGCGCGGCGGGAGATGCCTGCTCGTCTTAGAGGACATACAAGATCCGGGGAATCTGGGCGCCATGTTCCGCACCGGCGAGGGGGCCGGCATCTCGGGCATAATCATGAGCCGCGGGACGGCGGACGTCTTTTCGCCTAAGGCCGTGCGGGCCACGATGGGCAGCGTGTTCCGCGTGCCTTTTTTCATAGCGGACGATTTGCACGGGGCCATCCGGGAGCTGCGAAGGTCTGCCCGGGTGTATGCGGCGCATCCGCGCGGGACTTGCTATTATGACGAGGCGGATCTCGCTGGCCGTGTGGCGTTCCTCATTGGAAACGAGGGCGGCGGGCTGCGCCCGGAGACCGCGGCGTTAGCGGACGAATGCCTGAAGATACCGATGGAGGGCAGGTTAGAGAGCCTGAACGCCGCCGTCGCGGCCGGAATACTCATGTACGAGGCCGCCCGGCAGGAGCGCGTCAGGCTCGGGTCCTTGCCGCCAGCCTCCGATGTACAAAATCACTAATTTTCTAAACTTTTTGTGAAAAATCTGTACAAATTGCATAAAGATTGTTATAATATATATGAAAGCCCCATCAAGTGGCCATGCAGACGGCAAGCTTGCTTGCAAGGCTGCATGGACATTTGACGGGCTAGGTGGTATGAGCAAAAAAGCGGCGCGACCGGAGAGAGCGGCGCGATTTGCGAATACCGCCGGCGATTGCGAGAGTGCCGTAGGCACGGAGCAATCGGCTTTCATTTATGAGCCCTGCCCGGTCGCAATGGGCATGCGGGACATGGGAATTTACATAGAAATGGGTGATTGTCATGCAGGCAGCGGAAGTATTCCAGGATAACGCCGAGGGATGGGAGACCCTTATTTTTTTATATAATTCTGCCATAAAGGAAGTCGGCACAAAGGTAGATATTTTGAACGACGAGTTCGTGCATATCCACCGCTACAATCCGATCGAATATATCAAATCGCGCGTAAAGTCGCCGGAGAGCATTTGCAAGAAGCTAAAGCGCAACGGGCACGATACGAGCCTGGCGAACATGGTGAAGTACGTTAACGATATCGCGGGCATGCGCATCGTCTGCTCGTTTACGTCGGACATATACCGGATGGCTGCGATGATCGGCAAGCAAAACGACCTTACGGTAATCTGGGTCAAGGATTATATCAAACATCCCAAGGAGAGCGGATACAAGAGCTACCATATGCTCGTGTCCGTGCCTATTTTTCTCTCGGACCGCGTGGTCGACACCAAGGTCGAGATCCAGATCCGCACTATCGCGATGGATTTCTGGGCGAGCCTGGAGCACAAGATTTATTATAAATTCGAGGGAAACGCGCCGGATTATATCAGCCGTGACTTGAAAGAATGTTCGCAGATCGTATCCATGTTAGACGCGAAGATGCTCCAGCTAAACAAGGCGGTTCTGGAGGCTAAGGCGCAGCAGGACATGTAGTGCATGGGCCGCGCGGCGGGCGGGGGATTCCCTGCACGCCGCGCGGCGTCTATTTTGCGTTAAATCCGGCCCGCTTACGCAGCGTCGGATCCAGGATCCGCTTGCGGATACGGATATGTTCCGGAGTAATCTCGAGCAGCTCGTCCTTGTCGATAAATTCCAGAGCCTGCTCCAGGGAGAGTACCTTCGGCGGAATCAGCGTCAAGGCTTCGTCTGCGTTGGAAGAGCGGGTATTTGTCAGATGCTTTTTCTTGCATACGTTTATCTCGATGTCCTCGGGCTTTGAGCTCATGCCGATGACCATCCCGGCATATACTTTTTCGCCGGGGCCTATGAAGAGCGTCCCGCGGTCCTGCGCGGAAAAAAGTCCGTATGCCACGCTCTCGCCGGCCTCGAAGGCGATCAGCGAGCCTGTCTTGCGATATTGTATGTCGCCGCAATATTCGTCATATCCGTCGAAAATCGTATTGATTATGCCGTTCCCCTTGGTATCCGTCAGGAAATCGCCCCGATATCCGATCAGCCCGCGGCTGGGGATACGGAATTCCAGCCTGGTATATCCCCCGCTGATGGAGCCCATGTTAAGGAGGACGCCCTTTCGCTGGCTTAGCTTGTCGATGACGACGCCGGTAAATTCGTCCGGCACGTCCACGTAGGCCAGCTCCATAGGCTCCGTCATTTTGCCGTCCTCGTTCTCGCGATATAGCACCTCCGCCTTGCTGACGGCGAATTCATATCCCTCGCGCCGCATGTTCTCTATCAGCACGGACAGGTGCAGCTCGCCGCGGCCGGACACCTTGAACGTATCGGTGTCCTCCGTCTCCTCCACCCTCAAGGAGACGTCCGTGTTCAGCTCTCTGAATAGGCGGTCACGCAGATGGCGCGACGTGACATATTTTCCTTCCAGGCCCGCGAAAGGGGAGTCGTTGACGATGAAGTTCATAGACATAGTGGGCTCGGTTATCTTTTGGAAGGGAATCGCGGACGGATTGTCGGGGGAGCAGACCGTGTCGCCGATATGTATGTCTGCAATGCCGGAAATCGCCACGATTGACCCGATGCCGGCCTCGGAGACGTCGACCTTGTTCAGCCCGTCGAATTCATAGAGCTTGCTGATGCGCACTTTCTTCTGCTTGTCAGGCTCATGGTGGTTGACCAGCACGGCTTCCTGGTTCACGCGCAGCGCGCCGTTGTCCACCTTTCCGACGCCTATGCGGCCCACGTATTCATTGTAGTCTATGGTGCTGATCAGCACCTGCGTGGGCGCGTCCGGATCGCCCTCCGGCGCCGGGATGTAGTTTACGATCGTCTCGAAGAGGGGAGTCATGTCCTTTCCCTCATCGTCCATGCTTGTTTTCGCATATCCGTCCCTCGCGGAGGCGAATACGAATGGGCAGTCCAGCTGTTCTTCGGACGCGTCGAGATCCATGAGCAGCTCCAACACCTCGTCGACGACCTCGTCCGGCCTTGCCTCGGCGCGGTCGATCTTGTTCACGCAGGCGATGACCGGCAGGTCCATCTCGAGAGCTTTTTTCAGCACGAACTTGGTCTGCGGCATGACGCCCTCGAATGCGTCCACTACAAGGATCACGCCGTTTACCATTTTCAGGACGCGCTCCACCTCGCCGCCGAAATCTGCATGGCCGGGCGTATCGACGATGTTAATCTTAATATCTTTATAAAAAACAGCCGTATTTTTGGACAGGATCGTTATGCCACGCTCGCGCTCGATATCGTTCGAGTCCATGACGCGTTCCCTGACCTCCTGGTTCGCGCGGAAGACGCCCGACTGCTTGAGCATCTCGTCGACGAGCGTCGTCTTGCCATGGTCGACGTGCGCGATAATGGCGATGTTGCGGATGTCGTTTCTCTTTGTTTTCATTATATTCGCTTCCTCCATTCCTTTGACCGCATACTATAATACCAAAAAACGCGGAATATGCAAGAACTTTTTATTATGAAAGCCCCGTCAAGCGGCCATGCAGCCGGCAAGCTTGCTTGCAAGGCTGCATGGACATTTGACGGGCAAGGTGGTATGAGCAAAAAAGCGGCGCGACCGGAGAGAGCGACGCGATTTGCGAATACCGCCGGCGATTGCGGGAGTGCCGCAGGCACGGAGCAATCCGCGGGCTTTCATTCATGCCCTGCCCGGATTGCGAATAGTTGCATCCAGTCTTTACATTTCTTGCAAAATGTGCTATCCTACCATGGATTCATGAGGGCAGGGCCCATTTTTGGAGGAACGGAGTATGGATACGGGAATCGTTCGGGTCTTTTATGGCGAGGGACGCGGCAAGTCGACCGCCGCTCTTGGGTACGCGCTACGGGCCGCGGGCGCCGGCAGGAGCGTCTTTGTCATACATTATCTAAAGGGGCGGATGGAGGATGAGGCGCGGTTCATGAAAAAGCTGGAGCCGCAGATCAAGGTCTTTCAGTTTGAAAAGAGCGGCGGCTGTTACGCGGATTTGACGCCTGAGGAGAAGGATGAGGCGCGGATGAATATCAAAAACGGCGTCAATTTCGCGCGCAAGGTGCTGCAGACCGGGGAATGCGACCTTTTAATCCTCGATGAGGCGCTAGGCCTGCCGGACGCGGGGCTGCTGCCTCAGGAGGAGCTGGAAAACATCGTGAAAACGCGCTCAGCCGGGATGGATCTCATCCTGACCGGACGCTGCCTGCCGGAGTCCATCCGGCAGTACGCGGACGAGATCTACAAGATTGAGTCGGAGAAGTAGGGCTTCGCGGGGGAGCGGGGCGGTTGCCGCAGGCATTGCAGGAGGTATAGGATATGGCAATATTCAAGGGTTCGGGCGTGGCGATAGTCACGCCGATGACGGATACGCTGGAAGTCGATTATGACAAATTAGACGAGCTTATCCAGTTCCAGATCGATAACGGCACGGACTGCATCGTGATCGCCGGCACGACCGGCGAGAGTTCCACGCTGACAATGGAGGAACACGAGGAGGTGATCCGCGAGGCGGTGCGCATGGCCCGTCACCGCGTCCCGGTAGTGGCCGGCACCGGCTCCAACTGCACTAAGACCGCCATCGGTCTGACGCGCGAGGCGGAGGCGGCGGGCGCGGACGGAGCGCTGGTCGTGACGCCTTACTATAACAAGGCGACGCAGGCCGGGCTTATCGCGCATTATAGCCAGATCGCGGAGTCGACGAATCTGCCTATCATCATCTACAACGTGCCGGGCCGCACCGGATGCAACATCATGCCCGAGACGGTCGCCGCGCTGGTAAAGAAACATGACAACATCGTGGGCTTAAAGGAGGCCACGGGGAACGTGGCGCAGGCCGTGGCCACGATGGATATGTGTGACGGGAATATCGACATGTACTCCGGAGAGGACGGCATAGTGGTGCCGCTGATGTCCATCGGCGCGATAGGCGTGATATCCGTATGGGCGAACATCGCGCCCCGCGACGTGCATGACATGTGCCAATATGCCTTAGACGGCGATTTCGCGGCGGCCGCGAGGATCCAGCTGAAGGGCCGCGAACTGGTAGACGCGCTCTTTTCCGAGGTAAACCCGATACCGGTCAAACGCGCGTTGGACGCGATGGGATTCGCGGCAGGCCCCCTGCGCCCGCCGCTGTGCGAGATGGGCGAGGCGAACGCCCAGAAGCTCATCCGGGTGATGAAGGATTATGGCTTGAAGGTCGTAGAATAGCGCCTGTTGGCAAAGAGGGAAAGAAGGGAACGGTATGACCAACGTAATATTGCACGGCTGCAACGGACGGATGGGGCAGATGATCGCGGGGCTTGCGGCGCAAGACCCCGGCATAAGCATAGTCGCCGGAGTCGATACATACACGGAAAAAAAGAATGATTTCCCGGTCTTCGCGACATTGGACGAATGCGGTATCGCGGCGGACGCGCTGATCGACTTTTCAAACGCCGGCGCGGCGGACGCGCTGCTCGACTGGTGCGTTGCAGAGCGGATGCCGGTTGCGCTGTGTTCGACCGGGCTCTCCGAGGCCCAGCTGGAAAAAGTGGAAGAGGCGTCGAAAAAGGTCGCCGTGCTGAGGTCGGCGAACATGTCGCTGGGCGTCAACACGTTGATCGACATCTTGCGAAAGGCCGCGAAAGTGTTCGCTCCGGCGGGCTTTGACGTGGAAATCGTGGAAAAGCACCATAACCAGAAGCTTGACGCGCCCAGCGGGACGGCGCTCGCACTGGCGGACGCGGTCAATGAGGCGGCGGGAGGAGGATACGGATACGTCTATGACCGCAGCGGCCGCAGGCAGAAAAGAGACGCAAAGGAGATCGGCATATCCTCGGTACGCGGCGGCACGATAGTCGGGGAACACGAGGTAATCTTCGCCGGAACCGACGAGGTCATAGAGTTCAGGCATACGGCATACTCCCGCGCGGTATTCGGTAAAGGCGCGATAGAGGCAGCGAAGTTTTTGAAGGGAAAAGGACCGGGATTATATACTATGCAAGACGTGATAGCGGGAGCCTGACGGCTCCCGCTATCGCTATGAAAGCCCCGCCAGGCGGTCAGAGCAGCTGCACGCCGGCAGCCTCCGCGGCGATTAGCGTGTCCTCGCGCCAGACAGAGCTCTGCACCTCCCCGATATGGGCCTTGCGCAGGAAGAACATGCAGATGCGTGACTGGCCGATGCCGCCGCCTATCGTATAGGGCAGGCGTCCCTCCAGTATGGCTTTCTGGAAAGGCAGTTTCGCGCGATCCGCGCAGCCGGCTTTATCCAGCTGTTCCGCCAGTGATTTCTCATCGACGCGGATGCCCATGGACGAGATCTCCAGCGCGATGTCGAGCAGGGGATAATACACGAAGATGTCGCCGTTTAGCGACCAGTCGTCATAGTCCGGCGCGCGTCCGTCGTGGGGCTTGCCGTCTGACAGCTTGTCTCCGATCTGCATGATGCATACGGCTCCGCGCTCCTTGCAGATCTCATATTCGCGTTCCCGGGCGTCCAGCCCGGGGTATTTCTCCAGCAGCTTCTGTGACGTGACGAAGGTGATGTCGCGCGGCAGCGTCTCCCCGATATAGTCGTATTCGATGGACATATATTTCTCGGTCTGCTGCAGCGTCTTGTATACGGCGCCTACCGCTGATTTGAATGTTTCGACGGTGCGCTGCTCCTTTGTGATGACCTTCTCCCAGTCCCACTGGTCCACGAAGATCGAATGGATCGCGTCAGTCGCCTCGTCGCGGCGGATGGCGTTCATGTCCGTATATAATCCCTCTCCGGCGGTAAAGCCGTATTTATCCAGCGCGTAGCGTTTCCATTTCGCGAGCGAGTGGACGACCTCCGCGGTCTTGTCGCCCTGTTCCTTGATGCCGAATGCCACCGGGCGTTCCACTCCGTTGAGGTTGTCGTTCAGCCCCGATTCGGGCAGGACGAACAGCGGCGCCGACACCCGCGTCAAATTCAGGTTCTGCGCGAGGTGGGTCTGAAAGAAGTCTTTGACGGTCTTGATGGCGATCTGCGTGTCGTGCAGGTTCAGCGCGGACGCATAGCCTTCGGGAAAAATCGATTGTTCCATTGACAGTTCCTCCGTAATGATAGTATTCGCGGGCAAGCCGCGTTTCCGTGAAAATTATAACAGCAATCCCGGCCCGGTTCAACGGATTTTTTTGTTGAATGTCAGCCGCAAAAGTGCTAGAATCAAGAAAGTAGCGTTATGGAGAATTGCTTTATGCGGAATATGTTTATGAGATCCGGATGCGCGAAGGTATTGTGCGCCTTGCTGATAGCCGTATCGTGCCTTTCGGGGATGCCGGAATATGCGGGCGGGGCCGCCTTGAAAGGGCGCTGGATTGCCTCGGGCGATAAAAGGTACCATCTGGACAAGGACGGCGTCCTCGCGACCGGGCTGAAAAAAATCGAAGGCAAATGGTATTTTTTTGACTCGAAGGGCGTCATGCGCACCGGCACGTTCAAATCCGGGGATACCACTTATTTCCTGAACGACAGCGGCATGCTCGAGGCCTCGAAGAAAGTCAGGGATAAAAAAACCACGTACTATCACTGCGATGGGAAAAAGATGACCAGCCTCGAGGCACGGGATTATGCGACATTGCTGACGGCGCGTTCCATCGCCGCGGAGATCACGAATTCCGGTATGACGGAGGATCAGAAGCTGAAGGCCTGTTTCGACTGGGTGATGAAGAAAAATTACCGCACATGGAGGAAGTTTGAGAACACGCCCGACTGGCCGATAGTGCATGCGAACGACCATTTCCTGAACGGCTGTGGCGACTGCCACGCTGACGGCGCGGCTCTCGCGTATCTTGCGAGCGCCATAGGCTGTGACGACGTCTATGTTTGCAACGACAGCGAGGGGGAGGGCCATTCATGGGCCGAGATAGGCGGCCTCGCGTATGACCCGCTGTTTGCCCAGGCCAAGGATTACGATAAGTATTACGGCGCGGGCTATAAGGCATATGTACTGCATCCTATCCTGCATGTCGCGGTACCCTGCACATCGGCGGTTGCCGAGGACGTTGCGCAGGCCTCGGGAAAGCCGGCATGGGAGTCGGAATCCGGCAAAGATGATGCTTCGCATGTCGCCGGCCCGGTTCTGCTGAAAGTAAAGGGCGGATATTCGTGCTATTCGGACGGCAGGAAGGTGAAGAACCGCTGGATTACGGCAGGCGCCGGCAGGTATTATTTCGATAAGAAGGGATTGGCCCTCACCGGGATCCATGTCGTCGACGGCCAGTTCTACGCGTTTAATTCCAAGGGCGCGTTAAATGCCGCGAAGACTAAAAAGCTCCAAAAGGCCGCGTCATATGAAAAGGAGATAGACGCCCTTGAGAGATTGCTCGGCGAACCGCTCGAGAGAAATTATTACGGCGGAAGCTGCTATTTATACGAAGGCGAGCCAGGCGAGGACGGCGAATGGGCTTATCCCGATTATACGGTAGGCACGTTCCGGACGGACAGCGGCATGGAGATATTCATGTGGGCGGAGGGAGAATAGAGGCATGAAGATGAGGATTGGAATGCGGATTGCCGCCGCCTGCCTTGCAGCAATGCTTGCGATAGCGCCGGCATGCCATGGGATAAAAGCGGAGGCATCCGCGGCATCTGCAGAGCGGCAGCTTAAAACGGGAGTTTCAGATATCGTAAGGGGGCAGACGGATGCCGGGGACGGCAATAAGAAAAAATTAAAAAAACTCTTTGTTTATCTGGAGAAAAATTATACCTCGCAAAATATCATGATGTCGGATTATGCCGATGAATGGCTGGAAGAGCGGGCTTACGGCGGCTGGCAGGAGGATCTGGCCCTGGAGATGTTGGAAAAGCGCAGGGGGAGCTGCTTCCATTCGGCGGCGCTGTACGCGTATCTCGCGAAAAAGGCGACGGGATATCCGGTACGGGTAGCATACGGCCAGACGGATTACTTCAATGGAAGATTGCAGGATCACGGCTGGGCGGAGGTGAAGATTGGAAAGTCCTGGTACATATGCGATCCTACCATAGACGTCGCGAAGTCTGGAGGGGATGCGAAAAAATATGGCGGATTTTTCCTGAAAAAGCGCAATCAAAAATCAATAAAAAATATGTATGGCGGCTATAAAAATACGAAGTACGCGACGGTAATATTGTAGGAGCCGGCCATGCCATTCAGTTCGCTAGTTTTTATCAGTATTTTTCTGCCGTCGGTGCTGGCTCTTTACAGGCTTTGCCGCTCCATGGCGGCGAAGAACTGCCTGCTTTTGATTGCCAGCCTGATATTTTACGCGTATGGGGAGCCGGTCTATGTATTGCTGATGGTCGCCTCATCGTTCATAAATTATATCTGGGCGCTGCTGATATATCGCGCCTCGCGGGCGAAAAAGATCCTGGCCGCGTTATCCGTGGTAGAAAATCTGGGCGTTCTGTGCGTGTTTAAATACGCCGGATTTCTCGCGGGGCTTGTGAATGTTGTGCCCGGCATTGCCATCCCGGTTCCGGACGTCGCGCTGCCGATCGGGATATCATTTTATACTTTTCAGGCATTGTCCTATGTGATCGACGTATACCGGGGAGAGATGCCGGCGGAGAAGGATTTTTCGCGCGTCCTGCTCTATATTTCTTTTTTCCCGCAGCTTATAGCGGGCCCCGTCGTCAAATATCATGACGTTGCGGCAGAGCTTGCGGACAGGAGGCAGACCGCCGACGGTATAGCGCGCGGCATTCGCCGTTTTATCGCGGGGCTCGGGAAAAAGGTACTGATTGCCAACCGTATGGGCGCGGTGGCGGACACGCTTTTCGGGGCATACGCCGATGGGATAAATATGCCGGCAGCCTGGATTGGCGCGGCGGCGTATATGCTGCAGATTTATTTCGATTTTAGCGGATATAGCGATATGGCCATCGGCCTGGGATGGATGTTCGGATTCCATTTCAAGGAAAATTTCCGCTATCCGTATACTGCATTTTCCATCACGGAATTCTGGCGGAGATGGCATATCTCGCTGTCGGGATGGTTTCGCGAATACCTGTATATTCCGCTCGGAGGGAACCGCAAGGGGAAGGCGAGGACGGCCATTAACAAGATCATCGTGTTCGCGTGCACTGGCATCTGGCACGGTGCCGACATGACGTTCCTTTTCTGGGGATTGTTTCATGGCTTTTTCCTCATGCTGGAAGAATATATCCCGTTTTTCCGGAAAAAGGGCAGGGCCGTAAGATGGATAGGCCATGCATACGCGCTTCTCGTTGTAATGATCGGATTTGTATTTTTCCGCGCTGACGACATGGCGCAGGGCATATTCTGGGTAGGGCGGATGTTTGCCGGATTCCATTCCGGGGATGCCGCGATGAGGCTGTGCATGTCGGTGCTGACGCCGCTTAATATCGCGGTATTTCTTGTCGGCGTCGTGCTGTCCATGCCGGTAAAGGAGGCGTTCTCCTCGCCGGCGTTTTCAAAGATATCATGGCCGCTGTCGCTTATGGTGCTTATCCTCTGCATTATTTGCCTGGCCGGCGGGACGTACAATCCTTTTATATACTTTAGATTCTGATAATAAGAATGAAAAAAATATATGCTATTTATATCGCGGCTTTCCTTGCCATCTGCCTTGTCCCGTCCGCCGGTCTGCTTTTCGGCGGGAGGGAGGCGTCGGCGGAGAGCGCGGACGTCGCAAAAAAGCCGGAGTTTTTCGACGGGGACGGCGTGAATGAGCGCTTATTAGCCGATGCCGGCGCGTATTTCGAGGATAATTTCGCGTTTCGAAGCGAATTGGTGACCGGGCGCGCATTTATCGACTCCCTTTTTGGCGTTTCGGCGGCAGACGGCGTGATCCTGGGCACGGACGGCTGGCTCTATTACAAGGATTCCCTGGAGGACTATCAGGGGTCGGCTCCTATGACGGACCGGCAGCTGTTCGACGTCGCCCATTCTATGGCGATGGCACAGCGATATGCGGCGGAAAACGGAGCCGGCTTCGTATTCGCGGTCGCGCCGAATAAAAATACCCTCTATGGGGAATATATGCCATATTATTACCGCGGGTTCCGCGCGGAAAACAGCAATCTGCAGCGGCTTATTCCCTGGCTTGAGGCTGAGGGCGTCAACTACGCCGATCTGCGTGGCGTATTCGAGGGAAGAGAGGAGACGCTATACCACAAGCGCGATTCGCATTGGGACAACCGGGGTGCGGCGCTCGCGGCGGATTCGATTCTTTCTGCCTTGGAAAAGGGGCACGCGTCCTATGCGGGCCGCCGGTATGAGATCCGCAGGGATCACGAGGGCGACCTGGACGGGATGCTGTTCCCCGCGGCGGTGAAAAAAGAGGAAGAATACTATTTTGATCCGATGCCGCAATTTACATATACGGAGCCCGTGGAGAGCAATTTTGATCCGAAGATAACGACCAGGCACGAAGGCGCGTCGGGCAGCCTCGTGATGTATCGCGATTCGTTTGGAAACAGCCTGCTGCCGTTTATGGCGGAGGCGTATGGCGAGGCCTATTTTTCCAGGGCGGTCCCGTATCCCCTGACTGATGTGGCAGACCATGAGGCGGACGCGGTGGCGATCGTGAGGGCGGAACGCTTCCTGCCGCAGATGGCTTCGGACGTGCCGCTAGTTCCGGCATCTCCGGCGGAGGCGATGGATGCGGCATTCTCAGATGCCATTGAAAGCCTCACGGTTGAGGATTGGGGAGAGTATAAGCTGGTTTCGGGCGCGATCGCGGAGGACGCGTTGCGGACGGACGCGCGTATTTTTTTACGCATAGACGGGCGGGCGTATGAGGCGGTCCCGGCATCGCTGCCGGACGGGCGCGAGGGATTCAGTCTGTTTATCGACGCCGGGGCCGTTTCGGAGGATAGCGTGATAGAGTTGAGCATAATTTGAAAGTAGGAGGAATGCGAAAAGATGAAGAGGATGGCGGTATTATTTATCGTCCTGGCGATGGCCGCGTGCCTCTCCGGAGGCTGCGGCGGGAATGGCGGCCCGTCTGATGGAGCGGCCGGGGAGCAGCCTGCCGGGGAGAGCGGCGCGGCGGATGGCGGCGCGAAGGATGAGGGCGCCTCAGGCGGCGTCGGGAACGGCGCCGGGCAGGAGGAGAAGAAGGTTGTCAGCCGGGAGAAATTCCCGAATTGCGAGAATGGGGAGCATGGAGTCGAGGTAATCACGTATTCCGACGGCAGCACGGAAAAGGTGGAATATTAACGTATTAACGGGCGATGCCCGCATGCGGGGCATGGGGGTTCACAATGGAGGGAGAGGGCAAATGAACAGTATCAAATCAAAGCTAGTCATCCTTGGTGCGGTTTCTATCATCTGCACCATCATCCTGGGCTTTACCGGCATTTATATCATGAACAGCAACAATGATAACAGCCAGGTACTCGACGACATTAACAACATCAACCTCAAGCAGGCTGAGGATACGTCGGAGGAGATCACGTTCTTATACGACCTTGACGTGGGCCATTATGGCACGATTTCGTCTAATCTGTCGTCCATGCAGTCCGCCGCCGCGTCGGCGCTGGACGCCAGCAAGGGGAAGAGTTTTCATGCGGATCTGGAGAGCATTTCCGCGAACATCGACTCCGCCGCGGCCAATACCCAGGAGCTCTCGGCGCTCCTTGGCGAAAGGGGCTTTAAGGATGGCGAGGGCCTCTACAATTCGTTTTTGGAAAATGACGAGTCGATCCTCTCCGCCGTGGCGCAGATGGAGAACGAGAACAGCTGGGCGGATATATTCTGGGTGGAATGCGATATATCGTCGCTTGACAAGGTGAAGGCCGACGGCAAGACATGGCGCAAGGCGTCATTCGCCGGCGCGCTGCCGGAGCTGGGCAAGAGGGATACGTTCGTGGTGCGCGTGACGTCCACCGGGGTGGACTATACCGGGGACATAAACATCACTAACATCATGTTGGACGACACGCCGTTCGACCTCGCATCAGTCACGGATGAGGATCTGGCCAAGGCCATCGGGGATTCGTACACGGATGCGCGTATAACGCAGTTCGACGGCAAGGACAGCCTGTATTTCAAGGGCGCTTACGTGGATACCGGCGGGAATGCGCAGGAGGCCCGGTTCATGCTGCCGTTCGGGGAACTCAACAGCTCCGATTACGATACGATCACCCTTGACATCTATTTCGAGGATGCGGAGAATCCGAGCGTGAGCGTATCCTCCGCGATAAATGACAAATACGATTTCGCGGGAAACCTGGCGAGCGCCAACGCGCTTTTCGCGGAATATAACAAGCTCGTCGCCGAGGGCAGCGATACCGGGACTTATCCGGACGACATCGCGGCCATCTTAGAGCAGATGAGCGGGAACGCGCCGCTGTATACTCTGCAGGAGGATGTCGTAAACACTCTTTCCACGGGCATCGACGCGAAGATCGCGGCGCTGGGGGATATTGTGGAAAAAGACGGGCAGATACTCTCTATCAAGGCTGAGAACAACAGCCTCAACGAGGCGCTTACGACGGATACCGGCGCGGTGCGCGGCCAGATAGAGGAGCAGACCAAGGCGCAGAAGACGACCATGTCGGTAGTTATCTACGCGGTATTTTTCATAGGGGCCGTGCTGGTGATTTTCCTGACATTGTACGTAATAGCGACGATCCAGAAGAGCGTGAAAAAATTCGAGGGGACTCTCTCGCACATCTCGCAGGGCGACATCATGGTAAAGGCGCAGACGAACAATCACGATGAATTCGACGGCTTCGGCGTATCGCTAAATACCATGACGGACAAGCTGTCCGAGGTCATGCGCAACGTCGTAAACTGCGGGATAGAGCTGAACCAGACCGGCGCGGAGCTGGAGCAGATGTCGCAAAATTCCGGCGAGACTTCGGAGATGATAGATCACTCGATCTCGGAGATCGCCCAGGGCGCGGCCGCCCAAGCGGGGGACGTCGAGAATTCGACAAACCAGATTGAACACCTCGGCAGCCTTATGGAGGGCATGAACGCCGACATAGCCGAGCTGGACGAGAATTCGGCAAACATGAAGCAGGCCAGCGACGGAGTCGTGTCGATACTTGGCGAGCTGAGCGCTTCTAATCGCAACATGACCGACAGTATCCGCAGGATTGCCGAACAGATAGAAAAAACCAACAATTCGGTGGAAGAGATCAAGGACGCGGTATCGCTGATCTCCTCGATCGCCGACCAGACGAACCTGCTGTCGCTGAACGCGAGCATCGAGGCGGCGCGCGCCGGAGAGGCCGGCAGGGGATTTGCCGTCGTTGCGACGGAGATCCAGCAGCTTGCCGACCAGTCGAACAGTTCCGCCGAGACGATATTCGGCGTCATATCCGCGCTGATAGAGGATTTCCAGGAGATCCTTGAGATCATGGATGAAGTCGAGCGGGCCACGAGGGATCAGAACGAAAAGCTTGCCGAGACGCAGCGGCAGTTCGAGATCGTGAACGGCGGCATTTCCCAGTCGCGCGACAAGACGGCGGTCATAAAGAACGCTATCGTGGAATGCAACGAAGTGCGCGGCGCGGTCACGCAGATCATGATGAATCTGTCGGAGATCTCTGAGGAGAACGCGGCATCCACCACGGAGACGGCGAACTCCATGCAGCAGCTGAACGGCACCATATCCCAGCTCTTGCAGGAATCGAAGAAACTGATGTCGATCTCCTCGCGCCTGGAGAGCGACATGCGTTTCTTCAAGCTGGGGATATAGTTTTTTATAGGGGCGGCGTATGGCCAGGCAGAAAGACGCAAAGACAAATGCCATGCGGATCCTGGATTCCATGGACATCCCATACAGGAGCATATCCTACCGGTGCGATGAATTTATCGATGGAATAAAGGTCGCCGATATGCTGGGCTTGCCGCGCGAGGCGGTCTACAAGACGCTGGTCACCGTGGGTGCGGACGGAGATTATTTCGTATTCGTGATTCCGGTCGCGGCAGAGCTCGATCTAAAGGCCGCGGCCAGGAGCATCGGGGAAAAAAGCGTGGAGATGCTGCATGTAAAAGACATCAATGCCGTCACGGGATATGTGCGCGGAGGCTGCACGCCCGTGGGCATGAAAAAGCAATTCGTTACACGCATCGACGCGTCCGCCGGGGCTTTGCCCGAGATTTATGTCAGCGGAGGCCGCGTCGGCCTGCAGATCGCGCTGCGTCCGGACGACCTGGCCAGAGCGTCGGGAGCGGAATATGCAAAGCTGACGCGCGGGTGAGTATTTCCCGCCGTTACATGCCATGCCAGTCCATCGCGGCCGGGCTTTCATATTAGGTATAGGGAGATATCAGATGAGCGCGGAATATACTTATGACAGGCAATGCCTGTACAGGGACGGGAAGCCATGGTTTCCGGTGATGGGCGAGATGCATTTTACTAGGTACAGGAGGGAGCTGTGGGAGGAGTCGCTGCGAAAGATGAAGGCCGGCGGAGTCTGTATAGTCGCCACCTATATGATTTGGATCCATCACGAGGAGGAGAGGGGAGTCTTTGACTTTGATGGATGCAGGGACGTCAGGTATTTTCTGGAACTGTGCGGCGGATTGGGACTGAAAGCGTTCCTGCGCCTGGGTCCATGGACGCACGGCGAGTCGCGCAACGGCGGCTTTCCTGACTGGCTGGTGAAGCTGGGCGGGGAGGGCATGGAGCTGCGCTCGAACGACGAGGATTATCTGTCATGCGTGAGGGAATACTGGGCCAGGATAGCGGAGCAGACCTCGGGGATGATGGATAAGGATGGCGGCCCCGTGATAGGCATCCAGATAGAGAATGAGTACGGGCATGCCGGCGGGCTGCGCGGCGAGCGGGGGAACGCCCACATGAGGACGCTGCGGGCCATGGCGGAGGAGCTTGGCTTTGAAGTTCCGCTATATACCGCTACCGGATGGGGCGGGGCGGTGATAGGAGACGCCCTGCCGGTGATGGGCGGCTATTGCGACGCGCCGTGGGATCCGGGCGTCGGGGAGCTAGCCGCCAGCCCGAATTTTATCATCTGCCGTGAGCGGGACGGCATGGCGGCCGGAGGCCTTCATCCGGAGTACGCGCCGTCGTTTAACGAGTCCGACTATCCCTATCTGACGGCGGAGCTGGGCGGCGGCCTCCAGCCGACGGCCCACAGGCGGCCTGTCGGGACCGCTGAGGACGTCGGGGCGATGTCCATAGCGAAGCTTGCGAGCGGCGCCTCGCTCCTGGGATATTATATGTACCACGGAGGCAGCAATCCCAAGGGCAGATTATCCACGTTGCAGGAGAGCCGCGAGAGCGGGTACGATAGCGACCTGCCGGAGATAAGCTATGATTTTTCCGCGCCTATCGGGCAATACGGATCTATCACCGACAGCTATAAGGAGATCAGGCTTCTGGCGATGTTCCTTCGGGATTTCGGGGAGGATCTGGCGCCGCTTCCGGCATATATCGATGAAGAGGCCGCAGATCCGGAGGATACGCATATCCTGCGCTGGTCCGTGCGCCATGACGGCAGCCATGGATATGTTTTTTACAATAATTACGTTCGCCGGCGCGTTATGGACGGCCACGAAATGGTCTCGTTCTCCGGCCCCTGCATGGGAGGGGACGCGGTATTATTCCCGCCGGTGGACATACCGGGCGGGGCCTACGGCTTTTTCCCTTATAACATGCGGCTAGGGGACGCCGTGCTGGTCAGCGCGCTCGCGACGCCGCTCTGCAAGCTCTCGGGAGGCGGCGCGGATACATATGTTTTCTACGGCGATAATGAACCCTCATTTGCCTGGAAAGACGGCAAGGAGGCAGACGTGCTGCATCTGACGAGAAGCCAGGCGAGAGACGCTTGCCCTGTCACGCTGGACAGGGATTATCTGATTATCACGGATGGCTACGTCTGGGAGGAGGGCGGCCGCCTGAAGGTCTCAGGACCCGCAAAGACGAAGATCTTATCCTGGCCGGAACTCTCCGAGGTTCCGGACGGTTTCTCGCCAGCCGGGGCTGAGGGCATATTTAGCACTTATGTCAGGGAACGCGGCGGTACGCCTGCCGCGGTTTCGTTTGAGGAGGGCGGCAGGGGCGTCCGCCCGGCCGGGCCTGGCGCCGATTCTCCAGACCCGCGGACGGCGTTGATGCAAAGGGCCAGGGAGTGGATATCCTACCGCGTGCGGATATCCTATCCAGAAAAACCTGGCGCGCTCGACCGGCTGTCGGGGCGCGATACATGGCTGGTGCTGGATTATACGGGATTTGGCGTCGAGATATGGGCGGACGGGGAGAAAATCGACGACCATTTCTATACCGGGCGGCGGCTGCCGCTGAGCCTGGGATATTTTGATTTTCCGGAAGAGTTGACAGTAAAGGTCTATGCCCTCTACGAGGACGACCGGGTATATCTGGAGAGATGGCCGAGGATTGCGGGCAGTGCCTGCGCGTTAGACGGAGTGTCTGTGGAAGAAGAATACAGGTGATTCATTCCGCCTCGGCTCCGCTCGTCAAGGCGTCCCAGAGTATCGCGTCTGCCGCGAATCTCTCCCGCTGTTCATCGTCCCGGAGTGCGCGCCTCCCTATATAGAGTCCGGAAAGGAAGGACTGCGCGTCCCTTTCTTCTCCCTCCTCATCCCCGAACTGGCTGTATGTGCCGAGCGGCAGGCCGCGCAGCACCGGGCAGCGGTTCCATTTATAGACCATGTCCCGCCAGCCGGACGCCCCGAAACTTGCGTCGCCTGCCGGCGGGACCGTGCCGTCCAGATAGCTTAACGCGCCCATCCGCGACTGGAAGCCCTCGGGATCGTCTAGCAGCAGCAGATACATGCCGCCCGAGGACAGGTCGACCGTCAGGCCGGTCGTGGCGGCGGTCGCGGCCTCGACGTCCATCATGCCCTCCTCGTCGAAGCCTATCTCGTAGGCGTCGATCTCGACCAGGACCTCGCCATCGCCGTTTACGTCATGGCCCAGGGAGGCCAGCTGCTCCTGCAGAGCGGTCCGCACGCCGGCCGGCAGCGGGGCGCGGCCGACATAGCCGATCTCATAATCGGGCCGAGGGCGGAAGAACATGTCGCGGGCCAGGGAGATGCCGCCGATGACGATGATGGCCGCGAAAACGACGAAGCCCCAGTGGTAGCCCCACCAGTTTGCCCATTTTTTGGCTCCGGACAGGTCCTGCGGGCCGTCCGGCTTGTCCGAGCGGTCATTCCAATGCGGCGTCAGCGTTGTCATTTTCCAATGTCTCCTTAATGTGGAACGTATCCTCTAGCGGCTGGTAGATTATCATCAGCGTAACCAGCATAGGCAGCCAGAAATTCAGCAATACGAATAAAATAATAGAATATGGGAACGCGAATTTCAGGAAGAGCCAGTAGGCGAGCTGCAGCGCCGTGATCAGCAGCGTACGCAGCGGATAGCGTATGCACAGCAGCACCGAGTTCATCAAAAGATTGAACGCCGGCAGCTCCATCAGCACGAGCTGCGGCAGTATCCACGAGGCGATGGCGGTAGCGAGAGCGACTCCGGCGAGCATCAGTATGACCATGAGCGGGCTGACGTCCATCCTGCCTATATGTTCCAGCATGAAATATTGGAATCCGAACAGCAGCCCCCCAAAAAAGCCGGTAAGCAGCGCGGGTTTCAGGTTGCGCAGCCATGCCGCCCGGTAGCGCATCCACCAGAATCCCGCCTCGTCGCGCAGCGCGCGCAATATCGTGTCCGCCATGCCGCAGAGCTGCGGTGCGGCGATCATTCCTCCGACCGGTCCGGCGATCAGCATTATCAAAAGGGCATGGCTGTCGATACTTATCTTCATGCCGACCGCATAGACCAGGCAGCTGGCCATGGCCAGCGCGCCGGAAGCCAGCAGGCTGAAAATATCGCGGGAGATTATCTCTATGAATCGCGCTATGCCGCGTTTTTCCGCCGGCTCCGGAGTACCCCCGGGGCCCATGCCGTTCAGGTCGGGAGAAAATAAACCCATTTCTAGTTACCTCCTCGATATTTTAGTCAAGCGCATTATATCACCAAACTCCCATTCAGCGCAAGCGGGGCAATACCATGGATGAAAGCCGATTGCTCCTTGCCTACGGCACTCTCGCAATCGCCGGCGGTATTCGCAAATCGCGTTGCTCTCTCCGGTCGCGCCGCTTTTTTGCTCATACCACCTTGCAATGTCAGCATGGCCGCTTGACGGGGCTATCATAGTAATTGACGTTTATTGCGCAATTATTGTCAAAAATTGCTTTGAAAAGAGCACCCGCAAGGTTTATAATTTAGTAGAAAGTTGGGGCAAAGCCCCTGCGATAAATTACACATGTATAGGGGGGATTTTATGAGTAAACCTGCAACTGCCGCGAAGGCGGCGAAGCCGATGCACACGGAGACCACGTGGAAAAAGGCTCTCTCGCAGCACGGCTGGCTCTACGCGATGCTGGTGCCCGGCGTTCTATGGATGCTCGTGTTCTGCTACCTGCCTATGGGCGGACTCGTGATGGCTTTCGAGAATTTCAGCCCATACGCGGGCAGCAACATCGTGCAATGCCTGATAAAGAGCCCCAAGGTCGGGTTCGACAACTTCAGGATGCTGTTCGTCGGCGCAGATTTCATGAACCTGCTGCGCAATACGCTCGCTATCTCTTTCGCGAACCTGCTGTTCGCGTTTCCGGCGCCGATCATACTGGCGCTGATACTGAACGAGCTGCGCTGCATGTGGTTCAAGCGTTTTTCTCAGACGCTCGTCTACATACCGCACTTTATCTCGCTGGTCATCGTGGCTACGCTCACATTCCAGCTGTTCAACTCGACTGACGGCGTCGTCTACAATCTGATCGCGCAAATCACTCCGAGCGGGAAAGCGCCGGATATCCTGGCCGATCCGGACCTGTTCGTGCCGCTCATCGTCGGGCAGAACCTCTGGAAGGAGACCGGCTACGGCACCATCATCTATCTCTCCGCGCTGACCGGCGTGTCGCAGGAGCTCTACGAGGCGGCGAAGATTGACGGGGCCGGGCGGTGGAACCTCATGTGGCACGTGACGCTCCCGGCCATCCGCAGCACTATCGTCATCATGCTGATCATGAAAGTCGGCGCGCTGCTGAATACCGGTTACGAGCAGATCTTCCTGATGCAGAACGCCATGAACCGGAACGTCTCCGAGGTGTTCGATACCTACGTGTACAACAGGGGCGTCTCGCAGGGGCAGTATTCCCTGGCTACGACCGCGGGTCTGTTCAAGTCGGTCGTCAGTATGATCATGGTCCTCGGAGCCAACAAGGTCGCGAAGATGCTTGGCGAGTCCGGCTTATATTAGGAGGAGGTGCATAGAATGGCTGAGATTAAAACGAGGGCAAGATCCCGCAGCAACGCCATAAAGCGCACGCCGGGAGATCAGCTGGTCCAGATCCTTTTGTATGTTATCGTGGCGCTGTGCGCGCTCGTGTGCGTCGTTCCGTTTCTGTACGTGTTCGGCGCCTCGTTCGCGACCGAGAGGGAGATCATCGAGCGGCCTTTCTTCATCATACCGCATGATTTTTCGCTCAACGCCTACGTGTATATCGTCCGCGACGGCTCGGTGTTCAGAGGGTTGAAGAACTCGCTTATCGTCACGGTGGTCGGCACGCTGATCAATATGTTCGTCTCCTGCACCATGGCGTATCCGCTGTCCAGGCCGTATCTGAAGGGGCGCAACTTTTTCATGAACATGGTCATCGTGATCATGCTCTTTAGCGGAGGCATGGTGCCAAACTACCTCCTGATTACCCAGGTGCTGCATCTGAAAAATACTTTCTGGGCCCTGTGGCTGCCGGGCGCCATGAGCGCGTTTAACATGATCATCATAAAGAATTATTTCCAGGGGCTGCCGCTGGAGCTGGAGGAGGCGGCGACCGTGGACGGCTCGAACGACCTGATAACTTTCCTGACCATCATCCTGCCGCTGTCGGGCCCGGTGCTGGCGTCGGTGTCGCTGTTTTACGCGGTCGGCCACTGGAACTCATACTTCAACGCCATGATGTATATCCAGGATCCCGCGAAGGAAGTCGTGCAGATCGTGCTGAGGCGTATTATCTTCCTGACCGGGTCGTTCGCCGAGGATGCCGGTTTCGACTGGGGAGCGGCGGGCAGCCCGCCCAGCAAGGCGGTGCGCATGGCCACCACGGTCGTGGCGACAGTGCCGATACTTATCGTATATCCCTTCATCCAGAGGTTTTTCACTGCGGGCGTCATGGTCGGCTCCGTAAAGGGATGATAAGCGGCATGGGATATTATATGGTACAGTGCGGCCTTTGGCCGTGCAGTGATATATTTTATATTTTCATCAAGGAGGGGAAAAAATGAAAAAGAAACTAGCGATGCTCCTCGCGGCATGCATGGTCGCGGGCACGGTTGCGGGCTGCGGAGGCGGCGGAGACTCCGGCGGCAACACACAGCAGGATACGTCGGGCGGGCAGGAAGAAGCCGGCGCCGACCAGGCAGAGGCAGGGACGGACGGCGGCGGAGATGCCGAGGGGCAGTCGGACGGCACGCTGCCTACCATCAGCATCATGGTTCCGTCGTTCTTCGGCGGCGAGATGGACAGCAGCAGGGCGAACGTCGATGAGATCAAAAAGGCTTACGAGGACTTTACCGGGGTATCTGTCGACTGGACGTTTTCCGCGAGCGACGCCTATGAGGACACGTTCAACCTGACGCTCATGGACAGGAAGAACATCCCCATGATAATGGCGGCGACCGGTTCCATTTCCGGCACGATCATCCAGGCGGCGCAGCAGGGCGCGTTCTGGGATCTGAAGCCTTTCCTGGACAGCGGCGACTATCCGTATCTCTCGCAGGCTCCCGAGAATGTGTACGACCTTCTGACCATCAACGACCAGATTATCGGCATTCCGAAGCTGCGCAACACGGGCCGCTACGGATTAAGCTACAGGAAGGACTGGGCCGAGAAGGTCGGCGTCACTACGCCGCCCACGACGCCGGACGAAGTGTACGACATGCTGGACAAATTCACGCATGACGATCCCGACGGCAACGGAAAGGACGATACCTATGGCATGGAGTCGGTCGGCGAGTATACCGGCTGGATGGATATCATCATGACATGGTTCGGCTGCGGCTACGGCTGGGTGGAGAAAGACGGCGAACTGGTGCCAGTACACGAGACCGAGGAGTACAAGGAAGCCGTTGACTGGATAAAGAAGCTCTATGACAACGGCATTATCCGCAGCGATTTCGTGACGGTGCAGACGAGCGACTGGGGCCAGGCCGTACAGCGCGGCGAGGCGGGCAGCATCGTCGACTGCATCGACAGCGCCGGACGCCGCGCGTGGCTGTATTTCCAGGAAAACGACATAAAGAGCGTTGTGAATCCCGATGAGACTGCCAGCATGGAGCTGGTAGGCCCGGTGAACGGCCATACGGCGGCAGTACAGGTCTACAACGGATATTTCCTGATCACCAAGGACGGCGCAAAGACCGAGGAGGATGTGAAGAACTGCCTGAAATTCCTCGACCAGATGAACTCCGTGGAGATGCGCGCGCTCGCTGATTTCGGTATCGAGGGCCTGACGTATGACCTGAACGACGACGGCAGCGCGACGATACATTCTGATCTGGAGCAGGCGAACTATCCCCACCAGGGATTGAACCAGGCCGTCGCCTATATACCCTTCCAGCTTGACGGGGCGGTAGTCGCGAACAGGACGGAGCCGTATATCAAGTGCGACGAGGTTATGGAGGAGAACGCGAAATACGCGGTGTTCAATCCGGCGGAGAAGTATCTGACCACGTCTACCACCTATGCGAACAACGGAACGATCCTGGCGCAGACCATAAACGACGCCAGGACACAGTATATCACCGGCGCTATCGACTGGGACGGCTTCCAGGCCAAAGTGACGGAATGGGAGAACCAGGGCGGCGCGCAGATGAAGCAGGAAGTGAATGACGCGTATAAGGCCGATCAGCAGTAGTATGCCGGCTTTTGGGCGACGTAATCAGGACGCCGTAAGAAAAGGATTCTTACGGCGTCCTTTTTGAACGATTGATAGGAGGCGCGGGATGTATCTGATAGCGGCTGGGTTGATTCTGGTTTTTTTCAACATAAACGTGACGATTGGCGGCCGCGCCATAGATATCCTGCCGGATTTCATAGGTTATCTGCTGATCGCGGGCAACGCGGCGAAGCTGAAAAAAGATGCATATAATTTTAACAGGGCAGGATATTTTGGCATTTTCATGGCAGTCTATTCGGTCGCGGTGCGCGTCTTCTCGCCCACCGGGCTGCTCGGGCTGGCGCTCAGCGTGACCGAGATAATCGCGATGCTATATCTTCTCAAGCTGCTGACCGACGGCGTCGCGGAGCTGGAGGATGCGGTCGGCACGCACTTAAACGGGTTCATCCTGGATCGCTGGCGGTTGGCGGTGGAGATCGCCTACATCGTCAGCTATATCTGCATCGTGGGGGAATTTTTTATCGAGGGCACGGCTTTTTTCGGATTGCTGGTGGCCATCGCGTGGTTCGCGGTCTGCGTGCTGTTCGTCATAGTATTTTTCCGGACCGCGCGCCGGTATAGCCTGTTGATGCGTGAGCTGGCTAAAAATCAATAAATTTGGAGGTAAAAAATACCATGGAAAAACAGATGCGGGTTTTTCTAAGCGAATTGTCCGAGGATGGGGTAACCATATCCTGGAATCCGGTGGACAATGCCGCGTATTATATCATATCCTGGTCCGACCGCGACACGCCGGCACAGATATATAAGGATCTGGAGCCGGTCCGGGAGGCGCCTTATCGATTCCGCCGTTCCACGGACATCCCTTATTACCTGAAAGTCCGCGCCTGTTCTGACTCCGGGGCGGCGCTCGCCGAGAGCTCTCCGGTGCAGACCCCGGTCGGGCGTATATTGCGTCCGCAGCTGGAAAACATAGGGCGCGGCCTTGTCGCGGCATGCACTCCGCAGGGCGTGTGCATGAGCTGGCGGCTCCTGCGGTCCGAGGTGAACGGCTATACCGATTCGGGGCTGTCCGGAGCGGACTTTGCCGTTTATAAAAACGGCGAGAGGCTGTCGGTGGTGACAGACAGGACCAGCTACCGGGATCCGGACGGGACGGCGTCGGACCGCTATTCGGTGGCCGCGATATATTCCGGCAAGGAGCAGCCCGCCTGCAGGGAAGTCGCGCCGTGGGAGCACAATTATATCGACCTGCCTCTGAAAAAACCGGCGGACGGAGTCACCCCGGCGGGGCAGCCCTTTACCTACCATCCCAGCGACATGAGCGTCGGCGACGTGGACGGGGACGGCGAGTATGAATACATCCTGAAATGGGAGCCGGACAATTCCAAGGACGTCAGCCAGAGGGGGTATACCGGGAGATGCATATTGGACTGCTACAGGCTGGACGGGACGCTGCTCTGGCGGCTGGACATGGGCCCTAATATCCGTGCCGGCTCGCATTACACCCAGTTCATGGTATATGATTTTAACGGCGACGGCAGGGCGGAGCTCGCGGTAAAGACGGCCCCGGGAACGAAGATGACGCGCTTTTCGCCGGATGGGACAGTCACGGGCGAGGAGTATATCACCATGCTGCCGGAGGACGTGGAGGCTGGATATTCCAACGAGGACGATTATGTCTGCTCCAGGGAGGATTACCGGCAGCATCTCGTGGAACTCTTCATGGGCTGGAAGGACCATGAGGAGGTAAGGGCGGGGCATTGGCCGGGCACGCTGGAGGAGTGTTTCGGCATCCCTGCGAGGTATGATTATCCGCTATGCGTCGAGGACGCCGGGGCACTGGCGGATTATTTTATAAAGAAATGGGCGCCGGCGCGAGATCCGAAAAATAAGCTGGACGAATTCGAGGGATTTATCTACGAGGGGCCGGAGTATCTGACGATGTTCGACGGGACCGGGCGGGAGCTGGACACCATACGCTACAAGCCGGAGAGGGGAGACGACGGGCTGATGTGGGGGGACTACGCCTGGAAACGCATAGAGCCGTGCAACCGCGTGGACCGCTTTCTGGCGGGGGTCGCATATCTGGACGGCGAGCGGCCGTATATGATATTCTGCAGGGGATATTATACGAGAGCCTGCGTGGTGGCCTACTCTTTTTTTGAAAACAGGTTTAAGGAAGAATGGTGCGCGGATTCGGGATTCGTCCCGATGGACAATCCGTTTAATCCATCCCGGCATTGTAACATCGGGACAGATCCGGTATGGGGCGACCTGGCGGGCCAGGGCAACCACAGCATATCCACGGCGGATATCGACGGGGACGGGTGCATGGAGATAATCTACGGCGCTGCCGCGATCGACCACGACGGGAGCCTGCTGTATTCCGCCCGCGCGAAAAAGCCGGACGGCTCCATCGCCAAGCTGGGACACGGCGACGCGATGCACGTGGCGGATATAGATCCTGACCGCCCGGGAAAGGAGATATTCAACGTATTCGAGGAGGGCGCTAGCGTTCCGTATGGCTACGCGCTGCGCGACGCCGAGACGGGGGAGGCGTATTTCGGCGAATATTTCGAGGGCGATCTGGGCCGATGCATGGTAGGCGATATTGCGGACAATGTGCGCGGGCTGCAGGTATGGGTCAACGACGTCATGGACTGCAAGGGGAATAAGCTGGACATCCCGGCCCCGTCCACGAATATGAGGATCTATTGGGCCGGGGATTTGACCACGCAGGTCACAGACGGCCCAGATTACCTGGGACAGGCCAGGGACGGCTGCCAGATCGGCAGGATCTGCGATCCGCGCAGGGGCATTCTCCTGGAGCCGCGGGGCACCATGACCAACCACGGCACCAAGGGCGTGCCATGTCTGGCCGCCGGCATTTTCGGGGATTACAGGGAAGAGCTGCTGCTGAGGCTCGCGGACGACAGCGCAATCCGCATATATACCGCCGTGGACGACGCGCCGCACAAGCTGTTTACATTCATGCAGGATCCGCAATACCGCTGCGGCGTGGCATGGCAGAATAACTGCTACAACCAGCCGGTATATCCCTCGTTTTATTACGCGGGCGACATGGATTTCAAATACGTGCTGCCGGCGCAGACGCGGCGTCCGGCGATTTTTCTCGCCGGGGATTCGACCATGCAAAGCTATGGCGAGGACGGCGGCGGTATGCGCGGCTGGGGACAGATGCTCGCGTCCTTTGCCTACGGCGGGGAGGTATGCAGGGAGTCGCACAGGGAGGATTGCGATTTCCCGCAGGAGAGGCTCTATACGCTGCAGGAGATCGTCATAGACAACTGCGCCATGGGAGGCCGCAGCCTCTCTACGTTCGAGTCGGAGGGGCGGCTAGACGACATCGCAGGCCATCTGCGTCTTGGGGACTTTTTGATGCTGCAGTTCGCCCACAATGACTGCAATCCAGACAAGCCGGAGAGGTACCTGCCGCTCGATGAGTACGCGGCGCGGCTGGAGAGGTTCATAGACGCGGCGCGGCAGGCGGGTGCGCAGCCGATACTCGTGACGCCGGTGCCGCTGTTTAATAAAGAATGCGGCCTGGACAGGTTCGACGATTACGTCGCGGCCATGAGGGATATTACCCGCCGCCTGGACGTGCCGTGCCTGGATCTGAATGCCGCGATGGAGAGGACTATCGGCATAAAGGAGTGCCGTGCCGCGAAGCTATACATGCCTGACGGCGTGCATCTTACCGACGCGGGCGCCCGTCACGCGGCGCGGGCAGTTGCGCGTCTGCTGCGCGGGAGCGCGGACGCGCGACTTGGGCTGCTGAAAAAGGCTTTCACCAAATAAGTAATGCGCATTAAAAGGAGGATTGACGTCATGACAGTACCTGGATTGAAAAACATCTACACCTGTTTTCCCGGCGGGAAACATAAAGTGCTCACTATGAGCTATGACGACGGGCGGGAGGAGGACCGCCGCCTGGTCGATATTTTTAACAAAAACGGAATACGCGGCACGTTCAACCTCAATGCCGGCATAGAGAGCGACAACCGCGTGCCGTCGGATGAATACGCCAGCCTGTACAAAAACCACGAGATAGCCAGCCATACGTATCTTCATCCGACCATCGCCAGATGCCCCATAGAGCAGGTGGCGCGCCAGATACTCCAAGACCGCCTGGAGCTGGAGGAGATCTGCGGCGCGCCGGTGCGCGGCCTGGCTTATCCGAATGGCTCCTATAACAAGGAGATCATGGACCTGCTGCCCATGGTGGGCATACGCTACGCCAGGGTGGTGCCTACCACCGGGACATATGATATCCCGGAAAATTTCTACGCGTGGGCAGGGACCTGCCACCACAACCAGAACCTGCTGGAGCGCGGGAAGACGTTCCTGGACATGCACAAGACCCAGTACCTGTACATGATGTACGTTTGGGGGCACAGCTATGAGTTCACGACATATGACAATTGGCAGGTCATAGAGGATTTCTGCGCGATGATGGGCGGCCAGGAGGACATCTGGTACGCGACCAACATCGAGATCGTGGACTATCTGGACGCCGCCAAAAGGCTGCAGTTCACGGCGGCGGGCGACAAGGTATACAATCCGTCTGCCTGCACGATATGGCTGGAGGTCGATCATGAAAAGGCGCAGGTACCGGGCGGGGAGCTGGTCTCGCTGTGATTTCCGCCATATTCTTCCTTGATTCATCCGTCCTCTTGTGATAGACTTGTAAATGTTTGCAGTCCGCCTAGACGGAGCGGATGCCGCTCCGTACGGCGGAGGGCCGCGGACTTTGCGGCGTTTTTGGCTGTTCACAAGAGGAAAAATCACATGAGTAACGAAAAAAAGAAAAAAAAGGTCGTGATCGCCCTTGGCCACGAGGCGCTGGGCACCACGCTGCCCGAGCAGAAAATGGCCGCGCGCCGCACGGCGGAGGCGATCGCGGACCTGGTCGGCGGGGACGCGAACGTCGTCGTTACGCACAGCAACGGGCCGCAGGTGGGCATGATCCACACCGCGATGAACGAGTTCGCCCGGCTCTACCCGGAATACACCGCCACGCCGATGAGCGTATGTTCCGCCATGAGCCAGGGCTACATCGGATACGACCTGCAGAACGCCATCCGCACCGAGCTGCTGCGCAGGGGCATATACAAGCCGGTCGCGACCATACTGACGCAGATTACCGTGGATCCATATGACGAGGCATTCTACGAGCCGACCAAGGTCATAGGCAGGGTCATGAGCCGCGAGGATGCCGACGCCGAGGAGAAAAAAGGGAACCATGTCGTGAAGGTCGAGGGCGGGTACCGCCGCATCGTGGCGGCTCCGCGCCCGCTCGACATCATAGAGATAGACTCCATCCGCGCGCTGCTGGACGCGGGCCACGTCGTCATAGCGTGCGGCGGCGGCGGCATCCCGGTGCTGGATCAGGCGCACGGCCTCCAGGGGGCCAGCGCGGTCATAGAGAAGGACCTGGCGGCCGGGCGCCTGGCCGAGCTAGTCGAGGCGGACGAGCTGATAATACTCACAGGGGCGGACTACGTCTATCGCGATTACGGCACGCCCGGGCAGCGACCCATAGAGCGGATGGACGTATCCGAGGCCAGGAGCCTGATAGACAGCGGCTCCCTGGAGCCTGGCACGATCCTCCCGAAGGTACAGGCCGCCGTCTCGTTTATCGGCGGCTCCGACGTCCGCACGGCGCGCATCACGCGCCTTGGCGCAGGCCGCGCCGGGCTGGGCGGTACCGTAATACACAATTAACTATAGAAAGGAATCAAGGAATGAAGAGATTAAAGCTATTTGCCGCGTCCTTTGCGGCCGCCATCCTCGCGATCCTCTCGCCGGTTTCCGCCCGCGCGGCCGTCACGCCGTTAGAGGAGCTGGCGATAATAGACGCCCCCGGCGAGGAGGACGCCTCGCTTGACGTATCCCCCGCGGGGGCGGGGGCCGCGGCTCCGCTGGCGGCGGCGGGCGGAGACATGATCATAGCCATCGACCCAGGGCACGGCGGCGGCGCGAACGGCGCGGTATACGGCGGCATCAACGAAAAGGATATCAATCTGAAGATTGCCAGGTACCTCCGCAACTATCTCGAGGAATACGTCGGAGTACAGGTCTACATGACGAGGGATACCGACGTCGACCTGGGCCTCGCGGAGCGCGCTGAGAATTCCGCGAACGCGGGCGCCGACGTCTTTATCAGCATCCACAATAACGCTTCCACCAACGCCGGCTCTAACGGCAGCATGGTATTCTGCCCGAACGACAGCTACCGCCCGGAGTTCGCCGAGGAGGGGGCCGCCTTAGGCGAGAGCATACTCTCATGCCTGGAAGACATAGGCCTTGCCAACCAGGGCACGCGCACGCGCGACTCAGGCACCGGCAATAAATACGACGACGGCAGCATCGCCGATTATTACGGAGTCATCCGCAACGCCAAGCTGTGCGGCATCCCCGGCATCATCGTCGAGCATGCCTTTTTGTCCAACGAGGAGGAGCGGATCAACTACCTCAGCACGGACGCCCAGCTAAGGCAGCTAGCCAAGGCCGACGCCGACGGCATCGCGGAATATTACGGCCTGTCCTACAACGGCCTGAACGCTCCGGCCGTGACTCTCTCCGCCGGTAACCAGAAAAAGCTCAACATCTACTGGGACGAGCAGGCGGAGGCCCGCGGATATATCGTATACCGCAGCGAGAAAAAGGACGGCACATACGAGCGCATCGGCAAGACAGTTGGCTCTGACAGCACGGCATTCACCGACTCCGGCGTGAAGCAGGGGCAGAAATACTATTATAAGATACGCGCCTACGGCAAGGCTCACGGCGAGTATTATTACAGCGAGGACTCCGACCCGATACGCGGCGTCACGATAGGCGGCAGCCAGCTCACGGACATAAAGCAGGTCTCCAGCGGCTATTTCTACCTGCGCTGGACGCCCTATGAGGAGGGGGACGGCTACGCCATATACCGCAGCGCGGACGGAGGCCCGTATGAGCGCGTCGCCACGATCTCGGACCCCGGCGCCGGGGATTACAGGGACCGCGAGGTAGAGCCCGGCGTGAACTACGCCTACAAGATCCGCACGATCAACACATTATACGGCAACGAGGGATTCGGCCTGTGTTCCAAGCCGGTAGGCGCGTACCTGCTAGGCGATCCCGAGATGAAGCGCCTCGACGTCCGCGACGACGGCACGATCAAGGTAGTCTGGACAAAGGCGGTCGGCGCGTCGCGCTACGTCCTGCAGCGCAGCACGTCCGAGGATGGCGAATATCAGACCATCGCCGAGATCGCGGACGACCAGAAAAACTACTACGTCGACCGCGCCGTAGAGCGCGGGCTCACCTATTACTACAAGGTAAACGCCTACAACCAGCACGAGGGCGTGCGCGGCTCGACCGGCTGGGTGGACGATATGGGAGCGAGGAACTTCCTGGATCCCGCGATAGAGGAGGGCAGGGTCGCGAAGAGCAGGCCGGCGATGTACATCAAGTGGTCGCAGGTCCCGGGCGCGGACGGCTATAGGATCTACCGCAATGACGGCGATGGATATAAAAAGGTCGCGACGCTCAAGGGCGGCCAGACGCTCGAATTCTTCGACGAGACCGACTACGAGCCGGGCGCGGAGTACGGCTACAAGGTAAAGGCCTACGTCTACAACTCGCGCGGCACGTCCTGGTCGGATGCTTCGGACGCCAGGACGGTCACCGCCGGATGGCCCATCATGGGCAAGACGACGGCCACGGCGGAGGAGATGGCCGACTTTTTCATCGGGCGCGGCGGCGAATATCCCGGGGACGTATACAGCGAGTACGGCGCGCCGGAACTGGAGGACTTCTGCGGCATAGTCTATGAGGAGGCGGTCGCGGAGAACGTCCGCGCGGAGGTCGTATTCGCCCAGGTCTGCAAGGAGACCGGGTTCATGCGCTTTGACGGAGACGTGGAGCCTGAGCAGTGCAATTTCTCGGGGATAGGGGCTACCGGCGGCGTGCCGGGGGAGTCGTTCGACGACGTGCGGACCGGCATCCGCGCGCAGGTCCAGCACCTCAAGGCCTACGCCTGCGACGAGCCGCTCAATCAGGAATGCGTGGATCCACGCTTTGAATACGTCACGCGGGGCTCCGCCATCTATGTAGAATGGCTCGGCATCCACGAGAACCCCGCCGGCGCCGGCTGGGCTACCGGCAGGAACTACGGCTACAGCCTGCGCGACGACTACCTGAGGCCGCTGCTGGCTGGCGAATAGCGTATTTTTGAAAAAACCATAAAAATTTTTAATGCCTACCCCTTTTTTCCGGGGTAGGCATTCGTAACTATATAATGTCAAACCCGAAAGGCAGTATCTCTTGTGGGAAGTGGCGATAGACTGGCAATAAACCCGCCTAAATTTGGCGAAATTGCTATGGACAAGCTATCGGGGATATTGTATACTAAGGTGACAAAAAAATCATACGAGAGTATGGCAAAAAATTAAGGAGGAAAAGGACATGAAAAAGAGTTTCATGACGAGGGCGCTCGCGGCCGGCCTGTCACTGGCTATGGCGTTCTCACTGTCAGCCGCTACCAATGTAACGACGGCGGCTGCAGCCGCAAAGCCTGCGATGAAGCACACGACGTTCACCCTCAAGGTCGACCAGTCGAAGAACTTCCAGGCTACGGCGGCTACGCAGAAAGCTTACAAGATTACCAAGCTCAAACAGAGCGCTGCCGGTAAGACCAAGTTTTCCGCGAAGATCAACAGCAGCAAGAAGTCGGTAAAGATTACCGGCATCAAGAAGACCAACGGCTCGAATCTTGTGATTACGTTCAAGAACAACAAGAGCAAGAAGCTGAGCAAGGTTACCGCTAGGGTGGTAGTCAAGGAAGTGAACACCGCGCCGCAGATCACGGGCGTGACGCA
>CAYVFF010000012.1:0-66523 GCA_964450965.1 uncultured Eubacterium sp. | reverse complement strand
AAGTTTGTGATAATTTTTGTTAATTTACCTATTGACAAAGGTCATTACATATCAGCGTCAGAAGGTAGTGATTGTTTTCATCCTCATTTTGACGTACAAACAGTAGTGTTTTTTCGTTATCACTTAGAGAATGATATATGCTGGCAACCAACAGCAGACGGTTTGTGTTTCCTTTTTCGTTGGAGCTAAATCCACTTTTAAAGTCGCAGTTGTAATGAATGCCGTTCTGTTCAAAATGCAGATCAAGACCAAGCTTGATACCTCCGCTGTCAACCATAGTCCAAGGAATTGCATACTGCCTCTTTAATATTGCTTTCGTCTCTTCAGACAATTGAAAGCTGTCAATATAATCAACAGCATTTTCTTTAATCCTTGCCTGAGCAGCTTCGAAGCTCGGCGGCTCTATCAGCGTCAGTGAATTTATCGGGAATAGAAATGGTATTTTGCAAAACGGTTCCCATAGTTCGCCAATTCGTCGCGCAAAAGCCATGTATTCATACGGCCATACTTTATTTCGTGCTTCAAGCATAACAATATATGACGCATATGTGATTGTAAGCATTTCGTTTATCATATCACTTCTTGCGTTTATAACATGTTTATCACTAATTAAAAGCCCTATGTCATAAGACAATAGCCTGTAGTTTCTCTTTATGGTTTCTATTTGTTCATCTCGCAAAACTTTTATACTTGTATTGACAGCATTTGCTTTATCATTCCTGCTCTTTTTGGAATTGATAACGCTTGCGATTACTTTGTCCGATTCGGCACGAAAGGATGAAATCCATTCGCTTTTTGACATGCTCATTTTCATATCTCCTTCAAGGCATAAAAAACATATATATTATAGCATTTCAGACCATGCTCTTCAAGATAATCCCGTTTTACAGCAGCCATGAGGATGCAGTGATAAAGGCATTGGGGATAGAGGCATGATTTCTCACTCCCCAAGCACGACCCGGCAGGTCTTCTTGTAGCATCCAACCCCGTACTTCAACACCTTCCTGACTAGCGTGTATTTGAACGCGTCCATATATTGCCGTTCGTCTATCTGCCCGATGGCGTCTTGGCTCGCGCCGTCCAGGTCTCCATCCCTGGCGTATTTCATCTCGATGACTATGCCTGTCTCCCCGTCCTTCGACTTCGCAAGGATGTCCGCGAACCCGTTGCCTGCCTCGCGGTTGGAGACGACGCTCATGCGTCCGCTTGCCATCAGGATTCCGAGCATGGTGCCATGGTAGAAACTTTCCTTCCTGTCGTCAGGCGCGGCGGCATCGCGGATGCTGATGGACTGCTCCAGGTACTGCGAAAAGAGCCGCCCCACCTCGTCCGCATCGCCCCCCACGAGCGCGGCGCAGAAAGCGTCCAGCGTATCCGTGTCAGATTTGACGCTCTCCTTGAAGTATTCCTGGATCTGCATGACGAAGATGTCCCGCACCTCTTGGTTCGGGATGGCGAGCTTACGCCTTCGCCCATCCGCATCCCCTCGCTCCGTCAGGTATCCAGTCATGAAGAGCAGGCTCCAGAGGTTCTCGATGCTGTCGTACATCTCGGAATACGTGAGGTTCAGCCGGACCTCCTTCTCGATTGCCTCGCCCGCGATTAGCCTCTCGATCTCCTCCCTAGTCGCATCGGTTGCCTGCGCGACGAACCGCTTGATCACGTCGTTCCCGCTGGTGTCGATCCAGTAATTCTGCGGGGCAGTCTTTTGATCAAATGCGAACCGCTTGCTATGGTTCAGCACGTCCCACGGGCAGTAGATCTCCGTGCCGCCGAATTGGTAGCCGTCATACCAGTCCTTTAGCGCGCCATAGCACTTGCCGATTCCGTAATATGCGAGAATCTCCCGTACTTCGCCGTCCGTAAAGCCAAAATATTGGGAGAACATCTTGTCCGTGATGGAAAACACTTCGAGGTTGTTCATCCCCGTGAAGATGCTCTCCTTCGCGACCCGAAGACACCCTGTCAGCACCGCGAAATCAAGGCTGTCGTTCGTCTTCAGTGCCGCGCCGAACATGCCTCGTATCAGGGAGACCATCTGGTCGTAGTACCCATTGATGAATGCCCTCTGCAACGGGACGTCGTACTCATCTATGAGAAGGACGGTCTTTTTGCCATAGTGCTTCTCCAAAAGCTTGCAGAGTGTCATAAGGCCACTGCATAGGGTATCCTCCGTCATGCCGAGATCCAAGAGGGCACGGTAATCTGCCTTGTCCACTTCATTCAGCTTGTCGCTATCCATCAGCTCATACGCTTCGTTAGCCGTTGCCCTCATGAGCCGGGCAATTTTGCGGTAAGCTGACTCATAGTCTTTCCCCTCTATTTCTTTTAGGGATATCGAAATCACCGGGTACTTCCCCATGTGCTTTTCGCAAAGCTCCGTCTCCTTCGAGATCGTAAGCCCATCGAAGATCGACTTGTTCCCCTCCGCTGAAAAGAAGTGCTTGAGCATGCTCATGTTCAGCGACTTCCCGAAGCGGCGCGGGCGCGTGAAGAGGGTCACTTTGCCCCTGTGATTCAATAGGTCACGAATCATCCCCGTCTTATCGACATAGTAGAAATCCTCCGCCATTAATTCCTCGAAATTCTCGACACCGATGGGGATCATCTTCCTCCCTTCCAATGTATGGCCTCCTTTCACGCATACGCGTTGCTTTTTCTCATTATAATCCCTTGCTGTCATCGACTTCAAGTGATTCTTCGGTTAAAGGTGCAACTCCGACCGGACGCGAAAAATAAAATTGTTCCAATCAGGGCAGGAGGGAAAAGTCCGTCCTTTACCGAAAATATTTTTAAAAGAATTGACCATACGGCGCTTCCAAACGTGTTAGAGGTGAAAGGGGGGGGGATTACGCAATGAGTCATTCATCCGCGCATCCGCCGGATGATGTCAACGGCATCGTTCAGGCTTACGGCGATATGCTCTTCCGCATCTGCTATGTCCTGCTGGGAAACTACTCAGACGCGGAGGATGCCGTGCAGGAAACCATGATCAAATACATGCAGAAGGCGCCGGATTTCGCGGACTCCGGGCATGAAAAGGCGTGGCTTATCACGGCAGCAAGAAATCAATGCCGGGACATGCTGCGTTATCAGCACCGGCGCCGGCAAGTAAACCTTGAAAATCTGCAGGAGCTTTCCCTTGATGCATCCGACAGCGGCATATTGGAAGCACTCATGTCTTTGCCGGAGAAATTTCGCCTTGTCCTTACGCTTTACTACGTAGAAGAGTATCGCATAGAGGATATTGCGCGAATCATCCAAAGGACCCCGTCTGCAGTGAAAATGCGCTTGCAAAAAGGGCGCAGGCTGCTGGAGGAGAAATATCGAAAGGAGTATCAGTGATGGACGAAGAGAGGCTGAGAGATACGGTGAAAAAAATCGAGATGCCCGATGAGATGAGGGCGCGCATTATCAAAAACTGCCAATCCAGGATTCTAGAGGAGGCGAATGGGATCGCGATGAATGAGTACAAGGCGAAAAGGAACCGGCAGCCCAAGCAAGCGGCTCGAAACGCCATCCCAAAGCGGCGGCTCAAGGCGGCGGCAACCGTGGCGGCATTTGCCGTATCTCTTTGCCTGTGCCTTACTGTGGCGGGGGCGATGAGCCATTTGGGATTTTTCCAGGACGTCAGGGATTGGACCGGGGCAGTGGTCGGCACGGAGTATGAGCAGGCCACCGATGAGATCGATGTGACCGTTTCGGCCGACATACGCAGACACGAGATTACGATCCGCGCCGTGATGGCTCACCCTGACATCCTGCCGTATCGCGACCTCGAGACTCTCGGGATTGAAAGCTATGAAATCATCGATTCGTCTGGAGATGTCGTAGTCGAAGGAGGGAAAACGGATTTTTTTGAGCTGGCCGATGGGAAATCGGAGATCACAATTCCTTTGGATAGTGACAGGGGGGAATATCGGCTGGTAATCACCGCCTTCGTCGGTGCGAAGAAAGCCGACATTCCGCTCCCGATCCACGGCACGTGGGAATGCGCGTTTTCGCTATAGGGTAAAAAAAGGGGCGGCCCGGAAGGGCACTGCCCTTTTTTGCCATCACCGTATGTAACGCGGGCTTTCATTCATGGCACGCCCCGCTTGCGGGGCATGGGAGTTTACATAGATTTTACAAAACCGTGGTTTTGGATTTTACATATGTCGCGTATGATGGTATTCACAGGGCAGATTGATGAGGAGACGCGGATCATGAAAAGGATGAGGGCGGCATTGATTTTGGCGGCCGGGCTCGCGGCGCTCGCGGGCTGCGGGCAGGAAGGTAACACGGTATCTACCGACGGATCGACGTCTATGGAAAATGTCATAGGCGCGTTGGGAGAGGCCTTTGAGAATGAGAACAGGGGAGTTACATTCACCTACAATCCGACGGGATCCGGTTCCGGCATAGCCGCTGTTTCGGATGGGCGCTGCGACATCGGCCTGTCGTCCCGCGCATTGAAAGACGGGGAGAAGGAAAAAGGGCTGACTGAGACAGTGCTCGCGCTGGACGGCATCGCCATAATCGTAAATCCCGAAAACCCGATCGGGGATCTCGACCTGGAGAGCATAGCCAAGATCTATACCGGAGAGATCGCTAACTGGAAAGAGCTTGGCGGCGGCGACATGGAGATAGTGGCGATCGGGCGCGAGGCGGGCAGCGGCACGAGGGATGCTTTTGAATCCGCCACGGGGACGGAGGATATATGCGAGTACCGGCAGGAACTCACGTCTACCGGAGACGTCATCGCTAACGTTGCCGCCAATGAGTCCGCTATAGGCTACGCCTCGTTAGCATATGTAAAGGATAACGTAAAGGCCTTGTCTATCGGCGGGGTATTTCCCACGGAGCAGACGGTGAGGGACGGCAGCTATGCCGTACGCCATCCCCTCATGCTGGTGACGGCCGGCGGCGGGCTATCGGAGACCGCGCAGAAGTTCTTCGATTTTGCCACGTCGACGGAGGCGGCGGGGATCATATCGGGGGCCGGGGCGGTCCCGGTGGCGGAGTAGGCGCGACATGGTCTGGATTCAATGTGAAAGGGCGAGAGAAGATATGCGAAACAAAAAACAGTTCACGGAAAATATGGTTCACGGTATATTCCTGATACTGGGCTTCGCAACGGTCGGCTGCGTGCTGCTGATTACCGTCTATCTGGTTCTTGCTGGAATCCCGGCCATCGTTGAGATAGGACTTGTACCGTTCCTTCTTGGAAGGGAGTGGGCGAGTACCGCGGCCGAGCCGAAATATGGGATACTGCCATTTATATTGACGAGCATCTACGGCACTGCCGGCGCAATCTTCATAGGAGTGCCGATAGGCTTTATGACGGCGGTATACTTGTCAAAGTGCGCTCCACGCAGGGTGCGCTCTGCGGCGGAGTCGGCAGTAGGCCTCCTTGCCGGCATCCCGTCGGTAGTATACGGGCTGGTGGGGATGATGGTGCTGGTACCCTGGATACGCCGGACTTTTGATATTCCTGACGGGGCAGGGCTTCTGGCATCTATCATCGTGCTCGCGGTCATGGTGCTGCCATCCATTATCAAGGTCTCGCTCTCCGCGTTGGATGCCGTTCCGAAGGAATATGAGGACGCATCGCTCGCGCTCGGCGCGACGCCGATAGAGACATATTTCAGGGTCTCCGTTCCGGCGGCAAAGAGCGGCGTTGCCGCGGCCATCGTGATGGGAACCGGCAGAGCCATAGGAGAGTCCATGGCGGTGCTAATGGTCGCCGGAAACGCGCCGAATATGCCGTCATTATTCCAGAGCGTCCGTTTTTTGACCACGGCGGTATCCAGCGAGATGTCATATGCGCCGGAGGGCAGCCTGCAGAGACAGGCGCTGTTTTCAATCGCCCTGGTGCTGTTCTTGTTTATCATGATGATAAACGCCGCGCTTAATTTTTTCCTGAAGCGCGGCAGGGAGTGATCCGATATGTGGAAACGAAAAGCATACATCGCCGCCATGCGCGTCCTGATGGGATTATCGGCATGCGTTACGTGCGCCCTGGCGCTGTTTATGATAGTATATGTCATATTGCGAGGGGTTCCTAATGTTACATGGGAGCTGCTCTCCACCGCGCCCAGCTATCTGGAAGACCGCATAGGCATATTGCCGGATGTCCTGAATACCGTATATATCCTGCTTGCGGCGCTGGCGCTCGTCCTGCCGCTGGGAGTGGGCGCGGCAGTCTATCTCACGGAATACGCCGGGAATAAAAGGCTGGTCAGGATGATTGAATATGCTGCGGAGACGCTGTCGGGGATTCCGTCCATTATATATGGGCTGGTCGGGATGCTGTTTTTCTGCCGGTTCCTGCGCATGAGGACGTCGCTTCTGGCCGGGGCGCTCACGCTGGTTATTATGAATCTGCCGACCGTCATGCGCACGGCCCAGGAGAGCTTGAAAACCGTGCCGCAGAGCTACCGTGAGGGCGCGTTCGGGCTGGGCGCGGGGAAATGGCGGGTGATTCGCACTGTCGTGCTGCCCGGATGCATAGATGGAGTCATTACAGGCTGCATCCTGTCGGCCGGGCGTATCCTGGGCGAATCGGCGGCGCTGCTTTTTACCGCCGGGTTCGCCCATGCGCTGAACGGGATCGCCAGGGGGCTGGCCAGTCCCGGAGCCACGCTGACCGTCGCGCTGTATGTGTATGCGAAGGAGAAAGGGGAATTCGGGATCGCGTTCGCCATAGCGGCCATATTGATGCTGCTGACATTGCTCGTCAATGCGTCTGCCGCGCTCGCGGGGCGGTATTTTAGGAAGAAGGCGGAGGGGGAAAAGACGTGAGCCACGTGATAACCGTGAGGGACATGTGCCTATGGTATGGCGCGAGCCAGGCACTGAAGGACGTGAATATAGATATAGAGGAAAACGCTATCACCGCGCTGATCGGCCCGTCCGGATGCGGAAAGTCCACTTTTTTGAAAACCCTGAACAGGATGAATGATTTGGTACAGGGGGTGAGGATTAGCGGCGATATACGTTACAGGGGTACCGATATATTTGACGGCGGAGTAGACGTGAGCGAACTGCGCCGCAGCATCGGCATGGTGTTCCAGAAGCCTAATCCCTTTCCTATGAGCATATATGACAATATCGCCTACGGGCCGAGGACGCACGGCACGAAAAATAAGGCAAAGCTGGACGATATAGTGGAGCGGTCATTGCGCTCTGCCGCGATATGGAGCGAGGTAAAGGACAAGCTGAAAAAGTCCGCGCTGGGGCTCTCGGGAGGCCAGCAACAGAGGCTGTGCATCGCGCGTGCCCTGGCCGTCGAGCCGGACGTCCTGCTCATGGACGAGCCTACGAGCGCGCTTGATCCCATATCCACGTCGCGGATCGAGGAGCTTGCTATGGAGCTGAAGAGCAAGTATACTATTATCATCGTGACGCACAATATGCAGCAGGCGGTGCGCATATCGGATAACACGGCATTTTTCCTTATGGGCGAGCTGGTGGAATATGGGGACACGCAGAAGATGTTCGAGCAGCCGGGGGACAAGCGGACAGAGGATTATATAACCGGGAGGTTTGGGTGATGAGGAGTCATTTTGACGAGCAGCTCGCCACGCTGAATAACGAGCTCACGCGGATGGGCGCGATGTGCGAGGAGGCAATCGCTGCTGCGTCCGCCGCGCTGACCTCGGGAGACGGCGGGCTTGTGGAAAAGGTCATTTCTATCGATGCGGAGATAAGCCACATGGGGCGTTCGATCGAGTCGCTGTGTCTGAAGCTGCTCCTCCAGCAGCAGCCTGTGGCCAGGGATCTCCGGCAGATTTCCGCGGCGCTGAAGATGATTACGGACATGGAGCGCATCGGGACGCAGGCGGCGGACATAGCCGAGATCATCAAGTTTCTGGGCGGGAGGACCGGCGCGGAATGCGCGCAGGTAGGCGTCATGGCGGAGGCGGCCAGCCAGATGGTCACGGAGAGCATCGACGCGTTCGTCAGGCAGGACCTGTCGCTGGCGCGGGAGTCTATCGGACGCGACGACGTGGTGGACGACCTTTTTTTGCAAGTCAAGTCGTCGCTAATCCGGCTGATTGCGGACAATCCCTCGGATGGCGGATACGCGCTGGATCTGCTGATGATTGCGAAATATTTCGAGCGGATAGGCGACCATGCGGTGAATATCGCGCAGTGGGTGGCTTTTTCCGTGACGGGGCGGCACGGCGATGAGGAAGGGACGCAGTAAGGGAGCGGTCAGATGAAGGTATGGTGCGTGGAAGATGATGACAGCATCAGGGATATAGAAGTTTATACGCTATGCTCGACCGATTTCGAGGCCAGAGGGTTCGCGGATGCCGCCGCCTTCAGGGAGGCATTGTCATCCGGCAGGCCCGACCTCGTTATCCTGGACATTATGCTGCCGGGAGAGGATGGCGTGGAGCTGCTCAGGTCTCTGAAAGACAATCCGGACACCCGGGATATACCGGTCATCATGGCTACGGCTAAGGGCATGGAATATGACAAGATACAGAGCCTCGACATGGGCGCGGATGACTACCTGGTGAAACCGTTCGGCATGATGGAGATGGTCTCCCGCGTGAAGGCGGTTCTGCGCAGGTGCCGCTCCGCGGAAAGCGGTCGCGTGATTAACATAGAAGGGCTGACCGTTGATCTGGAAGGGCGCACGGTCGTCGTTGATGGCAAGAGGGCGCGCCTGACTTACAAGGAGTTCGAGTTGCTGCGCCTGTTCCTGGAGCATCCCGGGACGGCGTTCACGCGCGACCGGCTGCTGCGGGACATATGGGACGCGGATTATGCGGGCGAGACCAGGACTGTGGATATGCACATACGTACGCTGCGCATGAAATTGGGCAGATATGGGAAAATGATTGCGACAGTGCGCGGAGTCGGATATCGGTTCGAGGTGTTCCAATGACAAAACGGATATTCAAATCAATCATGGCGGTAGCGGCCGCGGTGCTCGCCGCGAGCCTTGTCGTCATACTGGGATGCCTGTATGGGTATTTCAGCGACGTGCGCGATGGCCAGCTTGCGGACGAGCTGTCACTGGCAGCCATTGCCGTGGAACATGACGGCGTGGCCTATCTAAAAAAAGTGAATTCAGACCAGTACCGCCTGACCTGGATCGACGCGGACGGGGACGTGATATATGACACGAGATCAGACGGGAGCAGCATGGAAAACCACGCCGACCGCACGGAGTTTAGGCAGGCCTTGCGCGGCATAGAGGGAAAGAGCACGCGCTATTCCAGGACGCTTATGGAAAAAACCATCTACCGCGCAAGGAGGCTCTCGGACGGCACGGTGCTGCGCATATCGGCCGGCGGGGCTACGGTGTGGGCGCTCGTATTCGGCATGACGCAGCCGGTCGCCATAGTGCTGGTCATTGCCCTCGCCCTGTCGGCCCTGCTAGCGAGGCGCGTTGCAAAGCATATCATGGCGCCGCTGGAGGATCTCGATCTGGAAAAGCCGTTGGAAAACGATACATATGAGGAACTATCGCCGCTGCTCAACCGCATAAACAGGCAGCGTGGGCAGATCGAGGCGCAGCTCCTGGAGTTGGAGAGGAAGAACGACGAGTTCGACCAGGTAACGCGCGGCATGTCAGAGGGGCTGGTCCTCTTGAACGAGAAAAATGTCATATTGCACATAAATCCGGCGGCGATGGCATTGTTTCACAGCGACGGGGACTGCGCGGGCAAGGATTTCCTCTCGCTGGAGAGGAACCCTGGCGTCAATGGGGCGATACGCGAGGCTTTCGAGAAAGGGCATAGCGAGATGCGGATAAGCCGTGAGGGAAAGATATATCAGATCCATGTGAACCGCATCGAATCGGACGGCGAGGCCACGGGAGCGGTCCTGCTGGCATTTGACATTACCGAGGGCGCGAGGGCGGAGGAGAACAGGCGCGAGTTCACCGCCAACGTGTCGCACGAGTTGAAGACGCCGCTGCAGTCGATCATGGGCAGCGCGGAGCTGCTGCAGAACGGCATGGTCAAGCCGGAGGATGTGCCGCGCTTCACCGGCCATATACGCGCTGAGGCAGGACGGCTGGTCGCGCTTGTAGACGATGTAATAGGCCTCTCCGCCCTTGACGAGGGGCGCGATATGGAATTCAATGACGTGGATCTGTATGACGTGGCGGCGGACGTGGCCGCGCAGCTGGCGAACATTGCGGAGATCCGCAAGGTCGACCTTGCCATCGAGGGAGAATCCGTCAAGATGAGGAGCGTCCGCAGCCTGCTGTTCGAGATCATGTACAACCTGTGCGACAACGCGGTGAAGTACAATAATGAGGGCGGCAGGGCGCGGCTGTCCGTATACCGCGAGGATGCCGATGCCGTCATCCGGGTGTGGGACGACGGCATCGGCATTCCGGCCGAGCATCAGCCTAAGATATTCGAGAGGTTTTACAGGGTGGACAAGAGCCGCTCGAAAGAGTCCGGCGGCACGGGGCTTGGACTGTCCATCGTAAAGCATGCCGTCCGGTATCTGGACGGCAGGATAGAGCTTCTCAGCAGTCCGGGAGAGGGCACCGAGGTAAAAGTCTTTCTCCCGGGTTAGATGCCGTCAATATCCGAGCGGCTCCCCGACCAGATGCACCTGGATTCTGCCGGGGTGGCCGCTCCTGCGCGTTATTACGATCTGATTGCAGAAGCAGTCCGGCGAGAGGCAGTCATGGCATACGCCGGTTCCGGCACAGGGCAGTTTTTTGTTCAGCCGGATGGCATTGGCGGGACTGGCGAAGTTGCGTACCCTGGCGATGGCAGCTGGCACGTCCGGCACGACCTTGTTCATGCCGGCTATGACGACGACGTGCGCGGGGCCGTGGATAAGGCAGGCGACGCGGTTGCCGTTGCCGTCGATGTTTACCAGCTCGCCGTCAAGCGTGATCGCGTTCGTGCTCATCAGGTAGTAGTCGGAGAGCACGGCCTGAGCATAGAGCTGTCGCGATTCTTCGGACGTGCGGGCTACCGACCGGTCGATAAGCTCGTAGCCGCCGGTCTGGACGGCGTCCATCAGTCCGCACTCCTTGACGCTCTCGCTCCCGCCCCAGCTGATTTTGGAGCCCTTGGGCATGGAGTCGAGGACCGCCTTGGCGCACGCGGCGGACGTGTCGTGGAAGTATCCCTCCATGCCGCGTTTTTCCAGGTTCTTAATGATTGTCTGTGCCTGTCTTTCCCAGGCAGTAGATAAATGTGACATATGTACCTCCTGATTTTTTTAATCAAAGCAAACTCCCGTCCCTGGGCTTACTGCAAGATTGACATAAATTCTTCCCCGGTGATCGTCTCATGCTCATAGAGATAATTCGCCAGCTCGTCGAGCTTCCCGCGGTTCTCCATCAGGATGGCGGTGGCTTTCTCGTGCTGCTTCTTCACCAGTTCCACTACCTGTTTATCGATTTGCGCCTGCGTCTCGGCCGCGCAGATAAGGGAGGTATCCTCGCCGAGGTACTGGCCGTTCACGGTTTCCATGGCGACCATGTCGAAATCGCTGCTCATGCCGTAGCGGGTGATCATCGCGCGAGCCAGTTTTGTCGCCTGCTCGATGTCATTGGAGGCCCCGGTAGTCACGGAATGGAAGACGATCTCCTCCGCCGCGCGGCCTCCGGTGTAGGTAGCGATGCGGTTTTCTATCTCTTCTTTGCTCATCAGGTAGTGGTTGCCTTCCTCCACCTGCATCGTGTATCCCAGTGCGCCGGAGGTGCGCGGAATGATCGTAATCTTCTGGACGGGCGCGGAGTTGGTTTGTTTGGCAGCCACAAGGGCGTGGCCAATCTCGTGGTAGGAAACGATGCGTTTCTCCTCGTCGGTCAGGATCGCGTTTTTCTTCTGGTAACCGGCGATCACCACCTCGATGCTCTCCTCCAGGTCCGTTTGCCTGGCGAATTTCCTCCCGTCCCGCACGGCCCGGAGCGCCGCCTCGTTGACGATGTTGGCGAGCTCCGCGCCGGAAGCGCCGGATGCCATCCGGGCCACCTTGAGATAATCCACGTCGTCGGCCACTTTCACTTTTTTGGCATGTACACGCAGGATTGCCTCCCGTCCCTTCAGATCGGGAAGTTCCACGGGAACGCGCCGGTCAAAACGCCCCGGTCTGGTCAGGGCCGGGTCCAGAGACTCTGGACGGTTGGTTGCCGCCAGGATGATCACGCCGGCATTCCCCTCGAACCCGTCCATCTCTGTGAGCAGCTGGTTCAGGGTTTGCTCCCGCTCATCGTTTCCTCCCATACTTCCGCTGCTCCGCTTCTGGCCGATTGCGTCGATTTCATCGATGAATACGATGCATGGCGCTTTTTCCTTGGCTTGTTTAAACAAATCCCGAACCTTGGAAGCGCCCATGCCCACGAACATTTCCACAAACTCGGAACCGGACATTGAGAAAAACGGAACATTCGACTCGCCGGCCACAGCCTTGGCAAGCATGGTCTTTCCAGTTCCGGGAGGGCCCACAAGGAGTACGCCCTTTGGCATGGAAGCGCCGATTTCTTCGTATTTCCCGGGATTCTGCAGGTAATCCACGATCTCCTGCAGGTTCTCCTCCGCCTCATCAACGCCTTCTACGTCGGAGAAGCGGATGCCGTCTGAAGATTTCACATAGACTTTGGCATTGCTTTTTCCCATGCTAAACATCATGGAATTGGGTCCGCCGGCCTTGTCCATCATCTTATTGGACAGGAATTGGCCCAGCAGGACGAAGACCACTATGGGGAGGATCCAGTACAGAAGGATGCTGAGCAGCGGCGAAGTCTGCTCAATAATCTCCGCGGAAAAGATCGCTCCGGAGGCGTGCAGACGGTTGATCAGATCCGGATCCTCGATCAGTCCCGTTTTGTATACCTGAGTGTTATCCTTGTCCGTAAACAGTATCTGGTTCGTCTGGATCTCTACCTGGCCGATTTCCTTATTTTCTGTCATTGTCATGAAGGTGCCGTAGTCCACCTCTTTAATCTGGCGCCTCGCGAACCACGGCATGGCGATGAAATTGAACAGCATTAAAATCAGAAGGGCAATGGCATAATAGAATAGCAGAGGCTTTTTTGGCTTTTTTACCTCGTTCACGGCAATCTCCTTTCATGTATGGCGACGTTGCGGGCGTATATATAATTCCATGTATACGCTTGAATCGCACATATTTTATCAGACATTGCCTAAATAATGCAAGTCCTAAATTTACAATGAAAGCCCGGTCGCAATGGACAGGCGGACGGCCTGCTTGCAGGCCGGTCCGAATGGACATTAGCGACGCTAACCGTATGAGCAAGAAGGGCTTTGCCCGGATTGCGAATACGGGCCGGATTGCGGGAGCTGCGCAGCAGCGGAGCAATCCGCGGGCTTTCATTCATGCCCAGCCCGGTCGCAATGGACAGGCTTTGCCCGGATTGCGAATACGGGCCGGATTGCGAGAGCTGCGCAGCAGCGGAGCAATCCGCGGGCTTTCATTTATGGAGTTGCCCGGTCGCAGGGGCGGCCATGAATTACATCCTTAATCGTCGATAAAAGGTTGAACAACCATACCCACTATGTTAAAATCAGAATGATACACGTAATTGTGCGTGCATCGTCCGGTTTTTTACGAGGAGGTAGTCATGGCTAATCAGGCAGCGGATTCTTTGGTATATACGAATGACAATTGCGTGGGCTGTAACAAATGCATATCGGCATGCCCGGTCCTCACAGCGAACAGGGCGGTTATCGAGGACGGCAGAAACAGGATTGTCGTGGATGGCAGGCAGTGCGTGGCGTGCGGGGCATGCTTCGATGCCTGTGCGCATAACGCGAGGAGCTACCGGGACGATACTGAGCGCTTTTTCGAGGATTTGGCGAAGGGCGAGAAGATATCGCTGCTGCTGGCGCCGGCGTTTCTGGCGAACTATCCGGACGAATACGGCAGGGTGCTAGGCGGGCTCAAGCAGATGGGCGTGAACCGCATCATCAGCATCAGCTTCGGCGCGGACATCACCACGTGGGGATATATCAAATACATCACCGAACATGATTTTAAGGGCGGGATCTCGCAGCCGTGCCCCGCGATAGTCGGATACATCGAGAAATATATCCCGGAGCTGATTCCCAGCCTCATGCCGGTCCATTCTCCGATGATGTGCGGCGCGATTTATGTGAAGAAATATATGAAGGTGCCCGACAAGCTGGCATTCATCAGCCCCTGCATCGCGAAGAAGAACGAGATCGACGATCCCGATTGCGGCGGCTATGTCTCTTACAACGTGACTTTCGCCCATCTCATGCAATACGTGAGAGAGCACAATATCGGCGGTCCCGAGGTAAAGGACGAGATCGAATACGGCCTGGGATCCATCTACCCTATGCCCGGAGGCCTCAAGGAGAATGTCTATTGGTTTTGCGGCGATGACGTGTTCATCAGGCAGATCGAGGGGGAAAGGCATGCGTATGAGTTTCTGGAGGATTACAGAAACCGCGTGCAAACAGGCAAGGAACTGCCGTTCATGGTGGACGCGCTCAACTGCTCCAAGGGCTGCATATACGGCACCGGCGTAGAAGAGGAGAAGGCCGTTTCGGACGACACTCTTTATGAGCTGCAGAAGATCAAGGAGGCCAGCAAGAAATATGGCAGGAAGAACGCGTGGAGCCGTAATCTGACGCCGGCGCAGCGCCTGGAGCGGTTCAACAAGCAGTTCAAGCAGCTCGACATCAACGATTTTATACGCCATTATACGGACAAGTCCGCCGGGCTGGAGATCCGCAGGCCGGAGGGCGACGACCTGGACGCAATCTTTAACGACATGGAAAAATATACGCAGGCGCAGCGCAATATCAATTGTTCCGCTTGCGGCTATAGGACATGCAGCGATATGGCGGCGGCGATTTATAACGGATGCAACGCCAGGGATAACTGCATCCAGTTCGTAAAGGGCGAGGTGGAGAAGGAGAGCGGGCTCTCCCGCCAGATGGCGGAGGAGATGGAGGAGAAAAACCGCGAGATTACGGAGAAAAACGAGGTAATCCGCTCCCTGGTCGCGGAGATAGGCGAAGAATTTGACAGCCTCGATACATCGATCAAGGACATGGCCGCCGGAAATACCAGCAACGGCATAGAGAGTACCGGCATCTCCCAGTCCATGGCGGATGTCGTCGTGTTCTGCGACGGATTGAAAGACGCGCTGAGCGGCATACAGTCGCTCCTCGGCAAGTTAGAGCAGAACAACGCGGAGATCACTAATGTGGCGGAGGAGACGAACCTTCTGGCATTGAACGCGAGCATCGAGGCGGCCCGGGCCGGGGAATCCGGCAGGGGATTCGCCATCATCGCGGAGAATATAAAGAAGCTTGCCGACCTGTCAAAGGACACGGCCAGCGACAGCGATTCCAACAAGGAGCAGATCGGCAGCGCCATAGACGAGCTGCTGGAGAGCGCCGGCAAGCTGATAGAGATCATAGACAGCGTGAACCTGCGCGTGACCAACCTGGCGGCGTCCACAGAGGAGATTGCTGCATCCGCTGACGTGGTCAGCGGCATATCGAGCGGATTGAAAGACAAGATGGCGACGATTACGGTATAGGGGATATTGTGAAGGAGAGCGGCAATGGAAAAGGGAAAGAAACTGGTGGAGCAGATTACCTCGATGGATGAGGATTTTGCCCAGTGGTATACGGACGTAGTGATCAAGGCTGAACTGATAGATTATTCGTCAGTAAAGGGCTGCATGATTATCAAGCCAGCGGGATATGCGATCTGGGAAAACATCCAAAAGGAGCTGGATCGGCGTTTCAAGGAGACCGGCGTGGAAAACGTCTACATGCCGATGTTCATCCCGGAGAGCCTCCTGGAAAAGGAAAAGGATCACGTGGAGGGATTCGCGCCGGAGGTGGCGTGGGTGACGCACGGCGGGATGCAGCCCCTGCAGGAGCGGCTGTGCGTGCGTCCTACGTCCGAGACGCTGTTTTGCGATTTTTATAAGAACATTATCCATTCATACCGGGATTTGCCCAAAAACTACAACCAGTGGTGTTCGGTCGTGCGCTGGGAAAAGGAGACGCGCCCGTTCCTGCGCTCGCGCGAGTTCCTCTGGCAGGAGGGTCATACGATCCACGCGACCGCCGAAGAGGCCGAGGAGCGCACGCTGCTCATGCTGAACGTCTATGCGGACTTCCTGGAGCAGGAATTGGCGATTCCGGTGGTAAAGGGGCAGAAGACCGAGAAGGAAAAATTCGCCGGCGCGGAGGCGACATATACGGTCGAGGCCTTGATGCACGACGGCAAGGCCCTCCAGTCGGGTACGAGCCATAATTTCGGAGACGGCTTTGCTAAAGCCTTTGATATCACCTATACGGATAAAAATAACGAGCTTGTCCATCCGTTCCAGACGTCGTGGGGCATGACGACCCGCCTGATTGGCGCAATCATAATGGTTCACGGCGACGACTCGGGGCTGGTACTGCCGCCAAGAATCGCTCCGGTGCAGGCCATGGTCATACCTATCCGCCAGCAGGGCGAGGGAGTGCTTGACGCGGCGTCCGGGCTGCTGGGATTGCTGCGCGCCGCCGGCATACGCGCGAAGATAGACGATTCCGACAAGTCGCCCGGATGGAAGTTCTCCGAGCAGGAGATGAGGGGCATCCCCGTCCGCGTCGAGCTGGGGCCGAAGGACATAGCTGCCGGCCGGTGCGTGGCCGTGAGGCGCGATACCGGGGAGAAGATCGAGATGCCGATCGAAGGCGCCGCGGAAAGGCTGCAGGGCCTGCTGGGGCAGATCCAGGACGATATGCTGTCGAAGGCCAGGGCGCATCTGTCGGCCCACATCACTGACGCCGTGTCGTATGCGGAATTTACGTATGCCGTGGAGAATAAGCCCGGATTTATCCGCGCGATGTGGTGCGGGGACGTGGCGTGCGAGGACAAGATAAAGGAGGAGACGACGGCGACCGCGCGGTGCATACCATTCGAGCAGGAGCGGATCTCGGACGTCTGCGTCTGCTGCGGCAGGCCCGCGAAGAAGCTGGTCTTCTGGGGCAAGGCATATTAGGAATCAAAGATGCGGATTTTATTGCCGGACAACGTTAAACGGATCATACGGACTCTGGAAAATGCGGGTCACGAGGCCTTTGCCGTCGGCGGTTGCGTGCGCGACGCGCTGCTGGGGAGGACTCCGGGCGACTGGGATATCACGACCGACGCGAAGCCGGAGCTTGTCAAGTCGCTCTTCAGGCATACGGTCGATACCGGCCTGCGGCATGGCACTGTCACGGTCATGCTGGGCCATACCGGCTATGAAGTCACGACCTACAGGATTGACGGAGACTATGAGGACGGCAGGCATCCGCGTCAAGTCACTTTCACGGCGAGCCTCGAGTCGGATCTGCAAAGGCGCGATTTTACGATAAACGCGATGGCATACAATGATTCGCGCGGCCTGGTCGACGCCTACGGCGGCATGGACGATGTCAAGCGCGGCATTATCAGGTGCGTCGGGGATCCCGCCGCGCGTTTTACGGAGGACGCTCTGCGCATGATGCGGGCGGTCCGTTTCGCGGCGCAGCTGGATTTTGCGATAGAGGGGCCGACGTGGGAGGCGATTCGCGCGTTATCCGGCGGCATCCGGCAGGTCAGCGCGGAGCGCGTTCGCGCGGAATTGCTGAAAACGCTGGAGAGCGGGCATCCGGACCGGATGGTACTCTTTTACGAATCCGGGCTGAGCGCCTATTTCCTGCCGGAGTTCGACAGGATGATGGAGACCGGGCAGAACAATCCGCATCACTGCAGCAGCGTGGGCGGCCATACGCTGCTTGCCATGCTTGAAGTGCCGCCCGAGAGGGTCCTGCGCCTGGCGATGCTGCTGCACGATGTGGCAAAGCCGCTCTGCAAGACGACCGACGAGGCCGGGGTCGACCATTTTCATGGGCATCCCGCCAAGGGGGCCGAGATGGCGCGTAATATTTTGCGCAGGCTCCGCATGGACAACGCGACTATCGCGCGGGTCGAGCGGCTCGTCCGCTGGCATGACGACAATCCGCCGCTGACGGAGAGGGACGTGCGCAGGGCGATATGCCGCGTGGGCATCGAGCAGTTCCCCGATATTTTCGCGGTCAAGAGGGCGGACATCCTGGCGCAGAGCGATTATAAGCGGGAGGAAAAGCTCCGCTACGTCGATGAATACGAGGCGCTCTACCGGAGGATCGTGGAAAAGGGGGATTGTCTGTCGTTGCGCGGCCTTGCCGTGGACGGACGCGACCTTATTGCGGTCGGAGTGCCGCAGGGCATGGCTGTAGGCGAGACGCTTCGGGCGTTGTTAGAGCTGGTTCTGGAGAATCCTAAGCGCAATGACAGGGAATATCTGCTGGGGCAGGCATTGGCCCTGCAGAATGCGGGCGGGGATTGCGAATAGCGGCTATAAAATCCCCGGGCCGGTTAGAATGGGAGATATGGGAAAGCATTTTTTTCGGATGATAGCGATAGTTTTATGCCTGATGTCCTGTTGCGGGTGCGGCGGGGAGCAGGAGCGGATGTCGATGGATCATTACCCGTCGGTGCAGGCAGCCTCCGGCGAGGATCCGGACGATGCCCCGGATGTCGATACGGATAGTCCCGCGGACGACGGCGCCGGCGGCGACGCCGGGGATCTGACGGATACGCAGGATGCCAAGGCCGGCATCGGCGAGGGGGATTTGCCGCCGGACGGGGCGGATGCCGAATCAGAGATGGCGGACGAGGTATTGGACGAGACAGACGGGCGGATCTATCTGGTTACCAGTATCGATACCAAAAAGCGCACGATCGGCCTTACATTGCCGGATTCGCCGCGCCGCATCCAGTATGGATATACCCGGGCCACCCGCATATTGGACGACCATGGCCAGTTCATGTCGGCGGCTAAGCTGCTGCCCGGGCGAGCGGTACAGCTGGGAGATCTAGACGACGACGCGAAGCTTTCGCTGGTGCAGCTCTCGCCGCGTGCCTGGTATCAGGAGAATATCACGCGGTACTCTATCGATACGTCCATAGGCATGATCGTAATAGGCGATACGAAATACCGCTATGACCAGTATCTGCGCGTTTTTTCCGGAGATCAGGAGATCGCGGTGTCACAGATTGGCGAAAACGACGTCCTGAGCGTCCAGGGGCTGGACAAGCGGATTCTCTCCATACGGGTCACGACCGGCCATGGGACTATCGCGCTGGAAAATACCGGGCTGTTCGAGGGCGGATGGATCAGCCTCGGCACAAGGATTTATGCCAAGGTTACGCCGAACATGACGATGGAGGTGCCGGAGGGCACTTACGAGCTGTCGGTGGCTAACGACGGCTATGGCGATACGAAGAGCATCGTGGTGGAGCGGTCTAAGGTGACGCGGGTGGATCTCGATGAATACAAGGGCGAGGGTCCCAAATCATGCAGGCTGAAGTTCGACGTCAACGTGGACGACGCCCTGCTCTATATCGACGGCGAACAGGTGGATTACGACAAGCCGGTCGAATTGAGATATGGAGTATACCGGCTGACCGTGATCGCGGACGGCTACGAGACGTGGGAGAGGCAGCTTGCCGTCCACTCCGAGGAGGCGGAGATTGAGATCGGGGAGCCGGAACTCTCCGGCGGAGATGAGGAGGATGAATCAGGCGGAGATGGCGGCTCCTCCGGAAAAAGCGGCGGGACCGGCGCCGCGGCTAGCAGCAGCGCGGCGGGCAATAGCGCGGCTGGCGGCACTTCTGCCGGCAGCGCGAACAACAGCGCCGGTTCCGGCAGCGGCAGCGACGCCTCCGGAGGAGCCGCCGAAAGCGCGGGATATGGAAGCTACCTGGACACGCTGGTGAATCTGGTCGAGTCCCTGGCCGGACTGGGCAACGACTGAAACAAGTACATGGGCCGCGGACGCGGCTACATTATATAACCAATAGGAGGAAAACAGATGGATTACAAAGCAATGTATGAGGAATGGCTGGCCAATCCGTACTTTGACCAGGCGACGAAGGACGAATTGGAGGCGATCCGGGGGGATGAAAAGGAGATTGAGGACAGGTTCTACATGGATCTGGAATTCGGCACTGCCGGGCTGCGCGGAGTGATAGGGGCCGGCACGAACCGCATGAACATCTATACGGTCCGCAAGGCCACGCAGGGCCTCGCGAATTACATTCTTAGCGTGGGCGGACGTGACAAGGGCGTGGCCATCGCGTTTGATTCGCGCCACATGTCTCCGGAATTCGCGGACGAGGCGGCGCTGTGCCTGGCTGCAAACGGCATCAAGGCCTATGTGTTCGAGAGCCTTCGCCCGACGCCGGAGCTCTCCTACGCCGTGCGCAGGCTGGGATGCATCGCCGGCATCAATATCACGGCCAGCCACAATCCTCCGGAATACAACGGATATAAGGTATATTGGGAGGACGGGGCGCAGATTACGCCGCCGCATGATAGCGGGATTATGGCCGAGGTAAAGCGCGTCACGGATTATGCGTCCGTCAAGACGATGGGCAAGCAGGATGCAATCGGAGCGGGCCTCTATCAGCAGATTGGAGCTGACATCGACGACCCTTATATCGCGGAGCTGAAGAGCCTGGTCCTGCGCCAGGACTGTATCGACGCCGTGAAGGACGATTTGACTATTGTATATACGCCGCTGCACGGTACCGGCAACATTCCGGTGCGCAGGGTGCTGCGCGAGCTGGGCTTTAGCAAGGTGTACGTTGTGCCCGAGCAGGAGCTGCCGGATGGGGATTTTCCGACGGTCAGCTATCCGAACCCGGAGACGGAAGAGGCCTTCCAGCTTGGCCTCAAGCTGGGCAAAGAGGTGGACGCTGACCTTATACTTGCCACAGACCCGGACGCGGACCGGCTGGGAGTATATGTAAAAGATTCAAAGACCGGCGGATACCATTCCCTGACCGGCAACATGTCCGGATGCCTGATTGGCGACTATGTAATCGGGCAGCGCAGGGAACGGGACGGATCGCTGCCGCCTGACGGAGCGTTCGTCAAATCAATCGTGTCAACGAACATGGCGGACGCCATCGCGAAATATTACGGCATACAGCTCGTCGAGGTGCTGACGGGATTTAAGTACATCGGCCAGCAGATTTTGAAGTTCGAGACTGAGGGCAAGGGGACATACCTGTTCGGCATGGAGGAGAGCTATGGGTGCCTGACCGGCACTTATGCCCGTGACAAGGACGCCGTTGTCGCGTCGATGACGCTGTGCGAGGCGGCGGCATATTACAAGACGAAGGGCATGACGCTCTGGGACGCGATGCTGGCGATGTACGAGCGTTACGGCTATTATAAGGATTACGTGGAGTCAATCACCCTGAAGGGCATCGAGGGCCTGGCGAAGATCCAGGAGATTATGGACGACCTGCGCAAGGATGCCCCCGGGGAGATCGGCGGATATAAGGTGACCGCGGTGCGCGACTACAAGGCGGATACTATAACCGATACCGCTACCGGCGCGGTGCGTCCGACCGGCCTGCCGGCATCTAACGTGCTCTATTACGAACTTACGGACGATGCGTGGGTATGCGTCCGCCCGTCCGGCACCGAGCCAAAGGTGAAGTTCTATATCGGAGTCAAGGGTACCTCTCTCGACGACGCGGATGCTAAGTCCAAGGCTTTGGGGGACAGCGTGCTTGCGATGATCAGGGCTATGATATAGCGAAAAAACCTATTTTTAGGGAAAAGCCCCAAAATAAACTTGACAAGCCGCCAAAAAGCAAGTATAAATATATGCGTAAGTGGTCGGATGCACGGATCACGGCAAATAACGAAGGGAACGGATAGAAATTCCAAGTAGGAGGACAAGATCATGAATAAGATGGAGCTAGTATCGGCGATGGCCGAGAAGACGGGTTTATCGAAGAAAGACGCCGAGGCCGCTTTGAAGGCGTTTACCGACATTGTGGCGGAGGAGCTCAAGAAAGGCGAGAAGATCCAGCTCGTAGGCTTCGGTACGTTCGAGGTGGCGGAACGCGCGGCCAGGACCGGCAGGAATCCTCAGACCGGCAAGGAGATGGACATTCCGGCATCCAAGGCTCCCAAGTTCAAGGCGGGCAAGGCTTTGAAGGACATCGTAAACGCTTAGTTAGCGGTATCCAGAGCGGCCGCAAGGAGAGGATGAATAGAGAGGCTGTAAAGGCGGGCGCATGCCCGCCTTTCATCATAAGAAGCAGGAAGGGCCGGGGGATATGAGGCTTGACAAATTTTTGAAGGTATCGCGCCTGATCAAGCGGCGCACGGTGGCAAACGAGGCCTGCGACAACGGCCGCGTCCTGCTGAACGGCAAGCCGGCAAAGGCATCCGCCGACGTCAAGGAGGGCGACGTCATCGAGATCATGTTCGGCACGAGGACCGTCAAGGCGCGCGTCAAGGGCATCGCGCAGACGACGAAGAAGGAAGAGGCGGCGGAATTGGTGGAATATCTGTAAATCCGCACGAAAACAGTTGAAAAAATGGAGCGATGCCGTTACAATGTATGTAGGTTTTTTCGGAAAATCTTTGCATGAAGCGGAGGGCGCAGGATATGCGAACGGGGAGAAAGAAGCAAAACCGCATGGCGAAGCTTTGCGTTACAAGCATGGTATTCCTGCTGATCGTTTTGATGTCGGCGCAGATTACCAGGCTGTATCGCAAAAATCAGGAACTGGCGGTCAAGGAGGCCGCCTACGAGGCCCAGAAGACCGAGGAGGAGGCGCGCAGGCAGCAGCTCGAGGAGCAGGAAAAAAGCCTGGGCAGCCAGGATTATATAGAGCAGGAGGCGCATCGGTACGGGCTGTTTTATGACGATGAGATAATTTTTCGCGAGAAGGAGTAGGCGGATCGGAAGGAACGGGATCTGAAAGGGCGTTTTGGCACGTTTTTTCGGATCTCGTTCTTCTTTACCCTCGGGGAAGCCGGAGGATAATGAGTGATGGGATCTGGAGAGGCTTTTTTGCAAAAAATTTTTGCTTTCATACAGGATCGCCGTATGATCGCCCGGGGCGATACCGTACTGGCCGGCGTCTCGGGCGGCGCGGATTCGATGTGCCTGCTGGCCGCGCTGCGAGCCTACCAGGAGGTAGAATGGTTCGGCCTTATTGCTGTACACGTCGAGCATGGCATCAGGGGGAGCGAGAGCCTGGCGGACGCGGAATATGTCCGGAATTTCTGCGAGGAGCGCGGCATACGCCATGAGATAGTCCGCGTGGATGCCCCCGCCTACGCCTCGGAGCATAAGATCTCGCTCGAGGAGTCCGCGCGGCGGCTGCGCTATTCGGCATTCGACAGACTTGCCGCCGGTTTTGGCCAGCCAGCCTTCGGCGGGGTGAAGATCGCGGTGGCGCACCACCGGGAGGATCAGGCGGAGACTGTGCTATGGCAGCTGATACGCGGCAGCGATATCAAGGGGCTTGGCGGCATGAGGCCGGCGAGGGGGACTCTTATACGGCCCCTGCTGTGCGCGGACCGCGGCGAGATCGAGGCTTTCCTGCGCCGGGAGGGCATATCCTGGAGGGAAGATGCGACGAACCTTGACAGGCATTTTACCAGAAACAGGATCAGGCTGGATATAATGCCGGAGCTGGCGGGGCTGAACGGGGCCGCAGTGGAGCATATATGCATCGCGGCGGAGAGGCTGCGCGAAGCGGACGACTATCTGGAGCGGGAGGCCGACGGGCTTTTCGACCGGCATGTCGTGGAAATGCCCGGACGATGGCAGATTAGCGGGGAGCTTATGGGCGAGCCGCAGATCATGCAAAGGCGGGTGCTCTTGCGCGCATTGTCAGCGGCGTGCGGCGGATCCAGGGACCTGGGCGCAAAGCACGTCGCGCTCCTGCAGGAACTGTTCGGCTTGCAGGCCGGGAGGCGGCTGGAGATGCCCGGGGGCGTATCGGCAATCCGCAAATACGGCGGCGTGGAACTATCCCGGGGGGATGCCGGAGCAAAGCCTCTGGAGATATCGCCGGATATGCTGCGGCTGGAGGTCTTATGCGGGAGGCCTCTGCCCGAAATTTCCAAAAAGAAGTATACGAAATGCTTCGATTATGATAAAATTAAAAGTGGCGTGCAAATCCGGACGCGGATGCCCGGGGACTATCTGACGATTGACTCCGCGGGGCATCGCCAGAAGCTGAAAGATTACATGGTGAATGAAAAGATTCCGGCGGACGAGCGGGACCATATCCCGTTATTGGCGGATGGGCAGCATATCATGTGGGTCGTAGGAGGCCGGATTAGCGAATATTACAAGGTGGACGAAAATACCAGGCGCATGCTATGGGCACGCCTTATCGGAGGTAACGGGGATGAGTGAGCGGGTGCGGGAATTGATACCGGAGGCCGAGGTGGCGGCGAGGATCGCGCAGCTCGGCGCGCAGATCAGCGAGGACTACGCCGGGGAGGAGATCGTGCTGCTTTGCATACTGAAGGGAGGCGTATTTTTTACGACCGAGCTGGCGAAGCGCATTACCGTGCCGGTAACGCTGGATTTCATGTCCGTCTCCAGTTATGGGGCGCAGACGGAATCGTCGGGCGTGGTGCGCATCATAAAGGATCTCGATACGCCGATTGAGGGGAAAAATGTCCTTGTTGCGGAGGATATCATAGACACCGGCCGCACTCTGGCCTATCTTATGGAAAACTTAAAGCAGCGGGGGCCTAAGTCTTTGAAGCTATGCGCGCTGCTGGACAAGCCGGAGCGGCGCGTGAGCAACGTGGCCGTGGATTATACGGGATTTTCCATACCGGATGAGTTCGTCGTCGGATACGGGATGGACTACGACCAGAAATACAGGAATCTGCCGTATATCGGAGCGGTCGAATTCGAATGCTAGGAGGTTTGTTTTGAAACAGAAACATGGAGGCGTCTTGCTGTACGTGGTGCTGATCCTGGGAGTGGTATTTTTGTGGTTTTTCCTCGGATCGAACGGCAACAGCGCCAGCGACTATAATATATCGATGTTCGAGCAGGACATGGAGGCGGGAAAGATCGTGTCGGTGGACGTGCAGCCTAGCCGGGACATACCGACCGGCACCGTCACGGCGACCATGAGGGACGCTACGCAGAAGAGCTTTTACGTGTTCGACACGCAGGACGCGATCGACATCATGCAGGAAAACGATTTCGCGGCCTACGTTATGCGCAAGGTGCCGGCGGAGAGCTGGCTGACGTCGCTGCTCCCGCTGCTGCTGGTGTTCGCGGCTATGTTCATACTCTTTACTATCATGAATAACCAGGCCGGCGGCGGCGCGAACATGCAGATGATGAATTTCGGCAAGAGCCACGCGCGCATGACGATGGAAGGAGATAAAGACATCGGATTCCACAGCGTGGCCGGGCTGAAAGAGGAGAAGGAGGAGCTGGAGGAGATCGTCGATTTCCTGCGCAGCCCCGAGAAATATACGAAGCTTGGCGCGCGCATCCCGAAGGGCGTGCTGCTGGTGGGGCCTCCCGGTACCGGCAAGACGCTGCTCGCGAAGGCGGTGGCAGGCGAGGCCGGCGTGCCTTTTTTCTCCATCTCGGGCTCGGATTTCGTGGAGATGTTCGTCGGCGTGGGCGCGTCCCGAGTGCGCGACTTATTTGAAGAGGCCAAACGCAACTCGCCGTGCATCGTCTTTATCGACGAGATTGACGCGGTGGCGAGGCGGCGCGGCACGGGCATGGGCGGAGGACACGACGAGCGCGAGCAGACGCTCAACCAGCTGCTGGTCGAGATGGACGGATTCGGAGTCAACGAGGGCATCATCGTGATGGCCGCCACGAACCGTGTCGATATCCTGGATCCGGCGATCATGCGCCCGGGGCGTTTCGACCGCAAGGTGACGGTAGGCAGGCCGGACGTGGCCGGCAGGCGCGAGATATTGGACGTGCATGCGAAAAATAAGCCATTGGCCGAGGATGTAGACCTGGAGCAGATCGCGCGGACGACGGCAGGGTTCACGGGCGCGGATCTGGAGAATCTGCTTAACGAGGCCGCGATCCTTGCGGCGAAGCATGACCGCCAGTATTTGAAGCAGGAGGATATCCGCCAGGCGTTCGTAAAAGTGGGCATCGGCCCCGAGAAAAAGAGCAAGGTCATATCTGACGAGGAGAAGCGCATCACGGCTTTCCATGAAGCCGGCCACGCCATATTGTTCCACGTACTTCCGGACGTGGGGCCGGTCTATACGGTATCGGTCATCCCGACGGGAGCCGGCGCGGCGGGATATACCATGCCGCTGCCGGAAAAGGACGAGATGTTTAACTCCAGAAAGAAAATGCTCCAGGAGATCATGGTCGACCTGGGCGGGCGCGTGGCGGAGGAGCTGGTGTTCGACGACATCACGACCGGCGCGTCGCAGGATATCAAGCAGGCGACCGAGACGGCGAAGGCGATGGTGACGAAATACGGCATGTCGGAGCGGGTCGGCCTCATCCACTATGGCGATGACGACGAGGAGGTGTTCATCGGCCGTGACCTGGCGCACACCAGGGGATACGGCGAGAGCGTGGCCGGAGCTATCGACGAGGAGATCAAGCGTATCATCGACGAATGTTATGCCAGGGCGAGAGAGATTATATTGGCGCACCGCGACGTGCTTGACTCGTGCGCGGATCTGCTCATCAAGAAAGAAAAGATAACGAGGGACGAATTCGAAGCACTGTTTGCATGAGCCGGATTGTGCAAAACGGAGAGGGATTTCGAGGGAGAGGCGGCGTCCTGGTGAAAAAGTGTACAAAAACCAGCCCTTATTTTTGTGAACTTTATGCACACTTAATCGCTGGCGCGTGCTATTATAATAACTGTAAGAACCCCCAATACATGATAGTTTTTTTGCTATACCCCATAGTAAAAAAATACCTTCTCCTAAAAAGACAGAGGCTTTCGTCCCCTGTCTTTTTGCTTTCATTCATGGCGTGCCCCGCATGCGGTGCATGGGGCCTACCCGAGAAGCCCAGTCTGCCCGATTAAAGACAATGGAGAATCGCATATGAAAGAATATTCCGCCTATGAAATGAACCGCAAAATGACATATATGATGCAGATGCGCCCGGTGCTTAGAAAGCGGGCCTTATTCTCCGACGGGACCGCTGACTATGTGATTCCGGCGGAGCCGGAGCCGGGGGAAACGGTGATTATCCGATTTCGCGCGGCGGTCAACAACATCGACATAGTCTGGTTGTGGAGCGGCGAGGACCGGTATGTCATGCGCAAGACAGAGACGGAGGACGGGTTCGATTATTTTAGCGCCAGCGTAACGCTAGGCAGCGGGCCTTTCAGGTACTATTTCGAGGTATGTACCGGCATGCTGCATTGCTACTATAACCGCAAAGGAGTCATGGTCGAGCACTGGAACGAGTATGATTTCTGCATCCAGCCGGGATTCCATACGCCGGATTGGGCAAAGGGCGCGGTGATGTACCAGATACTGGTGGACAGGTTCTATAACGGCGATCCGGACAATGACGTGGAGGATAACGAATATTTCTATATACGGGACGGCAGCCGCAGGATGAAGGACTGGAACGAGCCGCCGTCCGCGTTTTCGGTCGCTGAATTTTACGGAGGGGACCTGGAGGGGGTGCGGCAGAAGCTCGACTATCTGCAGGATCTCGGCATCGAGGCGATTTATTTCAACCCGCTGTTCGTCTCCCCGTCAAACCACAAATATGACAGCCAGGATTATGACCATATCGATCCGCATTATGGCAAGATCGTCTCCGATGGGGGCCAATGCCTGGAATCCGGCGACCGCGATAACCGCAAGGCGACAAAGTATCAGAAACGCGTGACTTCGCCGGAGAATCTGGAAGCGAGCAACCAGCTTTTTATCAGCCTGGTCGAGGAGGCGCATGCGCGCGGCATCCGGGTAATCCTGGACGGGGTGTTCAACCACTGCGGATCCTTCCATAAATGGCTGGACCGCGAGGAGATCTATTGCAACCAGCCGGGTTACGCCAAGGGCGCGTATATCGACAAGGATAGCTGTTATCGGGATTATTTCAGGTTCCAGGATCGGACGGCGTGGCCGTATAATACGACCTACGAGGGCTGGTGGGGGCATGATACGCTGCCGAAGCTAAATTATGATGAGTCGCCCGACTTGTACCAGTACATACTTGACATCGGCAGGAAATGGGTCTCTCCGCCTTATAACGCGGATGGGTGGCGCCTGGACGTGGCCGCCGACCTGGGGCATAGCGAGGAATTGAATCATAAGTTCTGGCAGGATTTCCGCAAGGCGGTAAAGGGGGCCAATCCGGACGCGGTCATCCTGGCCGAACACTATGGGGACGCGTCGGCATGGCTGCAGGGCGATCAGTGGGACACAGTCATGAATTATGATGCCTTCATGGAGCCCATGTGCTGGTTCCTGACCGGCATGGAAAAACATTCTGACAGCTTCGACCCGCAGCAGCTGGGCAACGCGGAGAATTTCGATAGCGCGATGAGGCAGGGCATGGCGCGTTTCCTGACGCCGTCGCTGCAATGCGCTATGAACCAGCTGTCAAACCACGACCATTCCCGCTTCCTGACGAAGACCAACCATATCGCGGGACGCGCGGAGAGCCTGGGCTGCCAGGCGGCGGAGTCCGGCGTGAAGAAATCTGTCCTGCGCGAGGCGGTTATGATGCTGCTGACATGGGTAGGCGCGCCGACGCTGTATTATGGCGACGAGGCCGGATTGTGCGGCTTCACGGATCCGGACAACCGGAGGGCCTATCCGTGGGACAATCCGGATGAGGAGCTGATACTTTATCATAAGGAGTTGATCGCCCTGCATCGGGGGAGCGAGGCGCTGCGCACCGGATCTATCAAGCTGCTGGACCGGGATTACCAATATCTGGCCTACGCGCGTTTCAACCGCGAGGAGCAGTTCGTCGTGCTGGTCAACAACGACGAGCGGCCGCGCCGCGTCAAGCAGTCGGTCTGGGCCGCCGGCCTTCCGCAAAATTGTGAGATGGACAGGCTGATGCTCACGTCGGACGAGGGATATTCGTCGACGCCCATCCGCTATCCGGTCAAGGAGGGCAAGCTGGAGATGCTGCTGCCGGCGCACGGCGCGGCATTGTTCAAGCGGCTCTGACGCGGCATCGTTGCATATTGTGATTAGGAAAGGAAAAGGAGGATAAAAATACATGAAAGACACGCGGATTTCAGAAAAGATCATTTACATCGGGGCGGACGACAGGGATATCGACCTGTTCGAGAGCCAGTATGCCGTTCCGAACGGCATTTCCTACAATTCATATCTGATACTGGACGACAAGGCGGCAGTCATGGACACCGCGGACGCCCGCAAGACGGACGAATGGCTTGGAAACCTTGAGGCGGCGCTGGGAGGCCGCACTCCGGATTATCTCGTGGTTTCCCACATGGAGCCCGATCACGCGGGCAGTATAAGCCGCGCAATGGAGAAGTATCCCGGGATGCAGATTGTAGGCAATGCAAAGACGTTCCCGATGATGAAGCAATTTCTCGGGACGGATTATGCCGGCCGCAGCCTGACGGTAAAGGAGGGCGACACCCTCTCCCTGGGCGGCCATACCTTGACGTTCGTGATGGCTCCTATGGTGCATTGGCCCGAGGTCATGGTCTCATATGAATCGAGCGAAAAGGTGCTCTTCTCCGCCGATGCTTTCGGCAAGTTTGGCGCACTAGATACCGATGAGGACTGGGCTTGCGAGGCCAGGCGCTATTATTTCAACATAGTCGGGAAATACGGCGTGCAGGTGCAGGCCCTTTTAAAAAAGGCATCCGCTCTGGACATCCGGACGATCTGCCCGCTGCACGGCCCGATTCTGAAAGAGGATCTGGGCTACTACATCGGAAAATATAACACATGGAGCAGCTATGAACCCGAGGACAAGGGCATATTCGTGGCATGCGCCTCCATCCATGGCAATACCAGGGCGGCCGCGCAAAAGCTCGTGGAAAAGCTGCAGGCCTCGACCGGCGACGCGGTGTCATTTGCCGACCTGTCGAGGAGCGACATGGCGGAGGCCGTGGAGGATGCGTTCCGCTATGACCGGCTGGTGGTATGCTGCCCGACATATGACGGCGGACTGTTCCCGGTCATGGAGGATTTCATCAGCCATCTCAAGGCGAAATCATACCAGAAGCGCACGGTAGGCTTTATTGAAAACGGCAGCTGGGCTCCGATGTCGGGCAAATTGATGCGCGCCGCATTCGAGGGTATGAAGGAGATCCGCCTGCTGGATCCGACCGTCACTATACGCTCCGCGCTGAACGCGGACTCCGAGTCGCAGATGGACGCGCTCGCTAAAGCCCTGCTGGCATAGCGCGGCTCTGCTTGCAGGCATTCGCTATTCGCGGCGGTTCCGCCCGCGTTCGCAAAACCGCGGGCACTGGGCGCGCGGGGACGGAATCTCCTCACCACGACCCGAAACCGACCGTGAATAGCGACTTTTTATTAATGTTTTTCGAAAACAGTAAAATAATCCGGAAGATATCCGATAATAATAGTGACAAGAGAGATTTGTCAAACGATTACGTGGGAAGGGAGGCGGACATCGCAAAATACGCAAAAGGTTACCAGGGCATAATGCCGGTAGGCGCGGTAGCGCAGATCCGGTACTCCCCGCAGCGCGAGCAGCAGCAGCGCAAGCAGGGAAAGAAAGAACATCCTTTCGAGGTGCTTCTGCAGATTCAGCTTAGGGAAGCGCCTATGGAGGAGGACCAGAGATTCCAGGTGTATTGCTGAAAGGAGAATCTTGTTTTGAGAAATGAGACAATCGCATCGAGGTAAAGGCGCCGTGTCGATACAGGTATGTACGATGCGGCGCTTTTCGTTGTGCCGCGCGGCGGCGATTTGAATAATTTTATGTTGTGGAATCACATTCCGGGTTGTATAATGTAATAGATTGGCATTTTGAAGGGAGGATTTTGGAAAATGGGATGGACAAGGGCGGAATTGAAAGAGAGGGCGAAGGCCAGCCTCAGGGCATTTTACTGGAAGTCGGTTTTGGTGGCGTTCGTTATGGGGCTTTTGACCAGCGCGGGGGGCAGCGCGGTCGGCAATGGCGCGGACGAGGCCGTTGACGATTCAATTATAGGAGGGCCCGGAGCCATGATGGACGAGCGGGCGCTGGCGGCGCTCGGCAGCTTCCTGTCGATGGCCATGTCGCTGATCTTGATTTCGTCTATCATCGGCCTTTTACTTGTGATATTCGTATGGAATCCGCTCACCGTGGGATGCATGAGATATTTCCTGGATGCCAGCGACGGCGACGCGAACCTGGGCAACATGGGCTACGCGTTCAAGAATAATTATCTGAATCTCGTCGGCGTAATGTTCCTGAAGGACCTCTTCATCGCGCTGTGGTCGATGCTTTTTATCATTCCGGGAATATGGAAGTCGTATCAATACAGGATGATCCCATATCTTCTGGCGGAGGATCCGGCGCTTACCTTTACCCAGGCCAAGGAACTCTCCATCCGGATGATGGATGGCGAGAAGTGGAACGCGTTCGTGCTGGATATCTCATTTTTCCTGTGGGCGTTTCTATCGGCTCTGACGTTGAATATCGTGGGCATTTTCTGGGTGAACCCCTATGTCGCGTTCACGGATGTCGAGCTGTACAAGGTGCTGCGCGTGAGGGTGCCGGGGCCCTATTATGTGGGAAATGACGCCTATGGGCAGTACATGCAATGATGGAGATTGTCTTATGTTTAAGGAAATACGCAAGCTGATCGCGGCGGGACTGTGCGCCGCCTGTGCCGCCGCGCCGTTGGCGCGGCCGATATACGCGCTGGCCGCCGGGGTGGTGGCCGAGGGTTCCTCGGAGGAGGCATCCGGCACGGAGGAGAAAAATTCGCTAGCCCCTCTGGCGCTTGAGGCGCGAGACGTATCCTATGATTCCGTCACGATCTCATGGGGAGCCGCGGAGAACGCCGCTGAATATGAATTGCAGCAGTCCGAGGATAAGGAAAACTATACGCCGGTCGCGACAGTGCCGGCCGGCGGCGGGCTGAGCGCTTCGGTCGCGGACCTCTACACCGGGAGAACATATTATTTCCGGGTGGTCATGACGGATGGCGAGGGAAAAGCCACGTCCGGCAAGGCGTTAAAGGTAAAGCCGACATTGGCCGCGCCGTCTTTTAAGAAGCTCTCGCCTAGCGCATCGGACAGGGTCGATATATCCTGGTCGCAGACGGACGGCGCGGATTTTTACAGGGTATACCGCAGCGCGTCGAAGTCAGGCGGATATAAGAGCGTCAAGACCGTATATGGCACGTCCTATACCGACAAGGTAGCGGGCGGCAGGACATATTATTATAAGATAATGCCGCTGCGCTACAACCCTGATGGCAAGAAAACCCGTGGAAAATGTTCCGCGGTAAAGAGCGTCAAGGTAATCATCGGCACGCCATCCATAGCGTCGGTCGATTCGATCGCGGACGAAAATGGAGATTCGCTCATCGTCAGCTGGAATCCGGTCCAGGATGCTGAAAGATATAAGGTGTACCGCAGTACTTCGAGGACCAGCGGGTACAAGTGCGTGGCCAAGCTGGACGGCGCCGTCCTCTCCTGGACGGATACGGACGTGAAGCCCGGTAAGAAATATTATTATAAGGTGAGCGCCGGCACGACGGCGTCCGGAAAGATGGCATATGGCTCGAAATCCGTCTCCGCATCGAGATGGACAGTGTCGAAAGCGCCAAAGGACATCAGCATCTCGCAGGACGGGGCGGGAGGCGTGACATTGCAATGGAGCCCCTCGGAGGCGGCGGATTATTACCAGGTTTATCGCGCGATGGCCGATGGGGATTATGTCCTGCTTAAGGACCGGGTCGGGTCTTGCAGCTATACGGACGTTGGCCTGTCGGACGGCGAGACGTACTCCTACCGCGTATCGGCGGTGCACGGCACGTTGGAAAGCCCGCCGGGACCGGAGGCCGCGGTCAAGGTCGGGGCCATACGGGTCAATACCCGCACGCTGTTTATGGGTGCCGGGATGACGGCGGTCCTGACGGCGGAGACAGAGCTGGACGGAACCCTCTCCTGGACGAGCGAAGACGACGGCGTGGCAAATGTGTCCGACGACGGGACGGTCACGGCCATAGCTCCCGGAAAGACGCACATACGCGCCGAGGTGGGCGGGGTCTCGACTAATGTCGAGGTCAATGTGACCGACTGCGCGCTCAACGGGATTGACGTCTCCAAATGGCAGCAGGATATAGACTGGGCCAGGGTGCGCGAGTCCGGCATCGATTTTGCTATGCTGCGGCTGGCGCACGGCGCGGCGAAGGACGTAAAATTCGAAGATAATTATGAGGGCGCCGTTAGCGAGGGCATAGCGGTCGGAGTCTATTGCTATTCATGCGCGAAGACCGTCAAGGATGGCATAAAGGAAGCGGAGGACCTGATAGCCGCCCTGGATGGCCGTGAGCTGGCATACCCGGTCGCGCTGGATCTGGAGGACGACCTGCAGCTGAAGAATATGAATACGTCCGAGCGGACGGACATGATCCTTGAGTACAAGCGGATAGTCGAGGAGGCCGGATATGATTTTGTCGTATATGCAAACATCAACTGGCTGACCAACTATATCGACCGGGCGAGGATGGAGGAAGAGGGCGTGGACATATGGATCGCGCGCTATCGCAAGCAGTCGCTGGGATACGGCTACGAGGGCGGAGGAAACGTGCGCATCTGGCAATATTCGAACACCGGGCAGGTCGATGGCATCATGGATTCAAACGGCAGGTATATCGATGTAGACCTGGACGTGTGCTATGACGGATATTGACAGGAGCCGCCCGGTAGGGGTATTTGATTCCGGAGTGGGGGGCATCAGCGTCCTGCGCGAGCTGGTCAAGGTCATGCCGCATGAGGATTTCCTATACCTGGGGGACTCGAAGAACGCGCCTTATGGCACCAAGCCGCCGGAGGCGGTGCGTGCCATGTCGTTCGCGAACGCGCGGCTGCTGCTCTCCCAGGGAGCCAAGGCGCTGGTAGTGGCATGCAACACGGCGACGAGCGCCGCCGTGCGTCCCTTGAGGGAGGCATATCCGGACGTCCCGATCGTCGGCATAGAGCCGGCAATCAAGCCCGCCGTCCTGGAAAAAGACCATCCGCGCGTGCTCGTGATGGCGACGCCCACCACGGTGGGACAGGAAAAATTCCTGCGGCTCATGGCGCGATATGCGGATCTGGCGGAGATTATCCCGCTGCCATGCCCGGGGCTGATGGAATTCGTGGAGGCGGGCGACCTGGACAGCCAGGAATTGCGGGATTTTTTGAACCGCCTCCTCGCGCCGTATCTGGATGCGGACCATCCGCCTGACTCGATCGTGCTCGGCTGCACGCATTATCCCTTTGCGAAAAAAATAATCCGGGAGATCGCGGGACCCGCCGTCTCCATCTTCGATGGTGGCGCGGGAACGGCGAGGGAGATGCGCAGGAGGCTCGCGGAGGCGGATCTGCTGAACCAGTCGGGACATGGTACGGTCGTATTCGAAAACAGCCTGCAGACGCGGGACGAGCAGGAATTGTGCAGGCGGCTCCTGGAGCTGGAGGAATAGGGGTAGGGCAATGTCGGACAATAAAGACAAGTCGTTAAAAAAATTGAAAAAAAGGCATCTGTGGCCGTCTCTTGTCATGTTTTTCCTCTTTTTGCTTGTCAGCGCCATGGCAATCGCGCTCCTGATCGAATTCTATTCCGTTTATGTGGTCGGAGCGAAGTTCACGTCTCAATACGAGCGCGCGATGGATATAGCGACCATGATCGAGCGGCGTCTGGACGAGAGCGGCGATATAGTCTCGGCGGTCGAGGACGCGGCGATTTTCGGCAGGGGAGTCGCCCACATCTACGTTACGGACGATCAGGGCGTCCGCATGGTATCCACCGGCGATAGCGAGCCGCTGTTTGACAAGGAGATATCGCTGCCGCTGGCCGAGGATTACGAGCTCTATCAGGATAGCGAATGGCTGGAAGAAAACGGCCCGGCAAACATCACGGGATTTGCCGGATTCCATGTGCAGCAGATACTGAAGAGGACGATCGAGCCGCCGCCCGAGAGGATGAGGCTGCGGCATATCAGGGACGATGCCTGGATGGCGGAGCCGATCCTGCAGCAGCAGTTCTGGATGTACGTGCCGGACGGGCCGGATGGATACAGGATTTACGTGCGGACGATGCTGCAGATCGAGCGCGAGGAAGTGATCTACATCATCCTGCTGGGGGGAGCGGCCCTTATCGTGATGTGCATCCCGCTGCTCTTCCTGCTTTACAATACGGTCACGATGATTGCCACGCAGCGCAACGCGACCAGGCTGCTCTATCGCGACCCGATGACCGGCGGGAATAACTGGCTGATTTTCCAGCGCACTGCCGGCAGGATGCTAGAGAGCGTCTGGAACGCCCGCAAGACCTATGCGCTGGTGGATCTCCACATGGAGGACTATACCAGCTATGTCTCATTCTTCGGCAGTAAGGAAGGGGCGAAGCTGATGGAGTGCATGGACGGCTTCCTCGGCGCGCGCATGGGTAAAAAAGAGGCATACGGCCATCACAGCAGGGCCGATTTCGGGCTGATTTTTCCCTGCAGCGGCTCGGATGCCGAGGCGTGCAGGCAGGACTGCTTCCTGCGCCTGCGGTCGCTTTTGGCGGAACTCGCGGGGCTGCAGCCCGAGCGAAAGCTACATTTCCACGCGGGCGTATTTATCATCCCGCCGGTGGCGTCTGAGGGCAGGAGGTTTTTCACGCGGCGCAGGGATGTCGACATCGACCAGATGTATAGTTTCGCCAATACGGCTCAGACGGAGAGCCACGCCGAGTCGGAGCAGATTTTCTTTTTCAACCGGAGGATGCTCGAAGAGCGCGGATGGGAGCAATGGATCGAGGGCCACATGCAGGAGGCTCTTTCCGCCGGCGAGTTCCATATGTGGCTGCAGCCGAAATATTGCCCGAGGGATTCGCGGCTGATGGGCGCGGAGGCTCTGGTGCGCTGGCATTCGCCGGAAAGGGGCATCATCACTCCGGGGCGTTTCATCCCTCTTTTCGAGGAAAACGGCTTTATCACGAAGCTGGATGACTATATGCTCTCGTGCGTGGCAAAGCTGCAGGCGAGATGGAAGGTCGAGGGAAGGAAGGCGGTGCCGATATCTGTAAACGTCTCCAGGGTGAACTTCGTCCACGAGGGCCTGGCGGAGCGCATCAGCCAGCTGGTGGACGGCTATGGCGCGCCTCATCAGCTCGTAGAGCTGGAGGTGACCGAGAGCGCGTTCTTTGACGACAAGGAGACGCTGATCAATACCGTCAAGCAGCTTCGCGCCTACGGTTTCGCCGTATCGATGGATGATTTCGGCGCGGGCTATTCGTCGCTGAATTCGCTCAAGGACATTCCGCTCGACGTGCTCAAGCTCGATGGCGAATTTTTCCGGGGTGATGACGCGATGGGCCGCGGCGCGCTCATAGTGCGCGAGGCGGTAGCGCTGGCAAAGGAGCTGGATATGCGAGTCGTGGCGGAGGGAGTCGAGAGCCGGGAGCAGGTGGACTTTCTGGCGGACATAGGCTGCGACATGATTCAGGGATATTATTTCGCCAAGCCTATGCCGGTGGAGGAATTCGAAAAGCGCATGGCGGAAGACGCCTGACAGCGGGAGGAAAAATGTATACATTTTTACTTGGCCTACAATATGTAGGAATGCTTTTGACATTTCTGACGGTGCTCTACGTGCTGCGGCAGCCGGCGAACATCCAGCAGGTGAGGATTCTCCTGATGCTTGCGTCCGTCCTTATAAACCAGATAGGCTACCTGTTCGAGATGACGGCGCAGACGGAGCGGGAGGCGCTCCGGGGGCTTCAGGTGGCCTATTGCGGGAAACCGTTCATATTATTGATGATGTTCCTGTTCGTCATGGAGTATTGCCGGATAGAGCTGCCAAAGTGGCTGACGGCTGTGCTGACCGCGCTTCACCTGGGAGTGAGCGTGCTGGTGCTGACGTGCCAATACAACAGGCTCTATTATACCAGCTACAGTTTCGATGATACCGGCGTGGTACCGTCGCTAAAGCTGGGGCACGGTCCGGCATATCTCATATATAACGTCGGCGTGGCGGTATATATCGCGGTGATGGTCGCGACATGCCTCTACCGGCTCGTGACGGACAAGAACGACAGGAGGCGCGGGGAGATTCCCAAGCTGCTGCTGATTATGCTGGTGATGTTCATCGGATTCGCGCTGTTCATCAGCGGGAAGACGCATGGATATGACACGACCGCGCCCGCATACCTGGTCAGCATCATATTATTGGCGTCCGCGATGCTCCGCGACCAGATATTGAATACGGTGTCCATGGCAAAAGACCTGGCGGTGGACGAGCAGGAGGACGCGCTGATTGTATTGGATGAGAGGAACGAGCTGATTTATCGAAATAAAAAGGCCGACGCGCTGTTTGATTTCCGCTCCGAGGCGAAGCGGCAGGCAATCTGGGAGCAGCTCGACTCGAGCATCATCGATAAGCAGCGGTTGGAACTGAACCAGCGCGTCTACGAGGTGAGCAGCCGCCTGCTGACTGGAGGAAACAGTTATTTTGGCAAACTTTATGTGCTAAACGACATCACGGAGAGCCATTATTATATCCAGCGGGCGACAGAGCAGGCCGAAATCATGAAGGCGCTCAAGCAGCAGGCGGAGGAGGCCAACCAGGCAAAGTCCATGTTCGTCTCCAATATGTCGCACGAGATCCGCACGCCCATGAACGCGATCGTCGGCATGACGGAGATTCTGCTGCGCGAGCCGTTGCCGGCGAAGGATCGGGGATACCTGATGAACATCAAGAATTCCGGAAACGCGCTGCTGGGCATCATCAACGACATCCTGGACTTTTCCAAGATCGAATCCGGCAAGCTGGAGCTGGTGGAGGCCGACTATGAGCCCATGTCCATGCTAAGCGACCTCGGCATGATATTTTTGACGCGCATAGGCGAAAAGCCGGTAGAGCTGATATTCGACATAGATGAGCGTCTGCCGCACTCGCTCTATGGCGACGAGCTGCGCATACGCCAGGTGATTATCAATATCGCTAACAATGCGATTAAGTTCACTGACAAGGGATATGTGCGCCTCACGATTGCCCTTGGAGCAGTCACGGACAGCGATGTGGAGCTGAGTATCAGCGTGAAGGATACCGGCCAGGGCATCAAGGAAGAGGACATGGGCAAGTTATTCGCATCCTTCTCCCAGGTGGACAGCAAGAAGAACCATGAAAAGGAGGGCACGGGCCTTGGCCTGTCGATCTCTAAGCAGCTGGTGGAGATGATGGGCGGCACGATAGGCGTGCGGAGCGTTTACGGCGAGGGCAGCGAATTTTATTTCAACATCCATCAAAAGCACGCGGACGACACGCCGGCAGCCGCGCTGCATTCGCCCGAAAACCCGCCAAGGGTCGGGGGAATGTTTGCCAGCCCCGCCATGGCGGAGCAGTTCTCCAGGCTGTGCGCCCGGTTCGGGGTAAGCGAGGCATCCGCGGGCGGCGGACGGCTGCCGGATGGGCGGACGGACTTTTTCTTTACGGACGCGGCGAGCGAGGGAGTCATCGCCGGGCTGGACGGGGAGCGTCGTTTAGGGCTTGGCGAGGTATGCGTATTGGTCAATCCGCTGCTCGAGGAGAGCGCGCTGCCCGGGGTGAAGAAAGTCAACAAGCCGCTGTATTCGCTGAATTTCTGCCAGATATTGAATCACGAGGAGCTGGGGGTCGGCAGCGCCGAGGAAGAATATGTGAACTTCACGGCTCCCGACGCGAGGATCCTTATAGTCGATGACAACGAGATGAACCTGAAAGTAGCGGTCGGGCTGTTGGAGCCGCTGAAGATGCATATCGACACGGCAGACAGCGGCAAGCGCGCCCTGCAGATGGTGCGTGACACGCAATACCATATCATCTTCATGGACCACATGATGCCGGTGATGGACGGCATCGAGACGACGGAAAAAATCCGCGCGATGGACAGCCCGGAGTGCAAGAGCGTGCCGATCATCGCGCTGACCGCCAACGCGCTTGTGGACGCGCGCGCCAAGTTCCAGGCGGCAGGCATGGACGATTTCGTGGCAAAGCCGATCGAGATGAAGGAGATATGCGCCAAGATCAAGCAATGGCTGCCGCGTTCGCTCGTGCATTACAGCCAGAGCCTGCAGCGCGGCCAGGATCCGCAGGCCGGACCGGTGGATGCGCCGGCGGAGGCTCCGGCGGCAGAGCCGCAGGATCCGGAGGAGCATCTTGGGAACATCGTCAAGTCGGAGGGCGTGCGTTATTGCGGCACGGAAAAGCTCTGGCGCGAGCTTCTGGGAGATTTTTACAAGCTGATCGATTCTAAGTCTAAAAAAATCGAGCAGCTCCTGGCGGACGGGATGATCCGCGATTATACGATCGAGGTCCACGCGCTGAAAAATACCGCGCGCATGATAGGGGATGCCGGGCTGTCCGAATGGTTCCACCGGATGGAGAACTGCGGCAACGCGGGCGACGTCGATACGATCCGGCGGGAGACGCCGGGGCTTTTGGAGGCATACCGGGCGTATAAGCCCATATTAGAACCATACGCGAGGGTGCAGAACGAGGAGTTGCGCGAATGCGGCACGGAGGAGCTGAGGCAGATTCTCAAGAGGATGCACGACGCCGCCGACGCTTTCGACCTGGACGGCGCGGATGCCGCCATGAAAGAGCTCGAGGCCTGCAGGATGCCGGATGAATGCGCGGACGAGATGGATCATCTTCGCGCGCTGCTGGCGGACGTCGCGCTCATGGAAGTAATGGAATCGACGGAGAAGCTGGACGGCATGCTTGCCGCCAGACAATAAAAAGGGAGGTGGCTGACATGGAGGCAGAATCAAAGATGCTGAGGCGGATATTGATTGTTACGGAGACGCAGGGATATCTGATGCTTAGCTTAAAGGAAAAATTCGAGGAGGCGGGCTACGAGGTCTCGATCGTCGCGGCGGATGTCGACGAGATCAGCAAGACTGACAAGGAAATGGGCGCCCTGCTGATATATGGCGACGAGGAGATTATCGAAAAAAACCAGGCGCTGTTTTTCATCAAGGACTGGGCGTCCGAACATGAGGTGCCGGTATTCGCTGCCGGCAGTAACGACGAGCTGAAGGCGATAGAGGGGGCGATCGGCGAAAACATGATCTGCCAGAAATTCACCCGCCCGCTTAACATCAACGAGATGCTCGACGCGATTGAACACTATATGGAAAAATACGGCTCCCACGCGAAGAAGAAGATTCTCGTCGTGGATGATTCCGGAGCCATGCTGCGCAATGTCAAGGGCTGGCTGGAGGATCATTACCAGGTCATTCTCGCCAATTCCGGCGCGATGGCCATAAAATATCTCGCGACCGACCATCCGGATCTGGTGCTGCTCGATTATGAAATGCCCATCGTTGATGGGAAGCAGGTGTTGGAGATGATCCGCGCGGAAAAAGAATTCGAGGATATGCCGGTCATCTTCCTTACCAGCAAGGACGACCGCGACAGCGTGATGCAGGTCATGTCGCTCAAGCCCGAGGGCTACCTGCTCAAGACGCTGGAACCCGCGAAAATCATACAGGCTGTGGATGATTTCTTCGAGAGGCAGAAAGGCGAGAAGCATTATGGCTGACGATGGAAAAAAGAAGGATACGGACGAGCTGAGCGAGGAGGAGCGCAAGGAGCTGCGGCGGCGCAGGAAGGCGCTGAAGAGAAAACGGCTGGAGAAAAAAAAGCAGCAGGAGACCAGGCGGATACGCGCGCTGCTCGCCGAGGACGAGGAACTCGTCTCGGTAGCGGAGACTCCGGAGGAGCGGCAGGCCAGGCTATATGCCAAGGCTCAAAAAAAAATGGGCTTCGCGCCGCATATGTACCAGCGGCTGGATCAGTCGGACATGTACCGCCAGGCTTCTGAGCTGTTTGCGAAGACGCCGGGATATGGGCAGTCGGACGAGCTGCGGGAGGAATGTTCGCGGCTGGCTCGGGAACGCATGGACCAATATGCCGCCGAGACCGCGTCTCTCGTGCGGGAGCGTCTGCCGCAGGCGAAAACCATCCACGATTGCGAGAAACTACGCGGCAGGCTGTCATCCATGGCGGGATACCCGGAGGCGGAGGGACTCGACAGGGAATGCATAGAGGCCGAACGCCGGATCGAAAAGAAACTCCGTCAGAAAAAAATAATAAATTTTTTGTGCTTGACCGTAGTCCTCGCGGCGGTTATAATCGTTATAGTTAACATAAAAAATGTCATCTGACCCCGACCCTTCTGGAAAAACGCGCCCGCATTGGCGAACGCCGGATGGGCTACGGGCATTGTCCTAAAAAGGAGACGCGTTGACTATGGAAGAGAAGATGGAAGAAAATTCGGAGGCGAGGGAAACGGCGGCGGGAGGAGGCCATGCCGCTGACACTGCTGAATCCGCGCCGGGAAAGGCGAAAAAACCGGGAGAGTCGAAAGGCGGGGCGTGGCGCGTAGCCGGCATCGCGGCGCTTGCCGTGGCGTTTGCCGCGATAATCGGAGGAGTGGGCGCGTCTATTTATCTGGCGGATAAGTCGAACGCCGAGCTGGCGGCGCGTCTCGACGAGGTCACGGCGCAGAATGCGAAGCTCACGCAGTTCGTGGATGACGAGCGTGAGCGGCAGGCCAGGGAACTGGAGCAGGAGAGCGCCTATCAGGAAGACGGCTACAAGGTCATGGACGAGTATGAGATCCGCAGCACGACGAACATATCGGACGCCTACATCAAGGGGGATCCGTCCGGGCTGGAGGGCGAGGACCGCGAGACCTACGACATGGCAAAAGGCATATTGGACGAGATAATAAAAGATGGCATGACTGATTACGATAAGGAGCTCGCGATATACAACTGGATGACCGACAATATCGGGCAGGGGGCGAGCCACATGATCTCCATGCCCGGGCAGAACGCGCAGGCGTTCACTCCTTACGAGGTGCTGACGAGCCGCACGGCGGTATGCGTCGGATATGCGACTACTTTCCGCATGCTGGCTAACATGGAGGGGATGGAAGTGCATATTGTCCACAATGATTATCATTCCTGGGACATGGTGAAGCTGGACGATGGCGAATGGTATCATGTGGATACTTACAGCGACTCTAGCGGCAACGGCGGGGCGAAATACCGCAATTTTAACATGACGGACGACATGGCGCGGCGCACCTCGCATGACTGGGACGCGTCGTCGCTGCCGGAGGCTAACGGCACGAAATATTCCTATGCCGTGCAGAACGCTAAGGAAGTAAAGGACTTGTTCTCCATACCCAAAAAGCTGCGCAAGGCAATGGACGGCAAAGGGGCCAGCATGTTTTTCAAGTTCCCGCAAAAGCTCACGGATAAGGATATGGCCCTGGCGGATACTATGATGAATCTGGTGCAGCAGGCCATGTGGTCCATACCGGGTTCCGATTCCAAGACCCTGACGCCGTACTGGGTGCCGGACGGGGAGGATGGATACGTCCTGGCCGTCTATCTCATGGATTATGCGCAGCAGGATGGCGCGCAGCAGGGCGAGGCGGATCCTGAGAAGGTGGCGGAGATGACGGATAAGATAAACGGGCTCTTCGGCACGCAGCTGGCGAACCCGTATGCGGATCCGAACGCGGGTCCGGGGGCGGACGCAGATCCGGATGGCGGATCCGCGGAGGTCATTCCGGAGGCAGGGGACACGATGCCTGGAGTCATCGGGGGAGCGGACGCGCCCGCTGTGGAGGTCGTTGCAGGCAGCGCACAGTAAGCGGGCGCCGGGATGATTTTCGGAGGGTTTGCAGACTATGAAAAAAAATATACTATGCCTTGCGGTCGTGTTGTGCGTATTGCCGGCTCTTGCCGCGGGCTGCGGGAGCGCGCCGGATGGCGGTGTCCCGGCGGAGTCATCGGCGGATGGGGAATCCGCCGATGCTGTTGACCTGGAGGCTATGCGGGAGGCTATGCTGGCGGCGGACACGACGCTGCCGGGGATGGCGGTCGCCACCGGCGGGGACGAGAACGCGGAGCTTAACTTCGGCTCGTTTTCCGATTTCGATTACAGCCGAGTCAGGGATTACTTTTACGCTTACGCTATGGATGGCAGGGCGGAGGAGATCGCGGTCATAGAATTAAATGACCAGGGAGATGCGGCGGCCCTCATGGCCACGCTCAAAGAACACCTGGAGGATCGCAGGGGAGCGCTCTTGGAGTATTCGCCCGACCAGGTATCTCTCATCGACCATGCCGTCCTCAAGCAGAAAGGAAGCTGCGTCGCGATGATCGTCTCCCAGAAGAGCGGGCTGGTCCAGAAGGCTTTCGAGGGGGCTGCGTAGCCATTGGCGGGAGGTGGCTAGGATGGTTTTTAGCAGCATCATTTTTCTATGCTTATTTTTACCGGCGGTCCTGATTCTATATTATGTCTTGCCCGGACGGGCGCGCAATGCGTGGCTGTTCGCGGCAAGCCTTTTTTTCTATGCGTGGGGCGAGCCGCGCTACATCCTGGTAATGCTCTTTTCCACGGTATTCGACTATTGCAACGGCCGATTGATCGAATATTTTTCATCCAGGAATAAGCCGTGGGCAACGCGGGCACTGCTCGTGCTCTCGGTCGCCGGCAATCTAGGCATCCTCTGTTTCTTCAAATATACCGATTTTGTGATAGAAAACATCAACCGGCTGGCCGGGACGGATTTCGGCCTGCTGCAGCTTACGCTGCCCATAGGCATCTCTTTTTATACTTTCCAGACTATGTCATATACCATCGACGTATATAGGGGGGAGATTCCGGCGCAGAAAAATATAATCTCGTTCGGCATGTACGTCTGCATGTTCCCGCAGCTGATAGCGGGGCCAATCGTGCGCTACAAGGATGTGCGGCGCGAGGTCGACGGGCGGGTTGTCACGGCGTCCGGCGCGGCGGACGGCCTGCAGCGTTTTTTGATAGGCCTTGCGAAAAAAGTGCTGCTTGCCAATCAGATCGGGGCCTTGTGGGACGAGATAAGCGGGCTGTCGTCCGCGGACATGAGCGCCGCGCTGGCCTGGCTTGGCGCGGCGGCATATACTTTCCAGATATATTTTGACTTTTCGGGATATTCGGACATGGCTATCGGGCTGGGCGAGATGTTCGGCTTTCATTTTCCGGAAAACTTTGACCATCCGTATGAATCGAAGAGCGTCGCGGAGTTCTGGCGCAGATGGCATATGACGCTGGGCGGATGGTTCCGCGAATATCTCTATATTCCGCTGGGGGGAAGCAGGCGCGGCGTGCCGCGCCAGATCTTCAACCTGTTCGCGGTATGGTTTCTGACCGGCCTATGGCATGGCGCGGGATGGAATTTTATCCTGTGGGGGCTGTATTATTTCGCATTGCTCGTGCTGGAAAAATTCGTGCTGCGCCGCGCACTGGAAAGGCTGCCGGCTTTTTTCAAGCATCTGTATACATCGCTTGCCGTTGTGATAGGATGGGTGATATTCGCCTGCGACGACATGGCGTTCCTCGGCGGTTATATGAAGGCGATGATAGGGATCGGCGTGCCGCTGATAAATGGACTGGCGGGATATGAATGGGATATCATGCTGCCGTTTTTGATTATTCTCGCGCTTGCCTCCACGGGCCTGCCGGCGAGGATATGCCGGCGTTTGACGGACGAGGGGCAGCGCCGCCCGCTCATGATGCTCTATACATGCATACTGCTCGTGCTTTCGGTGGCTTTTTTAGCGAGCGGCAGCTATAACCCTTTTTTGTATTTCAGGTTTTAGGCATCATGCGCGGCATTTTGGATTTGTTCATACAGGAGGATCACATGAGGGGTGCAAAAAATAACCGGGATGGCCGTATATCGCAGATCTATATCATCCTCGTGGCGGGCGCGCTGGCATTAGGCGGAATAGGGCTGCTCGTTCTGCCGCAGAGCCGTTATTCCGAGATGGAAAACCGGTATCTTTCGACCATGCCGGATGTCACCGCGGAGGGAATCTTTTCCGGGGAGGTGCAGCGCGGCCTGACGGAGATGGCGTCCGACCAGCTGCCGGGGCGCGAGCAATGGGTGCGTACCGCCGCCACGGCCAAATTTATGCTCTTCCATCGCGAGGTAAACGGCGTCTATATCGGCCAGGCAGACTATCTATCAGACGGGACGGACCGGTATATGATAGAAAAGACGCTAGACAGCGACCTGTCCATCGAAAATTACGAAAAAAACCTCAGATTTATCACTGCTATGAAGCGGGATACGGGCGCGGACGTGTCAGTCATGCTCATCCCGTCGCCGGGTACGATGCTGCCGGACAGACTGCCGAAGAGGGCGGTATATTATGACAGTACTCCCTTCGAGTCCGCGGGTTCGGAAATCTGCGAGGCGGACAGCGTGCGGTGGATCGAGACGAGGAGCGCGTTAGAGCGTGCGGTTCATGGAAGAACCCGACAGGTTTATTTCAGGACAGACCATCATTGGACGGCATACGGCGCGTATACCGGAGCGTCGGTATATCTGCGGTCGCAGGACAGGGAGCCTGCGGCGTGGGAAGAATACGGCGCGCGGGCCGCGAGCGATGAATTCTATGGCACGCTGTACGCGAAGGCGGCCGGGGTGCCGGGCATCGCGCCAGATGAGCTGGAGCTGCCGACAAGGCTGCCGGAGGGGATAAGCGTCGTGGCAGACGCGCCGCCGGCAGATTCGCCGGACGTCGATGGCGAGAAGGTTATGCCGGAGCTGGATGGGATCTACGCCCGGGGCAAACTTGGGACGCGCGATAAATATGCCGTCTATTTTGGCGGAAATTATGCGAAAATCACGATCGAGAATCCCGGCGCGGGAGACCGGTCGCTTCTCATGTTCAAGGATTCTTACGCTAATAGCATGGCGCCGTATCTCCTGGATTATTACGGGCGGATTACTATGGTGGATCTGCGCTATTTCAACGGCTCGGTGCCGGAACTGGCAGGGGGCGGATGGGATGAGATACTTGTCTGCTATGAGATGGGGAATTTTATTAAAGATAAAAATATGTTTAAGCTGATACGGTAGGGGCGGATGCCATTGTCGCGGGTAGGCCATGGGGCACGCGTCAAAGACGCGTGCATCCATTATCCCGGGGAAGCCATGGGGCACGCGTCTTTGACGCGTGCATCTTGCAGGGGGAACCGCTGGGAAAGCAAGCTTTCCCACGAGGTTTCCCCTGCAAGATGTCTACGCCGCCTGCGGCGGCGACCCCATGGCTTAGATGCCAGTCTCAATCGAATTTTTTAAAAAATTCTGATTTCGCGTAGTATTTCCACGATGATCCTCGTTATGTTTAATGTAAGTACCTCGATAGCGCGCGGGAGAGAAAGCAGATGTTTCTTTTTTTATCCATATTGGAGACAGAGGGGGAAAGGAGCAGGTTCACGCTGCTCTATGAAAAATATCGGTACCTTCTGTGGTATGTGGCTAACGGGATTTTGCATGACAAGGATCTGGCGGAGGATGCGGTGCAGGAGGCGTTTCTCACGCTGGCGCGGCACATGGCGCAGGCCGGGGACGCGGACAGCCCGCGCACGAAGCGTTTTCTGGTGACTATCGTAAAGAGCAGGGCCATCGATATGCTGCGCAGGGAAAAACGCGTCGAGACGGACGAATATGAGGAGCAGAAAGGCGATGCCGGGCAGGATGACGTGCTGGACGGCTATCTGCAGGCGGAGGCATATGAGAGCCTGGTGGAGGCGATCCGCAGCCTGGACGAGAATTACCGCGTCGTACTGGAGTGCCGGTATCTGCACGGCCTGTCCGAAAAAGAGACGGCGCGGGTGCTGGGATTGGCCGAGAAGACCGTGAACGTGCGCACGTTCCGGGCCAGAAACAAGCTAAGGCAGATCCTGACGCGGGGAGGGAGCGAATGAGCCTGGAGTTAGAAGCCTCCCGCTTATTATCGGAGGCATTGAAGGAAGCGATGGATCGCGACCTGGCCGCGATTCCGCCTGCGGACGAGATAGAGCGCGGGCATCGCTTTTCAAAAAGATTCATTAGAGGGATGAAGCGGATAGAAGCCGGCCGCGTGAACGGCATGGAGGGCGTTGCAGACGCCAGGGCGCATTCCCGGCGCCGTCGGCGCATTGAGGGTATTGCGGCGGCAATAGCCTGCGTTGTTCTGGCCTCTGTCGCGGCGAACGTCATTGGAGTCCGCATGGAATCCTCCATGGGGGATGCGGGATCAAGCCCGTCGTCCGGGGACGTCGCGCAAGACGCGGATCAGGCGCAGGAAGACGGCTCTTCGGATGGCGCGGACGCTGGTTTTGCCGTAGCGGGCAATGCGGATTCCGCAGACGCCGGCGCGGAATCCGAAAGCGCGGGAAATGCCGATGCCGGAGGCGGGATGGCGGCAGAGGAGGATGGCGCGGTATCCGGAGGGGATGCCGGCATGGAAAGCGGCGGGCAGGAAACGGATGCAGATGCGGATGCCGGCATGGAATATAAGGAGGATGCGAGCGGCCGTGATCAGCGGCTTCCCATGGCTCCGGACTGGCAGGAGCATCTGCTCGACGAGAGCGCCATGGCGGATCAGATTGCCGCCTGGACATTCGTCGCCGATTACGGGGACGGCACTATATCATTGAGAACCGTTGTCGACGTCAACCGCTCGATTCGCATCAGCGGCATATTCGAAGTATATTACGAGCAGGCGGAGGATGACTGGACGCTCGTATACCGCGATTCCGGCGTGGAGCAGCCAGATTACGCCGGGCCGTGCGCGCTTGAGGATAATGTAACTCTTGCGGAACTGGGCATGACACGCCCGGGCAGCTATCGGATCGTCCGCCGCGTGAACCAGTACCGGCAGGTCCTGCAGCTGTCGCTGGAAGAGAAATGAGTGTTGGTATCGATATGGCGGAAGCAAACAAGCGTGTCCGCAACAAGCAAAAAGGAGGGGAGATATTATGAAAAACAAGAAGAAATGGGTGCTGCCGGCCGTTATCGGCTGCGTTTTGATATTGCTCGTCGCTGGAATCGTCTTTTTTATAGGGCGGGGGATGACGAACAAGGAGAGCGCCTATGCTAACAGTCTGGAGGACGATGATGACGATGATGCCGCAGTCGTCCTGGAGGAGCCGCCGACGCTCACGGTCGTGAGCGGCGAGACCAGCGCCGCCGCCCTGCTTGGCACCTATTCATGGACCAGGGCGAATCCGGACGGGACCGCATCCTCTACCGAGTCGGACAGCCCGCATCCGCTGAATTGCAAAGATCTGCTCCATGAATTGGATACGCGCGAATCGACGGTCAGGTTAGATTTCGCCGAGCCGCCGGACCGGATACTGTCCGCGCGCTGCTGGAGCGATGAAAACTGGTCGGATGTCGAAGCCGCCGCAGAGGACGTGGGATTCGATGGATTTGACATCCAGTTGAAACAGGGCGGATACATCTATGAGGTCGAGGCGGAATGGGATATGGACAATGGTTTCGGCGGAAAGGCCCGTTACAGTTTTTATATTGACTGTAGGAGGTAATGGAATATGTTCGAAAGAGGGAATTATGGAAAGAAAAAGGGATTTGCCCTGATGCTTGCGGCGCTTATGCTATGTGCCGGCTGCGGCGCGGCCCAGGGAGCTGACAATGCGTCTGCCGAGGCCTCCGTAGATACGGAGGCCGCCAGCGCGTATACCATGGATGCCTCCTCTGTCGATGAATCTAAGGAATACGGCGTTGCTGCCGATGCTGCCGCCGGGAGTTCTGCGGATGGCGGGGAGGCGGGGACTCTTGCCGCAGCCGACGTGGAGAGCGCCGCGCCGGAGAGCGCGAAAATGATCTATACATACAACTATTCGGTCGAGACCAGGCAATTCGATGACTTCATGTCCATGGTAGCGGGGCGCGTCGAGGAATACGGCGGCTATATTGAAAGTTCCGAGACCAACGGCAACGCCGAGATGGACGTCCGCCGTTTCGCGAACCTCGTCATCCGCGTTCCCTCCGCGAACATGCACGGCTTTCTGGACATGGTGGCGGAAAACTCCAATGTCACGCGCTCGAGCACGTCCGGGGAGGATGTGACGCTTAGCTATGTGGATATGCAAAGCCACATCAAGGCGCTCAGGACAGAGCAGGAGACGCTGATGGGACTCCTCGAGAAGGCGGAAAAAATCGAGGACATCATCTCCATCCAGGGTCAGCTCACCACGGTCCGCTATGAGCTGGAGTCCTACGAGTCGCAGATGCGGGTGCTCGACAACAGGATTGACTACTCCACGCTCTATCTCGATGTCAACGAGGTCGAGCGCGAGTCGAACGTGGCAGACAAGCTCTCCTATGGCGAGGAGATAGCAAAGGGACTCTCTGACACGTTCTACAACCTGGGCAGGAGCCTGCGCGGCTTTTCCATCTGGTTTATCGTCAAGCTGCCAGTCATACTGATATGCCTCGCGGCGTTCCTTGCATTGTTTTTCATCGTCCGCGCGATCCTTAGGAAGATGAGGCGGCGCCCGCGCCGCGCAAAAGAGAGCGGGAGGCCGGCGTCCGGCGGGAATGCAAAAGAGGGCGGCAGGGCAGCGGCCGGCGAGAATGCAAGCGACGCTAAAAATGACGCGCCAGGACCGCAGGATGTGAAATAATTGTAATATTTTTCGCAATGCTTGCGGCCAATCGCCGTGAGTGCTAAAATATTCTGTATCATAATGGAATAAGGAGGTACCGAGCATGTATCAAAAGGCAAAAAAGCTGCTTGCCGCAATATGTGCCATCGCACTGGCGGCCACTGCGATGCCGGCATTGCGGGCGACGGCGGCGACTACCCCGAAGTTTAAGAAGACTCATGCCGTTGTCTACGAGAATGGCGACTCGGACGGAAAATATAACTTCCGCCTGATCAACCTGACAAAAGGCCAGACCGTAAAATGGAGCGTGGACGGCGCCGGCAAATCTTACGTGAAGTTCAAGAGAGCCAGCAAGAAGGCTGCCGGCAGCACGATGCTGAACATACTTTACGTGGATACAAAGGGCGCGGCGGCGGCAAAAAATAAAAAAGTCACGCTGTACGCCAAGGTCTATTCATCGGCGGGAAAGCTCCAATCCACGGTGAAGACCGCCGCCAAGATCCGGGTAAAGCCGACCAAGGTCACGCTGACCGTGCCGGACGAGGCGGACGGTACGCTGATGACCGGCGGAAAATACAAGTTTTCCTATGCTCTCAAGCCGGGCAACGCCACTACGACGAACATATGGACGGTGACCGGGAGCGACGGGAAGGATTATTCGAGCTACATTGACAGCAAGGGCGTCTTCAAACCCGCGAAGCCGGGGGAATACACTATAAAGATCGCCGCTACTATCGATGGCAAGACGATGAAGTCGGCTTCCGCCAAGGTCAAGGTCGGGAACCGCATGGAGTCTGTGAAACAGGTGGCCGCGAACAAGCTTGAGCTGAAATATTCGGGCGACGTGCGCGATACATACAAGGCAGAAGATTTTACCGTGCAGAACGCGGCGGGGACCAATCTGTTGTCGAGAGAACTGTCGTTTTCCACAGACGGGACGACCGTGACGCTCACGCTTTCCAATAATTTCGTGGATGGCGCGTCCTATTCGGTCCGCGACGGCGACACGACAAAGAGCTTCACAGCGAGCGTCGGGGTGCCCAAGCGGCTGAAGATCCTCACGTCCACGGTGACGGTACAGAAAGAATCCGTCATAGAATATGCGGTATATGATGCCAACGGAGTCGACGTCACGAGCGTATATCCTGGCAGCGTGACATATTCGGCGGATGTCATGAATGGCTATCTGACGGGCGATAACAAGCTGTATATGACCGAGATAGGAAAGACGGCGAACGTCAGCCTCACCTATTACTCGTTGACCGGCAGCAACACCCCGCTTACCGCCAGTGCGCAGATCCGATGCGTGGCGGCCGAGATGTCGTCAAATACGAACTTTACGCTGACTACGTCGCCAAATACGCCGGATTATTCGGCGAAGGGATATAAGGATAACCGGGTCGTGTCGCTTGACGGGACGTATTATGCGCATTTCCGCGCTCTGGACAAAGATAAGGGAGAGATGCCTTATGATTCAATCTGGTACGAATCATCCGATCCGGACACGCTGATCGTCAACGGCGACGAGGTACTGCCGATTCGAGTCGGCAAGGCGGTAATCACCGTGACGGCGGAATATGCGGGACAGAGGTTCACATATGCTTTTGATGTGACGGTCGAGGAGGCCGCGAGGCTGGGTTCCGTCAAGCTGTCAAGCACCCAGGTCACCATGTCGAACTCCTCCGATTCTGATTATCGGAAATATATCGGAGTCACCGCGTATGACCAGCGGGGCAACGCATATCCGCTCTATGACGAGACGGTCGACATCAACCCGATCGGCAGCAGCCTGGCGTATATACCCAGCTACGATCCGGAAAACCACCGCGTCATATTGAATGCGTCCGGCGCGAATGCCGGCACATATGGTTATGAGCTTTCGCTGGCATCCGGCGGACATACCGTCAAGGCATCGTTCGCGGTCACCGTCCGCTCCGTTCCTAATAGCAGCGCTGTGACTTACGCGGTCGAGGCGGACGAGCCTACCGTAGATTTGGCGTTGACAGGGAACATGAGCGGCGACAAGACGCTGAACGTACGCCTGGCGGAATACATAGGCGGCGTGTTCTCGAGCTATGTCGGGTTTGAGGAAGCCACTGTCTCAAAAGCCGGCCGCTATTATACTGAGGATCTGACTGCAAAGGGTACGTCTTCAAAACAGTCGATAAGCGGCGGCACGGCGTTGACGTTAAAACTTGTCAACGTCTCGGGGGACGTGTGTAAAAAGGCGGAGACCGGAGTCTATAATGTCACGATGATTCCTTCGAATGGCAATGGCAACACTGCGACAAGGAACGCGACGTTCACGCTGACCGACACGCAGGGCGTGCCGACAGTCCGGGTGGACCGCGTCCGGGCGAACGTGCCGTGCGCGACCGCGCTTGAGCTGGTGCAGAACTGCCTGTCTCCGTCGAGCGGGGAGATCACGGAATGCGAAGTGACTGGCAAGCTCCAGCCGGGTTCCAGCTTGAGCATAACATACGGGGAGTCGGTCAATATCCGCACGGTCACTGTAAGGAGCAGCTACACGATCGCGGATGGGCGGAAGATTAGCGTAGATAATACGATTAACGTGAACAGGACGCTGAGGAATCAGTAGAGTTCCGGCAAGGTTAGGGCATGAAATGCTCGGCCTGATAATATGGCAAAAAAATAAGATGTGCTTCGTGCGAGGCACATCTTATTTTTGCTTTTTTTTGTCGTTTGGCGCCTTGTCGTTTCCGCCCAGATAGCGCATGCGGTTTTTGTCTCGCTCCTGCGCTCCCATAGAGACATAAGCGATTTCTTTGTTTCCGTTCATGGTGCGCATGCAGTTTGCGCAGAGCGTGCCGAAAGTAATCGGGACGCCGCACTTCTGGCAATACGTGTTCATCATCTTGCTGCTCTCGCTGGGCGCGTATTCAATCCGTCCGGCCTTGATCCACTTGCGCACGCGGCTCTGGGGGATATGGAAGATGTCGGCCAGCTCGAATTCGGTGACGTCATGGGTGCGGATGTATTCCCGTACCTCGCGGAACAGGGCGTCGTCCTCGCACGCGGGGCAGAAATCTTTATCATAGTCGGTCGGCAGCGGCCTGCCGCAGATCGAACATTCCTTGTATTTTGAAAACGGATCCCGCTTTTTCATGGCATCTCCCTCCGCGATAATCAAAAGCATTATAACATACATTCGGCAAAAGCACTATAAAAATGTAGAAAAAAGTAAAGCCCATGCCCCGCATGCGGGGCAGCGCCATAATGAAAGCCCGTAGATTGCTTCGCTGCTGAGCAGCTCTCGCAATCCGACCCATATTCGCAATCCGGGCTATCGCCCTTCTTGCTCATATGGGTTAGCGTCGCTAATGTCCATGCGGACCTGACTGCAAGCAGTCCATCCGCATGGACATTGCGACCGGGCTTTCATAAATAACTAGAAAGAGCGGCCGCTTTCGCGACCGCCTTTCCGAGGAGTTTAGTTATGAAAATGTTACATATATAGGGAATTGCTGCCATCAGCATCCCTGCTGACGATTGTCAGTATAAGTGGCAATTGTGTCTAAAATGTGTTCAAAACCAAAAAATTATGGAAAATTTTCCGAATCTTGATTTTTACCCCCGGGCGCGCTATAATATAGGGGCAAAACATAGGGAAAGGCGGGATGATCATGGAAATAGGCGCACTTGCTTCTACCGCATTGTTTCATATGCAGCAGAACGCCTCAAGCGTTGGCGGATATGGGAAACCATCGGATCTGGGCGTGTTATTGCTAAGCAAGCAGCTGGATCTCTCGGAAGCCAGCGGCGAGAGCCTGATCCGCGCGATGGAATTGTCCGTCAATCCCAACATCGGCGCTAACGTCGATTATTACGCGTGAACCGCCGGAAAAGGGCGCCGCGACATCGCGGCGCCCTTTTCAATTCAGCCGTATGCTGTTTTCCGCTATCTCTATCTTCCTCTCCTTGTACAGCCGTCCGACGGCGCGTTTGAACGCCGCCTTGCTCATGTGCATGACGCGCATTATGAGCTCCGGAGAAGCCTTGTCGTTGAACGGCAGTACGCCGTTATATTTGCGGATCTCGTCTAAGACTCTCGCGGCGTCGTCGTCCATCTGCGATTCCCGCTTTTTGCGGCGCGACACGTCCAGCTTGCCATCCGATTTGACGTCGGATACCCTGGCCTCTATGACGTCGCCGATATGCAGGTCGGATGTGTCCTCGCTGCGCGGAATCATGGCCGAATAGCGGTCGTCCACCGCCACGAACGTCCCGAAGTCCCGGCTGAATTCATACACGCGGCCTTGCACTACATCATCTTTGGCATAAGGGGAGCCTGTCTCAAGATGGTCATATAGATGCCTCATGCTCGCGCACAGGCGGCTGCTCTTGTCGATATAGAGGGTGACTAGCACCTCGTCTCCCTCCTTCACCTTGCCGTTCATCTCCCTATAGGGGAGGAACAGGTCGCGTTCCAGCCCCCAGTCCAAAAAAGCCCCTATCTTGCTGACATCGAGCACGCGCAGCACGGCGACGCCGCCTAGCGTGAGGGCGGGATGCTTGCAGGTGGCTATTCTGCGATCCTCGGAATCCCTGTACAGGAAGACCTCTATCTCGTCGCCTATCGCCGCGCCATCCGGCACTTGCGACTTGGGCAGGAGGACCTTTTCATGTTTAGGATTCGCTTTTTCCCCGGGATCTGCCAGATATACCCCGAAATCTACTTTTTCCACGATAGCGAGCGTCTGATATTCTCCCAGCTTCATTTTCCTTTTTCTCCATAAAATATGACGTTTGCATATGATGCGCCGGCATCGTCGACCAGGCGCGCGCAGACACTGTCCGGTCCGGCCGAGGCATATGCGCGGATCATGTCGCCTAGCACGGCGGACTTTTTATACTCCGCCCTGATGCGGTTTACATGAAAACCGTATGGCAGGAGCTCCTCGCACATCAGAATATACTTCGCATTGTTGACATGGTTATTCGTATCTATAAAATAGTGCGGCGTCTTGATGGTCAGCCGTTCCTCGCCCTCCGGAAGCCGGGGGAGCTTCCTGCCGAGATATTCCATGTCAAGTTTCGGCTCGGGGGCGTATTTCTCCACCACAAGCTCGGGCGGGCGCATAGGCCTGCCCGACGATGTGTCGATGAAGACCCAGATTGAATCCGCTTTCAGGATCATCTCGCCGGATTCATCCTCGATTTTGAAGTTGCGCATGCCGTAAAAATCCTTAATCTCGTATGGCCAGGTGAAGACCTCCAGCCGCTCGCCAAGAGCCGGATACCGCAGCACGTCCACCTGCCAGCTGCTCAATATCCAAGCCGCGTGGATTCCCGAGAGGTAGCCGACCCCTATTCCCAGATCCTCCGAGTGGAATGTGCAGCAATCCTGCAGATAATCGAGCAAGGCCGTCAGCGAGGCCTGGTTTTTGCTGTTACATTCGCTATAGCGGACGCGTGTTTTGAATGAGTACATGTCCTTTCGCCGCCTTCCGTGTGTTGAGTCATGAATATAGGTAGACCAGATTCAGCGCAATCGCGGCCAAGCATCCGGTCATGCAGCCGACCACTACCTGGATGGGCGTGTGGCCGATGAATTCCTTGAGACGCTCCGTAGGCAGGTCGGGGTTATCCTTGGAAAAAAGGGACAGCATTTCGTTGAGCAGCTTTGCCTGCTTGCCGGTCTCCAAGCGCACGCCCATGGCGTCCCGCATCGTGATCATAGCGATTAAGACGCATATCGCGAATTGGCCCGAACCTACTCCGTATACGATTCCCGCCGTCAGGGCCATCGCGCTGACCGTGGAAGAATGCGCAGAGGGCATGCCGCCATCGCCTAAAAAGCGGCTCAAGTCCAGCTTTTTGTTTAGGAAGGCGTAGAGGAGCGTCTTGATAAATTGCGCCGTAAACCACCCGGCGAAGCCCGCCATCAGCAGCTGGTTGCGGACGAGTTCCCCAAAAAATGATAATGGCGTCATCGGTCGTTACCTTTCCTTAGTTTCGCTTGGCTAGTATTTTAACATAGTCGCGCGATTCATACAAGGAGATAAATTTTTTTGCCTCGTCCCATGGAGCGGGGGCATGGAATGCAAGGCAGCGGCTGTTATTGGCAACCCTCGCGAAGCCTGGCATGGGGCACTACAACTTGTGTTTGCGGGTAGAAAAATCACTACATCTTGTGGTTGACATAGTTCTATATGCTTGCTATAATAGTCGCGTAACAAATGTAATAAGTTTGTAACAAATAATGACAAAGTTGCAAAAAAATCATAAAAAGATTGCAAGACATGGAGGTAATCATGAATTACAGGGCATTACGAATGACGACGTGCTTCATGGCCGGCGCTCTGGCGCTCACGGCGGCTCCGATTACCGCGGGGGCGGCGCCCATAGCCGGGGCCGCGGAACTGACGAACGTAAACCTCGCCGCCGAACAAGGCGAGGCATCTCCCAATTCCGGCATTTCTCTGCTGCTGTCGCAATATTTAGCGGAGAATTCCATCCAGCCGAAGAACGTGGCCACGCTTGCGGCCGCGCCCAGGTCTGCCGCGGTCGCTACGGCGTCGTCCGAGGAGGCCGCGCCGGAAGCGCAGACAGCCGGGAAGGTGGAAGAGAGCGCAGAGGATGAAGAAAAAGGAAAGAAAAAAGAGGTCAAGATAGTCGCGCATGTAAATGATTATGTAAACGTCAGAAAGCATGCCGGCGAGGATAGCGAGATTATCGGAAAGCTATATAGCGATTCGGTAGGCACGGTCATCAAGGAAAAGGATGGCTGGTACAAGATAAAGTCGGGCAGCGTGACCGGATATGTCAAGGCCGAATATGTCGAGGTCGCTACCGACAAGCTGCTGAAAAAGGTAGGCAAGAGGCTTGCGACCGTGGACGCGGATACGCTGCGTGTCCGGGCCAAGGCGGACGACGACGCGTCGGTGCTCGGCCTGGTTGGAAACGGCGAGGAGCTGGAGGTCGTCAGCGAGTCCAAAAAGGACAAGGGATGGATAAAAGTAAATTCTGCCGAGGGAACCGGCTATGTGTCGTCCGATTATGTGTCGCTGTCGACCGAATATACATACGCGGAGTCTAAAGAGGAAGAGGCCGCGCGGCTGGCGGAGGAGGAGGCAGACCGCATGGCGGAGGAAGCGCGCAGGGCGGCCGAGGCTGCGGCTAACGCCGGCTCAGATAGTTCCTCGTCCGGCGGCAGCTCATCATCGAGCAGCTCTTCATCAAGCGGCTCCTCGTCGAGCGGCTCATCATCGAGCAGTTCGGATGACGGAGGAAGCTACAGCGCTCCGTCCGGATCCAGCGGCCAGGCGGTAGCGGATTATGCCTGCCAGTTCGTTGGCAATCCTTATGTATATGGCGGTACCAGCCTGACCAACGGCGCTGATTGCTCCGGCTTCGTGATGTCGGTGTATGCGGCCTTTGGCGTATCGCTTCCGCATTCTTCGAGCGCGCTGCGCAGCGTTGGGTATGGCGTGAGCCAGGACGATATCCAGCCGGGAGACATCCTCTGCTATAGCGGCCACGTCGGCATCTATGTCGGGAACAATACTTTGGTACATGCTTCCACGCCGTCGACTGGCATCAAATACACGTCGCCGATCAATTACCGCACGATTCTGGCGGTAAGGCGCATCTTCTAAGAGCAAGTGCGAGAAAGGGTGCCGGGAATGTTGTTCCCGGCACCCTTTTTAAAACATTATCACCTTTCCGTCCGCGATGCAATAATCCGCCGCGCCGTCGTCTTCCACGCCGGCAGCGCCATTGCTCGCCCGCAGGATGTCATCGCGCAGCGCGGAGACGGCGTCATCGGGCGCGATGGCGCGTATATTTACCGCATCTGCATAATCCGTCTCCAGAGTATATGCCGAATGTCCGGACAGGGCATATTGGATTTTGCCAAGCGACGCATATCCCGTGCGGATCTTGATAATCATGCCTTTTTGCCGCTCGATAATCGTGGCATTTGCGAGGCCTTCGCGCACGGCGCGCTGATAGGCGCGGATGAGCCCGCCGGTTCCGAGCAGCGTCCCGCCAAAATATCTCGTCACTACGACGGCCGCGTAGTGTATGCCCTCCCCAAGCAGGATGTCCAGCATCGGGCGGCCCGCGGTGCCCGGCGGCTCGCCGTCGTCGCTGCAGCGCGATATTTCGTTGTTTTCGCCTATGGTGAACGCGGTGCAGTTATGCCGCGCGTCCCAATATTCCTTTTTTTTGCGGTTGAAAAAGGCAATGGCATCCTCCTCGGACGAGGCCGGCTCCACCGCGCATATAAACCGCGATTTTTTCTCTTCGATCTCTCCAGCGCCGCCCTTATAGACGGCTTTGTATCCCTTGCCCATGCAGCCAGTATACCATTTCCGGGCGGCGTTTACAAGCCTGGGGAAAAATGATATAATAACGAAAATCGCTAATTGGCATGCAGCCTTGTAAGCATGCTAGCCGTCTGCGTGCCCATTGCGACCGGGCTTTCAAAGTACATTAAGGAGACAATCATATGAACTATGGAAAACAGGGAGCCAGGCGCCAGGCGAAAAAGCTGGCCGCCAGATCCCCCAAGGTCTTGCACAAGTTCAAAGTGCTGACATATGAAATATTGCTCGTCGCCGCCTTTATGGCGGTAGTGGCCGTAGCGTTCACCGGCTTTGGCATATACAAGGGCATCATCGATTCCGCTCCGGCAATCGACGCGATGGACGTCACGCCGACCGGCTTTCTCTCCACCGTGCTGGACGCGGAGGGAAATACGACCGCTACGCTCGTGGCGTCGGGTGCGAATCGCGTATATGTGACCATCGACGAGATTCCCGAGGATCTCCAGCACGCGTTCGTTGCGATCGAGGACGAACGTTTCTACGAACACAACGGCATCGACGTCAAGGGCATTATACGCGCCGGGGTTACCGGCATCCTCTCCGGCAATTTCTCGCAGGGAGCGTCCACCATCACCCAGCAGCTCTTGAAAAACAACGTCTTCACGAGCTGGACGAGCGACAGGGGATTTGCCAAGGTCGTGCGCAAGCTGCAGGAGCAATATCTCGCGATTCAGCTGGAAAAAAAGGTGGGGGACAAAAACTGGATTCTGGAAAACTACATGAATACAGTGAACCTTGGACAGAACTCGCTGGGCGTCCAGGCCGCCGCCATGCGTTATTTTAACAAGGACGTATCCGAGCTGACGCTCTCCGAATGCGCGGTCATCGCCGGCATCACCAAAAACCCCAGCAGGCTTAATCCGATCAGCCATCCCGAGGATAACGCCGTGCGGCGCGAGGAGGTGCTGCAGAAGATGTTCGAGCAGGGCTATATCACAGAGGAGGAGAAGGAGGACGCGTTAGCGGACAAGGTTTACAAGAGGATCAAAAAGGTCAATGTACAAAAGACAGAGAAGAGCAGCCAGGTCAATTCGTATTTTGTGGACGCCTTGACCACCCAGGTCATCGAGGACCTGCAGGTACTCAAGGGCTATACCAAGGCCGACGCGTACAAGGCCCTTTATAATAGCGGCCTGACGATATACTCGACGCAGGATCCCGACATCCAGGCGATTTGCGACGAGGAGGCGAACGATCTCGAGAACTACCAGGTCGAGCCGGAGATCTCGTTTAATTACAGGCTGAGCGTCCAGAAGCCGGACGGCGAGCTGGAAAATTATGACGAGCAGACCATGCTGGCATATTATCGGTCGTCAAATAAGGACTATGACATCAATTTCGCGTCAGAGGAGGAGGCCGCCGCGGCCATAGAGGCCTACAAGGCCGAGGTCATGGAGGAGGGCGATACCATACCTGACGGAGGCGAATATGTCAATTACACGCTTCAGCCGCAGGCTGCGCTGACCGTCATAGACCAGGCTACCGGCGAGGTCAAGGCGATAGTGGGCGGACGCGGCGAAAAGGTGGCTAACCGTACCCTCAACCGCGCGACCGACTCAGCGCGTCAGCCGGGTTCTACATTCAAGGTGCTGGCTGCCTATGCGCCTGCGTTAGACGGGGCCGGCATGACGCTCGCATCGGTGGAGGACGACGCGCCGTTTGAATATGCCAATGGGACGTCATTGAAAAATTATGACGGACGCTATCGCGGATTCACTAATTTCCGTACGGCTATCACCCATTCTATAAACGTGGTGACCGTAAAATGCCTTACGGACATCGGCATCGACAATGGATATTCATACCTTGAGGATTTCGGATTCACGACGCTGACAGACAGCGACAGGGTGCAGTCGCTCGCCCTGGGCGGCCTCACGAACGGGGTGACGAACCTGGAGCTTACGGCGGCATATGCGACGATTGCGAACGCGGGCGAATATATCAAGCCAAGGCTTTATACCAAGATACTGGATCACGAGGGTAACGTGCTGATCGACAACGCGCCTCAGACAAAAAGCGTTCTGAAGCCGACCACCGCGTGGCTCCTAACGGACGCCATGAAGGACGTGATAAACGACCCGGAAGGCACGGGAAACCTCTGCAGGATCGAGGGCGTCGAGCTGGCAGGGAAGAGCGGCACGACCACGAAGGACAGGGATGCGCTGTTCGCAGGTTTTTCGCCTTATTATACGTGCGTGGTCTGGGGCGGATATGACGACAATACGCCGCAGACGCGCGGGACGACGTATGCCAAGCTCATCTGGAAGGCGGTCATGGGCAGGCTGCACGAGGGTCTGGAATACAAAGATTTCGCGAAGCCGGCCGGCATTGTCCAGGCCAGCGTATGCAGAAAATCCGGCAAACTGGCCGTGTCGGGCATGTGCGATCACGACCCGCGCGGCTCACAGGTAATAACGGAATATTTTGCCGCGGGCACGGAGCCCGATGAATATTGCGACATCCATGTAAAGTCGACGGTCTGCGGCGCGTCCGGACAGCCGGCCGGGCCTTATTGCCCGGAGGACGGCCTGGTCACGCACGTATACATCCGGGGCGCGTCTCCGGGTTCGGAGGACAGCCAATACAGCGTGCCGGCATCCGGCCAGGATACTGGCATCTGCCAAGTCCACAAGGCGCCCGAAGCTGATCCGCTTGACATCACCGGCGAGACCGGGACGGATCCGGATGATGAGGCCGATGATCCCGGCACTGATGAAAATCCTGATGACGGCGGCGGGGATGAGCCCGATAGCGCGGAGGAGCCGGGGGACTCAGAAGAGCCGGACAGCGGGGAAGGAACGGATGCCGGGGAGGATTCCGGCGCGGACGAGGGAGAGCCTCCGGATTCGCACACGGGCCTGGAGGATGCCGACCAGACGGTCATAGACCCCGAGGATATCGAGGAGTGAGAAGAGGGGTCATTCGCAGTAAATTTCTGTTGACAAATGTTTGGCTGGCGTGTACAATGTATTTGTTGCGAAGCGCTATCGCCAAATGGTAAGGCAACGGACTCTGACTCCGTCATTTCCAGGTTCGAGCCCTGGTAGCGCTGTGAGGCATCCGGGATTTGGTTTCCGGATGCCTTTTCGATTTTTCGCGTCAGATTGCAATGGCTTTTTTGCATACGTCCGCGCAACAGCACATGCCGCATCGCGGGGCCGTCCTGGCAGTGCATACGTCACGCCCGTGGATGACCAGCCTGTGGCAGAAATCATTGCTTTCCCCTGGAGGAATGATTTCCCGGAGGGCGAACTCCACTTTCTTCGGATCCCTGATATTGTCGACGAGTCCCATGCGGTTTGCCAGACGTATGCAATGCGTATCCGTCACGATGGCGGGCTTGCCAAAGACATCTCCCATGATGAGGTTGGCGCTTTTTCTGCCGACGCCGGGAAGGGAGAGCAGCTCGTCGAAATCGTCCGGTACATTTCCGCCATAATCATCGCGCAGTTTTTTCATGCACGCGCTTATGTCCCTCGCCTTGCTGTGCCCTAGTCCGCAAGGCTTTACGACGGCCTCGATATCGTCCGCCGAGGCATCCGCGAGCGCGTTTACCGAGGGATACTTCTGAAACAGCTCCCTTACGACGATGTTTACCCTGGAATCCGTGCATTGCGCCGCCAGGCGGACGCTGACAAGCAGTTTCCACGCCTCGTCATAGTCGAGCGTGCATGCTGCCTCAGGATATTCTCTTTTTAAGCGTTCGATGAGCGTGAGCGCGAGTTGCTTTTTATTCGCGTTATCCATGTCTGGCATCTTTCTCCTCCAATAACCAAACCCACATGCCCCGCAAGCGGGGCATGCCATGAATGAAAGCCCGCGGATTGCTCCGCTGCTGCGGTATTCGCTTCGCTCCGGTCGGTGCTAAACGTGCGCCACTGGCGCACAGCACCTCGCAATCCTGCCCATATTCGCAATCCGGGCAAGGCCTGCAAGCAGTCAGTCCGCCTGTCCATTGCGACCGGGCTTTCAGAGTAATTTAACACAAATATATTTGTTGCGCAAACTGTAATCGTGTTAAAATTATTGGCGGCAGTAAATCGTATATGCGTTTTTTGCGGAGGGGAGGTCTCCTATGAAGAAAAAGATATGCGTCTGCGTCTTGATTGGGCTCGCGCTCCTGCTGGCCGGGTATGCCGGTTTCGAATATTTTCTGGTGAGCGCTTTCCTCATCCCGGATTTTATGGAAAAACTGGATTCGTTCGAGGAGGTCTCGGAACTTAGCTTCGCCGAACAGGTGCATACGGCGGATATAAGAGAAAACCATGCGGCAGCGATAGAGGAGACGCGCGAGTGGCTTGAGGAGGCGGGCGGACGGAGGGTCACGCTGCGGTCCGCGGACGGCTACGAGCTGGTGGCTTCGGAGTTTCTGACGGATGGCGATAGCCATAATTGGGCGCTTTTGCTCCACGGCTACACAGGCAGCAAAGAGGATATGTATCCCATTGCCTGCCGGTACCATCGCATGGGCTATAACGTGCTGGTCCCGGATCTGCGCTGCCAGGGGGAGAGCGGAGGCGATTTTATCGGAATGGGACTGACCGACGCCGGTGATTGCCTGCTGTGGCTGGACAAAATATTGGAAACGGACAGCGCCGCGCGGCTTGTCCTGCACGGGCAGTCCATGGGGGCCGCCACTGCATTGATCATGACCGGCGAGCCGGAACTCTCCAGCCATGTCGTTGCGGCGATAGCCGACTGCTCCTATACCGATGCATACACGATGTTCAGCGGAAAACTGGAAGAATGGTTTCATCTTCCCTCGTATCTTTTCGCGGACGGCGCCTGCCTGATGCTGCGCCTGCGGGGCGGGTATGATTTGAAGAAGGCATCTCCGGCGGATGCGGTATCGCGCAGCCATACTCCTACGCTGTTCATCCATGGGGATGAGGATGACATGGTGGATGTCGCGATGTGCCGGGAACTCTACGGGGCCGCCTCATGCGAGAAGGAACTGCTCATCGTGCAAGGCGCCGGCCATGCGCAGTCCCAGGATAAAGATCCGGAGGGATATTACAGCGCGGTTGAGGAGTTCATAGGGCGGATGATTTGCGCAAACCCATATGCCTCGGAAACGGAAGCGGGGCATCGCCATACATAAATGAAAGCCCGCGGATTGCTCCGATGCGGCGCGACCCCCGCAATCCCGCCAGTATTCGCAATCCGGGCAAGGCTCATGCGGGTTAGCGCCTGACCGCGCTTTCATGGTAATAAAACTCCCGACAGTATATATCCGGCCGCGAGAAAGGGGCCGAAAGCGAACGATGGCCTGGCGCGTCTGGCGGCTTTCAACACGAACTGCGCGGCGAGCGCCAGGAGGCACGCTGCGAACAGCCCGCGAAGCGCCGCGCCAAAGCCCAGGTATAGCCCGCATGCCGCGGACAGCTTGATATCTCCGGCCCCCAGCCCGCCGAATCGCATCGCGAGCAGCAGCATCGGCACGCCCAGCGCGAAGAATCCGATAAGGCCGTCCGCCAGCCCGCCGCGGCTGAAGATCCGGCAGGCGGCCAATACGGCGATGGCTATTGGTATGGCGGAGGGTATCTTTCTGGTCACGGCATCAGAGATGCCGGCGGCGGCCAGCAATACGATAAATACGATTGTCAAAATCATTTTGCGGCTTCGAACTCCCTTATCTGCGCCTCGTTGGCGTTCATTATGTAAAACATTTTCTATTTTTCCAGTTTTCGCAAAAAGCACTCCGCCATTCTACCATTTTTTTTGCATTGAGTAAACCCCCGTGCACTGCAGGAGTGCCGACATAAGTGAAAGCCCGCGGATTGCTCCGCTGCTGTGCAGCTTTCGCAATCCGGGCTGTCGCCCTACTTGCTCATACGGGTAGCGTCGCTAATGTCCATGCGGACCTGCCCGCAAGCAGTCTGTCCGCATGGACATTGCGGCCGGGCTTTCATAATAAAAATTTATCTCTTCGGTTGACAAGCCGCCGCGCGCGTTGTATGATAAATATATGAATAGTTGCTCATATGAAAACATGACCGCGCTTTATCCGCCGCTGCGGCGAAGGAGGGAGATTTATGATTTTGAATGACGTGGAGGTATGCGAGGACAACTGCATACACGAGGATTTGCTGGAAAAGGCGAGATCCGGACTGCCTGACGAGGGCGAACTCTATGACCTTGCCGAGCTGTTCAAGGTATTTGGCGACTCTACGCGCATCCGCATATTATATGTCCTCTCGCGCTCCGAATTGTGCGTCTGCGACCTGGCGGAGGCCCTGCAGATGACCCAGTCAGCCGTTTCCCACCAGCTGAGGATACTGAAGCAGGCGCGCCTTGTCATGGGCAGGCGCGAGGGCAAATCCGTCTTTTACGCGCTGGCGGACGACCATGTGAGGTCTATCATCAACCAGGGTTGGGAACACATAAAGGAGTAGCGTCAAATACTATATCATAATCATAGGAGGGAGAGCCGTATGAAAAGGAAATTCAAACTCGAAAATCTGGACTGCGCTAACTGCGCGGCGAAAATGGAAGACGCGATCAAGCGCATCGACGGCGTGGACGACGCGAGCATGAGCTTTATGATGCAGAAGCTGACGGTGGAGGCGGACGAGGGGCGCTTTGACGCGGTCATGGACGAGGTCGTAAAGGCCTGCGCCAGGATCGAGCCCGACATGAAGATTTTACGATAGCGCACTGCCGCCATTTCCCGGCGGCGCGGGAGGGTAAGATGACGAAAAAACAAAAAATGACGCTTTGGCGGATTGTCGCCGTATCACTGATGCTTGCCGCGATTATCGCTGCGGAGCATATGGGCCTTGAGGAGAGGCTGAGCCCGCATATCTGGATGGCGGCGATATGCCTTGTGCCGTACCTGACGATTGGCTACGACATATTGCTGAAAGCAGCGCGGAACATCCGCAACGGCCAGGTCTTTGACGAGAATTTCCTTATGGTAATCGCCACGTTCGGCGCATTTTTCGTGGGCGAGTATTCAGAGGCGGTCGCAGTCATGCTGCTTTACCAGGTCGGGGAGCTCTTCCAGAGTTATGCCGTGGGCAAGTCCCGCCAGTCCATATCGGACATGATGGACATATGCCCGGAATACGCGAACATAGAGGAGAATGGGGTCCTGCGCCAGGTAGATCCCGACGATGTGGAGCCCGGCACGATTATCGTGATAAAACCTGGCGAGCGCATCCCGCTGGACGGCGTCGTGACAGAGGGCGAGTCGATGATTGATACGGCCGCCCTGACCGGCGAATCCGTCCCGAGGCGCGCCGCCCCGGGCGACGATATCATCAGCGGATGCGTGAACGGCAGCGGCACGCTCAAGGTACGCACTACCAAGGAATTTGATGATTCCACGGTCGCGCGGATCCTCGAACTGGTGGAAAACGCCTCATCGAAAAAGGCACGGATGGAGAATTTCATCACGCGCTTCGCTAAATATTATACGCCGATAGTCACCATAGGCGCGGTCCTGCTGGCGTTATTGCCGCCGGCATTCCTCGCGCTTTCCGGCGCAGGCAGTTTCGGTTCGCTGCTCGGCACGTGGGTATACAGGGCGTGCACGTTTTTGGTCGTCTCATGCCCTTGCGCACTGGTGATTTCCGTGCCGCTCGGCTTTTTCGGAGGCATTGGAGCCGCCTCCCGCATAGGCGTGCTCGTGAAGGGCAGCAACTATCTCGAAGCGATGTCGCAGGTGGACACGGTCGTATTCGACAAGACCGGGACGTTGACGAAAGGCGAGTTTCGCGTCTCCGAAGTGAATCCGGAGGGCATGGGGAGCGGGGAGCTGCTCGAGCTGGCCGCGCTGGGCGAGGGATATTCCACGCATCCGATTGCCGCGTCTATAAGGGATGCATATGGTCGCCAGCTTGACATGGAGCGCGTGGCCGACTCGGAGGAGCTATCCGGGCGCGGCGTCCATGCCCACATCGACGGCCGCGAAATCCACCTGGGCAACGCCGGGCTGATGGATTCGCTGCAGATAGAGTATAAAAAGCATGACAGCGCGGGCACGGTAGTCTATGTGGCGGTAGACCGCCGATTCGCGGGCACGATTGTGATAAGCGACACGGTAAAACCCGGAGCGCGCGAGGCACTTGCCGCGCTGAAACGCGCCGGGGTGCGAAAGACGGTCATGCTCACTGGCGACCGCAATGAGGCCGCGGAGGCGGTCGCGCGGGAGCTTGGCATCGACGAGGTATACAGCGAATTGCTGCCGGCGGATAAGGTGGAGCGGGTCGAGAGCCTGCTGGCCTCCGAGGGGCGCGACGCCAAGCTGGCCTTCGCAGGTGACGGCATCAATGACGCGCCGGTACTGACCAGGGCGGATATCGGCATAGCGATGGGCAGCATGGGCAGCGATGCGGCCATCGAGGCCGCCGATGTGGTTCTGATGGACGACGACTTATCTAAGATAGCATCCATTGCCGGAATCTCCCGCAAGACGCTGCGGATCGTAAAGGAAAATATAGTCTTCGCGCTTGCGGTGAAGGCGCTCGTGCTTGTTCTGGGCGCGGCCGGCATCGCCAATATGTGGGCGGCTGTCTTTGCGGATGTGGGAGTGGCGGTTCTCGCGATTTTGAATTCCATGCGTGCCCTGAGGTACAAGCCGCGATAGCATGCCTCCATGCGCCGCAAAGCGGGAGAGCCAGCGCCTTTATCTTAAACGGCTGTGAGATAGTAACAATATTTTAGAAATTTTTTCAAAAAAGTGGTTGACAAGGGAGGCGTAAGGTGGTATTGTAAATGA
>CAYVFF010000011.1:65695-69729 GCA_964450965.1 uncultured Eubacterium sp. | reverse complement strand
CGGACAATCTGGCGGATGATGGAATATAGGCTGAGGCGGGTATCGCAGTAATTGCGGCGTCCGTGCAGAGAAAGGAATGATTTCAATGACGCAAAAGAAAATAAGAATACTGAAAATAATATATCTTTCTGGAATTTTTCTGGCGATGTTTATATTTTTTACCCAGATTCACCCTCTGGTGATTTTTGATACGGATGACTGGAGTTATATTTCTGCAAGGCGCCATATGCTGCCGATATGGGGGATTTGGAATCCGACGAGGGTTTTCCCTGAAGTATTCATGCCTCTATGCGGAGACATAGCCGGCTTCCTGGTATATCCGCTGACTGGAGATTATATTCGTTCTTTTACTTTGGTTAACGGCGCCGTGGTTGCTCTTTTCATTGTGCTTTATATGGATATGCTTTTTGAGCTGCTCTACAGAAAATGGGAATTGCCGGCATTCAGGGCATTCTTGCTCTCAACGCTTTTTCTTATCTTTCATTTTTTCGTATTTCGGGATAATGACATAGTCACGGGAAATGAATATCTGTTTCTCGCGCCTAATGTTACTTGTTACTATTATTATGTAATTCCCGCATTGCTGAATTGCAGCCTGGTTTTGTATTTGATGAGAAATGACGTGCTGTATGACGGATGGAGGAAGCTCAAGGCAGGGACGTTCTCCAACCATATTGCGAGAAACAGCATCCTGTTTTTAGCATTTTATTTCGCTTTGTTCAGTAACTTGTTTCAAAGCGTGATTCTAGCGGCCTTCATAGGATGCCAGCTGCTGTTTGAGTTAATCGGTTTTGTTCGTGCCAAAGGAAATTTTGCCGAATTTAAGGAACTTGTAAAGACAAATTTTTTACGCCTGATTTTTATATCCGCATGGATAATCGAGCAGATTTTTGAGGTAAACGGAGGTCGCTCAACTTCATTGTCATCAGGAAAAACCGTTAGTTTTTTGCAATCCGTGATAAGCGCGCTTCAATCCATCTTGAACAAAGCCCGCTCGATGAATAAACTGTTTTTGCTCGGAATCATTGGAGTATTTTTATTGGCTATTGTTATCGGAGTATATTGCTACGTTAAAAAAGGAACTGAGGAGAAAAAATATCTCGAGGGGAATATGCGGCAGATAGCCATTATGTCGGTGTCCGAGATATTGATAGTCGCCTACCTTATACTGCTGTTTTCACGTGCAAATTATGCGGGAAGGGCTGATGTATGGATTTCTCTATTGTTTTTTGCTTTTCTCGCCGTTGTGTTCTGCGGTTCGTATATAATTGACAAGATTCGATTTTTGGATCTTTTACTGCCATTTGTATGCTGCTTTTTAGTCTTTGAGACCCGTACCATGACCCGCACCTTCGCGGATACAAAAGTGGGCGGGATTGACAATTCGACTTGCGTGGCGATAGACAACGACATAGTTTCCCAGTTTATAGCGGCGGATAGGGCCAGAGAGAGCGAAGTGGTTTTGTATGTTCCGGAATTCCCCGCAAATGATAACTGGCCGCTGGCCACATACGCCGCGCACCGATTTCCCGAGACCCTCTACAGGCATGGCGTTATCGACCGCCTTATCACCGTAACGGAGATGGTTCCGACCAGGGAGAAGAACGAACAGTTCAATTTGGATTAGATTTTGCGGTGTGTGTCGCGGAAAGAAAATTTCAAAAATCGCTTGCTACCTATGCGAGTCATAGGGTACAATAGTGGTGGTTCGTGCAAGGCGCTATTTTTGCGCCCAATTCCAGGGACTGGGGGAGAGAGCGCGATACACGGAGGTCCGCAGATGAGAAAGATAGCATTGCTCATGGACGGCTGGAAGCGTTTCACCACTTTTGCGTGGCAGGCGGGCATCCTGCAGCGCATCGGCGAGACGAATGAGGATGCCAGCCTGTATATATTCAACAGCTCGGGCGGCTGGAGCCGCGACGACCGCTTTAATGCCGGAGAGTATAATATCTACAGGCTGCCTGACTTGAGCGATTTTGACGGCGTCATCCTCGACCTGAACAACGTCCGCTATCCCGAGGTGCGCGACTATGTGGTAGGAGCCGCCAGGGAGGCCGGAAGGCCGGTCGTTTCCATAGCCAACGATATCGAAGATTTTTATTATGCCGGGATCGATAATTACTCCGCTATGCGGGATATGATAGGCCATCTGTACGACGTCCACGGCTGCCGGAGTTTCTGGTTTATAATGGGCCAGCGGGATAATTATGAGAATCAGATGCGCGTGAGAGGCATGGAGGATTTTTTGCGCGAAAAGGGGCTTGAGCGCGATGAGGGATGCTTCTACTACGAGAGCTTTGATTTTAAGTGCGGAATGAACGGTTTCGAGCATTTGTATGCCGCGCATGGGCAGGAGCTGCCGGACGCTGTGCTATGCGCGAGCGACAATATAGCGGTGGGAGTCTGCGAGGCTGCGGCGAGACATGGCTTATCAGCCCCGGGGGACTTTCGCGTCACCGGCTTTGATAATTTCGACAAGGCCGCCTATTACTCGCCGAGCCTGACGACGATTGCCCACATCCGCGAGGAGGTTGGGTACCGCTCTGCCGACGTGCTTTTAAGGCTGTGGGCCGGCGAGGAGCTGCCGCATTTCAATTATACGGGATATGAGTGCATTTTCAGGGAGAGCTGCGGCTGCGCGGAAAGCGCCGAGGCCGACTGGCAGGAGCATGAAGCGGGGCAGATCATCTATGGCATAGAAACCGATGGTTTTGAGGAGCAGGTGCTCTCCCTTGAGTACGAGCTGATGCAATGCACGTCCGTGGGCGAGATGTTCCGCAAGATTCCGAAATGCCTGCCGTCCATGAACTGCGATGCGATGTATCTGGTCGTCGACTCCCATATCAACGATTTCCGCAGGAACGAGGATTACTTCGATACGCAGATCATGGAAAACGGCGAGTTCTGCACGAACGGATATCCTCCGAGGATGGACGTGGAGTTCATATATGAGGATGGGGAGGTAAAAAACTGCGAGGGAATGCATATATCGGGGCTTTTTCCTATGTTCGAGACGGATCGGGGCGGCACCGATTTCCTTTTTGTCCCGATACATTTCAAGGAGCGCACTGTGGGATATTTCGTCATAAGGAACGCGACGTACCTGATGGAAAAGCAGTACCTCTTCCAGGTCAAGAACACGCTGATTTCCGCTATTGAGAATCTGCACAAGAAGGAAAAGCTCATGTATATGAACCAGATGCTGTCGGATCTCTACGTGAAGGACGCCATGACCGGCCTCTACAACAGGATCGGCTATCAGAAGCTTGCCTGCAGGCTGTTCGATGAGAAGAGGGCCAGGAATGAGAATCTGCTTATCGCGTATTTTGATATGGACCGGCTGAAATACATCAATGACAAATATGGGCACGTGCAGGGGGACCGGGCGATAATGACCATCTCCGGCGCTTTGATGAAAGCCTTCCCGAGGGACGCGATCGCGATGCGCATGGGTGGCGACGAGTTCCTCGTCATTATCGAATCCGTGGATAACGAGGCCTACCTGGGTACGGTCGCCCGCATCCGCCGCGAGATCTCTGATGTCGCTGAGAAAATGGGATTCCCGTTCGAATTGACGATCAGCGAGGGTCATGTCATAACGGACATGGCCAGCGGCAGGGAGCTCGATGATTACGTGCGCGAGGCGGATGGGATAATGTACGCGGAGAAAAAGGCCAAGGGCGCTGTCCGCGGCTAATACTCCTTGCCGATATCGCTCTCCGCGACGCCGTACGTTTCCATGAAGCCTAGCAGGTCCGACCGGTTCCGGATCAGCATGGCTTCTTCAAAATGCCCGGTATGGATATCCTTGAATCCGGCGACCTGCTCGCCGTTGCAGATGCTGCATCGCAGTACCGGTTTCTGGTTTTCCTTGTCATAAGTCTTTTTCTCGGTTTTTTTCTTTTTATTGAATAACATGAGACGCGCCTCCTTTTAATAATCGCGGCCCTTGTCCGCCTTTGTTTACGCGGCCCTCGCCCATGCCTTATTATCAACGGATCCGCGCCGAATGTCAAGAGTCGCGGATTGCT
>CAYVFF010000011.1:0-65595 GCA_964450965.1 uncultured Eubacterium sp. | reverse complement strand
CCCGTATTCGCAATCCGGGCAAGGCTCATATGGGTTAGCGTCGCCTGACCGGGCTTTCATTGTAAAAAAAGGTGGACATTTGCTCTGAAAATCTGTATTATGTATGGTATGTTGATTTTCACGTCCGGCCTTGCAAATGCGGGCGGAGGGTCGTGAAATGCGACGGCAAAATTATTTCGATAGGAGGTTACTGCTATGGGTATCATGTCGGGAAAGACGCTGCTCCTGACCGGAGGGGGAAGGGCGGTTCTCAGCAACGGGAAGAGCGGTTCCATCGGATACGGGATCGCTACCGCTTACGCGAAGGAAGGCGCGAACATCGTTATTACCGGACGAAATGTGAAAAAGCTGGATGACGCGAAGGAGGAGCTGGAGCGTCTGTATGGGATAGAGGTGCTGCCTGTTCGCGCTGACGTGAGCGCCGGCGCGGATAACGAGGCGGTCGTAGGGGAGGTGGTGCGGCAGACCATCGATAAGTTCGGGAGGATCGACGTCCTGATCAACAACGCGCAGGCTTCGGCATCGGGCGTGTCGCTTGCGGACCATACGACGGAGCAGTTCGATCTGGCGCTGTATTCCGGCCTGTACGCGGCGTTTTACTATATGAAGGCCTGCTACCCCTACCTTAAGGAGACGAAGGGGTCGGTGATTAATTTTGCTTCCGGAGCCGGCCTTTTCGGAAATGTCGGCCAATGCGCGTATGCGGCGGCGAAAGAAGGCATCCGGGGGCTTAGCCGCGTCGCGGCCAACGAGTGGGGCGCGGACGGCATCAATGTAAACGTGGTCTGCCCGCTGGCATGGACGTCGCAGCTGGAAAATTTTGAGAACTCCTATCCGGACGCGTTCAAGCAGAACGTCCATATGCCGCCTATGGGACATTACGGGGACGTGGAACTGGAGATCGGCCGTGTCTGCGTGCAGCTCGCCACCCCTGATTTCAAATATATGTCGGGCGAGACATTGACGCTAGAAGGCGGCATGGGCCTTAGGCCGTAGGGAGCGCGGAGGTCTTTTATGGAAATCGATCGCGAGAAGGCGCTCGGCGCGTTCCGGAAATATGTGGACGGATATGACGCGGATGATGAGAAGGTCAGGCTGAAGATAGACCATACGCTGCGCGTATGCGGGCTGTGCGAACGGATCGCGCGGGAATCCGGATTCGATGGCGGCGAGGTCGAGATAGGCTGGCTCTGCGGACTGCTCCATGATATAGGCAGGTTCGAGCAGCTGCGCAGGTATGGCACCTTTTCAGACGCGCAGTCGATCGACCATGCCGCGTTCGGAGCTGACATTTTATTCAAAGACGGGAGGATCAGGGATTATGTGGCAGACTCCTCGGAGGATGCCCTGCTAGAACGCGTTGTCAGGTGTCACAGCGCGTACCGCGTTCCCGATGATTTTGACGGGCGGGAGAGGCGTTTCGCGGATTTGCTGCGGGACGCGGACAAGGTTGACATAATTAAGGTGAACGTCATCGTGCCGCTCGAGGAGATTTATAACGTCACGACGGAGGAATTGAGAAATTGTACGGTGAGCGGGGCGGTCATGCGGGCTTTCCGCGAGGGGCACGCGATTCCTCGGAGTCTCATGAAGACGCCGGCCGACCGCGTCGTCGGGCATATCTGCCTGGCATACGAGCTCGTCTATCCGGCGAGCTACCGCATTGTCCGCGAGCAGGGCTACCTGGAACGGCTTATGGACTTCCGCTCGGAGATGCCGGAGACCATGCGCCAGTTTCAGGCTATACGGGGGACGATTCGGGCCTATCTCGATGGAAAGCAATAGAGGGCGGCAAAAAATGTCTTGCAAAGCGCGATAAAATCTGATAAAATCTACCTGTTGCGAAAATCGCGATGGTCCTCTGGGACGTCCGCGCCTCGCGCGACGGTCCTAAGAACGTCAAAGTATAGGAGGTCACAATAGATGAACAACACAGAAATCATCCGGAAAATCGAGGCTGAGCAGATGAAGGAGCAGCCGCCGGAGTTCAACGTAGGCGATACCGTAAAGGTATATGGCAAGATCGTCGAGGGAAACCGCGAGCGTATCCAGGTGTTCGAGGGCATCGTCTTAAAGAGGCAGGGCAGCATGAACCGCGAGACGTTCACGGTACGCAAGATTTCAAACGGCGTGGGCGTAGAGAAAACATGGCCGGTGCATTCTCCCAACGTGGAGAAGGTCGAGGTGGTCCGCCGTGGAAAGGTCCGCCGCGCGAAGCTGAATTATCTGCGCGGGCGCGTCGGCAAGGCGGCGAAGGTCAAAGAGTTGGTGAAATAAGGCTAGGCAATTCGAGGGACAAGTAAGAATGCTTGTCCTTCCTTTTTATGCATGGGTCCGCGAAGGGAAGTATGCCGCCGCGCGGCTTTTGGGAAGGGCTTTCCCTGCCCGATAAGGAGTGTGACATGGCGCGCCGGAAAGGATTGAATTTCCGCAAAAAAAATAAGAGATTGAACCTGACGCTGCTGCGCTCGGCAGCCGTCTGGCTGGCTGAGATCGCGATTGCGGTGGCTTTGGCGGGCGTATGCGTATATTTTTTCGGGGTGCGGACGACGGTGGTCGGCCAGTCCATGGCGGGCCGGCTGAACGACGGCGACCAGGTGCTGATCGACCGATTCATATACAAGGTGGGCAAGCCAAAGGCGGGAGATGTCATAGTATTCCTGCCAAACGGGAATGAGAAGTCACATTATTACATCAAGCGGGTAGTCGCCGCCGGCGGGGACACGGTGCAGATCAAGGACGGCGCGCTGCTGGTCAATGGCGAGCCGGCAGACGAGTATTTTTCCGGCGAGGTCTCGGATCCAGGCGTGGCGGCGGAGGAGCTGCGCATGGCGGCGGACGAGTGCTTCGTGATGGGCGACAACCCCGGCGGCAGCGAGGACAGCCGTCTGGCCATCATAGGGAATGTCAAGACGGATTATATCATAGGCAAGGCGTGGTTCAAGCTGATGCCTTTTTCCGAGGCGGGCTTTATCGACTAGCCTCGTTAGGCGCTGCCCGCGGGGTCGGCAGGCCGCTTTTGCGGCGCCAGGGCCGCGCTGCCCGGGCGGGGGCGGAATATCACCCCGCTTGATTTAGATGGGAGAAAAGACATGCAGTTTCAATGGTATCCAGGCCACATGACGAAGGCGAAGCGGCAGATGCAGGAGGACATGAAGCTGGTCGATCTGGTGATCGAGCTGGTGGACGCCCGCATACCCATGAGCAGCCGTAATCCGGACATCGACGAACTGGGGCGTAACAAATCGCGTGTCATTCTGCTAAACAAGGCTGACCTGGCTGACGAGGCGCAAAACAAGGCCTGGATGGCGTATTTCAGAGATAAGGGATATTTCGCCGTCTGCCTGGATTCGCGCAGCAGGGCGCAGATGAAGCCGGTGAATGGCGTGATAGCGGATGCATGCAAGGAAAAGATTGAGCGGAACAAGAGGCGCGGCATCATAAACCGCCCGGTCCGCGCGATGGTCGCCGGCATCCCGAACGTCGGGAAATCGACGTTCATCAATTCCTTCGCGGGCAAGGCCTGCGCCAAGACCGGCAATAAGCCGGGCGTTACCAAGGGCAGGCAGTGGATCCGCCTGAACAAAAACGCGGAGATGCTGGACACGCCGGGCATACTCTGGCCGAAGTTCGACGATCAGAGCGTTGGCCTGAAGCTGGCGCTGGTCGGTTCCATAAAGGACGAGCTGCTGAATGCCGACGAGATGGCGCTGGAGCTGCTCGCGGCCCTGGGGCGGGACTACCCGGACGCGCTGCGGGCGCGGTACGGCATCGAATTCGACGGAGACCCCGCCAAGGCCCTCATCCAGATTGCCGAGAACCGTGCCTGCATTAAAAAAGGCGGCGAGGCCGACTATTCCAAGGCCGCCGCGCTGGTGCTGGACGAGTTTCGATCTGGCATGATCGGGAGGATCACGCTGGAGACCCCTGCGGAGTATGCAAAATGAAAAATATGGCAAAGAGCCTGCTCGGGCTGCTGCTGTATCTCTCCATGCTGTTTGGCGCGGCGGCGCTGCTCGGGCATTTCGTCATAGGGCAGGCAAAGGTCGAGGGCGCGTCAATGAGCGCCGCCCTCCGCGACGGGGACCGCGTGCTGGTCAATAAATGGAGCTGCCGGTTCAGGGATCTGGATCGCTTCGACATAGTCGTATTCAAATATGCCTATGATACTCGGACTGACTATATCAAGCGCGTGATCGGGCTGCCGGGAGAGACGGTGCGCATCGACAGCGACGGGCGGATTTATATCGACGGGAGGCTGCTCGCGGAGGATTATGGCACGGAGCCGATCGCGGATCCGGGTATCGCCGCCGAGGATGTCACGCTGGGCGATGATGAATATTTCGTGCTTGGGGATAACCGCAATAATAGCAGCGACAGCAGGGATCCGGACGTCGGCGCGGTCAGCAGGCGGCAGGTCAAGGGCAATGCCTGGCTGCGGCTCTGGCCGGATTTCGGATTGCTGAGATAGATGTGGCAGATGGGATAGATGGAATAGAGGGAGATGGCATATGTCGCCTGAAAAGCTGGAGGCCGAGAGGCAGCGGCTGCACGCAATGCGCGAATATGAGCGGATGCACGAGGATGCGGCATTGATCTGCGGCATAGACGAGGCCGGCAGGGGCCCGCTGGCGGGCCCGGTCGTGGCGGCCGCCGTGATTCTGCCGAAAGACTGCGAGATCCTCTATCTCAATGATTCGAAAAAACTCTCCCCCGCCAGGCGGGAGCGACTCTATGGCGAGATCATGGAAAAGGCGGTCGCCGTCGGCATAGGCCAGGCGTCGCCGCAGCGCGTGGATGAGATCAATATTTTGCAGGCGACTTACGAAGCAATGCGCGAGGCTATCAACCGGCTGGGTAAAACGCCCGATATATTATTAAACGATGCCGTGACGATTCCTGGCGTGGACATTCCTCAGGAGCCGATCGTCAAGGGCGATGCGAAGAGCGTATCGATCGCCGCCGCGAGCATTATCGCGAAGGTTACCAGGGACCGGATCATGGCCGAGCTGGACGCGGCCTACCCGGGATACGGCTTCGCGCGGCACAAGGGCTATGGCACGGAGGCTCACATAGCGGCGCTCCGCGAGCTGGGCCCCTCGCCCGTCCACCGGCGGACTTTCATCAAAAAATTTGTTTAATGGGGGATGGGTAATATGCAGATCTCGTATGTCGGACAGTACAATAGCTCCGCGGGCCAGGCAGTGGGGACTCCGGTGCCGGCGTCCCCGGCGCAGGTATCCAGCCTGACCGCCGCTGCGGTCGGAGAGCTCTCCCCCGGGAGCATTTTCGAGGGAAATGTGACCTACGTGAAGGGACAGAACGTGATACTCAGCCTGGAGAACGGCCAGAACATTCATGCCAGGCTTGACAGCCGCTCCCTGAAGCTGTCTCCCGGGCAGTCGATGTTCTTCCAGGTAAAGTCAAACGAGGGCGGCACGGTCTCCATCAGGCCTTATATGGGCGGCACCGCCTCCAATCCGACTCTGATGCGCGCGCTCCAGGCGGCCGGCCTGCCGACGAACGGCCGCAACCTTGCCATGGTAGACGCGATGATGCGTGAGCAGATGCCGATTCATGCGGAGGCGCTGCAGGACATGCATCGCGTCATTGCCTCCAACGAGGGGATCGGCGTGGACACGCTAGTGCAGATGACCAAGCTGGGCCTGCCGGTCACGCCGCAGATGGCGGCGCAGTTCGAGAACTATCGTAACGACAGCCATTTGCTGCTGGGGCAGATAGACGCCTTTTTGGAGGAGCTGCCCGAATTCTTAGAGGAGCAGTCCGCGGACGTGCCGCGTGCCGTGGAGCTGCATTCGCGGCTCCTGTCGATTCTCTCCGGACAGCCCGCGGAGAGTTCTGGCGGCGTTTCGGATAACCCGGCGGATCCCGCCCAGTCGGTGCATTTCAATGCGGCGGAGGATGCGCCGCGTACGGGTCTGCCTGAAACGATGGCGGAAAATGCACGGGCGGCTTTCGCCGCGAATGGCGAGGATGCGGGTCCGGAGGGACTGCGGGGCATGTTTTTCTCAGAAATCGCGGATGGGGATGGCGAAAGGCCTGCCTTCGCGCCAAACCAGGTCGGCGCGCTCCTGGGGGAGGAGATGCGCGAAGGGCTGGCGGACGTTTTGCGCAGCATCGGCAATCTCGTGGAAAACGAGGCCGTGTTTGACGAGGAGGGCAACCTAAACGGGAACCTGACCGCGCGCGAGCTGCTGGGATGGATCGGGCGTGAATTGCAGGAGCAGCGCGCCAGCCTGGAGTGGGACGACTTAAAGGATTTATTTTCGCAGAAGGGATACCGGAAGCTGCTCTCGGGCATGATGGAGGAGCAGTGGACGCTGCGGCCGGAGGATGTGAGGTCCAAGGAGAAGGTAGAGGATCTCTACGAGCGGCTGGAGAGGCAGCTGCAGCAGGTCGACCGCCTGCTCAAGGCTGCCGGGAGCGAGCATTCCCCGCTCGCCCGCGCCGCGGAGCAGATCCGCTCTAACGTGCAGTTCATGAACGAGGTCAACCAGATATATAATTACGTGCAGATCCCGCTGAAGATGAACGGGCAGAACGCCAATGGCGACCTGTATGTATATACGAATAAAAAGCGGCTGCGCGACGATGACGGCGAGCTGACCGCCTTTTTACATCTTGACATGCAATATCTGGGTTCGACCGACGTCTACGTGAAGATGCAGGGGAAGGCATTGAGCACGAATTTCTCGTTTTCGGACGACGCCTCGTTCGCCCTGGTGCAGAAATATCTGCCGATCCTGGAGGCGAAGCTGGAGGCCCTTGGATACCGGACGACGCTCACTGTCAAATCCGGCGTGGAAAAGCCGGATTTCGTAGATGACTTTTTAAAAAGGGATCTGCCGGGCGCGGCTCCTTCTGGCGTCGTGCACAGGTATTCCTTTGACGTGAGGGCATGATATGGACGGATTTCAGGGCAAAAAAAAGGACGGCAAGGTCAAGACCGCGGTGGCTCTGGCCTACACCCCGGGAGACGTCGCGCCTAAGATTCTCGCTACCGGCAAGGGCGCGGTGGCTGACCGCATAATAGAGGCCGCGAATGACGCCGACGTTCCCACCTACAAGGACGACAAGCTGGCGGACACGCTCTCGCGCCTGCAGATCGGGGACATGATCCCGCCGGAACTCTACGAAGTCGTGGCGGAGATATTGGTATTTGTCAACGACATGGACAAGATCCGCGCCAAGCTGGACGCCGCAGGACGCTAGGCCAATCAAGAGGGGAATACATTTTTGAAAAAGATAAACAGGCGGCAGGTAGGAGCCGACAAGGAGGCTTTCGTCTGCGAATGGCTGGAGCGGCATGGATACAAGGTCGTGCAGCGTAATTTTACCTGCAGGGCCGGGGAGATCGACATAGTCGCGCGAAACGGCGGATACCTCGTCTTTGTCGAAGTGAAATACAGAGGCAGCGACGAGGCGGGCCTCCCCGAGGAGGCGGTGGATCCGCGCAAGCAGCGGGCGATTTCTCGCGCCGCGCTTTTTTTTATGACGAGGTACGGGTATTCTGTTGACACGCCGGTGCGTTTCGACGTGGCGGCAGTATATGGCGGGGACGGGCCGTCCGTGGCCCTCTATCAGAACGCTTTCGAGTATCGCGGATGACGGATTGGGAGGATGTGCATGACTAGGAAGGAATTTCGCGAGCTGGCGGAGGAGCGCATAATCGTGCTCGACGGTGCCACCGGCACCAACCTGCAAAAGGCGGGCATGCCGGTGGGAGTCTGCCCGGAGCAGTGGATCCTGGAGCATCCGGACGCGCTCGTCGGCCTGCAGAGGGCCTATGTAGAGGCGGGGGCGGACATTCTATATGCGCCGACGTTTACCGCAAGCCGGATAAAGCTGGCCGAATACGGCCTGGATGGCCGTATAGCGCAGATGAACCGCGACCTCGTGGCCCTCTCGCGGCAGGCCGCCGGCGGCAGCGGGGCGCTGGTTGCCGGAGACCTGACGATGACGGGCAGGCAGCTGTCGCCGATAGGGGACCTGCCGTTTGAGGAGCTGGTGGACGTCTACAGGGAGCAGGCCGGTATTCTCGCGAACGCCGGCGTCGACCTGTTCGTCGTGGAGACGATGATGAGCCTGCAGGAGACGAGGGCGGCAGTGCTCGCCATTCGCGAGATCTGCGATCTGCCGGTGATGGCGAGCCTCACCTACGAATCGGACGGCCGCACGCTCTATGGGACGGATCCCGCGACGGCAGCGGCGGTACTCCAGAGCCTGGGCGCGGATGCGGTGGGCCTGAATTGCTCCACAGGTCCCGCCGAGATGGCGGCTTCGGTGGAGGCGATGCGCTCCGTCGCGAACGTTCCCATCCTTGCCAAGCCAAATGCCGGCCTGCCCAGGCTAGAAGACGGCGCGACGGTCTATGACATGGGTTATCGGGAGTTCGCGGATGCCGGCGCCGAGCTGGCGCGCGCAGGCGCGTCGCTTATCGGGGGATGTTGCGGGACCACGCCGGAACACATACGCGCGCTTAGCCGCCTCGTGAAGGCGATGCCGGCTCCGCGGATTTCCACCGAAAAAAAGCGCCTGCTCGCCACGGAGCGCTCGGTCCTGGAGATAGATGTCGACGGGCCGTTTCTGGTGGTCGGGGAGCGGATCAACCCCACCGGGAAGAAGGCGCTGCAGGCGCAGCTGCGCGAGGGAAACCTCGAGATGGTATGCGACATGGCAAGGCAGCAGGAGGCGGACGGCGCCGCGCTGCTGGACGTGAACATGGGCATGAACGGCATTGATGAGAAGGAGATGATGCTGGCGGCGATAGAAGAGCTGTCGAACGCCTCCAGCCTGCCGCTCTGCCTTGACTCTGGCAGCGTGGAGGTGCTCGAGGCCGCGCTTCGCGCCTATCCCGGCCGCGCGCTTGTCAATTCCGTATCGCTCGAGAGCGCGAAGATCGAGCGGCTTCTGCCTGTCGTGGCGAAATATGGCGCGATGTTCATACTCCTGCCGCTCTCGGACGAGGGTTTGCCCGCCACGGCGGAGGAGAAACGCCGGATCGTGCGCGACATCCTAGAGCATGCATACGCGCTCGGCCTGACGAAGTACGACGTCATAGCGGACGGCCTGGTCGCCACTGTCGGCGCGAATCCGGCGGCGGCCCTGGAATGTTTTGATACTATACGGTATTGCAGGCAGCAACTGGGATTGGCGACCATCTGCGGGCTGTCGAACATTTCATTCGGACTGCCGGAGCGCCAGTTCGTCAACGCGGCGTTCTTGACCATGGCGATCGCGCAGGGGCTGACCATGGCGATCGCCAACCCGTCGCAGGACCTTCTCATGAACGCAGCGTTTGCATCCGATATGCTGCTGCGCCGTCCCGGCAGCGACATACGCTATATAGAGCGCATGCGGGCTTATGAAGCGCGTCTTGCCGAAAGGGCCGCGATGCCGGCGGTGGCCGCGGCGCCGTCCGGCGCCGGGGCTCAGGCGGAGGATCCCGGCGCGCGGGGCGCGCAAGATCATGACGAAGTATATGAAGCCGTGCTGAAGGGGGACAAAAAGCATATAGTCGGACTGGTACAAAAGGCGATTGCGGAGGGCACATCGCCCGATGATATCATAAACGGCAGGCTCATCCCGGCGATAAACGAGGTGGGCGACAGGTTCGAGAAGCAGATTTTTTTCCTGCCACAGCTCATCTCATCCGCTAATACCATGCAGGCGGCCATAGAATACATAGAGCCTATGCTGGAGGGCCATGGCGGAGGCGATGCCGAGACGGTCGTGATCGCCACGGTCGAGGGAGACATACACGACATAGGTAAAAACCTGGTCGCGCTCATGCTGAAAAATTATGGATACAATGTCATCGACCTTGGCAAGGACGTGGACGCGGAGACGATAGTCGATACCGCCATGGAGCGCGGCGCGCGGGTCATAGGCCTGTCGGCGCTCATGACGACCACTATGATGCGCATGAAAGATGTCGTGGATCTCGCGAAGAAAAAAGGCTGCGGGAGCAAGATAATAATCGGCGGGGCGTGCATAACGGAGGGATTTGCGAGGGAGATCGGCGCGGACGGATATTCTTCTGACGCGGCGGGATGCGTAAAGCTCGTGCAGAGGCTGCTGGGCGGCTGACGGGCGGCCTTCCGGGACAAGTCGGACGGGTATGGCCGCGGCGCATGCCAGAAAGCGGCAATTTTCGCGGAATCGCGCAAAAATAGGCCGGGGCAATCCCCGGCCTATTGCCGATAGTAGCGAGAGAGAGACTTGAACTCTCAACCTCCCGGGTATGAACCGGACGCTCTAGCCAGTTGAGCCATCTCGCCATCAACTTGGTATTTTACAGAAATCTCTTAAAAATGTCAACAGGTTTTTCAAAATTTGACACACAAATATATATAGTGGTATAATGAACAGAATTGTGGCCGTTTCAGTGGCGGCCGGAAAATAGAAGGCGGCTCGGCCGCACGGAGGGCAGATGCTTTATGGCAGCTTTTTTTAATCCTGAAAACAAATTTTGGTCAACGCTAAGCTCTATGGTGGATGCGTTCCTGTTGAACCTGATGTGGCTCCTCACATGGCTCCCGATTATCTGGATCCTTATTCCGGTGGAGCAGCTGATCGTCCCTAGGATGATACTGGCGGCGCTGCAGACATTATTGGCCGGGGCTGCGACCACGGCATATTATTACACGTATCATAAGGTGGTGCACAATCAGCAAAGCGGAATCTGGACGGAATATTGGCAGTCGTTCAAGGATAATTTCAAGCAGGCGACCCTGGTATGGCTGATCTTCGTCGCGATCTTCGTGATGCTGTACCTCGACATCAATATTTGCATGCAATACATCAAAAATGGCGATAAAATAGGCACGCTGATTTATTTCTTCTACGGGATACTTGCGGTGGCGCTCATCTGGTTCGCCTACGTGTTCGCATATATGGCGCGATTCGAGAATGGCATAAAGGCAACGCTGAAAAACGCGGCCGTCATGGCATTCTCAAACATCGGCTATTCCCTGGGCGTGCTCGCGGTCATGGCCGCCGCGCTGTATTCCTGCTACCTTATCAACATTCTGATAGTGGTCGTGCCGGCGATAGCGATGGCATTGCTGAACGCCCTGCTGGAGAGGGTTTTCCGCAAGTTCATGACGGAGGAGGAGCTGGAGGCCGAATTGGAAAACGACCGGATGCGCGGCGGGAAACATTCATAAGAGATAGCGGTAGAGAGCGGGAAACGCCATGAATAGGAGATTGCATCAAATCATCTGCGAGCTGTCGGATATCTCGGGCGTGGAATTTGCCCTGTACGCCTGCCGGGACGAGTGCGTGGCTTGCACGGCAGGGATGGAGGTACCGCGGGAGACGCTGGATAAATTGTTCGCGGACACGGCGGAGGAGCCGGAGGCAGACGGATATTCCGCGTTTCCGGTGAGGACCGGCCGCGAGCGGATGCTCCTTATAGCCAGAGGCGCGGCGGGCCCTGTGCCTGGGCGCATGGCGGCGAGCGAGCTGCGGCTGTTTTTCGAGACGGTCCAGAAGTCTTCGGATAAAAACGTATTCGCGGCTTCGCTGGTCTCGGGGGAGATACCCCCGGGCGAGATATATAAGCGGGCGGCGCGGCTGAAACTGGCGGACGCGCCCCGCGTGCTGTTCCTTTTCGAATTCGCGCAGCCCCTGCCGGATGCGAACGCGATGCGCATGCTCTCGAGCATTTTCGCCGGCGGCAGGCAGGACTTTATATATATGCGGGACGAGACGCACGTCGTGCTGATAAAGGCTTACGAGAATGGCGATGACGCGGAGGCACGGGCGGACGCGCTCTCTGCCGTGGATACCGTGCTCTCCGAGCTGATGGTCAAGACCCGCGTGGGGTACAGCCTGATGAAACAGACGCTCGCGGAACTGCCGGATGCCGGACGGGAGGCCGCCCTGGCGCTGCGTGTCAGTTCTGTTTTCCAAAAACAGCAGGAAGTGGCGGCATATTCAAAGCTTGGCATCGCGCGGCTCATCCACGAACTTCCTCGGGATTTGTGCGAACTTTTTTTAGACGAGGTATTCGGCGGGCGGACGTTCGACATGGACGATGAGATGCAGGTGACGATCCGCCTGTTCTTCGAGCATAACCTGAACATATCGGAGACCGCGCGCCAGCTGTATCTCCATCGCAATACGCTCGTCTACCGCCTGGAGCGATTTGAAAAGATGACTGGGCTGGACGTGCGCCGCTTCGACGATGCGATGACGTTCCGTATAGCGATGATGGTCCGGGCGCATTGCCGCGACCTGGATCAAAACGGGAGGGAGGATCTATGAGGGTAGGCATAGGATATGACGTCCACCGTCTGGCCGAGGGGCGAAAGCTCATAATCGGAGGCGTGGAGATTCCCCATGGCATGGGCCTGCTGGGCCATTCCGACGCCGACGTGCTGGTGCATGCGATAATGGACGCGCTGCTGGGCGCCGCGGCCCTGGGCGACATCGGGCAGCATTTCCCCGACACGGATGAGGCTTACGAGGGCGCGGACAGCCTGACTCTCCTCTCTAAGGTCGGCGAGATGGTCCTGGGGGAGGGTTATGTTATAGAAAACATTGACGCCGTGACGATAGCGCAGCGGCCGAAGCTTGCGCCGTATGTCATGCGGATGAGGGAAAACATTGCCAGGGCGCTGCGCATAGATGTTTCCCAGGTCGGGGTCAAGGCGACCACGGAGGAGCGGCTGGGATTCACCGGGCGCGAGGAGGGCATCGCGGCGCAGGCGGTCTGTTCGCTGGCAGGCATATACGACGCGAGCGGGATTGCGGCCGATTCGTCTTCCTGCGCCGGCTGCGGAGCTTGTCCCGGCGCGTCTGGGAGGTTTTCATAAACTCATGATCGGAGGATATGCTAAATGAAGATATATAACACGATGAGCCGGCGCAAGGAGGAGTTCGTGCCGCTGCATCCCGGAAAGGTCAGCATGTACGTATGCGGGCCGACCGTCTACAACCTTATACATATCGGGAACGCGAGGCCTATGATCGTCTTCGACACGTTCAGGCGCTATCTCGAATACAAGGGCTACGAAGTGGATTATGTGTCCAATTTTACGGACGTGGACGACAAGATTATCCAGAGGGCGAACGAGGAGGGGGTGGATGCCTCCGTCATCTCCAAGCGCTACATAGAAGAGTGCAGGAAGGACATGGCGGCGATGAACGTGAAGCCCGCCACGGTCCATCCCTTAGCGACGGAGGAGATCGGTGCCATGATCGAAATGATCTCCACGCTTATAGAAAAGGGATATGCTTACGCCGCGGCAGACGGGACGGTCTATTACCGCGCGCGGCGCTTCGAGGGCTATGGCAAGCTATCGCACAAGAACCTTGACGACCTGCAGGCCGGGCATCGCGATATAAAGGTCGCGGGAGACCAAAAGGAAGACGAGCTGGATTTCGTGCTCTGGAAACCGAAAAAAGAAGGCGAGCCGTATTGGGATTCGCCTTGGTGCGAGGGCAGGCCTGGCTGGCATATCGAATGCTCGGCTATGGCGAAACGGTACCTGGGCGATTCGATTGACATTCATGCCGGCGGCGAGGATCTGATTTTTCCGCACCATGAGAACGAGATTGCCCAGTCGGAGGCAGCTAACGGCGTGCCTTTCGCGAAGTATTGGATGCATAACGGATTTTTGAACATCGACAATCGGAAAATGTCCAAATCCGAGGGAAATTTCTTTACTGTAAGGGATATATCGGAAAAATATGATCTGCAGGTGCTGCGCTTTTTCATGCTGGGCGCGCACTACCGCAGCCCGCTGAATTTTTCGGCCGAGCTAATGGACGCCGCGAAAAGCGGGCTGGAGCGCATAACGACCGCCGCCGATACCTGCCGGAGGCTGATAGGCGCGGCCGCATCCCGCCCGATGGACGACGCGGAGCGCGAATCGCTGTCGGCGGCGGAGGAGTATGTGAAAAAGTTCGAGTCAGCTATGGACGACGACGCGAACACCGCCGACGCGGTATCCGCGGTTTTCGAGCTGGTCAAATACATGAACACGAACGCGTCATCTTCCGACAGCAGGGAATTTCTCGAAACGCTATATGGCCGCTTCGCGAAGCTGTGCGACGTCCTGGGAATTATTCTGGAACGCGGCGAGGAGATGCTGGATGCCGACGTGGAGGCATTGATACTGGAGCGGACACAGGCGAAAAAGGCGAAGGATTTCGCCAGGGCGGACGCGATCCGCGATGAATTAAAGTCCCGCGGCATTTTGCTGGAGGATACGAGGGAAGGCGTAAAATGGAAGCGGGCTTGAACGCGTACATCAAGGAGCGGCTCGGCGTGCAGAATGACACGGACATCCGCTCGGTAAGCGCCCTTTCTCTGGCATATATCGGCGACGGCGTATATGAGCTCGTGCTGCGCACCTGCATGCTCGCCCGGGAGAACGCGCCGGCCGGGCGGCTGCAGCGGCAGGCCAGCAGCCTGGCGCGGGCGTCGGCACAGTCGCGGATGGTGGACGTCATCCTCCCCTCGCTGACCGAGGAGGAGAAGAATGTCTACCGGCGCGGGCGCAATGCGAAGTCCGGGCACGTGGCGAGGAGCGCGTCGGTCCATGATTACCGGCGGGCGACCGGCTTCGAGGCGCTGATCGGATATCTGTATCTTTCGGACCGGATGGATCGGATGATGGAGCTTATAGGGCTAGCCCTGCGGGGATATGGGCGGCGGCTGGAAACGGGAAAAGGCTGCCCGGGAGGAGAAGATAATGAGTAATGAGAGAGCGGCGGAGTCCGCGGCAAGTGACGAGGCTAAAGAGGAGACCAGGATAGAGGGCCGCAACGCGGTCCTTGAGGCGTTCCGTGCCGGGAGGACCATAGACAAGCTCTATGTGCTGGACGGCTGCCAGGATGGTCCGGTCCGCACGATATTGCGAGAGGCAAAAAAGCAGGATACCATTATAAACTTCGTGTCCCGCGAGCGGCTTGACGCGATTTCAGAGACCGGCAGGCATCAAGGCGTCATCGCGCAGGCGGCCGCCTATGCCTATGCTCAAGTGGAGGATATGCTGCGGATCGCGGAGGAGCGCGGAGAGCCGCCTTTTTTGATATTGCTCGACGGGATCGAGGATCCCCACAATCTGGGCGCGATTATCCGCACGGCAAACGTAGCCGGCGCGCATGGGGTCATTATCCCGAAGCGGCGTGCCGCGGGACTCACGGCGGCGGTGGCGAAAGCCTCGTCCGGAGCCTTGAACTTCACGCCGGTGGCGAAGGTGCCTAATCTGGCGGGTACCATAGAGGAATTAAAAAAGAAGGGAATCTGGTTCGTATGCGCGGATATGGCGGGGACTCCGATGTATGACCTCGACCTTTGCGGCCCCGTAGGCCTCGTAATCGGCGGAGAGGGCGGCGGCGTCGGCAGGCTGGTGAAGGAACGATGCGACATGGCGGCGGCCATCCCGATGAAGGGAGATATAGGATCGCTAAACGCCTCCGTGGCGTGCGGCGTCCTGGCCTATGAGATAGTGCGGAGGCGGTATTCAGGCCATTAAAAGATCCATCAGATACGCATAGACTTCCATGCTCTGTTTTTTCCAGTTGGCGCAGACGGCTTCCGCGGCCTTCCGGTCGGGCGCGTCTACCGTCAGATCCAGGCGCGTCCTCCCGCGCTCCTTTAGCTGGCAGCGCACCGCGTACCGCTCATCGTCCGTTTTGTAATAATTGGCCAGCGTCATGTCGTCTTCGCGGATTTCCATGTGTTTATCGCGCAGATAGGCGCGGATGTCGTCCTGTATATCGGGGGAGAGCCTGTCCGAGAGGAGCGAGAGCGTCTGCACGCCGGCCGGCGTGATGGCGTAGCGGGTGTTGCTGTGCGTCTCCTCCGCCTTGACTAAAGCGTCGTCTTCAAGATCTTGCAGCGCCTCCCGCAGCGTGAAATAATTCGTATAATCCCCGCCCAGTATAAAATCGGACAGCTTCGTGCTAGATAGCGGCATGCTGGCATACTGCAGCATCGTCAGTACCATCAGTTTGCAGATCGTCAAAGGTTCGGCCATCATTTTCTCCCCATCGTTATGCCAGGGCGCGGACGGCCCGGCTGACCGCGTCCGCGACGCGGGGGTCGAACGCTTCGGGCATTATGCAGTCGTCGCCCAGCTCGTCATCGCTCACCAGCCCTGCGATAGCCTCGGCGGCGGCGAGCTTCATCTCCTCCGTGATTTGCCGGGCACGTCCCTCCAGGGCGCCTCGGAAGATGCCGGGAAAGGCGACCACGTTGTTGACCTGGTTCGGGAAGTCGCTGCGGCCCGTGCCGACGATGCGCGCGCCGGCGGCCTTCGCCCGGTCGGGCATGATCTCAGGTACCGGGTTAGCCATGGCGAACAATATGGCGTCGTCGTTCATCGACGCTACCATATCCTCCGTCACGATGCCCGGAGCAGAGACTCCGACGAAGATGTCCGCGCCCCGCATGGCATCCGCGAGTCCTCCGGTTACGCGGCCCAGGTTCGTGATTCCCGCCATCTTCTCCTGCATCCAGTTTAGATCCGGATAGCCGGGGCCGATGATCCCATGCCTGTCGCACATGATGATATCGGTAAATCCGTAAGTGAGCAGCAGCCTGGCGATAGCGATGCCGGCCGACCCGGCGCCGTTTATGACTACGCGGCAGCTTTCTTTTTTCCTGCCGGTGACGCGCAGTGCGTTTATGATGCCGGCCAGCACGACGACCGCCGTGCCGTGCTGGTCGTCGTGGAAGACCGGTATGTCGAGCATCTGTTTCAGGCGTTCCTCAATCTCAAAGCATCGCGGCGCACTGATGTCCTCTAGGTTGATGCCTCCGAAGCATGGCGCGATGTATTTGACCGTGCGGATAATCTCCTCGGTATCCTGCGTGTCCAGGCAGATAGGCATCGCGTTTACTCCGCCGAATTCCTTGAACAAGGCGCATTTTCCCTCCATGACCGGGATGGCGGCGGCGGCGCCGATGTTGCCCAGCCCCAGGACCGCGCTCCCGTCGGAGACGACGGCGATGGTGTTCGCCTTGATGGTATAATGGTATGCCTCCTTTGGATCCTTCGCTATGGCCATGCATGGCTCCGCGACCCCGGGGGTATAGGCGATCGCGAGCGATTCGCGGTCTTTTACAGGGACCTTGGATATGGTTTCCAGCTTCCCGTTCCATTCCCTGTGCATTTTTAGTGCTTTTTCCCGCTGATTCATGCGTCTGCCCTCCGGTGGTTTTGTCTGGAATTCTCTAAAAAGTAAGATAGCACTTTTATTTTTTTTTATCAACAGCAAAATTAGCCTTTGCATTTTCGGAAGGATGATGTATAATACTCTTGTCTTGTATTGAGCGCTGTCCGTTTAGCGCGGATTTTTTCATTGTTTCCCAATATATTATATATGAAAGCCCGGTCGCAATGGACAAGCGGACGGACTGCTTGCAGGCCGGTCTGCTTGTCCATTAGCGACGCTAACCCATATGAGCAAGAAGGGCGATAGCCCGGATTGCGAATATGGGTCGGATTGCAAGAGCACGAAGTGCGGAGCAATCCGCGGGCTTTCACTTATGGTATGCCCGGCCAGCGACGCTAACCGTATGAGCCTAGCCCGGATTGCGAATATGGGTCGGATTGCGAGAGTGCCGTAGGCACGGAGCAATCGGCTTTCATTCATGGCAAGCCCGGTCGCAAAGGGCATGCGGGTTCATATACACATTACCACATAGGAGATTTTTTATGGAAAATATGCGAGAGAAGTACGAATCACTTGGCGTGCTGCAATTAAAGGATCTGGCCAAGGCGAGGGGGCTTAGGAACATCTCCACTCTGAAAAAGGCCGAGGTCGTCGAGGCCATGCTGGCTGAGGACAGGCGGCTGGAGCAGATTAAGAAGCAGCAGATCGAGGCTGCCCAGCATAAAGAGCCCGGGCCGGACGCTGACGAGGAGGCCGCCAGGCAGGAAGAGGGCGAGCGCGCGCCCAGGCCGAGACGTCCTTACCAGCCCAGGACGACCGGATATGCCAATGCGCGGGGCGAGGAGCGCCCGCAGCAGCAGGAGGAGGACTACGACCAGTCCGACCAGATGAATTCCAGCCTGGACAGCGGCGTCATAGCGAACGGCATCCTCGAGGTCATGCAGGAGGGTTACGGCTTCATCAGATGCGAGAATTACCTCCCGGGCGAGAACGACGTCTATGTGTCGCCCTCGCAGATCCGGCGTTTCCGCCTCAAGACCGGCGACATCATCACTGGCAATACGAGGGTAAAGACGCAGAACGAGAAATTTTCCGCGCTCCTCTATATCACATCTGTAAACGACGTTCCGCCGTCGGTAGCGGCCAGACGCAAGAGCTTCGAGGATCTCACTCCGATTTTCCCCGACCAGCGGCTGCGATTGGAGACGGACTCCAGCAGCCTGGCCATGCGGATAGTCGACCTGGTCTCGCCGATCGGCAAGGGGCAGCGCGGCATGATCGTTTCCCCGCCTAAGGCTGGCAAGACCACGCTGCTAAAGGAAGTGGCAAAGTCCGTCAAGAAGAACAATCCCGAGATTCATATGATAATCCTGCTCATAGACGAGCGTCCTGAGGAGGTTACCGACATCAAGGAGGCCATCGAGGGCGATAACGTCGAGGTCATCTATTCGACTTTCGATGAGCAGCCCGAGCGCCACAAGCGCGTGGCCGAGATGGTCATGGAACGTTCTAAGCGCCTGGTGGAGCACGGCAGAGATGTCATGGTGCTGCTGGACAGCATCACGAGGCTGGCGCGGGCGTACAACCTGACTGTGCCCCCGAGCGGCCGCACGCTGTCAGGCGGCCTGGATCCCGCGGCGCTGTATATGCCCAAACGGTTTTTCGGCGCGGCGCGCAACATGCGCGAGGGAGGCAGCCTGACTATACTCGCGACCGCGCTCGTGGACACCGGCAGCAAGATGGACGACGTGGTCTATGAGGAATTCAAGGGTACCGGCAACATGGAGCTCGTTCTGGACCGCAAATTATCCGAAAAGCGCGTATTCCCGGCGTTAGATATCGTAAAATCCAGCACAAGGCGCGAAGATCTGCTGCTCGATCCCGAAGAGCTAGAGGCTGTCGGAATCATGCGCCGTTCGCTCAACAACATGAAAAACGACGAGACGGTCGAAAACATCTTGAATATGTTCGCCCACATGCATAATAATGCCGAATTGGTGCAATACATACGCCAGAGGAAATTCATCTAATTTTTGAAAACCACTTGCATTAGCCGAACCGTTATGCTAGAATAGTCTAGCTGTTGTTGGCGTGCGGCAGAATCCAGTACCAAATAGCGAGGTGAGAAATATGCAGACGGAGATCCAGCCTGAATATTATCAGGCGACCGTGACCTGTAACTGTGGGAACACTTTTGTGACAGGTTCCACGAAAAAAGAGATCCATGTTGAGATTTGTTCCAAATGCCATCCGTTCTACACCGGCCAGCAGAAAGCCAGCCAGGCGCGCGGGCGTATCGAGCAGTTCAACAAGAAATACGGCATTAAATAACATGGGACAAAGGTTGAGGCTGCCAAGGCTTCGACCTTTTTTTTGTAAACCTCCATGCCCCGCGAGAGGGGGCATGACACCATAAATGAAAACCCATGGATTGCCTCGCTGCCGGGGAGGAATGAACTTCCAGGCGGCTCGCGCCAAAGAGGCCGCGGGGCATAGCGAATATTGCGAATGGGAGAATGATATGCGATACTCCGGCATCGGCGGCCAGGCAGTAATAGAGGGCGTCATGATGAAAAACAAGGACGAGTACGCCGTTGCCGTCAGGACCGGCGATGGCTCAATCGTCGTGGAAAAAAAGGAATACAGGGGGATATGCGGCGGCTCCGCCCTGGCGCGGCTTCCCCTGGCGCGGGGCGTGGCGAACTTCATAGATTCGCTTGTGCTGGGCATCTCGGCCCTGAATTTTTCAGCGTCATTTTTCGAGGATGGCGGCGGCGATCCCTCCGATTCCAAAAAGGAACGCGGCGCTGCCGCCCTTACGGTGGCGTTGTCGCTGGCGCTTGCGGTGGGCGTCTTCATGCTGCTGCCATATTGGCTCTCCACGTTTTTCGAGAGGCTGGGCTGGGGTTATACGGCCATCGCGGCGATGGAGGGGCTGATAAGAGTAGCGATATTCCTCGCATACATCGGGGGCATCTCGCTGATGGATGACATAAGGCGCGTCTACATGTATCATGGCGCGGAGCATAAATGCATCAACTGCATCGAGCAGGGTATGGATCTGACCGTGGAAAATGTGCGGAAATGTTCGAGGCTTCACAGGCGCTGCGGGACGAGCTTTTTGTTTTTCGTCATCATCGTCAGCGTGGTCCTGTTCATGTTCATCAGGGTGCCGTCGCGCCTGATGAGGATTCTGGCGAGGCTCGCGCTAGTCCCGGTTATTGCGGGCGTTTCTTATGAGCTGCTCCGGCTGGCAGGGCGCAGTGACGGTAAATTGATCGGACTGATCAGCAAGCCGGGCATGATATTGCAGCATCTCACGACCAGGGAGCCGGACGACTCCATGATCGAGGTGGGCATCGCTTCAGTAGAGGCGGTGTTCGACTGGAGGAGCTTTGTCGCTGGGAGGCGGGCGGATGACTTATCGGCAATCTGAACAAAAAGGCGAGAAGATGCTCGCCGCGGCCGGCATAGCGGATGCCAGGACCGACGCCTGGCTGCTGCTAGAGACCGCGGCGCATATCGACCGCAGTTTTTACTTCCTGCACGCGGACGAGGAGGTCCTGCCCGAGGCGCTGGCTGAATATGAGTCGCTGCTGGAAAAGCGGGCGGAGCGCGTGCCGCTGCAATATATCACGGGCGAGCAGGAATTCATGGGGCTGACGTTCAAGGTCAATTCCAGCGTCCTGATTCCCAGGCAGGACACCGAGACGCTGGTGGAGGAGGCCCTGAAGCTGGCGCGGCCGCAGATGGACGTGCTGGACCTCTGCACGGGCTCAGGCTGCGTCTTGATCAGCATCTTGAAAAATGTGCACGGCGCGCGCGGCACGGGTACCGATATAAGCAAGCAGGCCCTGCTGGTAGCCAAGGACAACGCGAAAATGCTGGGCGTAGACGCGGAATGGCTGCGAAGCAGCTTGTTTGAAAACGTGAGCGGGCGTTTTGACATGATAGTGGCGAATCCGCCATACATCGCGAGCGGATTGATCGGAGGGCTCATGCCGGAGGTGGGGCAGTTTGAGCCGATAGAGGCGCTCGACGGCGGCGCGGACGGGCTGGATTTTTACCGGAGGATAACCGCCGACGCCGGCCAATATCTAAAGGAGGGCGGACGGATGCTGCTCGAGATAGGCTACGACCAGGCTGCCGCCGTCGGGGGCTTGATGCGGGAAGCCGGCTATCGCGACGTGCGCATCATACAGGATCTGGCGGGAAACGACCGGGTCGCGGCCTGCCGCGTATAAAAAGGCGATTAACCGCGGCTGCCCAAGGTAAAGGAGAGACCTATGTTTGACAAACTTGAGGACCTGCTGGTCCGGTATGATGAGATTATGAGCGCGCTTGGCGAGCCGGACGTCGCCAACGACCCAGGGCGTTTCCGCAAGCTTATGAAGGAGCAGAGCGACCTGGCTCCGCTAGTCGAGACCTATCGGGAATACAAGAAGAACCGCCAGGCGGCGGACGACGCGCTCTCGATGCTGGAAGAGGAGAGCGATGGCGATATCAGGGAGCTGGCCAAGGAAGAACTGTCCGAAGCGAAATCGAATATCGCTTCGCTCGAGCAAAAGCTGAAGATCCTCCTGCTCCCTAAAGACCCCAACGATGATAAAAACGTGATCGTGGAGATTCGCGCCGGGGCCGGAGGAGAGGAGGCGGCCCTCTTCGCGGCGGAGATTTACCGCATGTACGTGCATTATGCGGAGGGGCGTGGCTGGAAGGTGGAGACGCTTGACGCGGACGAGACCGGCATAGGCGGCATGAAGTCTGTGGAGTTCATGGTGAAGGGCGCCGGCGCCTATTCCACCTTGAAATACGAATCCGGGGTGCACCGCGTGCAGCGCGTGCCGGAGACCGAGTCGCAAGGGCGCATCCAGACGTCTACATGCTCGGTGGCGGTCATGCCCGAGGCGGAGGATGTCGATGTGCATATAGACGAAAAGGACATCCGCATAGACGTCATGCGCGCGTCCGGAAACGGCGGCCAGTGCGTCAACACGACGGATTCTGCCGTGCGGCTGACGCATTATCCGACGGGGATTGTGATCTACAGCCAGACGGAGAAATCGCAGCTGCAGAACAAGGAAAAGGCTTTCGCGCTTTTGCGGGCGAAGCTCTACGACCTCGAGCTGCAAAAACAGCAGGATGCCGAGGCGGCGGAGCGGCGCAGCCAGATTGGCACAGGCGACCGCTCCGAGAAGATCCGCACATACAATTTTCCGCAAGGACGGGTGACCGACCACCGCATCAACCTGACGCTCTACAAGCTAGATAAGGTCATGGACGGCGACATACAGGAAATCATCGACGCCTGCATCGCCGCCGACCAGGCGAAAAAGCTCGGCTCGATGCAGGAAACGGCTTGAAATGAAGGCATTTAAGATAAAAGATCAGAACCAGTTCATGAACCGCCTTTTAAAGAGCGACCTTTTCGACCGGTTCCTGATAGCGGAGGCCCAGGTCCGCGGCGCGGCGGAATACCATGTGGACGGCCATATAAACCAGGCGTTTTTCGAGGAGGATGAGGCGGCGGCCCTCACGGAGGGCGGGGCGGAGTATCTCCCGTTTTCATACGTCCGCGCGGCCTGCTATGGGCTGATTCGGGGAAGGCATGCTCCGCTGTATATGAAATTCGTTTTTCTGCTCTCGCCGGAAAGCGCGGCAAAGACAATCGCGTCCGCCGATACGGGCTTTTCACCGGAGGACGTCGGCGGCATTTTCATAAACCTGACTTTCCGAGACGGCTCCATGGTCCTGACCACAGGCGTCTCCTACCGCGCGTTCACGCCGGATCATTCGCTTGACTCTGCCTGGGATTCGATGGTAGCGCGGTTTTTGGACAAGCGGGGGATCGCTTATGATCTGTCCTGCTAGATATGGCATAGATTATGCCTCCAAGAAATATGAATAAGTCCGAGCAGTTCATGACCACGCCTCGGAGTTTCGCAACGGGGCCGCGGGCGTTTTTCAGGGTGAAAGAAAAATAATCGGTCACGCCGCCCTTGCCAAGGCGGTCGGCCAGGTTGCTGGCGCCGCCGCCTAGCAGGAGCGACAGGCCGGCCTTTTTCAAGTTTTTACCTTTCTGCGGCAATTCCGCAAGGGTCGCGGCGGCCGCGCCGAGCATCGCGCTATGCATTGCCAGCAGCAGGTTGGGATTTTTTTTGAATGCCCCGAACGCCGCGCCAGGGTTGCAAAAGAGGCGCAGGCGGACCCTCCCGCCAAGTATCGTCCGGGTCCGCCCGCCGGAAAGTTTTTTTTCGGCAACGTGCTTGATCGCGCCGTCGAGGAACGCGATTCCCGCCGGGATCAGCCATGGTTTCATAATGTTTTTCCTCCTTGCAGGTAGTCGGGCAGCATGTGCCGTGCTATGATTGTAGCAGATTTTTCGGGAAAATTACAATACAAAAAGGAAGTCGGATGCGATGGAAGATAAGAATGACGGCAGGCCGAGAAGGCTATTGTCGTTAGCGCTCATCGTGCTGTCTGCCGTGATCATCGCTGCGGGAGTATATGCCGTAAAGTTTTTTTCTGACAACCCGGGTCTTTCGGAGCTGTTCATGCCGGCGGGGAACGCCGAGTGCGTCTCCGGCGACCGCTATGTCCATAATACGCTTGGCGATGAACGCCAGGAGATCTATGACAGGATGCTTGAGGCCATAATGGATATGTCTCCGAAGGTCTTTCTGCCGGGAGCGGACGGGGAGGACGTGGAGGCGTGCTATCACGCGATATGCGCTGATTATGGCGAGATCTTCTGGGTAGAGAAATGCTCATATCAGGAAGTGTACCTGTTTGGCAAGATCCGTGCCTGCGCCTTCGAGCCGCAGTATCTCTATACCTCAAACGAGGTGGACGAATTGGTCCGCCTTATGCGGCCCGAGGTGGATGCCTATCTTGAAGCCCTGGCCGGGCTGGGGAGCGATTATGAAAAGACCGAGGCGCTTTACGCCAAGCTGGCGGGAGAGGTGGAATATGACGTCGATGCGGAAAACAGCCAGAACATATTGAGCGTTTTTTTGGATGGGAGGACCGTCTGCCAGGGCTATGCGTCCGCCGTGCAATATATACTGCAGCAGGCCGGAGTGCAATGTGCGATTATCACCGGAACCGCCCAGGGCAGGCCGCATGCCTGGAATCTCGCGCTTCTCGATGGCGATTATTACTACATCGACGTCACCTGGGGGAACGCGGATTATATGGGGGAGAAGGTCGCGGACCGCGTGAACTATGGCTATCTGAACGTCACGACGGACGAGCTGTCTGCAAGCCATGAGCCGTCGGTGGATTTTCCTCTCCCGGAATGCGACAGCATAAGGGACAACTACTTCGCGAGGCACGGGCTGTATTTCCAGGAATGGGACGCGGATGCAATAGGGGAGGTGCTGGCCGGCGCATATGAGGACGATGCCAAGGCGGTGTCGGTCAAATTTTCCAGTGGGGAGCTGCTGGGCCGCGCGACGCAATACTACATCGAGGGGCAGCATATCGCCGATTATTGCGAGGGCCTCTCGCAGATTTACTATGTCCAGGATCTTGACATGGACATACTCACCGTTTATTTTTAACGGATAATATTGAACATTTTCTTGGGGAGCGGATGGCGATGGCGGCCGGCAAGGCAATCCTGCGTAAACAAAAAAAGGCTGTGAGGGACGCGATGGGCTTCGCGGATGCGGCGGAGCGTTCCGGTCGCATATGCCACGCCCTGGCGGAGCTGGCGATTTTGCGCGAGGCGGACAGGCTCTGCCTGTATGCGCCGCTTCCAGGCGAGGCGGATATTATCCCGCTGGCGGAGAGGCTGTTCTCGGAGGGGAAGAAGGTGGCCTTTCCGCGGGTGGAACCGGGCGGATCCCGGATGGACTTCTACGAGGTAGAGGGATTAGAGGAGCTTTCCGAGGGTTCTTTCCATGTTATGGAGCCGCCGGACGACGGGCGGCCCGCGGACTGGCCGGGGGCTCCGGTGCTGGTCCCGGGCCTGGCATTCTCGGCGGACGGATTCCGCCTTGGATATGGCAAGGGCTATTACGACCGCTATTTCGAGCGTTTCCCGGACAGGGTGCGTATCGGGGTCGCCTTCGACTGCCAGATCGCGCCGGAGCTCTCCGGATTGTGCGATTCCAGGGACGCCAGGATGGACTACGTGCAGACCGAGAGCCGGCTTTATCGCGCATCGTCAGCACTGTCGTATGGTCAGCTCGTGGAGAGGATCTGCGGCGCCTCCCGCTTCGGCAGCGAGCCAGGCATCGTCTGCTCGGCGGCGGCGATGGAGCTGCTCGGGCATCCGGAGAGCGGCCTTAAGTTCGTCCATATAGCCGGGACGAACGGAAAAGGCTCGGTGGCGGCATTCCTAAACGAGATCTGCGTGGCGTCCGGCATCAGGACCGGCCTTTTCACATCGCCTCATTTGGAGGATTTTGCGGAGCGCATAAGGATGGACGGGATGGAGATTCCGCATGAGGACGTGCTGCGGCTGGGCCGCGACGTCATGGACGCGGACAGGCTGCTCGCCGCATCACGGGGAATCCGCCTCACTATGTTCGATTACTGTCTGGCGATCGCGCTTTTATATTTCAAGGAGCGGGGTGCGGAACTCGTCATCCTGGAGACCGGGATGGGAGGCAGGCTGGATTCCACGAATATCATCCCGCCGCCGCTAGTGGCGGCAATCACCCGCATCGGGATGGATCACACGCAGTATCTCGGGCATACACTGGAAGCTATAGCGGCGGAAAAAGCCGGGATCTTGAAGCATGGGAGCCGCGCGGTGCTGATGGGTCAAGATCCGCGCGTCCTGGATGTGCTTAAGGCACGCTGCGTAAAGCTGGATATCCCCTATGTCGTGAGCGGTGAGGCGGAGCCGTCCGGCATCCAGCCGGAGGGATTAGGAATCCAGCCTGCGGCATCTGCCATCCCGCCTGCTGGAAGCCTCGCGCGGTATCGCGGCGAATATTATGAGATCGGTATGTCCGGCGCATACCAGCGGCGGAACGCGGCGATGGCGATAGACGCGGCAAAACTGCTACGGCAGGAGGGTTTTCCAATCACGCCTGAGTCGCTGCGTTTAGGACTGCGCGGCGCGAGCTGGCCCGGGCGCATGGAGCTGATGAGCCGCCGCCCATGGCTGCTGCTGGATGGGGCGCATAACGCCTGCGGGGCCGCCGCTCTGGCGGAGAGCCTTAGGGAGGCGTATCCCGGGCAGAAGTATGTTATTTTTATGGGAGTCATGGCCGATAAAGACTACGAGGTTATGCTCGACATCCTGATTCCGCTGTCAAAAAAGATTTATGCGCTGCCGGTGGAGGATGCCCGCGCCCTGCCGCCGGAGCGGCTATGCGGACTCGTCCGGTCGCGGGGATGCATGTCGGATGTCTGCGGGGCGGACGATGTCGCGCGGATAGCCCGGGCGGATCCGGACGGGCGATACGTAGTATGCGGATCGCTATATCTGATAGGCGCGGTCAGGCGGCGGCTGCGGCAGGCGGCCGTGCCGGAAGGGAAAGACGTAACATGAGGGTGACGGTAAAGGTGGGGACGTCCACGCTGGCGCATCCGACCGGACGGCTGAACATACGCCATGTCGAGGAGCTGGTCAAGGCGCTGAGCGACTTGAAAAATGCCGGGCACGAGATAGTGCTCGTGTCCTCGGGCGCCATCGGCATGGGAGTGGGCAAGCTGCCCATCAAGGGGCGCCCGGATGATATGCCGACCAAGCAGGCGGCCGCCGCGGTCGGGCAGTGCGAGCTGATGTATACCTACGACCGGCTTTTTTCGGAATATAACCATGTCGTGGCTCAGATATTGCTCACCGGCGCGGATTTTGACCACGAGGAGCGCAGGAAAAACCTGGAAAACACGCTTTTCCGCCTCCTGGAGCTGGACGTGATACCTATTATCAACGAAAACGACACGATTGCTACGGAGGAGATCTCAGTCGGCGACAATGACACGCTAGGCGCGATCGTTGCGACCTGCGTAAAATCCGACCTTTTGGTGTTGCTGTCGGACATCGACGGCCTGTATACGGCTGACCCGCGCAAGGACAGGAAGGCGCGGTTCATCTCGCGGGTCGATGAGATTACGCCGGAGATTGACGCGCTTGCCGATTCCGCCGGGACTAATCAGGGGACGGGCGGTATGAAGACTAAGCTGCATGCGGCCCGCATCGCCACGGAGGCAGGTTTTGACATGGTCATAGCGAACGGGGCCAGGCCCGAGATATTATATGACATCGTGGACGGCAAGCGGGTCGGCACGCGGTTTATCGGGCATTGATTGTCATTGGCTATCAGGATAAGGAGAAGGAGAAAAATGACTACCAGAGAGATATTAGAGGGCGCCAGGGATGCCAAGGCGCAGATGGCCCAGGCGGGCGCCGAGCTGAAAAACGCCGCGCTGCTGGCTATGGCCGACTGGCTTCTCTCCGAATCGAACGCGGTATTGGCCGCGAACGAGGCGGACATAGCCGCGGCCCGCGGCAATATATCGGACGTGATGCTGGACCGGCTGCGCCTTACCAGGGAGCGGATAGAGGGCATGGCGGAGGGCATCCGCCAGGTGGCGGCGTTGCCTGACCCGGTCGGAAAAGTACTGTACAGCCACACGAGGCCGAACGGCTTGAAAATCGACCGCGTGGCCTGCCCCTTGGGAGTGGTGGCGATTATCTATGAGAGCCGGCCGAACGTGACGAGCGACGCCGCAGCCCTCGCGATAAAGAGCGGAAACGCCTGCGTGCTGCGCTGCGGCAAGGAGGCTTGGCGCAGCTGTTCCGCGATCGTCCATGCCCTGAAGCAGGGCCTCGCTTCCAAAAAGCTACCTATGGAGGCCGTTGGATTGATCGAGGATACGTCGCACGAGAGCGCAAACGAGCTTATGGCCGCCGAAGGATATGTGGACCTGCTCATACCGCGCGGCGGGGCGGGGCTGATACGGGCCTGCGTGGAGCATGCTAAAGTGCCATGCATCCAGACCGGCACCGGCATTTGCCATATATATGTTGACAGTTCTGCGGATCTGGAACGCGCCGTGGACATCGTAGAAAATGCTAAGACAAGCCGCCCTAGCGTGTGTAACGCGATGGAGGTATGCCTCGTCGCGGCGGATGTCGCGGAGCGTTTCCTGCCGATGATGAAAAAGAGGCTGGTCGACGATCGGGCCGCATCCGGCGAAACGCCGGTGGAGCTGCGGCTGGATGAGCGCGCCGCGCGTATCATCGACGGCGTTCCAGCATCGAAGGACGATTTTGACACGGAATTCCTGGATTATATCATGGCGGTCCGCGTTGTCTCCGGCCTGGATGAGGCGATAGCGCACATCGCGGCCCATTCCACCGGGCATAGCGACGCGATCCTGACTGAGGACGACGAGGCGGCGGCGAGATTCACGGCGCTGGTAGACTCCGCGGCGGTCTATGTCAACGCGTCGACGCGCTTTACGGACGGCGGCGAGTTCGGCCTGGGATGCGAGATGGGCATATCTACGCAGAAACTCCACGCGCGGGGGCCCATGGGCTTGGAGGAGCTGTGCACCTACAAATATGTGATCCATGGCGACGGGCAGATACGCTGATTGTTCCTTGCTGATTCGATAACGGAGCTTGCGGGGCGGCATGGCGCATATGGATAAAGACGAAGAGGAGGGTTCTCACATGAAAAAGATGAAAAAATGGTTATGCATCGCGTTGGCGATACTCATCGCCGGCACTTGCGCACAGCCTGTATCGGCGTCGTCTGCCGGCGGGGCTGCGGTTTCATCGAAGGAAGTACGAGCCGGCGATTCCGAGGCGGATGAAGTGCGCTCGGGCGCCGAGGGAGTCCAGGGCGATATAGCGCTCATTTCCGGCGGCGCTAAGGCTGCGGCAAAGACTCCAGTGGAGAAATACGGCAGGCTGTCCGTTAAGAACGGACGGCTAATCGGAGAGGATGGCAAGACAGTACAGCTCAAGGGCGTCAGCTCGCACGGCCTGGCGTGGTTTCCGGAGTTTATTAACGAAAAATCCATAAAATATATGCGTGATAATTGGGGGATCGACGTTATAAGGCTCGCGATGTATACGGCCGAGGGCAATGGCTATTGCACCGGCGACGACGCGAACCGCAAGCGGCTGCGCGAGAAAATATACGAAGCGGCGGACGCGGCGGAAAAGCTTGGCGTGTACGTCATCATCGACTGGCATATCCTAAGCGACGGCAATCCGGCAACGTACAAGTCCCAGGCAAAGTCCTTTTTCAAGACGATGGCGAAGCGGTACGCGGACAGCGACAACGTAATCTACGAGATCTGCAACGAGCCTAACGGCGGCACGACCTGGGAGCAGATAAAAGCCTACGCGAAGCCCGTTATCAAGGCAATCCGCAAGTATGACAAGGACGGCATCGTCATAGTCGGCACGCCGAACTGGAGCCAGGACGTGGATAAGGCGGCGGCGTCGCCGCTCAAGGGCAAAAATCTGATGTACGCGCTGCATTTCTACGCGGCTACGCATAAGGATGACCTTCGCTCCAAGCTGAAGGCCGCGGAGGACAAGGGCCTGCCCGTTTTCGTGACGGAATATGGCATATGCGACGCGAGCGGGAACGGGGCAATAGATAAAGCAGAGGCGGCAAAATGGATGGATCTGCTGGACAAGTACAAGATCAGCAGCTGCATCTGGAATCTATCGGACAAAGGAGAGGCCAGCGCGATTATCCGCGAGGGCAGCGGCAAAACCACGGGCTGGAAGTCGTCCGACCTGTCCGATTCCGGAAAGTGGTTCGTGGGCATGATGAAGGGGAAATAAAAAAAATTTATTTTGTGCTTGACATCTCGAAATTCGCGTGCTATAGTAGCTATTGTGCTTGCGAAAGGCGTAGGGGTTCCGCAGGAATCCCTACGGTACATGCGATAGTGGCGTAGTTGGTAACGCGCGACCTTGCCAAGGTCGAGACCGCGGGTTCGAGCCCCGTCTATCGCTCTTATGAAATCCTCGGGAACGCTTTTTTGAAGCGGGTTCGGGGGTTTTATTTTTTTGCCTTGAAGTTCTGAAGAGGCCGGGCTGCCGGAAACGAGCGCCTTCCTCCTCCCGGCAGCCCTCTCTCTTTACTCCGCCGTCTCCTCGTCAAGTCCGTTCATGTAGCCGTCTAGGGCGGACATGTCGACGTCCACCGTGGACGATGCCTGCTCGCCGGCATCGCTTGCCACCCTGCCATAGATGGAAAAACCGATCCATACGCAGATGGCTATAGCGATGACTCCGAGCAGCGACATAGTGAGGATGCGCTCGATTCTTTCCTTGCGCATCTCCTTTTTGCGGTTGGCTTTCTCCCTTTTGTGCTGGTCTACTTTCGCCTGGCTCATATGCATTCTCCTTCTGGTCATGATATTTATTGCGAAAAATGCCTTCGCTTTTTCCGCATAAGCCATATTATACACCAAACCCCCGTGACCTGCAAGCGCGGCATGCCATGGACGAATGACGCGGATTGCCCCATACTTCCTGCTTGAAAAATACAAAAATAACATATATTATGATACTTGAAAGCTCATTCAAGCGGGTTAGCGTCGCCTGACCGGGCTTTCAGAGTAAATCCAGAGAAATCGAGGATAACTGATGAGGACTGGCATCATTTTTGATATGGACGGCACGCTGTGGGATTCCGCGAGCGAGGTCGCGCTCGCCTGGAACCAGGTCGTCGTCAAGCGCGGCATGCGTCCGCTCACGGAGCGGGATCTGGCGCGGGTCATGGGTCTGCCGATGGACGAACTGGCGCGGGCGCTTTTTCCCGATATGGACGCGCAGGCTTCCTATGACCTTATGGACGAGTGCGTCCTGGTGGAGAACGATTATCTGGAAGAACACGGCGCATCGCTCTATCCGGGCGTGGAGGAGACGCTGCGGACCCTGTCGGAGGAATATCCGCTCTTTATCGTCAGCAACTGCCAGTGCGGCTATATCGAGGCCTTTCTGGCGCATTACGGCTTTGGCCGGTTCTTCTCCGACATACAGTGCTTCGGCGACAACCGCATGCCGAAAGGAACTAACATCCGCCTTATCGCTGAGCGGAACGGCATCGAGCGCGCGGTATACGCGGGCGATACCGAGGGCGATTACCGCGCCGCGATGGATGCGTGCGCCATGTTCGTCTATGCCGCGTATGGATTTGGCAATCTGCCCCGGGATATTGCAAAAAAAGTGCCGGCAATCCGCTCGTTTGGCGAACTGCCGGCAGTGATAAGCCGCCTGTGCGGCTGATTGCCCCGTCTTATGCACTATGCCGACTTCCTGGTCCAGTCGTACATCAATTCACTGACTCCCTGCACCTTGCCTAGCACCGGCAGCAGCAGGGCCGCGATCACGACGCCGGTGACGCCCTGGATGATGTTCGCGGGGATGCCCGCGGCGGAATATGCCACGCCTCCGGCTATGGCAGCGGCGGTAAATCCGCCGTTTGCCGCGGCGTTCAGGCCTATTTCAAATATGAAGTACCCCAGCACCATCAGCGCCTCCGCGGCGATTCCGGCAAGGATTAGCCGGATTTCGCTGGCGGGAATCTGTATGGTCTTCCTTTTCGTTTTTATTTTATCCATTTTTATGATGTAAAAATGAAAATAGAAGGAGCGGCCCGGAACCCTTGGGAACAGGATTGCGGCCGCCATGGCGGACAGCGCCTTGATGATGAACGTCGCGGGTACCCACGCAAGATAGCCGCTGAAGAGGTCGGAGAGCATGGAGCCTATCCCTGCCGCGAGCGCGCCCATGCCGGGTCCCAGGATAATGCCGCACAGCAGTACCATGCCGTCTCCAGGATGGATATATCCCCCGGTGGGGGTAGGTATCTTAACGAGCATCGTGCATATGCAGGTCAGCGCCGCAAGCAATGCTGCCGCGACCCATCTTTTTGTCTTGTTTACTTCCATCATATACGCCTTCTTTCAAAATATTTCGCTAGCATTGTAACTATTCCAGAGCCAAAAGTCAATGGCGGGTTCGAAAAATAGTGGAAAATCGCGCCGCTTTGTGATACAATAACTGCCGTTAGGAGGAATCGGCATTGGGAACCTGGGTAGTCTTGCAGCTGGTCGTGATCGTCATAACGATCCTGATCCTGCTTTTTATCAATAGGGGGAAGAGCGACAGCGAAAAGCAGGCTGGCATCGCCTATGTGCTGATGACGCTGGTGCTCAACGTCGGCTATCTGTTTGAACTGATGGCGGACGACCAGTCGAACCTGCATATGTCGTTAGAACTGCAGTGCACGGCGCTCATATTCATGGGCTATTTCCTCTGCCAGTTTTTCAGCTATTACATCATGGATCGCGTGTCGCAGAAGCTCGAGGTCTACTTCATGGCATACGACCTGCTCATGCTTCTCGTGGCGTGGACCAACCGCTGGCATGACATGATTTTTAAAAACGTTCGTTTCGAGCTCTCGGAGCATGGATACCGGATCAGCTATGGGCACGGCGAACTGTTCTGGTTCGTCGTGATCGGCTGCGTGCTGTTCCCGGCGGCGCTTTCTATCGTGCTGGTGCTCTCTTACATCGGCCGGGAGACGGTAGTGCGGCTGCGCGGGCAGATCCTGTCGGTGTCCGCGCTGCTGTTCGGCTCGTTTCTGATGGGTTCGCTGTTCTGGACCGGCACTGTTCCGCTGGGGTATAATTTCGCGGCGCCGGCGTGCGCGCTGCTGGCGGATTTCTTCGCCATATGGATGTGGGGCAAGGAGGGCTTCCACCCGGCTACCGCATCCGTGGAGACGGCTTTCTCTAGCCTGGACGAGGGCATAATCATATTGGACGATGCCATGATGCTGATGTCGTATAACGACGCCGCGAAACGGATCTTCCCGGAGCTGGAGCCGGAATTGGTTTACCATAACATTAAAAGGCTGCGCAGCATCCCCCTCGAGCTTTTCGATGATGATTATGAGAAAAAAGAGATCGAAATCGGCAGCCGCCGTTACAGGGTGGCCCGCTCTAAGGTGCTGGACGGCAGGAACATCACCAGGGGATATGTGATAGTCATCAGCGACCAGACGCTCGAATACCATTTTATCGCCGAGATAACCAATGGAAGGAAAAAGGCCGAGATGGCGGAGCAGGAGGCCGTGCATGCCCTGAATGAGGCGAAGCGGGCCGAACGCGCGAAATCAGACTTCCTCACGAACATCTCGCATGAGATACGCACGCCGATGAACGCTATCGTCGGCCTGTCCGAACTTATTATGGAAGAAAGCCGCGGGCGCAAGGTATATGACTTCGCCTGCGATATCCGCAATGCCTCCGCAAACCTGCTCGCGGTGATAAACGACATCGTAAGCCTCTCCAAGCTGGAGACCGGACAGATGACGTTGGAGCGGGAGGAGTACGGCACCGAGCAGCTCCTGGAGGAGACGCTGCATTTAGCGAAGATGGCGGCGTCGTCGCGAGGCCTGCAGCTGAAGCGCGACATATCGCCGAAGCTTCCATGCCGCCTGGAGGGCGATGAGGGGCGCGTGCGCCAGATGATCACCGGATTTTTGAATTTCGGGATGAAAAACACGGAGCGGGGCTACGTCAAGCTGTCCGTGTCGCACAAATGGCTGAACGAGACTCAGATTCTGCTCGTATTCCAGTTCGAGGATACCGGGAAAGGTTACACTCCGGAGGAGGCGGAGCATCTTTTCGACCAGTTTGAGAGCGTCGACGGAGGCAAGGAGGGCCTGGAGAGCATCGGGCTTGGCATTGCCATAACGAAGCGCTTCGTGGATCTGATGGACGGCACGGTGACTGTGTCGAGCGAGCCAGGAAAGGGCACGGTGTTTACCGTCTGTTTCCCGCAGAAGGTTGCGGATGTGCGTACCATCGAGCAGCAGCCATGGCACAAGCTGGACGTCTCGGAGGAATTTGACCGCGCTTTCATCGTACCCGGTTACCGGGTGCTGGTCGTGGACGACAACAGGATAAATCTAAAGGTAGCAGTCGGCGCGCTCGCGCCGTACCAGTTCCGCGTCGACGAGGCGAAGAGCGGCCGCCAGGCCATAGAGATGGTTCGCGAGAACGCCTATGACATGATTTTCATGGATCACATGATGCCGGAGATGGACGGCATCGAGGCTACCGCCCACATCCGCGAGGAATGCGGGGAGAATGGGAAAAAGCCCATCATCATCGCGCTCTCGGCGAACGCTTATAACAATGCCAGGGAGATGTTCGTGAGCAACGGCTTCCAGGACTTTATCGCGAAGCCATTGGATAAGGACGAGCTGCACGCAAAGCTTCGCCAGTGGATTCCCGAGAACTTGAGGCTGCCCGCGGAGGGCGGCGACGAGGCGCAGGAGAAGATGCAGCACGCCCAGGAGGCGCAGCTGTATATGGCCGGAGTCGACACGAAAAAGGCTCTGGAACTCCACAGCGGCGGCATCGACGACTATCTGGAGCTGCTGGAGCTCTATTACATGGACGGCGAGGAGAAGACGGCGCTGCTGGGGCGGCTGGTCCAGGAAGAAGATTTCAAAAATTACGAGATCGAGGTGCACGGCTTGAAGAGCGCGTCCGCCAACATAGGCGCGATGGAGTTTTCCGAGTTCGCGAAAAAGCATGAATTTGCCGCGAAGGACGGCGATTATGAGCTGATCCGCGAGGAGCTGCCGAAGCTCCTCTCCGAATATAGCTTTTTGCTGCACGAGATAGAGCGCGTCCTGACGCAGGCCGGCCGGCTGAAGCCGGACGATGCCGGAGAAGGGCCCCAGGGCGAGGCGATGCCGGAGGAGGAGGCGCGGGCAAGGCTCGCGGAGATCCTCGACGACATCGAGAACTTCCGCTCGAAGCCGGCGGCAGCGAAGGTGGACGCCCTCCTCTCGGAAAATATAGAAAAAAGTGTCAAAGATTGCTTGAAAGAAGTCAGGAATAGGCTTAAAATGTATGATGATGACGCGGCGGAGGATCTGTTGCGGCAGTTTTTAGATAAATAGACCCGGATAGGAGATGCGAATAAAATGGAAAAGATGAGGATACTCGCCATTGACGACAATACGGTCAACCTGGCGACTCTAGAGCAGGAGCTGAAGTCCAAATACGAAGTAATTCCTGTGATATCGGGCCGCAGGGCCATCAAATACCTTTACCGCGAGCAGGTCGACCTGATATTGCTCGACGTGGAGATGCCTATAATGGACGGCATCGAGACGCTCAAGGAGATTCGCGCGCAGGAAAACGGAGTGACGGTGCCGGTAATCTTCCTTACGACGCGCAAGGATAAGACGACGGTCATCGAGGGCGCGAAGCTGGGCATAATGGACTATATCACCAAGCCGTTTGACCCTGACGATCTGCACGAGCGCATAGAGCGCGTCTTCAAGAGGCTGGGCGTGCTGCCGATGGAGGAGGAGGAGCTCTACCAGCGCGTGAACGCAATCCTGCAGGACATGCACGCGGACCGCATAAAGCAGGCCATCGTCAAGACCGAGGAGGTCTTGAACTACCAGATAGACGAGGAGCTCTCCGGGCGCATTCGCAACGTACTGGGCAAGCTGAAGCAGGACGAGGTCCAGGACGCTCAGGAGATGTTAGGCCGCGTGGTGGATTATCTGGAAAAGCGCCTGACGAGCGATAAAAAAGCGAACGCGCTGCCGATAGCGGAGAGCGAGATATCAGTACGCATACTCTACGCGGTGGACGATCTGAAGAATTTTAAGCGCAAGGAGTGCATCGAGAAGCTCAAGGACCTGCAGCGATACGATGTCGGCAGCTACGTATTGCATATCACCGAGCAGGCCATCGCCCTGCTGGATGAATACGACGAGGTCAAGGCGGAGGATCTGCTGCAGAAATTGCTGGCGGAGCTGAAGAATGCCCCCTCGTCGGAGCTCTCCAAGCTGAACGTGCATCATGACGACAAGAAAGGCCATGGCTATCATTCCACTGTGAATAAGAAGTAGGGGAGAGCGGCATATATTATGGGAGCGACTGAATCGGAGAATGGCCGCGGGATGTCTCGGACGGCGGTCATAGAGCGGGCCACCGGGGAGACCCGCGTCCGCGTCTCGCTGGATCTGGACGGAACCGGGAGGGCAAAAGTGCGTACCGGCATAGGCTTCTTCGACCATATGCTGGACGGGTTCGCTAGGCATGGCTTTTTCGATATGGACGTGTCGTGCGAGGGAGACCTGAATGTGGACGGCCATCATAGCATAGAGGATACCGGCATCGCGCTGGGTGCCGCGATACGCGAGTGCCTCGGGGATAAAAAAGGCATATCCCGCTACGGCGGCTGCATGTTACCGATGGACGAGGCCCTGTGCATATGCGCCATAGACCTTTCGGGGAGGCCGTATCTAGTGTATGACGCGCGGTTTCGCTCATCCGCTTGCGGGGATATGGATACGCAGATGGCCCGGGAATTTTTCTATGCCGTGAGCTACTCGGCAGGCATGAACCTGCATCTGCGCGTTCCATATGGGGAGAACGACCACCACATCATGGAGGCTATGTTCAAGGCGTTCGGCAGGGCGCTGGATATGGCCGTGCGTATTGATTCCCGGGTCGGAGGAGTCCTTTCGACCAAGGGGACGTTATAGATCCAAGCCGGCGTATGCCGGCTGATTTTTTGTCTATTTTTCACAAAAAACAAAATATCTTGTATGTCTTGTTGACAGCATACACAATATCTAGTATACTTGACGATATCAACAAAACAAACGGAGGGGTGGGGGTTCATGAAAATAATCAAGAGGAGCGGCGCCGAGGCGGACTACGATATCACCAAGATTATCGGCGCGGTGCAAAAGGCGAATGAGAGCGTGCCGGAGGCGGAACGTATGTCGCAGGAGCAGATCCTCCAGATATCGGAAAACGTGCGAGCGACATGCGAGGAGATGAACCGCGCGTTAAACGTGGAGGAGATACAGGATCTGGTCGAGAACCAGATCATGAATCTGCGCTCGTTCGATGTGGCAAGGAATTACATCACCTACCGCTATCGCAGGGCGTTGGTGAGGAAGTCCAATTCCACTGACGAGCAGATTTTAAGCCTCATCGAGTGCAACAACGAGGAGGTCAAGCAGGAGAATTCCAATAAGAATCCGACTGTCAACAGCGTGCAGCGCGATTACATGGCCGGCGAGGTCAGCAAGGACATAACCAAGCGGTTCCTGCTCCCGCAGGACGTCACCGAGGCGCACGAGCAGGGCCTGATCCATTTCCACGATGCGGACTATTTCGCGCAGCATATGCACAACTGCTGCCTGGTCAACCTGGAGGACATGCTGCAGAACGGCACGGTCATCAGCGAGACGATGATTGAGAGGCCGAACAGCTTCGCGACCGCCTGCAACATTGCCACGCAGAGCATCGCGCAGATCGCGAGCGCGCAATATGGCGGCCAGAGCATATCGCTGGCGCATCTGGCTCCCTTCGTCCAGGTCAGCCGCGATAAATACCGCAAAAAGGTGCGCGAGGAGTTTTCCGCCGAGGGCCTGGATTTGGATGACGAGAAGATAAACCATATAGCGGAGATGCGCGTGCGGGACGAGATAAAGCAGGGCGTGCAGATGATCCAGTATCAGGTGATCTCGCTGATGACGACCAACGGCCAGGCTCCTTTCGTGACGATATTCATGTATCTTGACGAGGTGCCGGAGGGGCAGCTGCGGGACGATCTGGCGATGGTCATAGAGGAGGTGCTGCGCCAGAGGATTCAAGGAGTGAAAAACGAGCGCGGAGTCTATGTCACTCCGGCGTTTCCCAAGCTGGTATATGCCCTGGAAGAGGACAATATCCACGAGGACAGCAAATATTTTTATCTGACCAGGATAGCGGCGGAATGCACGGCGAAGCGCATGGTGCCGGACTATATATCGGAAAAGATTATGCTCCGCCTGAAAAAGGGCGACGTCTATACGTGCATGGGCTGCCGGAGCTTTTTGACGCCGGACCGGTTTACGGAGGCGGGCGTCGGCAATATTGCTAACGCCGGCAATTACGTTCCGGGCCAGCATAAATACTACGGCCGGTTCAACCAGGGCGTGGTGACGCTGAACCTGGTCGATGTGGCCTGCTCCTCCGGCGGGGACATGGACAGGTTCTGGAAGATAATGGACGAGCGGCTCGATTTGTGCTACAGGGCCTTGATGTGCCGCCACGAGAGGCTCAAAGGCACGCCGTCTGACGTGGCTCCGATCCTATGGCAGCACGGCGCGCTCGCGAGGCTTGCGCCCGGCGAGAAGATAGACCCGCTGCTGTATAACGGATATTCCACCATCTCGCTCGGATACGCGGGGCTGTGCGAATGCACGCGCTACATGACGGGAAAGTCGCATACCGACGAGGAGGCGACGCCTTTCGCGCTAAAGGTGATGCGGTATCTCAACGACGCCTGCGCGCGCTGGAAGCAGGAGACGAACATCGACTTCAGCGTCTATGGGACTCCTCTGGAATCGACGACGTACAAGTTCGCGAAATGCCTGCAGGCGCGTTTCGGCATCATCCCGGGCGTCACGGACAAGAACTATATAACGAACAGCTACCATGTCCACGTGACAGAGCCGATAGACGCTTTCTCCAAGCTGAAATTCGAGGCTCAGTTCCAGGAGCTCTCTCCCGGCGGAGCCATAAGCTACGTGGAGGTGCCCGACATGCAGAACAACATCGAGGCGGTGCTGTCTGTCATGAAGTTCATCTATGACAATATAATGTACGCCGAGCTGAACACTAAGAGCGACTATTGCCAGGTATGCGGGTTCGGCGGCGAGATAAGGGTCGTGAGCGATGAGCATGGCAAGCTGGTATGGGAGTGCCCGAACTGCGGCAACCGCGACCAGACCAAGATGAACGTGGCCAGGCGTACGTGCGGATACATCGGCACGCAGTTCTGGAATCAGGGACGCACGCAGGAGATAAAGGAGCGTGTGCTGCATCTGTAAAAGAATGATTTGTAAGGTTCTGTGCATAAAAAAGGATCCCGGAGAATTCCGGGGTCCTTTTTTTAGGCGCAGGCCCGCGAGAGGAAGGCTGCCGCTTCATTCGCGGATTTACATGTTTTTTACGGCCGTCGAGAGCATCAGCTTTATCCGGTTGAGCTGGTTGACCTCGCTGGCGCCCGGATCGTAGTCAATCGCGACTATGTTCGAGTCTGGATAGAGGTGGCGGATTTTCTTTATCACGCCTTTGCCCACGATATGGTTGGGCAGGCAGCCGAAAGGCTGGGTGCAGACGATGTTTTTCACGCCGTTATGTATCAGCTCCATCATCTCGCCGGTCAGGAACCATCCCTCTCCGGTCTGATTTCCCAGGGAAACGATGGGGGCGGCGTATTCCGCCAGCTGGTCGATGTGGGCGGGCGGGTCGAAGTGCTCGCTCTTTTCGAAAGCCGACCTGGCCGCGCCGCGCAGGAATTCCAGGGCCTTGATGCCGGCCAGGGAGACATACTCGCTTTTTTTGCTCTTCCCCAGCTCCTCCGTCTGGAACTTATTATTATAGAGGCAGTAGAGCAGGAAGTCCAGCAGATCCGGGACCACCGGCTCCGCGCCCTCGGACTCTAACAGCTCAGCTAAGTGGTTGTTCGCCTCCGGATGGAATTTGACCAGTATCTCTCCCACGATGCCGACGCGGGGCTTGCGGACTCTCTTTCTGGGCAGCTCGTCGAATTCCTTGACAATCTGCCGGCACATCCAGCAGAATTTGCGGTGGGAGAGCATGCCGTCCTCCGCGACGAATTGCTTTACGCGCTTTTTCCATTTCCCATGCAGCCTGTCGGTAGATCCGGGTTCTTTTTCGTAGGGGCGCGTCGCGTAGACGCAGCGCATGAATATGTCGCCGAATATCGCCGCGTACAGCCCATGCTGGACGAGCCTAGGCGTGAACTTGAAGCCCGGGTTTTTCTCCAGCCCCACCATGTTGACCGAGATGACGGGGACCTGCGGGTAGCCGGCCTTCTGCAGCGCCCTGCGGTAAAAGCCGATATAGTTGCTGGCGCGGCATCCGCCGCCGGTCTGGGAGATAATCACCGCCGTCCTGTCCATGTCATATTTTCCGCTCTCGATGGCGTGCATGAGCTGCCCGACCACGATGAGCGACGGATAGCAGGCGTCGTTGTTGACGTAGCGCAGGCCGGAGTTGACCGCTTCCTGAGCCGACACGTCCGGTATCACCAGGCGGTAGCCCGCGGAGCGGAACGCCGGCAGCAGCAGCTCGAAGTGTACGGGCGACATCTGCGGGCAGAGTATCGTATAGTTTTCGCGCATCTCCTCCGTGAAGACCACCCGGTTATGGTTCGCCGGAACGATCCTGCGCTCCTTGGGATGCGCCTCGCGCGACCGGATCGCCGCGAGCAGGGAGCGGATCCTTATTCGCGCGGCTCCCAGGTTGTTTACCTCGTCTATCTTCAGGCAGGTATAGATCTTGCCAGATTTGGTCAGTATGTCGCTGACGCAGTCGGTCGTAACGGCGTCCAGGCCGCAGCCGAACGAATTGAGCTGTATAAGGTCCAGGCTATCGGTCTTCTTCACGAAGTTCGCGGCCGCGTACAGCCTGGAATGGTACATCCACTGGTCCATGACGATGAGCGGCCGCTCCACGTTGCCGAGATGCGAGACGGAGTCCTCGGTCAGCACCGCCAGGCCATAAGAATTTATCAGCTCCGGGATGCCATGGTTTATCTCGGGATCCGCGTGATATGGCCGTCCTGCCAGGACTATGCCGTGCCTGCCGGTCTTTTTCAGCCACCTTATCGTCTCCTCGCCTTTTTTCTGCATCCTTCTGCGCATATGCGAGAGCTCGCGCCACGCCTTGTCCGCCGCGGCCGCGGTTTCCCGCGCGGGGATGCCGAACTCCTCGGCGAAGACGTCGCATAGCTTGGCCGAGAGCAGGTCCTTGTCCGCGAATGTGAGGAACGGGTTTAAGAAGCGCACCTCGCCGCTCGATATCATGTCGACGTTGTTCTTGATATTTTCCGCGTAGGATGTGACGATAGGGCAGTTATAGTGGTTGTTCGCGTCCGGGAACTCCTCGCGCTCATAGGGTATGCAAGGATAGAATATCCAGTCCGCCTTATGCTCGATGAGCCACGCGATATGCCCATGCGTGAGTTTCGCCGGATAGCATTCCGACTCGCTTGGTATGGACTCGATGCCCATCTCGTATATCTTGCGCGAGGACGGGGGGCTCAGTATCACGGAAAAGCCTAGTTCCCTGAAAAAAGTCGCCCAGTACGGATAGTTCTCGTAAAAATTCAAGACGCGCGGTATCCCGACCGTTCCCCTTGGAGCCTTTTTGGGATCAAGCGGCTCGTAGTCGAACAGCATCTTGTTCTTGTATTCGAACAGGTTCGGGATGTTTTCTTTGTTTTTCTCGCCACCCAGGCCGCGTTCGCATCGGTTGCCGGTGATATATTGCCTGCCGTCTCCGAAGCGGTTTATCGTGAGCAGGCAATGGTTGGCGCAGCCCTTGCAGCGCGACAGCCTGGTCTCGTACTTCATCGCGAGGATCTCGTCAATCGTGAGCATGCGGCTCCGCGGCCCGCCTGCGGCATGGTATCGTTCCTTCGCGATCAGCGCCGCCCCGAACGCGCCCATTATGCCCGCGATGTCCGGCCGCACGGCATTTACGCCGGATATCCGCTCGAAGCTGCGCAGCACGGCATTGTTATAGAAGGTGCCGCCCTGCACGACGACGCGGCTGCCTAGCTGCGACGGGTCGGAGAGCTTGATGACCTTGAAGAGCGCGTTTTTTATGACGGAGTAAGCGAGCCCGGCGGATATGTCCGCCACGGACGCGCCCTCTTTCTGCGCCTGCTTCACCTTGGAGTTCATGAAGACGGTGCACCGGGTTCCAAGGTCTATCGGATGCTCGGCGAAAAGCGCCGCCGCGGCGAACTCCTGCACGCCGTAATTCAGCGATTTCGCGAACGTTTCTATGAAAGAGCCGCATCCGGACGAACACGCCTCGTTCAGCAGCACGCTGTCGACCGTGTGGTTCTTGATTTTGATGCATTTCATGTCCTGGCCGCCGATGTCGAGGATGCAGTCCACCTCCGGGTCGAAAAAAGCGGCGGCGTAGTAATGCGCGACGGTCTCCACCTCGCCCTCGTCCAGGTTCAGCGCCGCCTTTATCAATGCCTCCCCATAGCCTGTGGAGCAGGAATAGGCAATCCTCGCGCCGTCCGGCAGGAGCCGCCTGATCTCCTTGATGGAGCGGATGGCGGTAGCAAGGGGGCTGCCATCGTTGTTGCTATAAAAAGAATAGAGCAGGCTGCCGTCCTCGCCGACAAGGGCTACCTTGGTGGTCGTGCTGCCGGCGTCGATGCCGAGGTAGCAGTCGCCGCGATATCGCGACAGATCGCCTTTTTTCACGCGGGCGCCGTCATGCCGTTTTATGAATTCGTCGAAATCCTCCCGCTTTTCGAAAAGGGGCTCCATGCGGGCCACCTCGAACTCCATATGGATCGCGCCTGAGAGTTTTTCGATGAGCGCGCCAAGGGTCGTGGCATTCCCGGAATCCGCGCCAATTGCGGACCCTATGGCCGCGAAAAGGTGGGAATCCTCAGGCTCTATCGCATGGTCCCCGTCCAGCTTCAGCGTGCGCTTGAACGCCGCCTTCAGTTCGGAGAGGAAGTGCAGGGGTCCTCCCAGGAAGGCGACGCGGCCGCGTATCGGCTTGCCGCAAGCCAGGCCGCTGATCGTCTGGTTTACGACGGCCTGAAAGATGGACGCGGCGAGGTCCTCTTTGGAGGCTCCCTCGTTTATGAGGGGCTGGATGTCGCTCTTCGCGAAGACGCCGCACCGGGCTGCGATCGGATATATCGCCTTATAGCCCTTTGCATATTCGTTGAGCCCGGCCGCATCGGTCTGCAGCAGCGAGGCCATCTGGTCTATAAAAGACCCGGTGCCGCCCGCGCAGATGCCGTTCATGCGCTGCTCGACGCTGCCGCCCTCGAAATAGATGATTTTCGCGTCCTCCCCGCCAAGCTCGATAGCGACGTCAGTCTGCGGCGCGTAGTTTTTCAGCGCGGCGGAGACGCTGACGACTTCCTGCACGAATGGAATCTCCAGGTGCTTTGCCAGCGTGAGCCCGCCGGAGCCGGTGATCCTCGGCATGACCTCGCGGTCGCCGACGGAGTCCGCCGCCTTTTTTATGAGCGCGGAGAGGGTCTCGCGTATATTGGCGAAGTGCCGCTCGTAATCGGAAAACAGCACGCTGCCCGATTCGTCCAGCAGCGCGACCTTGACCGTCGTCGAACCTATGTCGATGCCCAGCCGGCAGATGTTTGTGTCAGTAATAGCGTTCGCATTCATATCATATTCCTTAATAGTGTCGAGATTCACAGCCGTTATGGGGCATGCAGGCCTTGCCCGAGGCGGCCGCGAATAGGTACGTTTTTTTGTAACAACCTATTATAATGCACATTTCGCAAAAAGGCAACACCCAACTAGCCATTGACAAATAGGGCTGAAATTTCTATACTAGACGTATTAGGGCATTTTTAAGGAGAACGAGATGAACTATCTGAACAAGCTGGAACGCAAATTCGGCCGGTACGCGATTCCGAATCTGAGCAAATGGCTGATTGCCGGCTATGCCGTGGGCTATGTGCTCTATTTCTTCGGCGTCTTGACCGGGATAAACATATTGCAGTTCCTTACGCTGGATCCGGCGAAGGTGATACATGGGCAGATTTGGAGGCTTGTCACATGGGTAGTGATGCCGCCATCTCTGTCGAACATCTTCTTTTACCTTATAATGATGCTGATGTATTACCAGTTGGGCACGGCTCTGGAGAGGACGTGGGGCACTTTCCGCTATAACGTATACATTATAGGAGGGATGCTCTTCACGGTCATCGGCGTGATGGGGCTGTATCTAGTCCTGCGGCTGGCGGGCCTTCCCGAGGTGTACGGCGTGGGCTGGGTCAGCACGAACTATATCAACCTGTCGATATTCCTGGCGTTCGCGGTGTGCTACCCGGACATGAGGCTCATGCTGTACTTCATCATCCCGATAAAGATAAAGTGGCTGGCGATACTGTACGCGGTCATAATCATCATCAACTTTTTGCAGACCGGCTGGGCGGGGCGCGTCATGATAGTGGCGTCGCTGATGAACTTCCTCGTGTTTTTCTTCTCCACGCGCGACTACCGCAAGATATCGCCGAAGGAGATGAAGCGCAAGCGCGACTTCCGGGAGCAGGCCGCCCCGCAAAAGATGCGCCGCGGGACGGAATTATACAAGCACAAATGCGCCGTATGCGGGCGCACGGACTTGGACGACCCGACTCTGGAGTTTAGGTTTTGCTCGAAATGCGACGGGAATCTGGAATATTGCCAGGAGCATCTATTTACTCATGAACATGTTAGAAGGGGCTAGGAGAGCTGGCCTTAAAGGAAGAGGATGACAATGGACAACGATGTTACTTCTAAAAACTTCATCGAGCGCATCATCGACGACGACCTGGCGGACGGCCGCTGCGACGGAGTCTGCACGCGATTTCCGCCCGAGCCTAACGGCTACCTGCACATAGGCCACGCCAAGTCGATCCTGCTGAACTACGGCCTGGCGAAAAAATACAATGGCGAGTTCCACATGCGCTTCGACGACACCAACCCGACCAAGGAGAAGACGGAGTTCGTTGAATCAATAAAGGAGGACATACGCTGGCTGGGCGCGGACTGGGGCGATCACATCTATTTCGCGTCGGACTACTTCCCGCAGATGTACGAGGCTGCCGTAAAGCTTATAAAAAAAGGCAAGGCCTACGTCTCCGACCTCTCGGCGGATGAGATCCGCGAATACCGGGGCACGTTGGAAATGCCCGGCCGCGACGACCCGTCCAAGGATCGGAGCGTGGAGGAGAACCTGGAACTGTTCGAGGCGATGAGACGCGGCGAATACGCGGACGGAGAGAAGGTATTGCGCGCCCGTATCGACATGGCGTCGCCTAACATGAACATGCGCGATCCCGTGATATACCGCGTGGCTCACGAGACGCACCACAACACCGGGGACGAATGGTGCATATATCCGATGTATGATTTCGCACATCCCATTGAGGACGCGATAGAGGGCGTGACTCATTCGATATGCACGCTGGAGTTCGAGGATCACCGCCCGCTCTACGACTGGGTCGTGCGCGAGCTGGAATACGAGAAGCCCCCCAGGCAGATCGAGTTCGCGAAGCTATATCTCAAGAACGTAGTCACCGGCAAGCGCTACATTAAAAAGCTCGTCGAGGACGGCGTAGTGGACGGATGGGACGACCCCAGGCTGGTATCGATATCGGGGCTGCGCAGGCGGGGGTTCACGCCTGAGTCGATACAGATGTTCGTCGATATGTGCGGCGTGTCCAAGGCTAATTCCGTCGCCGACTATGCCGCCCTGGAATATTGTATCCGCGAGGACTTAAAGGCGAAGCGCCCCCGCGTCATGGCAGTCCTGGATCCGGTGGAACTTGTCATAGACAACTATCCGCAGGGCGTGACGGAGATGCTGGACGTGCCTAACAACCAGGAAAACGAGGCGCTGGGGACGCGGCAGGTGCCTTTTTCCGGGCAGCTGTATATAGAACGCGACGACTTCATGGAAGAGCCGCCGAAAAAGTACTTCAGGCTCTTTCCCGGAAACGAGGTGCGCCTGATGAACGCTTATCTCGTGAAATGCACTGGATTCGAAAAGGATGGGGCCGGCCGCGTGACGAAGGTGCATTGCGAATACGATCCGCTGAGCAAGGGCGGCGGCAGCCCGGACGGACGCAAGGTAAAGGGCACTATCCACTGGGTGTCCGCGCCTACCGCGGTGCGCGTAACGGCGAGGCTCTACGAGAATATAGTCGATGAGGAGCTGGGGGTATATAACGACGACGGCAGCCTGAATTTGAACCCACGTTCGCTTACCGTGATGGACGATTGCCGCGTCGAGCCCTGTCTTGCCGGGGCGGTGGCCTACGAGAGCTTCCAATTTGTGCGCAATGGCTTTTTCTGCGTGGATTATAAGGATTCCGCGCCCAATGCCCCGGTTTTCAACCGCATCGTTTCTTTAAAGAGTTCTTTCAAGCTGCCGGGTAACGGCCAGGAGGTAAAAAATGGCGACAAATAATGAACGGCCGGAGAGCGATTTCATCTTTGACAAGAGGATGACATGCGTCGTATGCGACCAGCCATTTACGACGAAAGTACTGAAATCAAACCGCGCCAGGCGCATCGGCTCCGACCCCGATCTGCGCCCGCGCTTCGAGCATGTCGACACGATAAAATACGGCGTATGCTCATGCCCGCATTGCGGATACAGCGCGTTGCACAATTCGTTTTCGCATCTCGCCGGCAGGCAGATCGAAAACATTAAGGAAAAGGTATGCGCTCGCTATCTGCCGGAGGACCGCACGGGCTGGACGGAGTATACATATGACCAGGCGCTGAGGATGCACCAGCTCGCCTTAGAGTGCGCGGAGGCCAAGATGGGCAAGGACGGCGAGAAGGCCTATCTGCATCTTATGATAGCGTGGCTCTATCGGGAAAAGGAGGCCTTGTCGGACGGCATCGCCATGGAGGAGCTGCGCGAAGCGGAAAAAAAGAACAGCCACGAGAGGTTCGAGGAGCATTACGAGGCCGCATTCGAGGGCTTCCAACAGGCGATGATGAACGAGATGTTCCCTATCGCGGGGCTGAACCAGCCCACGCTGGAGTACATTCTGGCATACATGGGCTTTCACTTCGGCAAGTTGGAGATGGCCGCCAAGATGGTCAGCTCGGTCATCACGAACTCCTCCGCATCGAGGAACGTCAAGGATCACGCGCTGGAGCTCAAGGATGAGATTATAAGGGAGATAAAGAATAAAAAAAGATAGAGGACTTTGTTATGGAAAAGCAAAAGAGAAACACATGGGCTAGCCGCGGCACGTTTATACTCGCCGCTATCGGCTCCGCCGTAGGGCTGGGCAACGCGTGGCGCTTTCCGGGGCTCGCGGCGAAGCATGGAGGCGGGACGTTTCTTCTCGTCTATCTCCTGGCTATGTTCGTCATGGGCATCCCGCTCCTGATGATGGAAGTCAGCATCGCCAGAAAGCTGCATAAGGGCGCGGCCGAGTCTATGCGCGGCATAAATAAAAAGGCGGAGTTCATCGGATGGTCGGCGACCGCCAATGCCTTCGTCATAGTCACGTATTATGCGGCGGTGTTCGCGTGGGTGCTGATGATGGTGGTCGGCGCGGTGAAGTTCGCCGGGATGACGGGCGACGGGGAGGCCGCGAGCAACGTGTTCGGCAGCCTGACGCAGACGACATGGGACGTGCCGTCGTCGCTTCATGACTGGGGCATCCCCATCCCGGTGCTTCTCTCGCTGGTCGTGGCGTGGCTGCTCATATATTATTGCATACGCGACGGCGCGCAGTCCGTGGGAAAGGTCGTGAAATATACGGTGTTCGCCCCGGTCATCCTGCTGGTCGTCATGGCTGTGAAGGGCTGCACGATGCCCGGTGCCGGAGCGGGGCTGGCGCAGCTTTTTATCCCGCGCCTGGACGCGCTGAAAGACCCGAGCCTCTGGGTGGACGCTACAGGGCAGGTATTTTTCAGCCTCTCGATATGCATGGCGATCATGTTCGCATATGGCTCGTATCTCAAGGAGGACACGAACGTGGCGGAGGACTGCGTGATCATCGCTGTCAGCGACATGGCGGTGAGCGTGCTCTCGGGAGTCGTGATGTTTTCCACGATGGGCGGAGTCGGGATGCTCGACAAGATAACGGACTCCGGCATAGCGACGGCGTTCCTCGTCTACCCGCAGGCCATAGCCAACCTGACGAACATCGGCTGGTTTAACGCGATTTTTGGCATCATATTCTATCTGATGCTGGTCACGCTGGCCATCGACTCGGCGTTCTCCATCGTCGAGGGGGTGTCCGCGTCGATTGCGGACAAGTTCCGGCTGGATCATAAGAAAGTGACCCGCGCCGTGTGCATTATCGCGGCCGCCATATCGCTGCTGTACGCGACACGCGCGGGGCTGGCATGGCTCGACATCGTCGACCACTGGACTAACCAGGTGAACCTCATACTGATCGGAGTGCTGGAATGCATCGCGGTGGGCTGGATGTTCAAGACGGAAAAGGTCGCTGACGAGGTAAACAGGAATGCCGGCGCCGGCTTCAAGATGCCGAAAAAGCTGTTCTGCATATCGATAAAATATGTTTCGCCGGTGCTGCTGGCGCTGCTTTTCTGCTGGAACATGTACGACCTTTTTGCCGTGAAGCACGGCAGGTACGCGTATGCCACGTGGGCCGAGGTGGCGGCGGGATGGGTCGTGTCGCTATTGGTATTCGCCAGCGGCTTCTGCGTGCGCCTTATCGTAAACAGGAAGAAAAAGAAGGGCTTCCGGGAGACGGAGGTCGTCTGGGACGATAAAAAATAATGAAAAAGAGGATTTTGCGGCTATATAAGAAGACGGTCAGCATAGTGAACGAGACGCCTATCAGCATGTACGAGCGGCTCGTCGGCGGGAACAAGGGCTTTTTGCTGGAGTCCTATGATAAAAATTATGACCGCTATACTTTTTTCGGGCCGGAGCCGGAGGAGATTATCTCGTCGAGCGGCGATTCGCTGGTAATCTCCAGGTCCGACGGATCCACGGAGGCCATTCCCGGCAATCCCCGTGAATTGTTGAAAGAGTATTACAGCAGCTTCCAGGTTCTGAATGACAACCGCGAGCTGGCTTTTTCGGGCGGGCTGGTCGGCAACCTGGGATATGACTTCGTCCGCTATACTGAGGATATTCCGGATGGGAATCCGGATACGATCGGCATAGAGACCATACAGATGATGCTGATGACGCGTTTCGTGCTGGTCGACCATGTGGCGGAGACGCTCACGGCCATCGTGCTGGACGATGACGGGGACGCGGGCAGGGAACGCGCGCAAAGCTTGGCAGACGAGATGATTGCTGTATGCCGCTCGGCGGGCAGCCGTCCTTTTTCCAAGAACCTGAGGCGCGACGGAGAGATAATCGAGCGGTCGGACACGTTGGAGGAGTATTGCGGGAAGGTCGAAAAGATTAAGCATTATATCAGGGAGGGCCACGTATTCCAGACTGTGCTATCGCAGCGCTGGACGGTAAGGACCGAGCAGGACGGATTCGAACTCTACAAGGAGCTGCGCGAGCTGAATCCCTCGCCGTACTTGTATTATTTTAACTATGGGGATTTCGAGGTCATCGGCAGCTCGCCCGAGATGATAGTAAAGCAGCAGGGCGACCACGTATTTACCTGCCCGATCGCGGGTACCAGGCCAAGGGGCGCGGATGAGCAGGAGGACGCTCTGCTGCGTGACGACCTGCTGCATGATGAAAAAGAGCGCGCCGAACACGTCATGCTGGTAGACCTGGCTCGAAACGACATGGGCAGGATCAGCGAGTTTGGCACGGTGAAGGTCACGCGTTTCATGGAGGTCCAGAAATATTCGCATGTCATGCACATCACATCGATGGTCGAGGGCAAAAAGAGGGGCGAGTTCCACCCGCTTGACCTGGTCTCCAGTTTTCTTCCCGCCGGCACGCTTTCGGGAGCGCCAAAGATTCGCGCGATGGAGATCATAGACGAGCTGGAGGAGACGCGCCGCGGCCTTTACGGCGGCGCGACGGGATACATAGATTTTGGCGGCAACATGGATTTCTGCATCACGATACGCACGATGGTAAAGCGGGGCGACAAGGTATATCTGCAGGCCGGCGCCGGCATCGTCGCGGACTCCGTGCCGGAAAATGAATATCGCGAATGCCGGAACAAGGTCATGGCGCTTGCGAAGACTCTGATCCGGGAGGACGAGTTATGATACTGCTGATCGACAACTATGATTCGTTCACGTACAACCTCTACCAGTATATTGGCATCTTCGCCGACGACGTCCGCGTCGTGCGCAATGACAAGATTACGATAGACGAGATAAGGGGGCTTGATCCGGAGCGGATAGTGCTCTCTCCAGGGCCTAAGAGCCCGGACGACGCCGGCATATGCATGGACGTTGTCCGGGAGTTTTACCGGGAGGTTCCCATAATGGGCATATGCCTCGGGCATCAATGTATAGGCCAGGCGCTCGGCGCTGCCGTATCATATGCCAAGCAGCTCTTCCACGGCAAGCAGTCCTCTATAAGGCACGAGGGCGTCAGCGTTTTTTCCGGCATCGGCTCCCCCATAAAGGTCGCGAGGTACCATTCCCTGGCGGTACTTTCCGAGGGACTGCCGGAGTGCCTCAAAGTGCTAGCAACGACTGACGATGGCGAGATTATGGCCATGCGGCACAGGGACTATCCGGTGGTCGGGCTGCAGTTCCATCCGGAGTCCATATACACCGAGCACGGCAAGCGCATGGTGGAGAACTTCGTGAGCGGGGTGATCTGATGATACTTGACGAGATCGTGGAGACTAAAAAAATCAGGCTCGCGGAGCAAAAGAAACGGTTAGATGCCGCAGCGATGCGATCTCTCGCCGAGGGGATGACGGCCAGGCCGCGAAGCTTTTATGACGCCTTGAAAAAGCCAGGGGAGATAAGCATCATAGGCGAGTTTAAAAAGGCATCGCCGAGCCTTGGGGATATCAGGTCTAAAGTGCCGCTGGAGCGGCGCATCGAGGATTATTCCGCATCTGTGGACGCCATATCGTGCCTGACCGAGGAAGACCATTTTCATGGCTGCGCGGACGACTTCCGGGAGATCAGGGCTATGACGGATCTGCCGATGATCCGCAAGGACTTCATGATTGACGAATATCAGTTTTACGAGGCTAGGGCCATAGGCGCGGATGCCGTGCTGCTCATCGCGGCCATATTGGATGACGCGCAGTTGAGGGATTTTTATGCCTTGTCGTATGAGCTGGGCATGGACGCTTTAGTGGAGGTGCACGACGAGGAGGAGGCACGGCGCGCACTTAGGATAGACGCGCGCATTATAGGCGTCAATAACAGGAATCTGAAGGATTTTACAATATCGCTTGAGAACACGGTGCGGCTCCGCCCGATGGTGCCGCCAGACAGATGTATGGTCGCGGAGAGCGGGATCGTGACGGATGACGACGTCAGGCTGCTGCGGGAGCAGAAGGTGGATGCTTTCTTGATAGGCAGAGCCCTGATGGAGGCAGACGAGCCGGGTATATTGGCCCGGCATTGGAAAGAATTGGAGTGAGCCATGGCTGACAAGGCGCCGCGAATCAAGATATGCGGGATAACCCGCCCGGAAGAGGCCGCGATGTTGTCGCGCGCAGGCGCGGACTATGCGGGGTTCGTATTTTATGAAAAGAGCAGGAGGAACATCACCCTGGAGGACGCGCTCCGAATAAAGGAGATGCTGCCGCCTTCCATAAAGGCGGTCGCGGTCACGGTAAGCCCGACGCCGGAGCAGGTGTCGGAGATATGCCGGGCAGGATTTTACGCGCTGCAGGTACATGCGGAATTCTCTGATGAGGCGGCCGGGGCCTGCGATATACCTATTTGGCGAGCATGGAATATCGAGAGCGCGGAGGCCGCCATATCGCGAGGCTCCGGATTCGCGGACCCCGACGTGGGGGACGGCCTTCCGGCGGAGATGCCCGGCATCGAAGCTTATGTTTTGGATGCGGCGAATTTCGGCAGCGGCAAGGCTTTCGACTGGAGCGGGGCGGAGAAGGTCCGCGGGATGCTCCGGGGCAGGAGGCTGGTGCTGGCCGGGGGCCTGACCCCGGAGAACGTCGCGGAGGGCATACGGCTGTTCTCCCCGGACGTCGTGGACGTCAGTTCCGGGGTGGAACGCCCCGGCGGCGGGAAGGACGAGGAGAAAATAATGAGATTCGTGAGAGAGGTAAGGCAGAGATGAGCAACGAGAAAGCATATTACGGGCAGTATGGCGGCCAGTTCGTGTCGGAATCGCTGATGAATACCTTGTCGGAGGTGGATGCCGCCTTTGAGGAGGCTATCCGTGATCCGGAATTCTTGAAGGAATATGATTATTACCTGAGACAATACGTCGGCCGGGAGACGCCCCTGTATTATGCCGAGCGCCTTTCGAAAGCCTATGGCGCGAGGATCTATCTCAAGCGCGAGGACCTGAACCATACCGGCGCGCACAAGATAAACAACGTGCTGGGACAGGTCCTCCTGGCGCGGCGCATGGGCAAGTCAAAGGTAATAGCGGAGACCGGAGCCGGCCAGCACGGCGTGGCCACCGCCACGGGCGCGGCTCTTTTCGGGATGGAGTGCACCGTCTTCATGGGTACGGAGGACATAGAGCGGCAGAAGCTGAACGTCATGCGCATGGAGATGCTGGGCGCGACGGTAGTGCCGGTGCAGTCGGGCAGCAATACGCTAAAAGACGCGACCAACGAGGCGATCCGCACATGGGCCAGGACGGCGGAGGACACTTTTTACATCATCGGCAGCGCAGTAGGGCCTTATCCGTATCCCAAGATGGTCAAAGAATTCCAGAGCTGCATCAGCCGCGAGGCCAAACGCCAGTACAGGGAGGCCGCGGGCGGACTGCCGGACGTGGTGATGGCATGCGTCGGCGGGGGATCCAACTCCATCGGCATGTTTTCCGACTTCATAGATGAGAAGGGAGTGCGCCTTATCGGCGTTGAGGCGGCGGGACTTGGCATAGATACTGGAAAGCACGCGAGCGCGATGGCTCTGGGACGTCCCGGAGTATTGCACGGCATGCGCTCCTACCTGTTGCAGGATGCGGACGGGAACGTGCAGCTCGCGCATTCCATCTCCGCCGGCCTGGATTATCCTGGCGTAGGACCCGAGCACGCGTACCTCAAGGACAGCGGACGCGCGGAATATGTATCTGTCACGGACGCGGAGGCTATGGACGCGCTGATGGATCTGTGCAGGCTGGAGGGCATCATCCCGGCGATCGAGAGCGCGCACGCCCTGGCCTATGCGAAAAAGCTCTCTCCGGAGCTAGGGCCTGACCGTAGCATGATCATATGCCTTTCCGGGCGCGGTGACAAGGACGTGAACACTATCGCGGACTACCTGGCGGGAAAGGGATACCGGAATTGATGGATGGGATAAAGGAGAAAGACTGATGGACACTGGAAAAAACCGCATAGAGCTATGCCTGGCGCGTCTCGCGGAGCGCGGGGAGAAGGCTTTCATCACATATCTGACCGCCGGCCTGCCCGACATGGAGCATACCAAGGCGATTACAAGGGCGCAGGAGTCCGCCGGAGTCGACATCGTGGAGCTGGGAGTGCCATTTTCCGATCCGATTGCCGACGGGCCGGTCATCCAGCGGGCCAGCTATGAATCGATTCAGGGCGGTACGAACATAAACAGCTGCTTTACGGCAGTGGAGGAGATGCGCGCGGACGGCTGCGCCCTGCCGATTATATTCATGCTATATTATAATACGGTCTGCCATTTCGGTATCGACGCCTTCGTGGAAAGATGCCGCTCGGCCGGCGTGGACGGGCTCATCATCCCGGATCTGCCTATGGAAGAGCAGTCGGACATAAAGGCGGCCCTGGCGGGCCGCGACGAGACGATACTGATACAGCTGGTGAGCCCGGTCTCCGCGCAGCGCGTGCCGGACATACTGGATGGCGCGAGGGGATTCGTGTATTGCGTATCGTCGATGGGAGTCACCGGCCAGTCGGGCAGCTTTCACAAGGAGATTGCCAGGTATCTGGCGTCTGTCAAGTCAAGGAGCCCCATCCCCGTCATGATGGGATTCGGGATTACCGAGGCGGCTGATATTGCGCCGTTTAAGGATTCCATAGACGGGGCGATAGTCGGTTCTCACTTTATCGAGTTATTGCGCGAAAAAGGATTCGCGCCGGAGGCGGCTGCGGAGTATACCGCGTCGTTCAAGCGGGACCTGGCGCGGCTGTGAAATGCCATGGGATGTTACCAACTATACAAAAGAAAGAAGGATACGAAAATGAAGGAAGCGATAGCAAAAGTAGTGGATGGCAAGGACCTGACCAGGCAGGAGGCCGAGCGCGTGGCGGAGCTCATCCTGACCGGACAGGCGACGGAGATCGAGATAGCGGGTCTCCTGACAGCCCTGCGCATGAAGGGCGAGACAGTGGACGAGATTTTGGGATTCGCGTCGGTGCTGCGCGGCAAGGCGAACACGATTTCGCCAAAATGCGAGAATTACGTGGATCTGGTCGGTACCGGCGGCGACTGCACCTATTCGTTCAACATCTCGACGACGTCGGCGTTCGTCGTGGCCGGCGCGGGGCTTCCGGTCGCAAAACACGGCAACAGGTCGATTTCGAGCAAATCCGGCGCGGCAGACGTGCTTGAGCAGCTCGGAGTGAACATCTCCGCAGACCCCGACGTGGTGCAAAAGTGCGTCGAGGATGCCGGGGTAGGTTTTATGATGGCCCCGCATTTCAATCCATGCATGAAATATGTCGGCCCGGTCCGCAAAGGGCTGGGGATCCGTACCGTTTTCAACATCCTGGGGCCTCTGTCCAATCCATCCCGCGCGAAAAAGATGGTGGTAGGCGTATACGACCCGTCCATGGTGGAGACGATCGCGAACGTCATGGCGGGCCTTGAGGTGACGCGCGGCTTTGTGGTCAGCGGCGATAACCATATGGACGAGTTCAACCTCGCGGGCGCTACGACTGTCGGGGAGATAGACGGCGGGAAGGTGACCGTCACGGAGGTAGAACCGGAGGATTTCGGCCTCAAGCGCTGCAAGCTAGAAGACCTGCAGGGCGGAGATAGCGCGAGGAACGCGCAGATAACGAGGGACATCTTATCCGGGGCGGACAAGGGGCCAAAGCGCGACGCGATCCTGTTCAATGCGGGCGCGACGCTCTACATCGGAGGTATAGCCGGTTCCATAAAAGACGGCTGCCGCCTAGCGGCAGAGTCGATCGACAGCGGCAAGGCGGGCGCCGTGCTGGATAAACTCGTAGAAATGTCGAACTCATAGGAATCTTGCCCGGAAACCGGGCGGCCCATACCATGCCGCCCAATGGCGGCTGATAAAGCCCGGAACGTAATATCGGAAACCTGGAATGGGAGGTACGAAAGCAATGGATTCGGAAAAGCGGCACAACCGCCGGATTTTCAACAGGACGCTGGTGCGGGCGTCGGCGTTTCTTATAGTGATACTCGGCGCCATCTTGTTTTATTTCCTGATGTTGAACTATGGGGCATGGAGCCGGGAGTTCGCTTACATCATCTCCGGCATGAAGTCCATCATAATCGGCGTTGCCATCGCATATTTGCTGAATCCGCTTGCAAACAAGATGGAGGGCGGCCTGCATAAGCTGTTCAAAAAGGAGCCGAAAGACCAGAAAGCCGGACTGCGCAGGGATGTGATAATCCGCACCGTCTGCGCTTTCACGGTCGTCTTCGGCATGGTGGGAATTGTCCTGGTGCTGCTAGGCCTGCTATTGCCGCAGGTCGTCATCAGCGTCTCAGGCCTGATCCGCAATTTCCCCCATTATATCGATGAGATTACGGATCTCATCCAGTCCAACGTCAGGCTGCGGGAGTTTCTAAACGACATACTTACGAATGCCTCGCAGTTCATCTCGGACTGGCTGGACAAAAACGTGCTCCAGAACATCCAGTCGTATATCACCTCGGCGGCGTCAGGGGTGGTTAACGTGGTGACGCTAATCGGCGACATCGGAGTCGGGCTGATCGTCGCTGTTTATGTCCTCTGCTCTGCCAGGACGTTCAAGGCGCAGGCGAAAAAGATCGTGTACGCGCTCTTCAACAAGCGGCAGGCGAAGGTAATCCTCGACACGACGCGCAAGAGCAACGAGATATTCGGAGGATTCATCTCCGGAAAACTCGTGGATTCGCTCATAGTCGGCCTGTTGTGCTTCGCCGGGATGACATTGCTTCGCATGCCGTATGTCGCGCTGGTCTCCGTCATAGTGGGAGTGACGAACGTTATTCCGTTTTTCGGGCCGTGGATCGGCATGGTCCCTAGCACGATCATCGTGATGCTGGCGGATTTCCGCAAGGGCATTATCGTGCTGATATTCATCATCCTCCTGCAGCAGCTGGACGGAAACGTGATAGGCCCGAAAATCCTCGGCAAATCTACCGGGCTTTCCGCTTTCTGGGTCGTATTCTCGGTAATGCTTTTTGGAAAAATGTGGGGGATACTGGGGATGCTCGTCGGCGTGCCGGTGTTCGGCGTGATATATTACATCGTGGAGACGTTCATAAACTACCGCCTGAAGCTGCGCGGCATGCCTACGGAGACTGAAGGCTATAAAGACCTTGACTATTTTGCCGAGGACGGCACTTTTGTCACATTGGATGGGAAGAAGATGCAGCGCGAACTGCGCAGGGAAGAGCGCAGGGAGCAGCGCCTGGCGAGGAAAAGAGACGATGACGCGGACGGCGGGCAAAACGGCCGGGACGGCCATGCCTGACTGGCGAAGCGCTATTTCGCAAAGGGCTATTTCGCCTTCCTGTCTACATATGTCGTTTTAAATTTCGAATATAGTATCTTCTGGCTGCTATACAGCCCATGGTATCCGGAGAACATGTAGCTTAGCGCGACAGACAGCAGATAATAAGGCATCCCGTCGTAACCGAACAGCTCGAAACATATGAGAAGCGACGCTATTGGCGAGTTAGTCACGCCGCAGAACATGCTGCCCATTCCGACCGCCGTGCACAGCGGCGTGCAGAAGCCTGTAATCATGCCGAACAGGCAGCCGAACGCTGCGCCGACGTAAAAAGTCGGCACGATCTCCCCGCCCTTGTAGTAGCATCCGAGCGTGACGGCGGTGAAGACCATCTTCAGCAGGAAAGCCTCCGGCGCGACCTTTCCGGTCGCGAAGCATCTCTCTATCACTTCAAGGCCGGCGCCGTTATAATCGCGCGTTCCCGCGAGCAGCGTCATTGCGATGATGATGCATCCGCCGGCAACGGTCCGCAGAAAAGGGTTCGGGATATATCTTTTGAAAAAATGCGCCGTCCTGTGCAATATCTCGCAGAAGACGACGCTCAGCACGGCGCACAGCACCGCCAGCGCGCCGATAATCGCCGCGTTCGCGAAAGTGAAGGCGGGCAGATTTTCCACCGGGAAATGCTCCCAGGCCACGCCGTATCTGCCGGCGAGGGAGTGCGCGACGAACGACGAGATCACGCACGGAACCAGTGCGGCATAATACATCACGCCTACGCTGACGACCTCCATGGAGAAGATGGCGGATGCCATCGGGGTGCCGAAAAAAGCGGAAAAGCAGGCGCTCATGCCGCACATTATCATGACGCGCTTGTCGTTTTCGTTGAAATGGAAGAGTTCGCCGATATGCTCGCCGACGCTCGCGCCTATCTGCAGCGCGGCTCCCTCGCGGCCGGCCGAGCCGCCGCACAGATGCGTAAGCACGGTCGAGACGAACATGAGCGGCGCTATGCGCAGCGGCACCTCTTCGCTCGAATGTATTGCCGAGATTACCAGGTCGGTTCCGCGGTCGTTTCTATCATGCAGCAGATAGTAGAGCGAGACGATGGCGAGTCCGGCCAGCGGCAGGCAGTACAGTAGCCATGGATGCGCGTCCCTTGCGGCAGTCGCCCGGTCCATCACATACGAGAATGCGATCCCGACCGCGCCTCCCGCGGCGCCGGTGACGATGCCGATGAGGATCCATTTGATCGAGGTACGCAGCCTGTGCAGGTTGTGTATGAACGCCCGTCTCGGAGTCATCTCCTCCTCTTTTTCGCTCTTTACCTTATCTGTACCATCCGTGTTCATCGTTTCGCCTTTAGTTGTCCTCAGAATCAGACTCCGACATTGAATAAACGGCGCGCTTTCTCGCCATCTCGTCGTTCTCCAGGTATTCGTCGTAAGTCGTGACCTTGTCGATTATCGTGCCGTCCGGCATGAATTCGATGATCCGGTTCGCGGTCGTCTGCACGACCTGGTGGTCGCGCGAGGAGAAAAGCAGCACTCCCGGAAATTTTATCAGGCCGTTGTTCAGCGCGGTGATTCCCTCCATGTCAAGGTGGTCGGTCGGTTCGTCGAGTATCAGCACGTTCGAGCCTTCAATCATCATTCGCGACAGCAGCACTCGGACTTTCTCGCCGCCGGAGAGTACCCGCATGCGCTTCATGCCGTCCTCCCCGGCGAACAGCATACGCCCGAGGAAGCCGCGCACGTAGGTGGCGTCTTTTATCTCTGAAAACTGCGTGAGCCAGTCGGCTATCGGCAGGTCGTTATCCTTGAAGATCGCCGTGTTGTCCTTTGGAAAATATGACCGGCTCGTCGTCACGCCCCATTTGTAATATCCCTCGTCCGGCTCCGACTCGCCGGCGAGGATAGAAAATAGCGTGGTCTTCGCGAGCTCGTTGCTGCCTACGAAGGCAATCTTGTCATCGTGTCCCAGGATGAATGAGATGTCGTCTAGCACCTTTACGCCGTCTATGGTCTTGCTGATATTATGTACTTCCAGCACCTCGTTTCCAATCTCGCGGTTAGGGCGGAAGTCGATGTAAGGATATTTGCGGCTGGAGGGCTTCATCTCCTCCAGCTCTATCTTCTCAAGGGCGCGTTTGCGCGAAGTCGCCTGCCTGGACTTGGAGGCGTTCGCCGAGAAGCGGGAGATGAACTCCTGCAGCTCTTTGATTTTTTCCTCTTTTTTCTTATTGGCCTCCTTCATCTGCCTGATGAGCAGCTGGCTGGATTCGTACCAAAAGTCGTAGTTGCCGGCATACAGCTGGATCTTGCCGTAGTCGATGTCGGCAATATGCGTGCACACCTTATTTAGAAAGTAACGGTCGTGCGAGACGACTATTACAGTGTTTTCGAAGTTTATCAGGAACTCCTCCAGCCAGGCGATCGCGTCCAGGTCCAGGTGGTTCGTCGGCTCGTCCAGCAGCAATATGTCGGGGTTGCCGAAAAGGGCCTGCGCCAGCAATACCTTGACCTTCAACGCGCCTGGAACGTCCTTCATCCGCATGGCATGGCTCTCCTCCGGGATGCCAAGGCCGTTCAGCAGGGTGGCGGCGTCGCTTTCCGCGTTCCATCCGTCCATCTCCGCGAACTCCGCCTCCAGCTCGCTGGCGCGTATGCCGTCCTCGTCCGAGAAGTCCTCCTTGGCGTATATCGCGTCTTTTTCCTTTGAGATCTCGTAGAGCCGATGGTTGCCCATGATGACCGTGTCCATCACGGTATATTCGTCATACTGGAAATGATCCTGCTGCAAAAATGACAGCCGCTCGCCGGGAGTGATTACTACCTCGCCGCTGGTAGGCTCCAGTTCGCCGGTCAGTATCTTCAGGAAAGTGGACTTGCCGGCGCCGTTAGCCCCGATCACGCCGTAACAGTTGCCGCCCGTGAATTTGATGTTTACGTCCTCGAAAAGCGCCTTTTTGCCGAGGCGCAGGGATATGTCTATTGCCTGGATCATCTTGGTGTAACCTCGTTCTTTCTTGATTCTTTATGCGCGTATGCCTTAAATAATTATACATGACAAAAAAATTTTTGCAACGGAAAATCAAAACTTTCCGGCTGCCATGAACAACGTCGGAATAGGAGACGCATCCGGCATTTTGCTGTTGCTAAACATTTATGTTTTTGCTACTATGATTAGTGACGATGAGGCAAGCTGTAAGAGGATTAAATGAGAGCTGTGATTTTTGACCTGGACGGCACGCTGCTGGACACGCTGCAGGACCTGCACTCCAGCGCGAATTTCGCCCTGGAGCGGTACGGTTATCCGCGGCGGACGCTGGACGAGGTGCGGCGGTTCGTGGGTAACGGCGTGAAAAAACTTATGCTCCGTTCGCTGGACGTACGGTCCCCTGAGGAATGCCCGGACTTTGACGGCATCATGGATGCCTTCCGGGCGCATTACGGGGAGCATGGCAACGATGCGACCAGACCGTATCCCGGCGTCATGGAGCTGCTGGGACGGCTGCGCGGCGACGGCATGTCCATGGCGATCGTATCGAACAAGCCGGATGCGGCGGTAAAGCGGCTGAATGACATATATTTCAAAGAATACATCTCAGTGGCTATAGGGGAGGACGAGGCCGCCGGAGTCAGGAAAAAGCCCGCGCCGGATACTGTTTATGCCGCCCTTCGGGCGCTGGGGGGATGCCCGGTTGGGAATGCCGTATACGTCGGCGATTCCGAGGTGGACGTCGAGACCGCGCAAAACGCCGGCTTGCCGTGCATCAGCGCGACATGGGGGTTCCGCGGCAGGGACTGGCTGGTCTCGCATGGTGCAGGGATACTGTGCGGCTCCCCGGAGGAGGTTCGGGCGGCGTTGGAAAACTGGTCAGACATTTTATGAAAAATTGTAATATTCACAGCCACTCCGCCCTGCATGCGCAAGGCAAGAAAAAAGCGGGAGGAATAACATATGTTTTTATTCAGCAGGAATACCGAGGTTTGCGCTTCGGAGACATTGGAGATGACGGAGCCGGTTCGGCGTTTTATCAGCATATTGGAGCGGGACCGCGACAAGGTGTTTTTTAACCCGGAAGGCGGCGGGGACGCCGTCCCGCCGAAAAACCGTGTCGTGCTCTGCGGCGAGGAGATGGATAAGCCGGAACAGTACCATATCAAGGTCGAGGAGGAGCAGATCTACATATATGCCGGAGACGACCTCGGATTAATCTACGGTATACTGGAGCTGAGCGGCCGCTGGCTGGGGGTGAAGCCGTTCTGGTTTTATATGGATCAGGAGTTCCAGCCGGCAGGGTATGTGGAGATTCCCCTGATAGAATACAGGTCCGTGCAAATGCCGGTCCGCTTCCGCGGATGGTTCATAAACGACGAAGTGCTTATGATGGGTTGGAAGTACAACCAGAACGGCGTGGACGGATGGGAGATGGCTCTGGAGGCGCTGTTGCGCTGCGGCGGCAACATGGTCATCGCCGGTACGGACGAGATGTCCAGGAAAAATCGAAAGCTTGCGGCCGAAATGGGCCTGTGGATCACCCACCATCACGCGGAGCCGCTTGGGGCGGAAATGTTCGCGCGAGCCTATCCGGGCGAAGAGTCCGGATTTCTCGGGCATGAAATGATGTATTACAAGCTGTGGGAGGATGCCGTCATAGCCCAGAAAGATTATAAAGTTGTCTGGAATCTGTGTTTCCGGGGCCAGGGCGACAAGCCGTTCTGGGCGGACGATAGCAGCGGGCGCTTTTCCACTCCGGAGGCGCGGGGCGCGTTGATCGGGGACGTGATACGCAAGCAGCGCGAGATCGTGATGCGGCATGTAGAAAATCCGGTGTTTTGCACGAATCTCTACGGCGAGGTCATGGAGCTGTACCGGCAGGGATACCTGGAGCTGGATCCCGATGTCATCCGCGTGCATGCCGACAACGGCTATGGCAAGATGGTGACCCGCCGCCGGAACAACCACAATCCCAGGATCGTTTCAATGCCGGATCCCGGGGAGGACAGCCCCCAGGGGATCTATTACCATGTGTCATTTTATGATCTGCAGGCGGGGAACCATATCACGATGCTGCCTAATTCGGTCAGTTTCGTGGACAGGGAGCTCTCCGAGGTGCTGGAGAACGGCGGCAGCGAATTCTGGATAGTGAACTGTTCCAACATACGTCCGCACGTCTATTTTCTGGACGCCGTCAGGAAAAAATGGGAGGGCGGGCAGACAGGCGACGAGAGCCACAGCCGGGAGTTTGCCGAGGATTATTTCGGCGGATCCGAGGCCGTGGCCGCAAGCTACAGGGCTTATCCGAATGCCATGATTCCCTTCGGCCCGGAGGAGGACGAACACATGGGGGAGCAGTATTACGCGGAAAACCTGCGGGTCTTGGCGAACTCGTTTTTCGTGGACAGGGAGAAGCCCGCGGAGAGCCTGCGCTGGATCGAGCGGGGCAATCCCGAGGCTCCGGCGCGGACGCTCACGCAGCAGGCCGCCATGGTCTGCGCGCCCTGCGTAAAGGGCCTGTCCGGACTGCGAAGCCTTCTGGAATGCTGCGAGGCCGCCGCGGGAGCGCTGCGGAGCAAGCCGTCAATGCTGCGGCTGTTCTCCTCGACGCTCCTGCTCCAGGCCAGAATACACGCTTTCTGCGCCGAGGGAGTCACGATGTTCGCCGCTGCCTGGGAGGCCTATAATGGACGGGATTATGAGACGGCATTCGTCCGCCTGGGGGATGCCGCCGGGTTTTTCGACAAGGCCGACAAAGCCATGAAGGAGTCGGAGTACGGCGTGTGGGAGGATTTTTATAAGAATGATTGCCTGGCGGATATCCGCTATACAGGCTATATGATAAGGAAGATGATGGGCGCGGTGCGGGAGCTGGGAGACGGCGCGTATCACGACCGCTGGCAGCGCAAATACATGGACCCGGACGGCCAGGGCGTGGTCCTGCTAATGTTCAAGGAACGCCACATGACCGACCAGGAATTGTATCTTGCGATGAAAAACAGGCTGGGCGGATAGCCGCGGCGGAGCTTGCCAAAAAGGGGGCTATCTGCCGAAAGCAGGTTTGAGGAGGCCGTATGGGTCAAAATGACGTCGCGCGGAATTGGCAGTTCGATTTTTTAAAAGGAATGTCCTGCATCCTCGTGGTATTCCTGCATTGCAGATTCGAGGGAACGCTCGGCGATATAATCATCTACGCCTGCAGATTCCCCGTGCCGGTATTTTTTATGATAACCGGCTATTTTTGCTACGGAAAAAACAGGGAATGGCTTCGAAAAAGGGCAGCAGGGATGCTCCGGATGCTGCTCACGGCGGAGATATGCTACGGCGCGTGGTATACCGCCGTGGCGATCTTCGACGGCAGGGGCGCGGAATATCTCGGCGGGCTCTCCTGCCTTGGCCATCCGATAAGGACGCTGCTTTGCGGGACGATGTTCAATCCTACCCTGTGGTATCTGTACGCGGCGTTCTGGACATATGTCATATATTGCCTTATCGCGGACGGGCATCCCCGGAAATGGAGCTATGCCCTGATACCCATCCTATTGGCCGTTCAGATCTATGGCAGGTTCTACTGGCAGAACCATTATGACATCGACAAGGCGATATATTGGTTCCGCAGCGCGTTTCTATTCGGGCTCCCGATGACTCTGCTGGGGTCGCTTTTCGCGGAAAAATCTGAATATATTAAAAGACGTTTCCGTCCATTGCACGGCCTGCTGATTATCGCCGCGGGCCTCGCGCTCATGCCGGCGGAATATATCGCGACGGGGCAATATATGGATATGCACCTAAGCACGGTATTCATAACCGCCGGACTTTTTATGACGGCTATGCTGCACACATTGCGCCCCGGCAGGATGGCGTCTATCATATCTTTTATCGGGCGCAGGCTGTCCATGTGGGTCTATCTGCTGCATATGTGGTGCAGCTCGTTTCTGGAGCTGGCAGCGAGGGCATTGCCTGACAGCCTGGGGAGATATTTCGACCTGTCGAAGCCAGTGCTGGTGTGCCTCCTGGCATGCCTTCTCGGGGTCGCGGCAAGCCGGATAAAAGATATGGCGGCGATGGGAGCTTCGGCAGGTCGCTGAACATGAGCATGCCCGCACTCGCTATCCCAGCACGACCCGGCATGCCTTTTTGTAGCATCCGATTCCGTACTCTAAGATGGTCTCCATCCCCTCGTCCCGGAGCTCCTCCGCGTACCTCCTCCTCCCGATCTGGTCCAGGGCATCAAGGCAGGCCCCGTCCATATCGCTGCCGTACTTTATCTCGATCACTATCCCGACCCCCAGGTCGCCGTCATCCGGCTTCGCTATGACGTCCGCGTACCCGTCCCCGCTCTCGCGGTTCGACTTCACGCTCCAGCCGTCGTTCGCGGAAAGGATCCCGACAATCGCGCCCTGGTAGAAGTTCTCCTTCTGCTCGTCCCTCGCCATGGCGTCCCGGACGCTGATGGACCTCCGGAGGTATCTGTTTATGCATATTTCCGCGTCCTTTGCATCGCCGTGCAGCAGCGCGGAGCATAGCCGCTCCAGTGTGCCAGTGTCTCTCTTGACGCTCTCCTTGAAGTATTCCCGGATCTGCTTCACGAACACATCGCGGACTTCCAGGTTCGGGATTCGTAGCTCTAGCGCCCCGCATTCCGTCCTGCAATGCATGGTCAGGTAGCCTGTCGTATAGAGCAGGCTCCACAGGTTGTCGATGCTGTCGTATATCTCGGAGTAGGTGAGGTCCTCGCGGATATCCTTTTCTATCGTCCCGCCCGCAACCAGCGTCTCAATCTCACCCCTCGTCTCGTTATCCGCCATGGCGACGAATCGCTTGATGACGTCGTTTCCGCTGGTGTTGATCCAGTAGTCCTGCGGCTGCGCGTCCGGGGAATCCAGCAGGGCGTCGCAGTAATTCAGCACGTCCCAGGGGCAATAGATCTCCATGCCCCCGAACAGGTACCCATCATACCAGTTCTTTGCTACATCGTAGCTTTCCGAACGCCCGTAGTAATCCAGGAGGGCTTTGGCCTCCTCGTCCGTAAACCCGAAATATTCTGCAAAACGGGCATCCGAGATGGAGCGGACCTTCAGGTTGTTCATTCCAGTGAAGATGCTCTCCTTGGAGATGCGCAGGCATCCGGTGAGCACGGCGAGCTCGAGGCTGTCGTTAGTCTTGAGCGCCGCGCCTAGCAGCGAGCGAATCAGGGAGACCATCCTATCGTAGTAGTTCCCGGCGTGCGCTTTCGCGAGCGGGACGTCGTATTCGTCGATGAGCAGGACGGCTTTCCTGCCGAAGTGCTTCCGCAGCAGGCTGCACAGCAGTTTTAGGCTGCCGGTGAGCGTGCTCTTGCGCATATTGCCGTTCAGCAGCATGCCGTATCTTTCTCTGTCGGTTTCGTTCAATCTCACGCTGTCAGAAAGAAAGTCGAATCGAGAAGCCAGGTCGACGACGAGGTCGGCCATCAGCTGGTAGGCTTCCTGATAGTCGTCGCCTTCGATATCTTTCAGCGAGATGAAAATGACAGGGTATTTCCCCATGTATCTCTCGCATAGTTCCTTTTCTTTAGAGATTTCCAGCCCCTCAAAAATCGACTTGTCCCCATCAAGAGAGAAGAAGTGAGAGAGCATGCTCATGTTCAGCGACTTGCCGAAGCGCCGGGGGCGGGTGAAAAGGGTGACCTTCGCCTGATTCAAAAGGAGTTCTTTGATCAGCCCTGTCTTATCGACATAGTAAAAATCTTTTCTTCGTATTTCCTCAAAATCTTCAACCCCGATCGGGAGTATCTTCTTCTTTCCCATGCCGCATCCCCTCCTTAGCCGTGGGCATATGAAATATGGATATTGTCACGCGCATGCCGCTGTTAACATTGTAACCTATAAAGGGCGGCGATAACAAGCGGTTTCCAAAAAAATTTCGGCTTGACAAGCGACCGGCCATATGCTACTCTTGACCGGAGCGCGCGAGGTACGTGTGCCGCGCAGCGGGGTGAAGGAAAAGCCTTATACATGCAAGCAAGGTCGGCCACGGCCTTCCGAGCAAGCCAGGAGAGCCAGTCCCTTTATCAGCGGCTGTGACAAAAAAGATAAAAAAATTAGAAAAAGGTCTTGACAAGCGCGATGAGAAGCGGGACGATTTTGACAGACAGACAGACAGACAGA